>CAZXNH010000004.1:0-127697 GCA_964641615.1 uncultured Ectothiorhodospiraceae bacterium | reverse complement strand
CCAGTGTGGCTGATCGTCCTCTCAGACCAGCTATAGATCGTCGCCTTGGTAGGCCATTACCCCACCAACAAGCTAATCTAACGCGGGCTCATCTAATAGCGAAAGCTTCCAAGGAGAGGCCCTCTTTTCCCCGTAGGGTGTATGCGGTATTAGCCCGAGTTTCCTCGGGTTGTCCCCCACTACTAGGCAGATTCCCACGCGTTACTCACCCGTCCGCCACTCGTCAGCGCAGAAGCAAGCTTCCGCCTGTTACCGTTCGACTTGCATGTGTTAAGCATGCCGCCAGCGTTCAATCTGAGCCATGATCAAACTCTTCAGTTCAAAGTTTTTTGTAGCCGAAGCTACTGGTATTACTTTGATGAAAAGTAATCATTTAATTAATCGAAATAAATCGACTGGTGATTACTCACATCTTAATGATTTGCATTGCAATTCACAGATACGAGCATCCGCACAAATTACTTGATCACATATTGTTAATAAGCGTCACTGACATTCATTCAGCGAAGACCGAGAATTGTGACAGATCACAAATCCTGTTGTCAACCTCGGGTTTCACTTCCCTGCTCGGCAAGCAAGCGAGGCGCGCATTATATAGAGTCTAAATAGATCGTCAACCCCTGCCGCCACATTTTTTTGCTACCCCTGAAATACACCTTTTTCAAAGGTTTTCAGGTCCGCCGTTCCGGTGGCGAGGGCGCGTATTATAGGGGTATGGATAAATGGGTCAAGCGTTTTATGAAGAAAATATTAAATCTCTTCACATTCCCGTTATTCAGGACGAATAAAGTAGCGCGCCAGTAATAATTAAGGCGAAAAAAAGCGGACCTAATGTCCGCCTTTTCTATCTTAAAACCCTGACTGTCAGAATAAAGTAACTTTCGCAAAACGCCTCTTACCAACCTGGTAAATATGCGTCGTTCCAGCCGAAAGAGCCAAGTGAGTATCTTCAACACGCTCCCCATCTATCTTTACCGCCCCCTGTTTGATCATCCTGATCGCCTCAGAGGTACTGGGTGTCAAACCTGAATCTTTAAGCAGATTGGCAATACCAATTTCTCCATCCGGTGCAGATATCGATTTTTCTTCAATGTCATCAGGCATTGCGCCTTTTTGGAACCGCGCGACAAACTGATCCCTGGCATTTCGCGCCTCTGCAGCAGAATGGAACCTTGCGACCAACTCCTCCCCTAGGAGGAATTTGATATCGCGTGGATTTTTCCCATTCTCAATATCCAGCCTAAATCCTTCGATTTCTGCCATTGGCCTGAAACTCAGCAATTCAAAATATCGCCACATCAGATCATCTGACACTGACATTATTTTTCCGAACATCTCATCCGAGGGGTCAGTAATACCAATGTAGTTCCCAAGGGACTTGGACATCTTCTGCACACCATCCAGCCCCTCAAGTATCGGCATTGTTAATACTACCTGGGGTTCCTGGTTGTTTATTTCCTGGAGGTGCCTCCCCATTAAGAGATTAAATTTCTGGTCTGTCCCTCCAAGTTCAACATCAGCCTTTAATGCAACCGAGTCATACCCCTGGATCAAAGGGTAGAGAAATTCGTGTATTGCGATTGGTTGCCCATTCTTATACCGCTTACTGAAATCATCACGCTCTAGCATGCGTGCAACGGTATGGCATGCGGCTAACTGGATAAGCTCCGATGCATCAAATTTTCCCATCCATTCAGAATTAAATACGACCTTGGTCTTACCAGGCTCCAGAATTTTGAACACCTGGTCGCAGTAAGACTCCGCATTTTCCTTAACCTCCTCCCTGGTAAGCGGTGGGCGGGTGGCACTTTTACCCGTTGGGTCTCCGATCATGCCGGTGAAATCACCAATGAGAAAAAGGATCTCATGCCCCAGGTCCTGAAACTGCCTGAGCTTATTGATCAGTACCGTATGCCCCAGGTGCAGATCTGGCGCGGTGGGATCGAATCCGGCCTTAATCCTTAGTGGCCGGCCCTTCTTGAGCTTCTTAACCAGCTCATCTTCAAGGAGGATTTCTTCAGCTCCACGCCGGATGATACTTAATGAATCTTCAATCGCCGTCATTTCTGAGTTCCTGATAACTTTTCTGCCTGGAACAAATGCTTAATTGTACATTTTGTTCAATATCACTGGAAAACCCGGCCTATTACCCTGAAAATGAGCGCCGAGGTATTGACCAGGCCGCCCCAGAGGGCTAAGTTCTCCAAAAATTGGATAAGATTCCGTGGATTACCAAACATCCTTAAACCGAGACTATAAGAACGACCCCAGGTCACAGAAGCAACTACCCTGGGTTCGGTGGATGATTGTTTTTGCACTCCTAGCTCTCGTCCTGATCATACTTACCATCATTTTCAGCCGGGACGACTCCTCACAACCTGCCATAGAAGAACCCCCGCAGGCGGTTGAGCATGATACCCAAAAATCTCCCGAGAGCACACGGATTCGTAAAACCCTGACCCTGCCAGACCAGTCAAGCCAGTTAGAGGATCTGCTGCAGCCCGTCACTGAACCCCAACTAATCACGATGATTCCTGAGCCAGAGCCAGAAAACTGGATCAGCCATACCATCAAGTCCGGCGATACCCTCTCAAGTATTTTCAGCAAACTGGAAATCCATAGCCAGCTGAAACTTATCCTGGCTAACAAAACCGCCTCAGACACCCTGAAATCGATCTACCCCGGACAGGTGGTCAAGGTTACAAAGCATGAGGGTCAGCTACAGAAACTGGTCTATGAGCCCAATGACAAGGAATACCTGCTTGTAAGCAAAAACGACGAAGGCTACGAGGTCTCCAGGCTCGAACACCAGGTTGAGAAGCGCACCAACCGTGCCAGTGCCACAATCCAGGACTCCCTGTTCATGGCAGGTCGTACTGCAGGGCTCTCGGACAATATCACCATGGAACTTGCCGGCATCTTTGGCTGGGATATCGACTTCGCGCTGGATATCCGCACCGGGGACCAGTTTACTGTCATCTACGAGGAGCTTTTTCGCGAAGGTGACAAGATTGGAGATGGTGCAATCGTAGCCGCGGAATTTACTAACCAGGGCCGCACGTATCAGGCCATTCGCTATCAGAGACCTGATGGAGAAACCGACTATTACAGCCCTGATGGCCGCAGCATGCGCAAGGCCTTCTTACGCACACCGGTTAACTTCACTCGAATTAGCTCTCGGTTCAACCTGAATCGCAAACATCCTGTTTTGAACAAGGTCCGTGCGCACAAGGGTGTTGATTATGCCGCCCCTAAAGGCACCCCAATCAAGTCTGTCGGTGATGGAAAAGTGGTATTCAAGGGCCGCAAGGGTGGTTATGGACGGGTAATCATTATTCAGCACGGCTCCAGGTACAGCACGTTATACGCACATCTCAACAGCTACAATAAAAAGGTTAAAACGGGTGGCCGTGTGAAACAGGGACAAACCATCGGGTACGTTGGCATGTCTGGCCTGGCTACAGGCCCCCACCTGCACTATGAATTTCGCGTCAATGGCGTACACCGAAACCCACTCAGTGTAAAACTCCCTGCAGCTGATCCACTGCCCAAAAAATACATGGCCGACTTCAACGCGCATAGCCAGACCCTGCTGAGCCAACTTGACCTCTACCGCCGCACTACTATTGCTAATGCCGAGGCAGCCAGCGATCTGTAATGGCATCCGCCCATGAGTGAGATTTACATTGGGCTTATGTCTGGAACCAGCGTGGATGGCATTGATGCCATAGCGGTCGATTTCGAGACTTCCACACCTACCCCCCTGGCCTGGCATTTCAGCGCCTTTAAACCTGAGCTCAAACAGCAGATCAACAATATCCTACATCCGGACTGGCTCGGGCAACTCGAAGAAATTGGGCAGCTGGACGCCTTGCTTGGTGAGGCCTATGCAGACTGTGTTAACAGGCTCATGGAAGAATCCAGACTGAAGCGAGAAAACATTCAGGCCATTGGTAGCCACGGCCAAACTGTTTCACATGCCCCCGCCGGCAAGGCTGCTTATAGCATGCAGCTTGGTGACCCTAACCGTATTGCCGAACTAACCGGGATTACTGTAATCGCAGATTTCAGGAGACGGGATATTGCAGCTGGCGGACAAGGGGCTCCTCTGGTGCCAGCCTTTCACAGGGAAATGTTTTATTCGTCCGATGAAAACAGAGTCATCCTGAATATCGGAGGAATCGCGAACATTACCCGCTTATCCACCGACAGGGCCATAATCGGTTTTGATACAGGGCCCGGAAATACCCTGATGGATGAATGGAGCCAGAAACACCAGGGGACAGTTTTCGATTTGGATGGAGCCTGGGCAGCATCTGGTACCGTCGATAATGCCTTGCTGACAACCATGCTTGAGGAACCTTACTTTGCCTCACCGCCCCCCAAAAGCACGGGTAGAGAGCTTTTCAATCTCAAATGGCTGGAACAGTTTCATTCAATTGCGTCATCCAATCCGGAAGATATTCAGGCCACTCTGGTCGAATTAAGTGCTCGCAGCATTGCATTAGGTATTGAGCAAATGGCCCCTGAGAGCGAATCAATCTATGTTTGCGGAGGTGGCGCCTATAATAAGCACCTCATGGCGCGCCTTAAATCCGCAGCAGGCGGACGCAATGTGACCAGCACTAGCACCCTGGGCATCGAACCAGACCGTATTGAAGCCATGGCCTTTGCCTGGCTGGCAAGACAAACGCTGAAAGGCCTGCATGGCAATCTGCCAGATGTCACAGGGGCTCGAACAGAATTAATACTCGGTGGCATATACCAGGCATAAAAAAGGGGCTATTACAGCCCCTTTTTCCTATCGAACAACTTTCCTGATCAGGCAGGTGAGAATGATGATCCACAGCCACAGGTAGTCACTGCATTGGGATTGCGAATAACGAATTGCGCACCCTCAAGACCTTCTGTGTAATCGATTTCAGCACCTACAAGATACTGGAAGCTCATTGGGTCGACCAGAAGGGTCACGCCCTCTTTCTCAACCGCTGTATCGCCATCGTTCAGTGACTCATCAAAGGTAAAGCCATACTGGAAGCCAGAACAACCGCCACCACTTACAAAAACTCGTAATTTCAGGTTGGGGTTGTTTTCTTCCTCGATCAGCCCCTTGACCTTGAGGGCCGCAGCCTCGGTAAAGATAACAGGATCATCAGTTGCAGTTGCAGTAGCTGTTTCAGTCATTTTGGGGTACTCCAGAATCAATTTTCGGCAAAGCTATCATTTCCCCAGTGAAGCGGTCAAGAATTCCCGGCCGCCGCCATGGTTTTATTAGCGCCCTTAGCTGAACTATCAGGGCTCTCATCAGCACCTGACTCTTTCGACTTAGTCTCGGCCCTGGCAACTTCTTCCTCATCCTGCCCAGGCCCTTTGTATTCCAGCTTTGGCTTTCCTCCCTCCTGATGAATCAGGCTACCATTTAATGTTGAGCCCATGGACATTTCGATCAGGTGATAATAAACATTGCCGTTAATACGGGCCCGCGGTGCCAATTCAACATGGTCTGAGGCATATACATCTCCCTCAACCGTGCCATTCAGTACCATATTGGGGACATGTATATCGCCCTTTATGACGCCGTCCTCACTCAGGATTAACACGGAGCTGTCATCACCGGCGTGAACATTGCCATCAATCTCGCCTTCTACATGCAAACCACCCGTAAAACTTAAATTACCGGTGACACAGGTATTTTTCCCGACAAGAGTCTCAATTCGGGTTGAATTGACCTTCTTGTTTCTACCAAACATTTAGACCTCTCCTTCCTCTGAAAGCACCTGCCAGGCAAAGTCCTGCTCGACAGGATCCATCTTCTTGCCCGTCGGCAAGACAGAAATATGTACTGACTGTGGCTCAAAACCCTCAGGCAAACTTACATCCCCTTCTAAACGCTGAAAATAGCGAAATGAGAACGAGAGCCCCTTATCCTTACCCTTGAGCTCTACAGTATCAGGCTTGCCATCAACCAGGCCATGTATTTTCATGCTGACACTACCCTTAGCATAGCGGTTTTGTCCACGGACAAGTGCCAGCACCAGCTTATAGCGATATTCCCCTTTTGCTCCGCCCTTTTCCAGCTCAAGACTCTGAATGTGCAGGCCAGGTCTCATATCGGAGGGAGAAACCAGACTTCTATAAAATGCTAGCTCCTCCTTGAGAGTCAGTATTTCGGCATCTCTTTCCTCGAGAACAGTCCGTATATCCTGTAAAGCCTGATGCTCAATCTTGCTGCTGCGGGCATTATAGGCGGCTTCATCACTCAGGCGTTGATTTTCTGCCTCCAGAAAGCCAACCCGTTCCTGCAGGGTGTAAATATTCTTTTCTGCGGCTATTTCCTCAAATCCGCTAAAACGGAAACCGAGGTGAAACAAGGCCCATCCCAGAACAACAACCAGAGCAAAAACACCGCCCTGGATCACATACTTTTTCACCGGGTCATGGTGACGGATATGGTAGCTGCCTGTCCTTGAGGCATTAAACTTCTTCTTTTTTACCACGCTGACTCAGCCTCAGGGCAACAATGCAGGCTGGGCAAGACCCAGTCGCTCATCAAAACCAAACATGATATTCATGTTCTGAATCGCCTGACCAGCCGCGCCCTTGACCAGATTATCAATCACCGACAGCACGACGACCGTATCTGCTCCCTGCGGCCTGTGCACTGCAATACGACAGACATTCCCGCCACGAACACTCCTGGTTTCTGGGTGCGCACCTTGCGGCAGGACATCCACAAAAGGCTCGTCCGCATAATAATCTTCAAACAGGTCCTGAAGATCGACAGACTTATCCTGCAGCCTGGTATACAGAGTTGAATGAATGCCACGAATCATCGGTGTGAGATGGGGTACGAAGGTCAGCCCTACAGGCTCTCCGACACAGGTCTCCAGAGTTTGCCTTATTTCTGGCAAATGCCTGTGCCCGGCAACGCCGTAGGCCTTAAAGTTCTCGTCGACCTCGCTATAAAGCGTAGCGACCTGGGCCTTCCTACCCGCGCCACTAACGCCTGACTTACAGTCAGCAATCAGATGATTTCTGTCCACCAGCCCCTGATGGGTCACCAATGGCAGGAAGCCAAGGGTTGTTGCTGTGGGATAACAACCAGGATTTGCAACCAGACGAGCGCCCGCAATAGCTGAACGGTTGATTTCTGGAAGACCGTAAACAGCTTCACTCAGAAGATCGGGGCAGGCATGTTCCAGCCCATACCAGTCTGACCAGGTTTCTACATCGCGAATACGAAAATCAGCGGCAAGATCGATAACCCGCGTCCCACTCTCAAGCAGGGCAGGCACCATTTTCATGGCTGTACCATTCGGGGTGGCGAAGAATACGATATCGCAATCACCCAACGAGGCCTCCACAGGATCTGTAAAACAGATGTCCAGATAACCTCGCAGACTAGGAAAGAGGCTATCAACCCTGCTCCCCGCCTCCTTGCGTGACGTGATCGCCGTGATCTCCACCTCGGGATGCGGTACCAGCAACCGCAGTAACTCTACACCCGTATAGCCTGTTGCCCCGACCACACCAACCTTGATCACGGATCATCTCCTGAATCGTTTGAAGACGGATTATCATACAGATTCAATACAGCCGGTGGAATCTCGCCTTTTCCGGCAAAGCCAACATCGCCTCTGGCATAATGACGCTATGAATCGCCTCTCGCATATATTCCAGCGCTTTCATTCAAAGGTTGATGCACAACGCCTCGAACTTTCCAGGCAGGACGCGCTATTACAACTATCCTTGCTCGGGCTTCTTACAGGGATAGCTGCTGGCCTGGTTATTTCACTGTTCCGCTGGGTCATAGACCAGGGTCAGCTCGGCCTGCTGCCAGGCTCTGACGGGGAGAATTATGAGTCACTTTCCGTGTACTGGCGTATCGCCATACCCACAGCCGGGGGGCTGCTAATAGGCGCCATTTTCCATCTTTTTTCGAGGGGCTCAAATGTCGTCGGCATCGTGCATGTTATGGAGAGGCTCTCCTACCATCAGGGTTACCTGACCCTCAGGGCGACTATCCTGCAATTTATTGGCGCTGCCCTGGCAATCATTACAGGGCACTCCGTCGGCAGAGAGGGGCCTGCTGTCCACCTCGGTGCTGCAAGCGGCAGCCTGCTTGGCCAGCATTTAGCTTTACCAAATAACGTTATCCGAACACTTGTTGGTTGCGGGACGGCAGCAGCCATTTCCGCTTCCTTCAACACACCACTGGCCGGGGTTATTTTCGCCCTGGAAGTCATCATGATGGACTATACCCTGGCCAGCTTCACGCCCATCATCCTGGCTGCTGTCAGTGCCGATGCCGTCTCCATATTTTTCTTTGGTTCCGAATCTATTATCCAGTCCCCAGCCATGGTGCTGAACAGCCTGACCGAGCTTAGCATCGTGCTCGTTCTGGGGCTCATAATCGGCATCTTGTCCAGCGGCTTCATTGGCACGCTACAAACTACAGCAACAAGATTCAGTCATTTGCCATTCTGGGTGAGGACGACACTGGCAGGCATCATTGTTGGCATTTGTGCAGCCCCATTCCCTGAAATCATGGGCATGGGTTATGACACCATGAATGATGCACTGCTGGGCAAGCTGGGGCTGGGCATACTACTCGGCATCACACTGTTTAAACTGTTTGCCTCTGCTACCGCTGTAGGGCTGGGCATTCCTGGCGGATTAATTGGCCCCACCCTCGTCATTGGGGCAACCATGGGGGGTGCTGTAGGTGTTATCGCCGTAAACCTGTTCCCCGAGACCGCTACTAATAGCGGTTTCTATGCCCTGCTGGGTGTCGGCGCCATGATGGGAGCAACCCTGCAGGCACCACTGGCTGCGCTCGTTGCCATGATGGAGCTGACCCACAGTCCCGCCATTATCCTGCCTGGCATGCTGGCTATAATCGTCGCCAACCTGACGACCAGCGAAGTGTTCAGGCAGCGTTCCATCTTCATCACCCTGCTAAGAGCCCGTGGACTCGATTACAAAAATGACCCCGTTACCCAGGCACTGCGTCGACAGGGGGTTGCAACTAGTATGGAGCGTAATTTTACAGAACTGCATTCAACGCTAGACCGAGGTTCCTGTGAGGAGGCCCTGAAAGATTCTCCGAACTGGATACTGATCAAGCAGGAAGCAGACTACAAGGCGCTGATGCCTGCAGTAGACCTTGCTCGCCACCTGCAAGAATCCAGTGTTGAAGAAATAGACCTACTGAAGATACCGGCCACCCGTTATGAAGTTATTGCCATTGACCTGAATGCAACATTACAGGAAGCTCGGGAAGCACTGGACAATCATCAGGCTGAAGCTCTCTACGTCCATCGCATGAACGCCCCGGCAATTTACAAGGTCTACGGTGTGTTAACCCGAGAGCGAATTGAGGCGGCTTACCGTTATTAAACCTGTTGCCAGAATATATATGACCACATTGGATTTTTAGAGCATGAGCAAGAAAGATATCCTGATCACCAGCGTACTCGTTATCGTTCTCGGCATTGCCGGCATTTTATGGATGACCCCTGGCAGCCTGTCCCAGGCCGCACCCAATGTTGCCATGCAGGACCTTGGCGGCAAAAATTTCCAGCTAAGTGACCTTAAGGGAAAACCAGTACTCATTACCTTCTGGGCCACGACCTGCCCAGGCTGCCTTAAGGAACAACCCCACCTTGCAGAGCTCTATGAGAAGCTACACCCACAAGGCCTGAATATCATCGGTATTGCGATGGAGTATGATCCGGCTGAACAGGTGCGCACACTCACTGAAAAGCGGCAGCTACCCTATCCCATAGTCATGGACAGTGATGGCAAACTAGCCAGGGCCTTTGGAAATGTCAAACTCACTCCAACCACATTCCTCATCAGCCCTGATGGTAAGATTCAGTTCAAGAAGATTGGTGAAATGGACATGCATCGCGTAGAGCTGTCCATCCAGGAAATGATTAACAAGAAAGGTTAAAAATAATGGACAACGTCTACCTATGGCTAAAAACCTTCCATATCGTCTTCATGGTTTCCTGGTATGTTGGCCTGTTCTACCTGCCCCGCCTGTTTGTCCACCATGCCATGTCTGAAGATATAGCTACCCGTGAACGTCTCGAGATCATGGAACGCAAGCTGTATTACTTTGTTACCCCCTGGGCGATTCTCACCGTGGTGCTTGGGCTCTGGATGCTGACCTACTTCCCGCTTGAAAGTCTGAAGACCATGGGCTGGGTACATGCAAAGGTAACCCTGGTAGCCCTGCTCGTGGGTTACCATTTCTGGTGCGGGCATCTTCTTAAAGCCTTTAAGGGTAGTGGCAATCCACATAGCCACGTCTGGTTTCGCTGGTTTAATGAAGTGCCGCTGGCATTTCTGGTGGCCGCTGTCATCCTGGTAGTCTTCAAACCATTCTAACCTTAAAGGTTTAGTCCTTACCGGGGCGAACCAGGCCTCCAAGCCCCGCATCAACCAGGGTTTTCTGCAGCATACTGCGGATCTGTGCCGGCTCGTCCATATCCATGGCCTGCTGGAACAGGTCCCTGGCCCTGGCCTGCTCAATATTCCGGATAACCCATTTAATTCGAGGCAAAGCTCCAACACTGACACTCAGCGCGTCATAGCCCATACCTAATAGCAAGATGACTGCCTCCGGGTCAGCCGCCATCTCACCACATACGCTCACGGGGGTGCCCTCCTGCCTGGCGCCCTGATAAATCTGGTTAAGCGCACGCAGTACGGATGGGTGGAACATATTGTAGAGGTCTGCCACGCGTGAATTATTTCGATCCACGGCGAGCAGGTACTGAATCAGGTCATTCGTACCCACGCTAAGAAAGTCCACACGGTGGGCCAGTTGCGCTGAAAGATAAACCGCCGAGGGTACCTCGATCATGACCCCGACACGCGGATACAGCAGATCATACCCATCATCCACAAGCTCTTCATAGGCCTGCTCAACCAGCTTCTGGCTATCCTCTACCTCACGGATTGAGCTCACCATGGGCAGAAGGATATGCAGATTATTCAAACCTTCGCTGGCCAGCATCATGGCGCGCAACTGGGTCAGAAAGATTTCCGGGTGGTCCAGGGTAACGCGTATACCGCGCCAGCCCAGAAAGGGATTGTCCTCTTCGAACTCAAAGTAAGGCAGCGGCTTATCTCCGCCAACATCAAGTGTGCGCAGTGTCACCGGCCTTGGCGCAAAGGCGGATAATACCTGACGATATAGTAGCGTCTGCTCCCGCTCACCCGGAAAGCGATCACGCACCATGAAGGGAATTTCAGTTCGGTAAAGACCGATACCATCTGCCCCGGTATCCAGTGATGGAGCAAGATCAGCTATCAGACCACTATTCACGTAAACAGGGATGGTCACCCCATCAGGCGTGGTTGCCGGCTCACCCGCAAGCTTTTTCAGGTCCTGGGAAAGCTCCTGCTCTTCCTGGTACAGGCGCATATATTCTTCGCGAATAGCATCGCTGGGTTGCAGGTAAATCCTGCCGCGATAACCATCCACAATAACCTCACGCCCTTCCATGCGCTCAACGGGTAAATCGGCTGCGCCCATCACGGTAGGCACGCCCATGGCACGAGCAAGTATGGCAACGTGTGAGGAACCCGTGCCCTTCATAGAAATTACACCAGCCAGCGCCTCATGAGGGATTTCGGCCATCTGGGTCGCAGATACCTCTTCACCAACCAGGATGGTTCGTTGCGGATACCCAGTGCGACGCTGTTGTGCCGACTGCAGGCTAACAAGAACACGCTCGCCAATATCACGTAAATCCGTGGCTCGCTCCCTCAGGTAAGGGTCATCCATCTCCTCGAAAATACGAACGTTTTCCTTAATCGTTTCCCTCAGAGCACCAGGCGCCCAGTTACCATCACGAATCTTGTCAATGGTGCCGTCGACCAGGGTGTCACTGTCCAGCATCATGATGTAGGCATCGAAGATCAGTCGCTCTTCGGCCGGCAGACGGTCACCCAGTTTGACCTTGATCTCTTCTAGCTCGTCCTGAACCTTCTGCACAGCCTTATGAAAAGATTTTATTTCCTCCTCAACATGGGTCGGGGCACGGTCTGGCACACTGTCCAGGCGAGATTCCTGGAACACCACCGCTGCTGTACCAATGGCCACACCAGGTGCCCCTGAGATACCAGGCACACTGAAATCAACCGGTATCGAGGTCTGGCTCTTGGGCTGCACGAGGATCTGACTGGTTGCATTGGCATGACTGATGGCGCCGGCAACCTGTGCGGCCAGTGTCACCAGCAGGGCGATATGTTCATCATCAAAGCGGTCCTTGCTCCGGTCCTGGACTACCAGTACACCGAGCAACTTGCGCTGGTAGATTACCGGTACACCGAGGAAGGCCTTGTAGGCCTCTTCACCGGTCTGGGCAACATATTTAAAACGGGGATGATCAGAGGCGTTTTCGAGGTTAATCGGTTCAGCGCGCTGAGCAACCAGGCCAACCAGACCCTCTGAATATTTCATGCGCACATTATCAACACAGGACTTGGGTAGCCCTGAGGTAGCCTTTAGAAGCAGTTCCGACTGGTCAGGCAGGGCCTGGTAAACCGTGCAGACATCAACCTCCAATGCCTCACGAACCCTTTCAACAATAATATTGAGGGCCTCTTCCAGATCCTTTGCCGTACTAACTTCCTGTACGATACGTCGCAGTATGTCGAGCATAAGGGTAACCCGATCCTCCAGACAGGGTTATTCAGTTTATAGTTATTTTCTAGCGTCTGTTCTTATGTTTTTCCTGTTCTGGAGTGTGCGCCTCATTATGGAACAACAAGGGGGCAAGCTCATTCAGGGCAAGTTGGTAAACCCTGCGCTTAAAGAACACTACTTCCTGGACAGGATGCCAGTAATCAACCCAGCGCCAGCCATCGAATTCGGGCTTTGCCGTCGCATCGAGTTTGAGACAGTGCTCATCAGCGACCAGGCGTAACAGGAACCAGCGTTGCTTCTGTCCAATACACAAGGGCTGTGAATGACGGCGAATCATACGCTTGGGCAAGCGGTAACGTAGCCAGCGACGGGTCTGGCCAATAATCTCCACATGATCTGGTTGCAGCCCCGTTTCTTCATATAACTCGCGATACATGGCCTCCCTGGGTGACTCATTTTTGCTGATACCACCCTGAGGGAACTGCCAGGCATCCTGACCTTTTCGCTTGGCCCAGAAAACATGACCCTGATCATTGGTCAGAATAATGCCAACATTGGGTCTGAAGCCTTGCGAATCAATCACTTGCGATCACCGTAATTCAACTATTGCTTTCATTCTTCCATAACCCTCAGGCACAGGCAAGATTACCTGCCCCTGCGCTGGATTCGCCTGATAACGAATCGGTACAATAGCCATCCCCTTCCATTTTACAGAAGAGAAGCCACCTTGAGCCTTGCCATTTTTGACCTCGACAATACCCTGCTAGCAGGTGACAGCGACTATCTCTGGGGCCAGTTTCTGATCGACAAGGGCAAAGTCGATGGCGAGGAATATGCCCGTGCAAACCAGTATTATTATGACCACTACAAGGCCGGCACCCTCGACATTCATGAGTATGCCCGGTTCGCCTTCAGGCCACTGACAGAACATCCCCGTGATGAACTACTGCAATGGCGCGAGGACTTCCTGCAGAACTACATCAGGCCGATCATGCTGGATAGCGCCCAGGCGCTCATAGATGCACATAAAACTCAGGGTGACACCCTGCTGGTGATAACCGCCACAAACCGTTTCGTGACTGAGCCGATCGTTCAGGCCTATGGCATCGATAATCTTCTGGCCACTGACCTGAAGGAAAAAGACGGCCAGTTCATCGCCGAAATCGAAGGCACCCCCTGTTTCCAGGAAGGCAAGGTCGAACGTCTGGAGATGTGGATGCAGGAATATAACCACGACCTCGAGGGAAGCTGGTTTTATAGCGACTCACACAACGATATACCCCTGCTTGAGCGCGTCAGTAATCCCGTAGCGGTTGATCCAGACGAACCTTTGAAAGCACAGGCCGAATCACGTGGCTGGCAGATCATCAGCCTCAGATGAGCCCGTATCAGAAAGCTATAATTAACCTATAGCATTAATCGGAAGCATCCATGGATAAGTACCGTAGAGAACAACTGGCACGCTACTACCGCTGGCTCAGGCTTTATGGCTACAACGACTCACACTCGGGCAATGCGTCCTGCCGGCATCGGCATAGTAATGCCTACTACATCACGCCAACGGGCGCCTGTGCCGACACCATTACGGCCGAACGACTCATCTACTCAGAACTTGACAAAGAACCGCCCAAAAGCGCCTCGCTGGACAGCGAGCTCCATAGACAGGTCTATCTGAAATATCCAGAAGTAGGCGCCATTCTGCACAGCCATGTACCCCACCTGGTTGCAATCACCATGGACGGGAAAGACTTCGTGCCCGAAGATTTTGAAGGGCAGTACTACTTCAAGAAAATCACCGTGGTGGATTTACCGTACGATAAAGTGCTGTCGGATGCTCCCGGCATAATTACCGAACTACTGGGTGAAAATCCCATTGTCGTTGTACGCGGGCATGGTGCCTATGTACGGGGAGAGAACCTGGATCTGGCTTACAAATGGACCTGCTCGGCAGAGATGTCCGCCAAAACTGCCTGGCTGACGAAGCAATTCCATGGTTAACGCCGAAACCAGCCTAAACTTCCGTCATCTCGAAGTCGGCCTTGGTCGTTCCACAGTCGGGGCATAGCCACTCGGCCGGCACATCTTCCCATTTAGTGCCTGGTGGAATACCCTCGTCAGGTAATCCTTTTTCTTCATCGTAAATAAAGCCGCAGATCACACAGATATAAGTCTTCATTACTTCGAGCTCATCGATTCACAATCAGATTCTATTGTTGCTGAAAATTACGTTATCACACAAACCGCTTCCAAATGACCCCAAAGACAAACGAAATGCTTGGCCCTGAACTTCCGATTGCCCTGACCATGGCGGGGCATGACCCCACCGGGGGTGCCGGTATTCAGGCCGATATCGAAACCCTGATCAGCATGGGTTGCCACGCATGCTCTGCTGTTACTGCTCTGACCGTGCAGGACACCTCGCATGTCTATTCCTTCATGCCGGTAGAACCTGAAATGCTAATACAACAGGCCCGTACCGTGCTTGAAGATATGCCCGTGCATACCATCAAGATAGGCATGACCGGTTCTGTCGAAATCGTCGAAGCAATCCATTCCATTCTGATCGATTACACCGAAGTACCCGTGGTGCTGGATCCGGTCATGGCCTCCGGGGGGGGCGACTCGCTTTCTGAGCGCAGCGTACGGGAGGCGATGATTGAATTGTTATTTCCCTATACCACCGTCCTGACACCCAACACACCAGAAGCCAGGGAACTGGCTCCTGAATCAGACACCCTCGATGCCTGCGCCATGGCCCTTCTGGATCATGGCTGCAAATATGTCCTCATCACTGGTGCCCATGAGCAAACTGGCGAGGTCATTAATTCACTTTACGGTGAAGACCAGAAACTGGAGACCTTCAGCTGGCCAAGACTGGAAGGTAGCTTCCATGGCTCTGGCTGCACCCTGGCCGCCGCGATTGCTGGCTTGCTGGCCCAGGGTAAAACGCCCCGACAGGCCGCACTTGAAGCCCAGGAGTTTACCTGGCAGGCACTCAATGGTGGCTACCGTACCGGCATGGGCCAGAAAATGCCCAACCGCTTCTTCTGGTCTGCCGGAGATGATAGCGAAGGCGCACCATGAGCAGGCTCAGGGGCATCTATGCCATTACCGATAATCGTTTAACTCCTGAAACGACACTACTTGAACAGGTTGAGCAGGCTCTCAAAGGCGGTGTCCGAATTTTGCAGTACCGTGATAAGCAGTCACCTGCTGAACTTCGCCAGCGGCAGGCCAGCGCCCTGGCCAGGCTCTGCCATGACTATGATGCCCTGTTAATAATCAACGATGATGTCGAGCTGGCCAGAAGCAGCGAGGCCGATGGCGTGCACCTTGGTCAGGATGATGAGGGTATTTCCCATGCCCGCCATGCCCTGGGAAACAAGGCCGTTATTGGCGCCTCCTGTTACAACCGCATCGAACTTGCAGAGCATGCTCGGAAAACAGGGGCCAGCTACGTAGCCTTTGGCCGGTTTTTCCCATCGCCGACTAAACCCAATGCTATCCAGGCCGAGCTGGATATATTGGAACAGGCCCAGTATCTGGATATACCCATTTGCGCTATTGGCGGCATCACCCGGCAAAACGCTGATAGCATCATTTCAGCGGGGGCCGATATGATTGCTGTCGTTAATGGTATTTTTGGCCGTCCAGACATTCGTAAGGCCGCCTCAGACCTTGCTTCCCTGTTCTGATACCGCCTGGCTGTGTACAATCCTGACCCTTTCGCACCATAGGTATAGGACTCTGGTATGACGACTTCACATGAACTCTTTCGACAGGCCCAGGAACACATCCCCGGTGGCGTTAATTCACCTGTACGTGCCTTCAAGGGCGTGGGTGGAGATCCGATCTTTGTCGATCATGCCGAAGGCGCCTACTTCTACGACGTAGAAGGTAAGCGTTATATCGATTACGTCGGTTCCTGGGGACCCATGGTTGCCGGCCATGCCAACCCAAAGGTCATTAAGGCCGTACAGGAAGCCATCCCGCGGGGACTGAGCTATGGCGCACCCACTGCCATTGAAACCACCATGGCAAACCGCATCTGTGAAATCATGCCCAGCATGGACATGGTGCGCATGGTGAGCTCCGGGACTGAGGCCACCATGAGTGCCATCCGCCTGGCACGCGGTTATACCGGACGCGATACTATCGTGAAATTCGAGGGCTGCTATCACGGCCATGGTGATTCACTTCTGGTTAAGGCCGGCTCAGGCGCCCTGACACTAGGTGTACCCAGTTCACCTGGCGTACCTGCTGCCCTGGCCGAGCACACCCTGACCCTCACCTACAACGATAGCGAACAGGTCCGTGAAGTCTTCAAAGAACGGGGGCACGAGATAGCCTGCATTATCGTGGAACCGGTTGCCGGCAACATGAACTGCATTCCGCCTGTAGCAGGCTTCCACGAAACCCTGCGCGAAGTCTGCGATGAACACGGCGCGGTACTGATATTCGATGAAGTAATGACCGGTTTCCGCGTAGCCCTTGGTGGCGCCCAGTCGGTGTATAACATCACCCCAGACCTGACCACGCTGGGCAAGATCATTGGCGGTGGTATGCCCGTTGGCGCCTTTGGCGGCAAGCGTGAAATCATGGAACACCTGGCACCACTAGGCCCTGTCTACCAGGCCGGCACCCTTTCAGGGAACCCCATAGCCATGACAGCTGGTCTTGCAACACTGGATATCATTTCTGAGCCCGGCTTTTATGATGATCTGACTGAAAAGACGGCTTACCTGGTCAATGGCATTCTTGATGCTGCAAAGACCAATAACATTGCCATGACCAGCAACCAGGTCGGCGGCATGTTTGGCCTGTTCTTTACCGACACAGCCAAGGTAGAGAATTTTGCCCAGGTAACGCAGTGCAACCTGGAACGCTTTAACCAGTTTTTCCATGGCATGCTTGATGAGGGTGTCTACCTGGCGCCTTCAGCCTACGAGGCGGGCTTTGTCTCCAGTGTCCATAGCCAGGAAGACCTGGACAGCACGATTGCGGCGGCCGACAAGGTACTTTCAGGCCTGTAATAAAAAAGGGCGCAGATATCTGCGCCCTTTTCATATCGATTCGCCTTATAAGCAAAAGTCCATCACGAGGCCCTGGCTTTCATCTGCAGTATCTTGGTTTCGTGTGTCATGTCGGCATTATTGGCCATCTCAAGCAACTGGGTAATCGAGCAGACAAAATGGCCAAAGGCCACCTTCTGTTTTGCACTTACATAGCCTTCCTTAAATTGCTCGAACCCTTTGGAACGCAGGATAAAGGTACCGTTCGTTGAGCCCAGATCCATGAGATGCATATCATTGCCAATAACAATGAGCTCTGCATGACGACCACTGACAGTAGGATCGTCTACCTGGATATCGCAGGTACGGCTGCGACCAATGATGTATGTGCGGCTTTCCATCTCTACTACCTCGAAAGACTCAATCAAGATGACTTAACCTGCAAACTAGACAATTTCAGCTTCAATGTCTTTATTGATTACCCGTTTTTGTGATTCACCGCACGGGGAAATCGCTAAAACAGTTCCTTTATTGACCTTTAGTACAAATCAACAATCTGCTTAATACTGCCGCAGAATCAGGGTATCCCCCCGCTGGGTGAATTCCAGGTGTTTGAGGAAAGTCATCCCCAGTAATACCGATTCTCCTTCCATGGTGGGATTAATACTGGCCCTGACATCATCGATACGAATCTGCCCAAGCCCCACATGATCAAGCCTGGTCAAATAACCATAGGTCGTACCATTGGCTGTCTCAAACTGCAGCTTCGCTCCCTCACGTAGCCCCAGCCGTTGAGCTGTCGCTGCAGGCACAGCAACGGTCGTCGCACCGGTATCCAGAAGGAATTCAACCTGATAGCCATTAATGCTGCCATTGGCCACATAATGTCCATAGCGATTTCGTTTCAGCACCACTTCACGCATACCACCTGCGGTAAAGCTTTCAGGTGATGCATTTGGGTTACGCTGCTTTTCCAGCATGGAATTAAACCCCAGGGTCAGCAGGCCTAGTACCAGCAACCACATCGCTACCCACATACCCTTGCCAAGACGGCGTGTGTCCATGTGCTACCTTTCCTGAGAACTGTCGTCGTTTCAAAGTGTCTCAAAATTATTCAATCCAGACCATGGAAAACCATATGGACTCTCAAAAGAAAAAACGCACCGTAGAACAGGTCATTACTGCTTCAGCAACCAGTGATGGCGCAGGCGTAAACCTGTTTCGAAGCCTTGGCACTCCAGAACTACTGAACCTGGACCCATTTCTTCTACTTGATGAGTTCCGTTCAGACGACCCGGATGACTACATCGCCGGTTTTCCGCCCCACCCGCATCGCGGATTCGAGACGGTTACCTATATGAAGGCAGGCCACATGCAACATGAAGACAGCATGGGGCACACTGGCCAGTTGCGCAGTGGAGGTGTGCAATGGATGACAGCAGCCAGTGGCATTATCCACTCTGAACTTCCGCAACAGCAGGATGGCCTGATGTGGGGTTTTCAGCTCTGGGTAAACCTTCCTGCTGATCAGAAAATGGGCAGGCCGCAGTACCAGGAATATGAACCTGAACAGGTCCCGGTACTACAGAATGAAGATGGAACCGTCCATGTCATTGCCGGCCAGCATCAGGAAACAGCAGGCGCAGTCAGAGGTATCAGCACCCAGCCCCTGTATCTGGATGTGCAACTCAACCGGGGGGCTATATTCACACAGGAACTACCCGATGAGCACACGGCCTTTGTCTATGTCTATGAAGGCAACTGCCAGATAGAAGACCAGGCCGTCGGTCAACGCGAACTCGCCGTCCTAAGCAGCGGAGAGACTGTGCAGATCGAGGCAAATTCAGATACAGCCTTTCTGCTAGTTGCTGCCAAGCCCCTCGGAGAACCCATCGAACGCTATGGTCCCTTTGTCATGAATACCCAGACAGAGATCAAACAGGCCATACGCGATATGCAGAATGGCACACTGGTTCAGGCCGAATAACGACTAGCCCCACCCCAGGTGGTCAGATAAACTCGTGGGCTTTCTAGCTCCCTGTTTTAATCAGACCCGTAATGGCCCAAGCCCACATCATCGAGGTTCGCGACCTGCACAAGCGTTTCGGCAACATACATGCCGTGCGTGGAATCAGTTTCGATGTGCCAACGGGGCAGTGTATGGGGCTACTGGGACACAATGGTGCTGGCAAGACGACCACGGTAGAAATGCTGGAAGGCATCACCAGCCCGGACTCCGGCAGTATTCGTTACAAGGGAAAGATTCTGAACAAGGACCTGCGCAATGAGGCGGGCATCATGTTTCAGCATACCGCCCTGCAGGATTTCATCACCGTCAACGAGGCCCTGCAATTATTTGCCGGTCTTTACCCCGACCCCACGCCGCTGGATGAGCTGGTCGCGCAGTTCCAGTTAAAGGACCTGCTCGGGCAGGAAACACGCAAACTATCCGGCGGGCAGCGCCAGCGTCTGCTACTGGCCATTGCCCTGATTAACAATCCGGATATTATTTTCCTGGATGAACCCACCACGGGTCTGGATCCACATGCGCGACAGTACTTCTGGTCCCTGATCCGTGAAATCCGCGCCCAGGGCAAGACGGTTATCCTGACCACGCACTACATGGAAGAAGCCTACGCACTCTGCGATGAAATCATCATCATGAACGAGGGCAGCATCATGACCAAGGGTACGCCAGACGCCCTGCTCAGGGAGCATTTCAACGACATCGTCCTCACCCTGCCGCTGGCAGTTTTCTCCGAGAAGCAGAAAAACCAGTTCAAGGTGTATGAAAACCGTGGTGTCGCTGAGATCCTCACCCAGGACATCGACCAGGAAATACGTCGGCTGATGGAAGCCGGTCTTGAACTTAAGGATCTGCGCATCCGTGAGCGGACCCTGGAAGACCTGTTCCTGACCCTGACGGAGCAGAACCAGTGATTAATCCGCGGCACCTGCAATCGGTCTTTATTGCCAGAAACCGGGAATTCTGGCGAGACCACTCGGCACTGGCGTGGAATATCCTGTTTCCTGTCCTGCTAATTGCCGGCTTTGCCTTTGGCTTTTCCGATGAACGCAAAAGCTATATGGTTGGCGTCGTTTCTGAGGCGACCGAGACTGTGGCCTTTCTCGATATACCGCATATTCAGATCGTCGAACTGGATGCCCTGGAACCGGGCATTAACAAGATAGAACGCCACCAGCTTGATCTCCTGATCGACCTGGACTCTGGTTCCTACTGGGTCAACCAGGACTCAGACAAGGGCTTCTTCCTTGAGCAGGCCCTGAACCAGCTGGACCCCGACAGGTTTTCACGCCAGCCGGTATCCGGTAAGGAGTTGCGCTACGTGGACTGGGTCGTACCCGGCATACTGGCCATGAACATCATGTTTAACGCCCTGTTTGGCATCGGTTACGTTATCGTGCGGTATCGAAAGAACGGCGTACTGAAACGCCTCAAGGCCACCCCTCTGAGTGCGCTCGAATTCCTGCTGGCCCAGCTGGGTTCGCGGCTCTGGGTCATCCTGGTCGTAAACTCGGCCGTGTACATTGGCTGCAATATCTTTGTCGACTTCAGCATGCATGGCTCATACCTGGCCCTGCTGGCGATTTTTACCCTGGGCTCTATTAGCCTGATCAGCCTTGGACTACTGGTTGCCGCCCGCTCATCCAGCGAGGAGCTGGCCGGTGGCCTGCTCAACCTGATCAGCTGGCCCATGATGTTTCTTTCCGGCGTCTGGTTCTCTCTGGAAGGCCTGGAGCCCTGGGTGCAGGACCTGGCAATGATCTTCCCACTGACACATACGATTTCTGCGGCCAGGGCGATCATGATTGATGGTGCCAGCCTCGGAGAGCTCTTACCACAGATCAGCATACTCGCTGCCATGAGCGTCGTTTTCCTTATCATCGGTTCATTCATGTTCAAGTGGGAGTAGCCCATGGCAAGAGACAAGACAATGACTCTGGAAGCAAGCCCGGAACATCTGCTTGAACTCAGCCGGGCACTACATTTCTATGCGGAAGCAGCCTGGCCTCCAGGAGGCTCGGATTGTGCACAGGCATCGCGCGAGGCCCTGACATCAACTGCCGATGCCATTGCCCAGGCCCAGCAGATTACACCCGGCAGGGCAGAATTCAGCCGGCGCCAGAAAGCTACATTGCGCGCTGCTCTTGAATACGCCTCAGAGCAGACAGAACTTGAAGCGGGGCGAGAGATTTATCAGACTCTCCTGCTTAAACTCAGCCCATCAACCAGCAGGTAACCACATGAGACTTCCGGGTAGACTCCGCTCCACGCTTGATCAGCTTGTCGAGCTCGCTATAAGGCTTCAGACAGAGGCGGGGGAATTTCTCGAACACCCGGAAGAGCAGCAGGAATGGTATAACCGTGGCTATGCCAATGGTGTCGTTACTGCACTGAATGAACTGGGGTATGCCGAATATATCGGGGGGCGAGTCTCAGCAGATGCCGAGGACCTTCTGGCTGAGCATCAAATGCTGGCCTGGGGCCAGGCCTACCAGCACGGCATGGAAATGGGCAACAAGGAAACGCGTGAAGTAATCAGCCCTGCCCCGGGGCAATAACATCGAAATGGATCAGATGCTCCTGATCCTCGGAGGCAGGTGCGCCAGGACATAGAAACCCCTTACCTTTCAGTCCGACTCGCTCACCCTTGATCAGTAACTCTCTGCCGTCATAGGGCTTGATGAAGGTCCCATTTCGACTCGAATCCTCAAGTATGTAGTTTCCATCTCTGTATTCAATTTTGAAGTGGTGCCGGGAAACATGATGCGCCATCACTTTAAGGTTGCACTCCTTGGCGCGGCCCACCAGAAACGGCACATTCTCGGGATCCAGTTCATAGTCCTTCGCATGGTAGGTCAATTTCAGCCTTGGCGTGCGATCAAATATCTTCTTGAAGCGGTTTTTCAGAACCGAGCCAATTTTGGCGCCGCTATTTTCCTTTTGTTTTTTCTCGGCATCCTGTTCCAGCCGTTCACGTAACTGCTGGCGAAGTTCGAGGGAAACGGTATCGCGCATGAAACCCTTGTTCTGGTGTAACAGGTAACGTCCAAGATCATCCAGAAAAGCACCATCAATCTTTTCAGGCAGCACGTTGTGTTCAATAGCGCCTGGAAACTCAAAATTCTTTACCCGGATGGTTATACGTTCAAGATCATTGGTGGGTACGAAGTCTACGCGTACCGGGATGTTGGCCTGCAGGGTAATCATGTAGGAGGTTTGACCTGAAGGCTCTCTGGCCGGACGATAGGAATGGACACCCAGACCGGCAGCCTTAATCTCGTCCATGAGTTTGATCGCCTTGGCCTGGCTATCCAGTGCAAAGGTAAATGACTGATCGGAAAACATGGAAAACAGCAACTGTACAGGCTCAACCGGGTCCCTTCTCGGGCGCTGAACACTATAGCCTCCCTGACTCAGCCCCTTCATTTCACCCAGGTCTGGAATAATGTAATCGAGCTGCGTTTCCTCGCCAATCTCATTCAGTGACTGGGCAAACTGCTTCAGCCACTTTTCGACTCGATCGAGAATAGCGGTTAACTCCTCGATGCGTTTCGCCTGTAATGCGGCATGCCTGCGCGATTCATCCGCATGCACCCTTTGTTTCTGGTCCGCCTTCTTTTTTAAATCGTCGAGTAAGCTCATAGTTATTAGATATCTTTTATTGGGCTACCTTCTGCAGTAACTTACACTTAAAGCATAATCTCAACATAGTGTCTATAAACTATTGGCGGAGAGCAAGGCATGAATGCCGATTCAGATGCAACCCAGTGGAAGAAGAAGTACTTCGATAGCCTGGAAGAACTCGAGGCCAAGGAGAACCAGTGGAAGACGCAGGAGACCCTGCTTCGCCAGCTGGTTTCCCGACTCACCCTGGCCGCAGATCCGTCTGAACCCGCGCTGACCAGGCAACTGGACCAGCTAAGACAGGAAATTCGTACCAATATCACGCTGGCCCAGCTGCAAAGCCGCTTCGATCACATCAACAACGAAATTATGGGGCTGGACGAGCGGCGCAAACAACGTCAGCGCTCCAGCAATATCCCCGCCGCCCTCAGTGAAATACTCGACAAAATAGAACTCCCCCAGGGCATCAGGCGCAAGGGAGCTGATCTAAAGAAACTACTGGCCAAAAGTGATGCCGATAGCGACCTCGATCCTCTGCTCGATGCCTTTGCCAGACTCTATAGCGATAGCCTTGCCTGGCTGGGTGAGCAGAACGACACACCAGGCACCATAGAGAGTTCGACTGCAGGTTCTGGCATTTTCAAACGCATGTTCTCCCAGAAAGGCGGAGAAAAGTCAGCGGCCGATGACCTCCAGCTGACAAAGAACCTGCTTGGACAGGCCATACTGAAGTTGCAGGTCCCGTCTGAGCATCGCGCAGAACAGGAAAGACTTATTAGCCTGCTGGACAAGGCAGGCGATGCCCAATCTCTTCAGGAATGGGGAGAACGGCTCAAGGACTGGTCTGCCGGTCTGCAGACCAGTACTGCCGAGCTATCTGCCAGCGAAGCCCTGATCCAGTTACTGGAGCGCCTGGACCTCCCGCTGGAGCTGACCGAGGATGTCGAGCGCCTGAAAGTACGCCTCGATGGTGAAAAAACCGTCGCCTCACTCACGCGCAGCATGACCGATATCGCGGACCTGATCGCCCGTGCCCGCTCCCAGGTTCAGGAAGAGAAAAACGAGATCGAGGCCTTTCTATCTGACCTGACGGATCGCCTGACCCAGATCGATGAAAGCCTGGAAAACACCTTCCAGGGTGAACGTGATGCCGCCCAGCAACGTAAGGACTTTGGTGACCGGGTCAATGCAGAAGTCCAGGGCATAGAAGACTCGGTACAGGAGGCCCAGGACCTGGACACCCTGAAGTCATCAATACGAGCCCGAATCGATGCCATCCAGTCGCACATGGATGCCTACCGCAAGATGGAAACCGAACGCGAGGAACGTTCCGCGAGTGAAATTAAAGAACTGTCCGCACAACTCGACACCTTCCAGTCTGAAGTCTCCACCCTGCACAGGAAGCTGGAACAGGCCCGCGAGGCAGCTACCCAGGATGCCCTGACCGGCCTGCCCAACCGCATGGCCTACGATGAACGCATACAGGAAGAAATAGAGCGCGCCAGGCGTTATCAGCGCCCCCTTTCCCTGGCCATTATTGATGTCGACTTCTTCAAAAAGATTAATGACAAGTTTGGCCACCCGGCTGGCGACAAGGTGTTAAAGATCCTTGCCGAGGTCTTCAAGAAGCGTACGCGAGATAGTGATTTTGTCGCACGTATGGGTGGCGAAGAGTTTATGCTGGTCCTGACTGAAACGAGTGCGGATGATGCCCTTACAGTTACTGATAAACTGCGTGGCGTGATTGAGCAGGCGAATTTCCATTTCCGCGATACAGCCGTGCCTGTCACGGTCTCCTGCGGAATTACCGATTACTCGGAAGGAGATAGTGTCGAGGAACTATACAGCCGGGCTGACGAGGCGCTGTATGAGGCCAAGGAAGGCGGTCGAAACCGCAGCGTGCTAAAGAAGGCCGCGTTCTAAAATACTGCCTTCAGGCTTCCTTCTCTTTCTTCCTGACCACCAGGTCCTTCAGGGTCATACCATCAAGGGCATCTCGCCCTGCCTCTATGGCCTGGGACAGAACCTTTTCTACAGGCCATTCATCAGAGAATAATTTTGGTTCAAAAAATTCATCTTCGCCCCATCTGCGGATTCTGATCAGAAGCTCGGCCACCGAGGCCTCATCCAGTGGAACACCTGGCACGAAACGCTCTTCGTCTGTGGTGCGCTCAATGTAATCCAGGCCAATCAAAATCTGAAGCACCGGGTCCAGTTTCTGTGTATCTGTGTGCAGGGCCTCGGCCAGCATCTCTTCATCACAGGCCGGCAGATTTTCATAAAAATGACGTCCTATCTCCGACATGATCAGCAGGGCAAGATGCTCCTTCATGCGGTTGCTCAGCGAAGGAATGCGTTGTCCAGTTGAAGTAATGTAACCAGGATTCTGGATATAGAAGGAGATGCTGGAGCCGAGCATCAGAATAAGCCACCCGGCATAAAGCCAGATAAGGAAAAAAATCAGTGTCGCGAAAGCCGAATAGATAGCGGCGTAATTACCCGAGGTAATCACAAACGATGCGAAAATCTGGCCGACAATATTCCACATCACGCTGGCCGCAATACCACCAACTAGTGCCGGTACAAACTGCACGCGGGTATTAGGTATAAAAATGTAGACAAACGTAAACGCAACCACGACCAGAAGGATCGGCAGTAATTTGAAGAACAATGCAATCAGGGTGCCGAAGGGCTCTATACCCATCAGGTACTGAACAATCTCCGTATTCCGGGCCGTAGCTGTCAGACCCATGGCACTGAAGACCAGTACCGGACCAATCAACACCACACTGAGATAGTCACTGAAACGACGGGCGAAACTACGGGCCTTGTTAATACGCCAGATGTAATTAAAGTTGCGCTCGATCTTGTTCATCAGGGCGATGACGGTATAGATCAGCAGGATCAAGCCCATTACACCCAGAACACCAACACTCATGTTGTTGACGAAACTAATCAGCTTGTCAGTAATCTCGACCCCTTTTTCACCAAGCGTCGAAAAGGCATTAAGGAGCATGGGGCGCATCTGCTCCTGTACACCAAAACCCTTGAGGATTGAAAAGCTCAGGGCCAGCAATGGAACCAGTGACAAAAGGGTTGTATAGACGAGGCTCATGGCCCTCAGGTTGAGATCACCCGAAGCCAGGTCACGAACCAGAACCTGGAGCATGCGTACCGTGTAAACAAGAACCGACTCCCATACAGGCAGTGAAGATGGCGCACGCTCCCATACAAACGCATGGTAGCGCTGAAGTAGCGTATGCTCACTCACGCTTCTGCTTCCACCTTCAGATTCACGCCATCAACCCCCACAACGCGAACCTTTCCTCCTGCCTCACAGTCAATGCCTTCGATGCGCCACATGGTGTCATCAACACGAATTTTTCCAACGCCATTTACAATAGGTGCATCCAGGGTAAAGACTCGGCCTACATACTGCTCACCCCTTCGATTTAGTGAAGGCTGGTCTGTTTCAACAGGGCTTTTACGCAGATAAGCACGCCAGCCCACTACACTAGCGATCGCAATAATGGTAAATATCAGCATCTGCCATTCGATACTTAACGAGGGCACCAACCAGGCGATCACGCCCACCACACCCGCGGATATCCCCATCCACAGGAAGAAGGCACCAGGCGCAAAGACCTCCAGGATCAGAAGGATGAGTCCCAGTACCCACCAATACCAGAAGCTGAATTCAAACTCGCCCATTATGCGCCACCCTTCTGTTTACCCATGGCTTCTTTAGCCAGCTCACCAATACCACCAATGGCACCGATTACGCTGGAGGCCTCCAGCGGCATAAAGACCAGCTTTTCATTATTAGACCTGGCGAACTCCTGCACTGCCTCGATGTACTTGGTTGCCACAAAATAATTAACGGCGTTGATGTCACCCTTCTCGATAGCCTGAGACACCATATGCGTGGCCTTGGCCTCGGCCTCTGCAAGACGCTCACGGGCCTCTGCCTCCCGGAATGCTGCCTCCTTCTGCCCCTCAGCCTCAAGGATCACGGCGAGCTTTTCGCCCTCTGCCCTGAGAATTTCGCTCTGACGCTGGCCCTCGGCCTCAAGAATAGTGGCTCGTTTCTCACGTTCTGCCTTCATCTGGCGAGCCATGGAATCAACCAGGTCTCTGGGCGGAGTAATGTCCTTGATCTCGATCCGCGTTACCTTTACACCCCAGGGCGTGGTGGCCTCGTCGACCACATCAAGCAGTCGCGCATTAATCGCATCCCGCTGAGAAAGGAGTTCATCCAGATCCATACTACCCATGACGGTACGGATATTGGTCATGGTCAGGTTAAGAATGGCGTACTGAAGCTGGTTCACCTCGTATGAGGCCTTGGCAGCGTCCATGACCTGGAAAAACACCACTCCATCGACCTGCACCATGGCGTTGTCCTTGGTAATGACTTCCTGCGAGGGAACATCCAGTACCTGCTCCATCATATTCATCTTACGGCCAATGCGATCAATAATAGGAATAATCAGATTCAGGCCCGGACGTAGCGTCCCGATGTACCTGCCAAAACGCTCCTTAGTGTATTCCATACCCTGGGGTACAGACTTCACTCCGGTGAAGATGACAATAATGCCTAGTACAAATGCAGCAATTACAAACTCGGTAAAACCCATGACAGACTCCCGACTCCTGATTAGGTAGTACTATATTAAATGCTTATCTCGTGACTATAGAGTGAAACCCTACTGTTATGCCAGCCGAAACCTGCCCCTGTGGAAGCGGCAAATATTATAGAAACTGCTGCGCAGACCTGATTGAAGGCAAGGGGATCGCACAAGCGCCAGAACAACTCATGCGTTCTCGTTTTAGCGCCTATGTCCTGCAGCAGACTGACTACCTCTACCAGACCTGGCATCCAGACACTCGTCCCGCCTTATCAGAGCTCGAAGACAAGACTGTACAGTGGCAGCAACTCAAGGTCATCGCAGCAGATAACGAAACAGTCGAGTTTCTTGCTATCGGCCATACTGAGGGACAACCCATTATCCTGCATGAACTCAGCAGTTTCTCTCATACAGAGGGTCAATGGTTTTACCTCGATGGACTGATTTTTACTCCACCCTCAAAGAACGGAGCCTGCCCCTGTGGTAGTGGAAAGAAATTCAAGCGCTGCTGTGGCAAAGAAATTTAATCTGAAAGCTGTATATACAGAGGGGATATTTCGCGATATATGATCGGCATAGGCCTTCGTGTTGAGAAAGTAATGATTCTCGTCCCGGCCGGATAATAAAAATGGCTACTCATGTACATATGGATACGCAGACCACTGCTAAGCAGTGCCTGCATACGACCCAGACCTCGTACATCCGTCTCCGACTCCGACTCCAGGGATATCCATTCTTCCCCGACCTTAATACTTCGTGATGCAAGGATAATTCTAGGCTGCGCATTCTCTTTACCAAGCAGGTGCCTCATGAACCGCTTCTGAAGACTGGGAGACATAACCATCCCAATCGCTACATCGCTATAAATCCAGTTGATATCGGCACTTTCCTCGATTTCACCATCATGCTCACCAAAGGCCTGGCACCAGCCTCGATAGAATGCCGCATAGCGCTTAATCTGTATTTCATCAGAAATGATCATTCTGGTGCACGAATTGCTTAGTACCTATGTATCTTCTTAATCTACACTAAATATCAGTCATCTAACGATTCATTTTGGTGCAAAGGCCCATAATTCATGCAGACACTTTCAAAGCAGGCCCAGGAACGTCTTCTAGAGCACCTTGCAGCCGTTTATGGCGAGGACCAGGCTAAAAGCCTGATCGAAAGACTGGACCAGATGGCTGCTGAGCATATCCGCAAGCGCCGCCCCAGACCCGAGCCCAAGAGTAACTGGAGTGAAAAGACCTCAGTTTTAATTACATATGCCGACAGCATCCAGCTATCTGGCGAATGGCCCCTGGTCACGCTGCACAGGATACTGACCGAAAAACTTAATCACTCTATCAGCTGCGTACACCTGCTGCCCTTCTTCCCCTACTGCTCTGATGACGGTTTTTCTATTATCGATTACTACAACATCCGTTCAGACCTTGGAAAATGGGAACATATCGATGAGCTGGCGGAAGACTTCGGCCTGATGTTTGACCTCGTTCTGAATCACGTCTCGCGTGAAAGTGAGTGGTTCTCGAATTTCATCGAGGGCATTGCCCCGGAAAAGAACTTTTTCATTACCGTTGATCCGGAAACCAACCTCTCCAGCGTCGTACGCCCGCGTTCAAACCCTCTTCTGGTCGAAGTTCGCACGCATCATGATACCTACTATGTCTGGTCGACCTTCAGCCATGACCAGATTGACCTTAACTATAGAGAACCAGAACTCCTGCTACGCATGCTCGAGACAGTACTGTTCTATTTCCGTAAGGGTGCGCGTATGTTACGCCTGGATGCCGTGGCCTTTATCTGGAAGGAGATCGGCACCACCTGTCTCCATCTCCCCCAGACCCACCACATCGTCAAGCTCATTCGTGACCTGATTGATGAACTAGAGCCGGATTGCCGGATCCTGACGGAAACCAATGTTCCACATCATGAGAACGTCAGTTACTTCGGTGACAGCGATGAAGCCCACATGGTCTATCAGTTCAGTCTGCCGCCACTACTCATGCATGCCTTGCAGACCGGGCAAACGCATTACCTGACACAATGGGCCCTGAACCTTGACCCACCACCCGAAGGCTGCACCTTCTTTAATTTCACAGCTTCGCATGATGGCGTAGGTTTACGCCCTGTTGAAGGGATCATCCCTGAGGAGGAAATCCAGGAGATGATGGATACCGTGCACGGTCGTGGTGGATTTATTTCCAAACGCGTTGGCCCCAATGGTCTCGCAGTACCCTACGAGATGAATATCACCTATCTGGATGGCCTGCGTGACCCGATCAAGACACCTGATCCGTTTGTTATCGATCGCTTCATGGTCTCACAGGCTGTAGCCCTTTCTCTGCAGGGCATACCAGGCATTTATATTCACTCCCTGATTGGTACACGCAACGACCTCAACGGCGTGGAGCGCAGCGGTCGCATCCGCTCCATAAACCGACGCAAGTGGGACGTGCACGAACTGGAACATATACTCAGCGACCCGGGCTCAGAACAGGCCCAGATCCTGGCTTCCTATCACAATCTGCTTGAGATCAGAAAAGAACAGAAGGCCTTCCATCCGGAAGCGGCGCAGGAAATCTTTGATCTTGGGGATGCCCTGTTTGGATTTAGCAGAACTTCAATGGATGGCGAGCAGTTTATTGTCTGTCTGTATAACTTTACCCGCTACACCAAATCGCTTTCAATCGATAGCCATCCATTCGATGGTCATACCGACTGGAAGGACCTGATTACCGGGGAAACTGCGAAAGTTGATATAGCCCATGAAGAGCTGGTACTTCCCCCCTACGCCATGCGCTGGCTGGTCAGGGTATGATCAGGCGTTATCTTCGGATACGGCCTTAAGAATCTGTTCACCAATCTCCGGTTCGGCACTGAAGACACGACGCCAGTTGGGAATGAAAGGAACATCCATAGGATTGTCCATATAACTTTCCCCTGCATCTAGAATACTCTGTGTGAATAGTTCGATGGTCTCTTCTTCACCGTTAACATCGATCTTTAGCGCATTGATACGCGCATCTGCATAGTACTGATCCAGCATATCCAGGGCCGTACGCAGATAGGTGGCCTTGAGGGTACGGAAAAACGAGGCGGACATAGTCACGCCTTCAGTAGCTAACTTGCCATAGAAGGACTTGGCAATCTCGATACTCATGCGCGAGAGACCACGCGTCTTGTCTTCAGGAGAAAGCTCCTGATGCTTGTGGTCATACACATCGGCAATATCGACCTGGCAGATATCGCGTTTCTTGATGTTTCTATAGGCTTCGGACAGCACGCCGATTTCCAGCCCCCAGTCACCGGGGATACGCAGACTCTGGACGACATCTGCCCTGAAGGCAAACTCCCCTGATAGGGGGTAGCGGAAAGAGTCCATGTAGTCCAGGTAATCCATGGGGCCCAGCACCTGTTTGAGTGCGCGCACCAGGGGCATGACGAACAGGCGCGTAACACGACCGCTGAAACGATCATCATGAATGCGCGAGTAATAACCCTTTGCAAAGCCATAACCCAGATCGGGATTAGCGACAGGGTAAAGCAGGCGTGCGGGCAGTTCACGATTATAAGTCAGGATATCGCAGTCATGCAGACCGATAACATCGGCCTCGTCCATGGCCAGCAGAAAGCCAAAACAGTACCAGACATTGCGCCCCTTACCTGGCTGTGTCGGTGCCAGCCCCGCTTCCTGAAGTATCTTATCGACGGCCCTCAGTCTGGGGCCGTCCTGCCAGAGGATATGCACACGCTGTGGCAGTTGAGAAAAAAATTTCTGCGCGTGAGCAAACTGCTTCTCATCCGCCTGGTCCAGGCCAACAACAATATGCTCCAGGTACTTCGCATGACTGAGCTGTTCAACAATATTGCCCATTGCAGGGCCCTCAAGCTCAGAATAAAGCGACGGAAGAATCAGGGCCATGTTCTGGTGTGCAGCCAGCTCTTCAAGTTTATTTTCCAGGGACTCAAGCGAACGGGTCCTCAGATTATGTAGTGTGGCAACAACTCCTGTCTGAACAAAATCACTCATGCGAAATCCTTTGGTTAATCAGGTCCAGGGTAGCCATCAGGCCTTCATTCCAGCCTTCCGGCCCCGGGTAAGAGGCCGTAAACACGCCCTCCTTTTTTTCCAGCGTCATTGCGCCATTGCTTATTGATGGAATGACAATAGCGTAATCTGCTGTTTCAAGCATCTTCCGGTCATTGCCACTATCTCCCAACGCAATACTAATAACAGGAACATCATTTAACTGTTGATACCGCGAGACCAGGTTTTTCAGAGCAACGGACTTATCGGTCCTGCCCTGCAGGTGATAAAAACGACCACCGCGCAACAGACAGAAACCGGATGACTCTATCAGGGCCTGAAATCCAGGCAGGCGTTCATCGCCATCCCCCCACACCAGGGGAATGGTGTAGTGCCTTCTTGCCGCACGCTCAGCCTCTTCAGGCTTTAGCCCTGTCAGATCAACAATCTCACTGATGTCCATTTCCAGCATGGAACGGAACTCGTATCCTTCGGCTCGGGCCTGGTCCAGAACATGCTGCAGTTCGCTGACCGGTGCTGAGAGCACTAGCTCTTCATACTCCTGACCGGTAGACCCAGAATCGAAATATCCCGAGGGAATCAGAACACCGCCGCCATTCTCGATAATAAAAGGGGTATTAAGACCCAGTTCTTCGACAAACACCTGGACCTCATCACGGGTCTTGCTAGTTGCCAGGACCAGGGGGACCCCCATAGCCTCTAGCCGATCCAGGCTGGGCTGAGCCGCTGCATAACTATAGTCATGATGATCTAAGAGGCTGCCATCCAGGTCACTAAAGACAACAATGAAGGGATTATTGTTATTAGCGGAAATCGGGGACATGTGACTCAATACGCAAGAATGGGGCCGGAACCGTGTTTTCAGGCTTTTGACTGTATAATTTTATTGTTAAGCCCATATGATATGTTCAGGAACATGGCTCATAGTGTAGCTTTGCCCCTTATTAGTGCAAAACAACTGGTTGCCTTCCTATTGTTAACATGAATTTACAGGGTAAACAGTTGTCACAGCGTTTACCACCCGAACACAGTCACTCTTTATGGAGATGAATATGAAAGGACTTGTACGCGTTCCTGCTATCGCTCTGGCTACCACTGTCATGTTTGGCTGTGCTGCCGATGACCCACATCAGCGCGCCAAAACAGGTGCCGCTATTGGCGCCATTACCGGCGCCGTCATCGGGCACCAGGTCGACCATGACAGTGGCCGCTTCATCGGGGCTGCCGTAGGTGCCCTAGCCGGCGGCCTCGTAGGAAACTACATGGACGAGCAGGAGCGAGAGTTTCAACGCGAACTCGAGGAAGAACAGCGTCGCAATGAAATCGAGATCGAACGCCTCAAGGATGAAACCCTCAAGCTGAATCTAAATAGTGAAGTTTCTTTTGATTATGACAGTGCCCGTATCAAACCTGCCTTCAAAGAGACTCTGGATAAACTGGCCGAAATCATGATCAAATACGACCGTACTGTTATTCATATCATCGGCCATACCGACAGCACGGGCCCTGCAGATTACAACCAACGCCTTTCTGAACGTCGCGCCTGGGCTGTTGTCGATTATCTCACTGACCGTGGCGTACCCCGAGATCGTCTGCGCGCCGAAGGCCGTGGAGAAATCGAACCACGTGCCAGCAATGACAACGCCTCCGGTCGTCAGCTCAACCGTCGTGTTGAGATCTACATAAAGCCTGTTGTCGAAGGCCAGGAAAGCAAGGCCTATACCTCGCCCGACTACTAAATGAACGACACTGCCGGGGTTCTGCCCCGGCAGTCATCCTTCAGGAAGCCCGCAATGAGTGAGATTGAAAAAACCGAGGAAGAATGGCGCAGCATGCTCAGTGATGAGCAGTTCCGCATTACCCGCCAGTGTGGTACAGAACCTGCCTTTACAGGTGCCTATTACGACCATAAAGGTAATGGCATCTATCACTGCATCTGCTGCGATGCGCCCCTGTTTCGTTCTAACGAAAAATTCGATTCGGGCACCGGCTGGCCGAGCTTCTGGGCGCCTTACAGCGATACTGCGCTGAAGGCCCTGAAGGATAGTAGTCATGGGATGGTGCGTACGGAAATCCGCTGCGCACAATGTGATGCCCACCTGGGGCATGTCTTTCCCGATGGCCCACAGCCCAGTGGACTGAGATTTTGTATTAACTCGGCATCCCTGGACTTCAAAGACCAGGGATAGAAATGAGCCTTACAGCCTCTGTTTCTCAACTGAGGAAAGGGATATGCTAACTCACACCGTAATCTACTGAGAATCCCATTCGATCATGTTGCTGGAAGACGAGGAAAACCTGAGACACAGACTGGACGAAATGGTCCTTGAACATCGGGACCTCGATGACAGTATTTCAGCCCTTTCCCAGCAGGCCTTTGTGGACCAGATACAGATGGGGCGTCTGAAAAAACGCAAACTCAAACTGAAGGACCAGATTGAAAAAATTCGCAGTAAACTTATCCCCGACCTGAATGCCTGACACATTCGAACCGCCCTGCAAGATACGTCGATCCCGACGTGCCAAACATATACTCTTACGCGTCACCCCGGAAGATGGCCTGGTTGCCACCCTGCCCTGGCGAACAACCAAAAAGGCACTCCGACAGGCATTATCTGAACATGCAACCTGGATTAAAGAACAGCTCATACGTGTAGATGGCGAAAGAGAAAGGCTGTTACAGGCACGCCAGACTCGTCCTGAGACTCTGGAACTTCGCGCTGCCGGGCAGATACTTCAGCTACAGTACAGACCCTCAAGCGGAAGTCGCCATCAACTAATGAGGCAGGACGATACACTCCATATCCATATGCCAGACATTAATGACACCGCGGCCGCGCATCATCAGCTGGGTAACTTTGTTCGACGTGAGGCCCGGGCGTTTCTGAGTGATCGCCTGGAGAGACTGGCTGACAGGCATGGCCTGGAATATTCCAGTGTGAGCATTCGTCGGCAGAAGACACGATGGGGTAGCTGTTCTGCAAAGAAGAAGATTAATCTGAATGACAGGCTGATGTTCCTGCCTGAGTCCCTGATGGAACACGTTCTACTTCACGAACTGGCCCATACGCGGCACCTTAATCATTCACCTCGCTTCCATGCACTGCTGGAACACATGGATCCGAATGCTTCAGCTCATCGACATGCACTCAGGCATGCCGGACAGTATGTCCCGGCCTGGTTATAACTAGGTTTTTTTGCGGCGCTTACGGCCTTCGAAAGAGACAACACCCGGCATGATGTCACTGTAAGGCAAAGATTCCAGAGACTCGTAACGCTCCTCTGCCAGGCTCAGCAGGGCATGGATGTCATCAATATTCTCCGCCCCTGCCATCTCCGGCTTCAGCAGCAGCTGTAAGGCCAGCATACCGCCAGTCTGTACCTTGATTTCCTTGTTGAACGGCAGCTGTTCTTCATCACCAGAAAGTTTCAGGGCGAATCTAGCCTTTCCACGCATGATGGATAGAAACCATTCACAACGCTCACGAGATGCGGGCGAGGTACAGGAGGCGCCTTCACGGTCTGCCAGCCTGAAACGCTTACAGCGATTACAGGTGCCGCGGCGCGACAGAATTGTCTTCTCGAAGGCGCAACGACTGGCATTTATCGTGTGGTAGGTAGACCTGTACTGTTTCTCGTCCATCGAGATTTACTTTTCCCATTCCCTCAGGATGGGTTCGTCACGAGGTTCCTGCAGGCGCTCCTCGGCTTCAAGTAATGATTCGGCAAAGATCACCTTGTAGGTGGTCTTTGCATCAGCAGCCAGCTCACCGCGCAAGTTACGGGCCTGGGTCTTGGCCTCTTTAAAACTTTCGTGCTCTCCTACCATTTCCATATTCTTGATGAACTCGGTAGGACCTTCATTAATTTCATATACGTAATAAGGCATGAAACTCTCCGCACATCTCATAAAAATTCGCTGCGTATAATAACATAGTATTTTACTAAAGTATTACGCGTGATGATTAAACAATCATTTCTTCGGCAGTCAGGGCCTCAAGCTCCTCGGAAGACTGCATCCAGGATTCCTCGGCCTCCTGCAATGTCTGCCCCAGATCGCCACGTTCCTTTAGTAAAGACTGTAGCTGATCTTTCGAAGCCTCCTCATATATTTCTGGCTGGGCCAGCTGTTTTTCAATCTCTTCGAGGCGCTGATTAACCCTCTGCATGGTGGCATCAGCCTTCGCAATTGCATCACGCAAGGGCTTGCTTCTCTGTCTCAGCTCGGCCTCTCGGCGCTTTTTGTCCTTGCGTGCCGCCTGAGTATTGTCGGCCAGGTCCTGAATGGGTTCGCTTTCGTCAATGCCCGCCTGATCCTGGCTGGCCAGCCTCGCAGCATATTCCTCCAGCCCTCCTTTCAGGGGCTCGAGCCGCCCATCGACAATCATCCAGAAATCATCCGTAACCGTCCTTAACAGGTGCCGGTCATGTGAAACAACGATAACTGCTCCTTCATAACCCTGTAGCGCAACAGTCAGGGCATGACGCATATCCAGATCCAGGTGGTTGGTAGGCTCATCCAGCAACAGCAGATTAGGACGCGTGTAGACCAGCAGGGCCAGCACCAGGCGGGCCTTTTCCCCACCTGAGAACTGGCTGACAGGATCCAGCGCCTGGTCTCCATTAAAGCCAAAGCCGCCCAGAAAATCCCGCGCCTCCTGCTCTGACAGTCGTGGATCCAGGCGAATAAGACTCTCCAGGGCCGAGGCCTGCAGATCCAGGGTTTCTGACTGATGCTGGGAAAAATAGCCTATTTTCAGGTCACCATGGCGCTCGAGTGTTCCTGACATGGCTGCATGTTCGCCGGCAATCAGTTTCACCAGGGTCGACTTACCCGTACCGTTCATACCCAGCAGGGCAACACGATCACCCGACTCGATCGACAGATTGAGATTACCAACCAGTACCCTGTCCCCATAACCCACAGCCACGTCTTCCATGCGGATCAGGGTATGGGGCATTTTCTTCGGTGCGGGGAATTCAAAATGAAACTGTGACTCGGCATAGGCCGGCGCAATGTCTTCCATGCGCTCGAGCATCTTGATCCGGCTCTGGGCCTGGCGTGCCTTGGTGGCCTTGGCCCGGAATCGATCCACGAACTTCTGAATACGCTGACGCTCTTCGACCTGCTTCTCATAGGCCGCCTGCTGCTGGGCCAGCCGCTCGGCTCGCAATCGCTCAAACTCGCTGTAATTACCCTGGTACAGCACCAGGCGCTGATGATCAAAGTGAACAATCTGGGTGGTTACCGCATCAATAAAATCTCGGTCATGCGATATCAGTAACAGGGTGCCAGGATAGCGCTGCAGCCAGCCCTCGAGCCACAACACGGCCTCAAGATCGAGATGGTTAGTCGGCTCATCCAGCAACAGCACATCAGAACGACACATGAGTGCCTGCCCCAGGTTCAGACGCATGCGCCAACCACCGGAAAACTCTGCAACGGGCTTCTCGAGTTCCGCCTGAGAAAAGCCCAGGCCATGTAACAGGCGAGCCGCCCGCGACTGCGCCCTGTAACCATCAATGCGGTCCATACGCTCATGCAGGTGCACCAGTTCGTCACCGGCATCACGGATCTCGGCATCGTCGATCTCCCGCTGCAGCTCAGCCCACTCGAAGTCACCCTCCATGACATACTCCAGGGCGGTACGCGGATCTGCCGGCGTTTCCTGGCCAACATGTGCAATGACCCAGGAGGCTGGAATCTGTGCCTCACCAGACTCGGCATGCAGCTTTCCCAGCAACAGGGCAAACAGGCTCGACTTACCCGAGCCATTGGCCCCGACCACACCGGTGCGGGTGCCCGGGTGCAGGGTCAGCGATGCCTGGCTAAAAAGCTCCCGGCTACCGCGATAAAGGCTGAGGTCTTCAAAACGAATCATGGGACATAGTTTATCGATAAACAGACATAATTAGGGGTAAACATACAGCCCGGTCCTGCTGGGCTATAATGATGAAAATTTTGCTCACAGGAACTTGTAATGGATAAGAATACGCTTTCACATGAACAACAGATCATGGTCATCATGCGCAAGGTACTTGGCTCTATCGTCCGTGAGACCACCCCCCAGCCAGGGCACCGCCACCCGCTCTCCGACGGCACGATTGAAGATATCAAACAGTGCTTCGCCCTGATCTCGGCGCGCGAGAAAGAGCTTGCTGAGGCTGCAGGCATCGAGAACAAGATGCGCCCCCGTTATATTGATGAGCCTACGGCTCAGGAAAGTCAGGTAGTTCCGATTACCAGCATTGGCAAGATGAAGAAAGAAGATCCTGAACAGGCCGACTAGGCCTGTTCTTTGACCTTTTCGAGCATGCCCCTCAGCACCATATAGTTCTTTCTGAACTCGGTAGAATCTCCACCCTGCTCTTCTAGCGCAGCAACCAGGCTTTCTGCCTGCTGGCAGATCTGGAACAGCTGTTCCGGTTCAAACAACTTGCTGGCCTCGGCAACCACCACTTCAGATTCTGCTAACAGGCAGGGAACGAGATCCGCCTCACTCAGGAGATCATCAGGCCTGAGCATATCGGCGATAAAGGGATGCTCCAGCAGGGCGTAATGCATGAAGCGGGCATCATCTTCCATGGATAGTTTATCCATAGCCGTCTCGTCATCATCTGCAGCCTTACGTACTGCATTCATAATCACCTGAATCAGGCGCTGCAACGCCAGCCGGACATGGTCAAGGTCACCACCCAGGCAGGCGCTACGCTCATAGGCCTCATCCAGACGCTCCTTGAGTTTCAGAACCTGTTCACTCTCGGCATTACCTTCCAGACCAGCTGCCTCTTCGACAAGTGTCTGAAAATCCTGCATGAAGGCCTGGACCTCCTCAAAATCTTTATGTTGCGCTTCGAGCAACTCACTCTCTTTCACCTTGCGCTGTTCCGACGGGTAGAGGGGATTGCCCATGCGGCGTTTGAGCATACGTTCATGACCACCAGGTTTTGGGGAAAAAGGCAGCATCAGGAGGTCTCCTCAATTTCAGCCAGTGCCGTTTCCAGCGCCTGCTCATCGATAGGAAAGGTTAGCGAGGCATGGATCGGAAAACGGGAAGTTACACGTTGATAGGGTTCGGCCTGCTCACGTTCGTAGAACACGATAACCTTCGTGTCAGGTAATCTCTGTACTACGGCCATAAGGGTTTCCAGACTACTGGTCCGGTCACGAAAGTCAGACTGGTAATTAAACTCGGCAACAATCACCCTGGGCTGAGTCTTCTTGATCTGTCCCAGGGCCTTGCGCATGTTGCGCACCATGACCGGCTCATACCCCGCCCTGCGATAAAGCGGGGAAAAATCAGGGTATCCCCCCAGCTCCGCAATTGAAACAAGATAGGGTTTATCGCTCATGGTGACTATGTCTTACTCCGGTAGACGCTCGCGCAGGGCGTCGCGATCATACCACCACTGACCATCGACCACGACATCCAGGATCTGGGCCATACGCTTGAGCAGCAGGCCAGCATCATCCAGCTGCAGGCGCTTGATCCAGATATCCAGCTCCTGCTGTGACTTAACCTTGCTATGACGCTGTGCGACAGAACCAATCAGGTTCCTGGTCAGGAAGGTCACGTTCTCAAGGTCCTTATCGTCTGCACGAATCTCTGCCAGGTAATGAGCCAGCATGGCTGCTACGGCCGCACCATCAGAATTCTCAGGTGTCTCATCAACAAAATGACTCATCAGGGTGTAACTGGCCTGGGGGTCGACCGGATAGGTGACTGCGAGCCAGATACCATTACCCAGGGCCACAACCGAGGCAGCCTGCTCACTACGGTAGAGGAGGTCACAGGCCTCGACTGCCTGCTGCCACTCTTCCTGGTTCAGCGCAAGATCAAAGGCATGGCGGGCATGATTCCATGCGGACTCATTCTGGGTCAGTTCAATTTCCAGCTCCGCAACATCCATGAGCAACTTGGAATGTTCTCTTGGGGGAGTGTCTTCCGGAAGGTTATTCAGCCTCTGCATCAGCCTTTCCAGTTCTTCAGCAACCTGCTTACGCGACTCACGTGCATCGGTGCCTTCAAGGAAGTCACTACCAATACCTACACCCTGATTCGAATCACTCATATTTCCAACTCCATAAAAAGACCTGATCCTGTCAGTTTTTTCCAACGGGTCAGGCCGATATAATTTCAAAAGATTTCTTACAGGAACCTGCTATGTCCACATTTGTTACGGTTGCCAGTCTGAGCGAACTGGGCCCCGGTAAAACCAAACGCGTCCATGTTGATGGTCATCCGATCCTGCTTGCCAACGTCGAAGATCAGATCTATGCCTGCGATGACCTGTGCACCCATGAAGACTCTTCTCTGTACCTGGGATGCCTCAAGGGTGAACTGATTTCATGCACACTGCATGGTAGCCGTTTCAATGTCCGTACCGGTGAACCCCAGGACCCTCCTGCTACCATTCCTCTGAAAACCTATGATGTGCGGGTTGAAGAGGATGACGTGCAGATCAATCCGGAAGCCAGGTCTTAGCCACCCCTGGTCGAGCCTGTCTGTTCCCACATATAGGTACAGTCCAGTTCACCCCGGACCATGGACAGGCCTTCGCGGCCTTTCTGTAGTATCACCTGAATAGGCGTCCTGCTACGGAAGCGACGCTGTGGCTTGGTCATCCAGATCTTGCGCATAGGGGCATTCCGTGGATAGGCGGTTACCAGTGCCTCGGCAATGTGCAGGACATGGTTGGCCCTGGCGATGACATCAGCATCATCCGGGAAAGCCGTGTCCTCACGATAACGAGACAGGTGACGGGCCTTAACCTTGCCGTCCAGACCCAGTACGTCGACGATCTGATCGCCGCTCAGCTTCCAGCCATCCACGATGGCCATCGTGGTACGGGTGAAATGCAGTTGTTCTTCAGGACTCAGATCCTTCATTTCGACCATGACTTCATTCTCCAAACATATTTGGCTTTCCGGCACCTGCCGGAAATCCCGAGTACAATACTTAACTATACCTTCTGACCTAAATCTTGTCGCCAATTCCCCAAGATTTATACGCTAATCACTTAATGGCATAATTGCCTACCCATGGACAATCACACCATTCCAGAAGACCTCGCCAAACTCAATGCACTGGTTAAGCAGGTTGCGAAAGAGGAACTGCAGCCCCGTTTTAATCGCGTTAGCAGACAGTACAAACGTGACGGTTCTCCGCTAACCGAGGCCGACATCGCCTGTCACCATTGCCTGGAAGACCGATTATCAGAGATCTGGCCGGATAAGGGATTTCTGAGTGAAGAGCTGGACGCAGAACAACAGCAATGCGTACTCGATGAGCATAAAGACGGCATCTGGGTGGTTGATCCGCTCGACGGCACGAATAATTTTGCCAACGGCATCCCTTACTACTGCAGTTCCGTCGCTCTGGTAACACCTGAAGACACCCAGATGGCCTGTATTTATGATCCGACTCGAGATGAGTGCTTCAGCGCCAAGCTTGGTAAAGGAGCCTGGCTCAACGGACATCGACTAACACTAAAAGACAATGACGCAAGCACTGAGCACTCCCTGTTACTGGCCAATATTGGACGCCTGCCCCGGGAACTGAGAAAGAAGGTCGTTGAAGACCAGCCATTCTGTACCGCACGTCACTTCGGTGCCTCGGCGCTGGACTGGTGCTGGATGGCCCTGGGGCGCGGGCACCAGTGCCTGCATGGTGGCCAGAACTTCTGGGACTACGCCGCCGGAGAGCTCATCTTTCGCGAAGCGGGGGGCCTTAGCCAGACCCTGGATGGTGAACCGGTCTTCAGCTATTCACTGGAGCAGCGATCGGTTCTTGCCGCCAACAACCAGAACCTGTTTGAACACTTGCGCAAACTTCTCGATTAACATTTAGCCTCCAGGCTCTCTGATGATATCCAGGATATCCTGGGCATGCCCCTTGGGGGCAACATCATAAAGCGCGAGCTCCAGAACACCTTCCTTATCGACCAGGAAGGTTGAGCGAACAGAAACCATTTTTTTCTCGCCGTTCTTCTCTCGCTCCTGAATCACGCCATAGGCCTTTGAGGTAATACCATCGATATCGGCCAGCAGGTTGACCGTCAGGCCGTACTTGTCACGGAAGTTCCCATGACTTTCGCAGTTGTCCCGGCTTATTCCAATCAGCACTGTTTCCAGTGCATCGAACTCTTCCTCTAAATCACTGAACTCCTGTGACTCGATAGTGCAGCCTGGAGTGTCGTCCTTGGGATAGAAAAAGATTACGACCTGCTTTTTCCCGCGAAAATCCGACAATTTAATCTTGCGCATATCCGCATCCGGCAGTTCGAAATTCGGTGCCTTCTGACCGAGCTTCAGCATAGTGCCCCTCCACAGGAGTCGTTAATTATTAGTGATATTTCTAAACCATAACCACCTGACATGACAACCATAATTTATTGTGGAAAACCTGTTACTGTTGCAGTTCTGGCTGACACATAAACAGGCATTTCGGGAAGCTGGCCACTGAAACATGTGCTATGTAATTAGTAGACAAGCCCTGACTAAGGAATCAATATGCCGGGAAAGTTTCAGATCTATTATGACAAGACAGGCGAATATCGTTTTCGCCTGCGCGATGATGCAGATCACATCATACTGGTCAGCGAAAGCTACAAGCAGAAGACCAGCGCTATAAAGGGCATCGAGTCGATTCGAAGCAATGCTGTTGTCGATAAACACTACGAACTCAAGACAACCAGCAACAACATGTTCATGTTTAATCTGAAAGCGGGCAATGGCCAGGTTATAGGTACGAGCAAGCTTTACAGGACAGAAGCCCTGAGAGAAGAAGTGATTGAACAGGTGCGCAGTCTTGCCCCTGTTGCCAGCGTCGACGACTGCGCAATACTCTCATAAGAAACAGCACTAAAGGAGAATAACGACATGATATCACTGGAAACCCTGACCGAATTTCTGGGCTGGTGCATCGTTATTAACTTCGGCATCCTGATCGTAGCCGCCCTGGGAATTGTTGCAATGCGCGGATCGATTGGCAGCATTCATGCTTCCATGTTCAAACTTGAACAAGAAGATTTGTCTAAAGCCTATTTCAGGTACCTGGCCAATTACAAAATACTGGTTATTGTCTTCAATCTTGTTCCTTACCTTGCCCTGCGCATTATTGAATAACCTAGAAAAGAATACGCCAGCGGCCACGTTCAACCAACTCGGCAAGCATCATAGATATCTGGCCAGCCAGGCTGCCAAAAATGATAAAAATCAGTTTCTGCCAGTTACGAACGACCTCCCGGAGAAAACCTTTTCTGGAATATCTATTACAGCCTGATCGTTAGCGATACCAGAATAGGTAGTCCTTATTAATAGGATGTATGAGCCAGTATGATTCAGGAAAGACCTCAACAGGCCGATAACAACAAGGATACTGGGTATTTCTGATAGATATTTGTGTGTATTTTTAGGTAAAAGCCGCTGCGTACTTCACCCTGAACAAGAAAATATTTCTGTTTTATTACAATGAATCCAGATCAAGACCATCTAACTCTGCGTCAAAAGCTTACCAGAACCACCCTGGTAGTACTGGTATTACTGACATCTTTTCTAATCCCCTTTACCTACACTCTTTTTTCAGATAATGATGGTTATGGGCTGGCAGCAAATCGTTCCGCCCCGGACTTTACGTTGAAGGATGCGCAGGGAACAGAAGTTTCACTTAGTGATCTCCAGGGAAAATACGTCTTCCTGATGTTTGGATACATGAACTGCCGAGATATCTGCCACTCCCAGGCATTAATATTTCAAGAAATCAATAAACTTGCCGATATGGATAACAGTCTTAGTTTCCTCTATATAACTATGGACCCGGGGCGAGACTCAGCAGAACAACTGGTGGCCTATTTTGACCGGCGCGCAGACAACTTCACCAGTCTACGCAGTGAAAATGTCACCTATTTACAGGAAGTTGCCAGTGCTTACCGCGCGTTCTTCGCGCGGGGCCCCAATCTTCCTGCAGGGGATTATGAAGTCGAACATCCAGGCCTTTATTTTCTGATTGGTCCAGATGGAAAGCTTAGATACACCTATACGGCAAGTCAGACCAGGTCAGATCTAATTGTTGAAGACCTGATGAAAATCAAGAACGAACGCGACGTATGATAGCGGAGAAAATTCATGAACTTCGATGAAATGATTAAAAGTAACCAGAGAGAGTCATTACTCAAATATGACAAGATGGTTTACTTCATTCTGCTTGCTCACCTGCCAGTCATTATGTTTCTTCTGCCCCTGGGCTACGACACGCAGTCCTTTGCTATAGGTGCTTCCCTGGTGGTTGCTGTTGTTGCCAGTACCGCCTACTTCACAACACGGGGCACCCGTTTGTTTGGCGTTCTCTCGGGTGTGCTGTTCATGACGCTTTCGGCCATCATGATTCAGACACAGATGGGGCGCATCGAGATGCACTTCCATATCTTCGGAGCTCTTGCCCTGCTATTGATCTATCGGGACTGGCTAACCATAGTTACTGCTGCAGCCGTCATTGCCGTTCATCACCTGTTGTTTACCGCACTGCAGCTCAGTGATGCCCAGTTCGCCGGCATGCCTGTAATGTTGTTTAACTATGGCTGTAGCTGGGGCATCACCTTCCTGCACGCGGCCTTCGTCATATTCGAATCGGCCTTCCTGATCTCTTACGCCATCATGATGAAGAAGGAAGAAGTTACAGGCCTGCAATTAATTGCAGCCGTAACCCAGATTCAGAAACAGAACGACCTTTCTGTCCGGATTCCTGGTGATGAGAAGAACTCGATCGCCCTGGCCTTCAACAATATGATCGAAAAATTTGATCATCTGATCGCTGATCTTCGCGATGCCTCTGGCAAACTGACATCAATGTCTTCTGACCTGATAAATGTTAGTCAGGATACGAGTACAAACGTATCAACCCAGCATCAGCAAATTGACCAGGCCGCGACGGCCATGACAGAAATGTCGATGACTATTCAGGAAGTTGCGCAGAATGCGCAAATAGCTGCAGGAGCAGCCACCGATGCGAACAACCTTGCAGATACCGGGGCCGAAGTAGTCACTCATGCTGTTACCATGACCAATGAACTGATGGGCAGCATGGGGCAGGCCTCCGAGTCCATTATGAAGCTGGAAGAGAATGCCCAGAATATTGGTTCGGTTGTAGATGTTATCCGGGGTATTTCCGAACAGACCAATCTGCTGGCTCTGAACGCAGCTATAGAGGCTGCGCGTGCAGGTGAGCAGGGACGTGGCTTTGCAGTGGTTGCCGACGAAGTCAGAACGCTGGCACAGAGGACGCAGGAATCAACGTCTGAGATTCAAAATATTATCGAGTCGCTACAGTCCGTCACTAGCCATGCTGTTAATAATATTACTGCTGGTCAGGAAAATACGAGCAGGACTGCCGAGGAAATTGACAAGGCCGGTCAGGCGTTACAGGACATCGTAAATGCCGTATCTAAAATTAGTGACATGAATGCCCAGATTGCTACTGCTGCCGAAGAGCAGAGTGTCGTTGCTGAATCAATCTCTAAAAATATCGTATCAATATCGGATCTGAGTCAGGACACCGTCGACAAGATAGAAAGCAACCAGGCAGCGGCTGCCAACCTGCAGGATATCTCAGGCGCACTAAACGACAATATCAGCATCTATCGTTCGTGAAGATTCAGGATCAGGCACCTGCAAAAAAGCACCTCTGAAAAGGTGCTTTTTTATACCTGGTAATTAACTACAGATATTCACGGCAAGCAGGGATTGCTCGTTGGCCTCGCCCGGCAATTTCACCTTTACCAGGTAACCACCACCAGGCGCCTCGTCCATGGCATGCCCCCATTTATCTTCCATGTTATCGAGCACAAACTTCGTATTACCCTGGGGAGTAATGAGTTCGATTTCATCACCCACAGCAAACTTGTTCTTCACATCAATTTCGGCCAGGCCGTTTTCATCAACCGATAATATCTCACCAACAAAGCGCTGCTGCTTGCTCTCTGAATGACTATTCAGGAAGTTCTGTTCTGCTGCCGTATGATGGCGCTTGTAGAAACCATCGGTGTAACCGCGGTTAGCCAGGTTTTCCAGTTCACCGAGTAGCGAAGGATTGAAAGGGCGCCCCGCCACGGCATCATCGATGGCCTGACGGTAGACCTGGGTGGCTCTTGCCACGTAGTAATGCGATTTGGTGCGCCCCTCAATCTTGAGTGAGTCCACACCGATATCGACCAGGCGCTGCACGTGTTCAACAGCACGCAGGTCCTTGGAGTTCATGATGTAGGTGCCGTGTTCATCTTCCATGACCGGCATCTGCTCACCGGGACGATTGGCCTCTTCCAGGAAGTAAATATTGTCGGCCTCCTTGGCACGTTCCGGCTTCCAGACACCCTCAGGCGTTTCTGTGCCAGGCTCCATCTTGTAGTCCCAGCGACAGGCATTCGTGCAGGTTCCCTGGTTGGCATCACGCTTATTAAAATAACCAGAAAGGAGACAACGGCCAGAGTAGGCAATACACAGGGCGCCGTGGACGAAGACCTCGAGCTCCATTTCAGGGACCTGCTGACGAATCTCCTCAATGTCGTCCAGGGAGAGTTCGCGTGACAGGATGATGCGTTTAACGCCTACGGATTCCCAGAAGCGGACCGAGGCGTAATTCATCGTGTTGGCCTGCACGGACAGATGCACCGTCTGCTCCGGCCACTCCTCACGAACCATGTAGATCAGGCCCGGGTCGGCCATGATCAGGGCATCCGGTCCCATCTCGACGATAGGACGCATGTCTTCGATAAAGCTGCCCAGCTTGCTGTTATGCGGCATGATATTAGCGGCAACAAAGAACTGCTTACCCTGCTGATGCGCCTCGTGAATACCGATGGCCAGATTCTCTTCAAGAAAATCATTATTACGCACACGCAAGCTATAGCGCGGCAGGCCTGCATAGACAGCATCGGCGCCATAGGCCAGTGCATAACGCATGTTCTTCAGTGTACCGGCCGGAGCCAGCAGTTCGGGGGACTTCCTGTTCATACGACTACTCAAATGTCTTTGGTGATGCGCCAGCAATAATGAATACGAGGATTACGTTCAAAATCCTGCGGCAGGGTCTGGCGCGAAATATCCTCTATTTTAAGACCTTTGAACTGGGAAGAATCCATCCTGAATTTGCGGGAATTCGTGGAGAAGATCAGCACCCCGTCCTTCGCCAGCATGCGCGTGGCCCGGCGAATCAGGTCTGGATAGTCCCGGTTGATATCCAGGACATCCTGCATGCGCTTGGAATTTGAGAAGGTGGGCGGATCCAGGAATATCAGATCAAACCTGGTCGCACCCAGGTCCTTAGAGCGAGTCTCCATCCAGTCGATACAGTCCGCCTGGATGAATCGATGTTGTGGCCCTTCTTCAAAACCATTTAGCGCCATGTTCTGACGCGCCCAGTCCAGATAAGTTGCAGACATATCGACACTGGTCGTTTCAGCAGCACCACCCAGGGCAGCCTGAACGCTGGCGACACTGGTATAGGCAAACAGGTTCAGAAAGCGTTTGCCGGCTGACATATCCCGTATCATGGAGCGTGTCATCCGATGGTCCAGAAACAACCCGGTATCGAGGTAATCATCAAAATTTACCCGAATGCGTGCCCCGCCCTCCTGTACCTCGTGGAACTGCACCCGGTGGTCCATGCGTTCGTACTGTGACTCGCCGCGCTGGCGGCTACGACGCTTGAGGTGAACTTCCCGATCGGAGATACCCAGCACTCCGGGCAACACGGCCAGAGCAGAGGCCAGACGCTTCTCTGCCATGTCGCGATCGACCGTGCCGGGCGGTGCGTACTCATAGACGACTGCATGCAGTTCTTCGGCCTGGTAAAGATCAATCGCCAGGGCAAACTCGGGGATATCCGCATCATAAACCCGATAGGCATCGATACCATTCTTGCGCGCCCAACGGCCCAGATGCTTGAGGTTTTTTTTGACCCGATTGGCCAGCGGCTGGGCCAGGGCCTGATCGATCTCGGCATCACTGAATTTTTTCAGTCGGCTTTCTTCACGAATGGTGTAACTGAACAGCTTGACCTCAAGGGCGCCGTTATAAAGTGTCCAGCGTCGTTCCGGATCACGCCGGAAACGATGCATCAGCGCAAACTCTGAGGTCAGTACACCGACGCGCCAACCAGGCAGGCTTTCACCAATCATGCGGCCGATCTGTCCATACAGGCGCGCCAGACCCTGCTCAGGCTTAAGACGTTCACCATAGGGCGGATTCATCACGCATAGGCCAGGGCCCGGCATGGTGCCAAGGCTGGTGACATCGCCCTGCTCCAGGGCGATAAACTGTTCCAGCCCGGCAGCAACACTGTTTTCACGCGCTGCCTGAATGGCCTTAGGGTCCTGGTCCCTGCCCAGTATAGGCGGAATGTTAGCCATGCCTTTTTGCTTACGCTGCTCGGCCTCTTCACGCAGGGACTGCCACAACGCAGGATTATGACCACTCCAGTCCTCGAAACCAAAGCGCCTGCGCATCAGCCCCGGAGCAATATCACCCGCCATCATGGCAGCCTCGACCAGGAAGGTGCCCGAACCACACATGGGGTCCAGCAGGCGGTAACCCTCGGCAGCCAGGCGAGGCCATTCCAGATAATAGAGTATGCCGGCCGCCAGATTTTCCCTGAGTGGCGCCTCGACACTGGACTGTCGATATCCACGCTGATGCAGGCCATATCCCGCCATGTCCAGGCTGACATGGGCCATATTTTTATCGATGTGACAGCTCACCCGGATATCGGGCTGGCGGGTATCAACCGAGGGCCGCTCACCGGTATCGGCGCGGAAGCGATCCACAATGGCATCCTTGATCTTGAGTGCGGCAAAGTGGGTGTGGTCGATGGCTGACTTTCGGCTGGTACAGTGCACCGCCATCTTGCGATCGACATCGAAGAGCTTCGGCCAGTCGATGCCCATCACACCATCGTAAAGGGCCTCGGGCGTTTCAGCGGGGAAGCTCTCAAGACGCAGCAATACACGACTGGCCATACGAGACCAGAGACAGACACGATAGACATCGGCCAGCCCGCCTCGAAAACCCACGCCTGCCAGGCCAGGCTCGGGGGAATGAATACCGAGCTGGGCAATCTCGCGAGCCAGGGGCGCCTCGAGTCCACGTGGGGTGGAACAGAAACAGTAATATTCGGCGTCCATGATTTCCTGGCTTTCTGGCTTAGACAAACTGATCAACCCTGATCAGGGTCATAGCCCAGGTTCGGCCCCAGCCAGCGCTCCATGTCTTCAAGCGACATGCCCTTGCGCTGCGCGTAGTTCTCAACCTGGTCGCGCTTGATCTTGCCTACCGCGAAGTAGCGTGATTCCGGATGCGCGAAGTACAGACCACTGACCGCCGCTGTTGGCACCATGGCCTTCGACTCGGTCAGCCAGATACCGGTGTTTTTCTCGGCATCCAACAGCGACCAGAGCAGGTCCTTCTCGGTGTGATCCGGGCTGGCCGGATAACCCATGGCCGGACGAATACCTGCATACTTCTCGGCAATCAGGTCATCGTTATTGAGCTGCTCATCAGCAGCATAGGCCCAGTATTCGGTACGTACCTGCAGATGCAGCCACTCGGCCAGGGCCTCGGCCAGACGGTCAGCGATGGCCTTGAGCATCAGGGCATTGTAGTCGTCGTGGTCCTTTTCGAATTCGGCGATCTTCTCATCAATGCCAATGCCCGCGGTACAGGCAAAACCACCGATGTAATCCTTCATTCCAGACTCTTTTGCTGCAACAAAGTCAGCCAGACAGTCATTGGCCTTACCCGCCGGCTGCCTGCCCTGCTTGCGCAGGAAGTGGAAGGTTGTTTTGAGATCATTTCGATCTTCATCGGTATAGACCTCAACATCGTCGCCAACGCGGTTGGCCGGAAACAGGCCTACAACCGCAGAGGCACGCAACCACTTTTCGGCAATGATCTTTTCCAGCATGGCCTGGGCATCATCAAAGAGCTTGCGCGCTTCTTCACCCTTCTCGGCATCATCGAGAATCTTCGGGAATCGGCCGCGTAGCTGCCAGGCGTGGAAGAAGAAGGTCCAGTCGATATAAGGAACCAGGTTTTCGATGGGAATATCTTCCAGCACATGCAGACCGGGTTTGGCCGGCACAGCAGGCATGGTGGCTGACCAGTCGATCTCAACAGGGTTCGCCTGCGCATCCTGCAGGCTTATCAGGGAATCTGCAGACTGCTTACTCGCACGCTGCTCACGAACAAGTTCATATTCGGCAGTCAACTCGGCGAGAAAGCCCTGCTTATGTTCGGCAGATAACAGCGTACTGGCCACACCTACGGCACGGGAGGCATCGGCCACGTAGACCACGCCGTGTTCATACTGGGGCTCGATCTTGACCGCAGTATGGGCCTTGGAGGTCGTTGCCCCACCGATCATGAGCGGAACCTCAAAACCCTGACGCTTCATTTCTTTCGCCACATGCACCATCTCATCCAGGGATGGCGTAATCAGGCCAGAAAGACCAATAATGTCGACATTATGTTCACGCGCCTGCTGGAGTATGGTCTCGGCAGGCACCATGACACCGAGGTCGATGACCTCGTAGTTATTGCACTGCAACACCACACCGACGATATTTTTACCGATGTCATGCACATCGCCCTTGACCGTCGCCATCAGGATCTTGCCCTGCGCCTGAACAGCGGCATCGGCCTTTTCGGCCTCGAGATAGGGCTCAAGATAGGCTACGGCCTTCTTCATGACACGGGCTGACTTCACCACCTGGGGCAGAAACATCTTGCCTGCACCAAACAGATCACCGACCACGTTCATGCCAGACATCAGAGGGCCTTCAATCACATGTAGCGGACGTTCAACCTGCTGTCGCGCTTCCTCGGTATCCTCATCGATATATTCTGTAATGCCTTTTACCAGGGCATGTTCCAGGCGTTTCTCAACGCTCCATTCACGCCAGGCCAGATCTTCTTCCTTTACTGCCGCTGAGCCATCACCCAGGTATTTCGGTGCCAGATCGACCAGATGTTCACCCGCCTCCGGATCTCGGTTGAGTACGACATCCTCAACAGCCTTACGCAATTCCTCGGGCAGCTCGTCATACACGGCCAGCTGACCGGCATTCACGATACCCATGTCCATACCCGCCCTGATGGCGTGGTACAGGAATACTGCGTGAATGGCCTCGCGCACAGGATTATTGCCGCGGAAGGAGAAGGACACGTTGGAGACGCCGCCAGAAATCAGGGCATGCGGCAGGGTCTGCTTAATTTCACGCGTGGCCTCGATGAAATCGACGCCGTAATTATTGTGTTCCTCGATACCGGTAGCCACGGCAAAGATATTGGGATCGAAAATGATGTCTTCAGGTGGGAAGCCAATCTCGTCCACCAGGATGCGATAGGCGCGGGTACAGATCTCGACCTTACGGGCCTGTGTATCGGCCTGCCCGGTCTCGTCGAAGGCCATGACAATAATGGCGGCACCATAACGACGGCACAGCCTGGCATGCTCGCGGAAGGCCTCTTCGCCTTCCTTCATGGAAATCGAGTTTACGATGGGCTTGCCCTGTGAACATTGCAGACCGGCCTCGATGATTTCCCACTTCGAGGAATCTATCATCAGCGGCACCTTCGCAATATCAGGCTCGGAGGCGATCAGGTTCATGAAGCGGATCATGGCCGCCTTACCGTCGAGCATGCCCTCGTCCATGTTCACATCGACGAGCTGGGCACCTTCTTCCACCTGGGTACGACAGATATCGAGGGCCTCTTCATATTCCTCGTTAAGGATCAGGCGCTTGAATTTGGCAGAGCCAGTGACGTTGGCCCGCTCACCCACGTTAACAAACAGGGAGTTTTCATCGATATTCAGGGGCTCAAGACCCGAAAGCCTGCAGGCCGGCTTGATCTCAGGCAGCTTACGCGGCGGCTTGTTTGCCACAGCATTGGCAATGGCACGGATATGATCAGGCGAGGTGCCACAGCAACCGCCAACTATATTGATAAAACCAGAATCTGCCCACTCGGCAATCTGCTTTGCCATCTCTTCGGGGCCGAGATCGTACTCACCAAACTCATTGGGCAGACCCGCATTGGGATAAACAGAGACAAAGGTTTCCGAAACGCGGCTCATCTCTTCCACATACTGCCGCAGCAGGTCCGGGCCCAGAGCGCAGTTCAGGCCCATGGAAAGGGGCTGGGCATGACGGAGACTATTGTAGAAGGCCTCGGTAGTCTGGCCAGAAAGGGTACGGCCCGACTGGTCGGTAATGGTGCCCGAGATCATGACCGGTAGGCGCAGATCATTGTCATCAAAGTATTTTTCAATGGCAAAAACAGCCGCCTTGGCATTCAGGGTGTCAAAGATAGTCTCTACCAGGAGCAGATCGACACCACCCTTCACCAGGGCATCGATGGACTCGAGATAGGCATCCACGAGTTCATCGAAACTGACATTGCGATATCCCGGATCATTAACATCAGGTGAGATTGATGCCGTGCGGTTAGTCGGGCCCAGTCCCCCTGCAACATAACGCGGCCTGTCTTCGGTCGCATATTTCTCTACCGCCTGCCGCGCCAGTTTGGCTGCCTCGAAGTTAATCTCGTAGGTGAGTTCTTCCATGCCGTAATCGGCCATGGCAATGCGGGTGCCATTGAAGGTATTGGTTTCGATAATATCGGCACCGGCATCCAGATACTGTTCATGGATGTCCAGGATGACCTGGGGCTGGGTCAGGACAAGTAGATCATTATTGCCCTTGAGATCGGAGGGCCAGTCCGCGAAACGCTCGCCACGATAGTCTTTTTCCTCGAGTTTATGGCGCTGAATCATGGTGCCCATGGCACCATCAAGGATGAGAATGCGCTTTTCAAGATCGGCCAGAAGGCGCGCTACGGAATCCGCGTGCGTAGTCATTTTGCTGTCCAGGGAATATACAAACGATGAATTTTAACAGATGCGGATTATCTCTGGCTTCTATTGATTTAAGTCATCGAAAATAACCCTGCTGGATGTACGATCACTGCTGACTAAAATCATAACCCGGAGTAAAACAATGGACCTGATTCTGAACAGCCCTGCGGCCCTGTGGAGCATTATTGCCCTGACCGTATTGTGTTTTGGTGGCGCCTACGCGGTTTATCATTTCATGCAGAAGCGCTAAACCTCCTGAGGCAAGCAAGAAAACTGCCTTTATAATGCAGGCATGGAGCGCCTGCAGTTCTACCTGACCACCGAGACCCCCTGCCCCTATCTGCCAGATCGGGACTCAGCCAATATCGTCCCGGATCCGATGGTGCCGGTCACCGCTGGCATCTATGATCAACTCATTCAGCATGGCTTTCGTCGCAGTGGAGAGCACGTCTATCGACCTCATTGCCCTCAATGTTCTGCCTGTGTCCCCATTCGCATCCCTGTGCAGGCCTTTAAACCACGCCGCACAGACCGACGCCTGCTAAAGGCCAGCCTGGATATCCAGACCCACACCCTCTCAGCCAGTTTTCATGAAGAACATTTCAACCTCTTCCAACGCTACACTGCAAAACGACACCCTGTCGGCGGCATGGCCTCAATGGGCAAAGAGGAATACATCGGCTTCCTGTCGACCAGCTGGGGAACGACATGGTTTACGGAATTTCGCCTGGAAGGTAAGTTGCTGGCCGTAGCCGTTTATGACCAGGTGAGAAATGGCCTGTCAGCGGTGTATACCTTTTTTGACCCGGATCTTGAAAAGCGTGCTCCAGGACGGCTGGCCATACTCTGGCAGATAGAGGAGGCCAGGCGCCTGGAGCTGCCGTATTTATACCTGGGCTACTGGATCGCCGAATCACCCAAGATGGCTTACAAGGCCGATTTCCGACCTGTCGAAAAGTTTTTCGATGGCCGCTGGGTGCGCGAGTAATTAAGAAAGACGCTTCAGAATCGTCTCGTGCAGGCTGGGTGTCGCAGCCGCCAGCACTGTAGTGGTCTGAAGATCGAGACCGTTGCCACTTAGATCAGTGAAGCAACCACCCGCCTCTTTAACGATGACCGACAGTGCCGCGATATCGAGAATATTGACGTCTGACTCAATGATCAGATCAATTTTTCCGGAAGCCAGCAGGTGGTAATGATAGAAATCCCCATAACCACGGGTGCGATTCACTTCCTGCACAATTTTACCAAGTTCGTTCCAGCCTTCGGGCTGACTCGCCAGGGTTGAGATATTACCCGTCGACAAGGAGGTCTTAGCAATCGTATCGATGTCGCTGACCTTGATTGGCTCATCATTCAGGTAGGCACCATATCCCTTTTCGGCATAGGCTATCTCGCCGAACATGGGGGCATTGGAAACACCCATGATGAGCTCATCACCCTTCATCAGGGCAATCTGGGTAGAGAAGAAAGGATAGTTTCTGACAAAGCTCTTGGTGCCGTCGATGGGGTCAATCAGCCAGTTGTACTCGGCATCCTCGTTAACCTTACCGGTCTCCTCGCCAAAAAATCCATGATCAGGAAAGGCCTCGAGGATGATGCTGCGAATGGTCTTCTCTGTCTCGACATCGGCAATGGTCACAGGGCTTTCGTCGGCCTTGAGTTCGACATCAAAGTCACCCTGGTAATACTTGCGGATGACAACCTCAGCGGCCCTTGCGGCCTCGACAGCAGTTTTCAGGAATGGGCTCATTTCCATGTCTGGCATACCTGTACGATGATTTTGCGCGCAAGAGTACCACAGCTACCCGTGGCCTGCTTGCTATCAGCGGACGGTACGGGTACTTTTCACTTTCCTCGATTAATCTGAATTAGCGTCATGAAAGAACCCGTCATTATTATTGGTATGGGAGAAATGGGCGGTGTATTTGCCCGTGGCTTTCTCCGCCTGGGCCACCCTGTTTATCCTGTAACACGCAAAATGGACCTGGCCACGGAAGCGCCACATATGCCTGAGCCGGCACTGGTACTGGTCGCCGTTGCTGAAAATGACCTGGAAGAGATCATGGAGAAAATTCCACCTTTCTGGTCAGATCGCATCGTGTTACTGCAGAATGAACTCCTGCCCCGTGACTGGCAGACTTATGAGATGGACCCCACGGTCATTTCTGTCTGGTTCGAAAAGAAGAAGGGACAGGATGCCAAGGTCATCATCCCATCCCCCGTCTTTGGCCAGCATGCCGGTATGATTGCCAAGGCCCTTGAAGCCATCGATATTCCGGTCCGCATCCTGAATAATTCAGACGAACTACTTTCAGAACTGGTCATCAAGAATCTCTACATACTGACCAGCAATATCTGCGGCCTGAAAGTCGGCGGCACCGTTGGTGAGCTATGGGAGAAAAATGAATCCCTGGCCCGCGCCGTGGCCTCGGAGATCCTCAGCATCCAGGAATGGCTAACCGGCCAGACCTTTGATGCCGAATCCATGATCCAGTCCATGCTGCTTGCCTTTGATGGTGATAAGGAACACAAGTGCATGGGTAGAAGCGCGCCAGCCAGGCTGGAACGTGCGATGGGCCTGGCCCAGGAGGCGGGACTGACCGTACCCACGCTAAGCGAGATCAGCCAGCATTAAGTAGCCGTACAGAATCAGGGCTGGCCGTTTATGAATTCAATCGACCAGTCCTTGCTATCACAGCGAAGGCGCGTAAAACCCGCATAGGGAATCTTGTATCGGTACATGGTGGATGCTGGCGCACCAGCGGCATGTGCAATCGCCGCACGTATGACCCCGGCGTGCGCAATCACCAGCACAGACTCATCATCCATACGGTCAGCGACTTCTTCCATGGCGGCACTAACACGCCGATAAAAGGCCTCCAGAGATTCGGCCCCCTCCGGACGGCAATGTTCCGGGTCCTGGTAAAAAGCCTGGTATTCATCGGGCCACAGGGCGATCACCTCGTCAGGGGACCTGCCCTCCCAGCGACCGAAACCGACCTCCTTGAAGCGATCCTCGATATCAATCGGTAAAGATCTCTGTACAGACATCTCATCAGCAAAGGCATGACAACGTTGTAGCGGAGATGTCACAAGGCGCGTCCAGCCATCAATCCCTTCTACGGCAGTTCGCATCTGTGTCCAGCCCTTCTCGCTCAGGGGATCATCGACACCATGACCACGGTAACCTCTGCCGCCCTCCGGTTCACCGTGGCGAATAAAGTCCAGCTGCAAAGACATAACTTAAAAAATATTGGCAATGGTCATCAGGGCTATCACAACTATCCAGACCACCAGGGTACGCATGAGAAGATTCGACAGCAGCCCCATGACCGTACTCACCATGCCGGCATCGACATCATCCTTGAGATAATCATCCAGTATCATGGCACCGGTACCTGCCGATGACAGGACAGCCCGGTTATCTGCCGCCAGGCTGACAAAACCATTAAAGAAGTGATAACGCAAGGCGGTCAGTGCCTGCTCCAAACTGCCAGTCAGCCCGAAGGCCAGCGCCGTCAGGCGGGCAGGCGCCCAGTCCAGTAGAGCCAGCCAGGTAGCGGCACGATCGGCCAGGCGATTGCCACAGATATCATCATGACGCGTGAGTTCTTCACTCAGTCGATAGAGCACTGCACCAACAGGACCAAGCAGAAGGAACCAGAACACCACGGCAAACAGGCTATGATTTGATTGCACCAGCAAGGTTTCTATCACACCCTGCAGGCGATCACGCGCAGTTGCAAACTCGCGCTCGCCGACAATATCTTTCGTTGCTTCAGAAATCTTGTCTTCATCATCATTGGCATAGGCCTCGATGAAACCCTCAACATCTTCTTCAACATTCCTGCCCAGCATCAGCATGATGACAACAATGGAAAAGACCAGTCCACCGAGACCAAACATGAAGTCTTCGAGTATTTCCTGGGCCAGAGAAACAACAACCAGTACAGGCAGGAGTACCAGGGCCAGACCGAGGTAACTGTCCGCATCACCGTAACGTGACAACAGGTCGCAGAGCTTACGTGCATAGCGCTTAAAAAGATCGAGCTGCTTCCATTCCTTGAACGGACTCAGGAAGCGATCCAGCAACAGGGCGATAAGCAGGCTGATCAAGGTCATGTATGTATCCCTTTCCCTTTTTGGGCAATGATTATATCGCTGTTTTGCAGTTCGCGCCCCAGGCGCTCCCAGTCAAAGGCCAGCCCCGGATCTGTCTTACGGCCAGGAGCAATATGCTCATGCCCGGCAATATGTTCATCATTGAGCCCGGGGTAGGCATCAATCAGGGCCTCAAGTACCTGGATCAGGGCTGCATACTGAGCATCCTCGTAGGGCAACTCATCAGTACCTTCCATCTCAATGCCCACGGAAAAATCATTGCACTGCTCACGACCCTGGTATACCGATACGCCGGCATGCCAGGCTCGTTGGTGAAAGGGCACGAACTGCAGCACTTCACCATTACGGCGGATCAGGACGTGAGCCGATACCCTGAGATCCGCAATCTCCTCAAAGTAGGGATGCGCATCGGCAGGCAACTTGTTGGTAAAGAGTTTTTCGATCCACCCTCCGCCAAACTCACCCGGCGGCAGGCTGATATTGTGCAGAACAATCAGGTCCAGCAGCTCACCACCAGGGCGCTCGTCGCAGTTTGGCGAGGGAATATATTCTGCTTCCTGAAGCAGACCTGTATCGGCATCAATTTTCATGGTGCTTCGGCAGGTTCCTGACTTGCCAACTGGTTCACTGCAAAAATGATATCTGCGGGCACCGGACTGACCTGTAACGGTGCATGAAATGCACCATCCCTGTACAGAAACAGCGCGGGCAGATGAAAGACATCAAATTCACGCACCAGGGCAAGATCACGTTCGGCATCAACTTCGAAGACATGCCAGCCTCGCTCCTCGGCCAGCACCTGTCCCAGGGCGAGCTTCATGGCGCGACAGGAACCGCAGTGGGGTGCGGAGAACAGGACAATACTGTTACCCGGAGTCTCTTCCAGGGCATGGTGAAATTCGAACTGGTCCAGCTTTTCAATCATGTTTCTTGCTGTTAGTGGTATAGATTTTGTATACGACATAATGGGGCTGGGTAGGCACCCAGATCAAGACATCATCACACCGAAGTCTTAGAATAGCCAGTTCGCTTCCCAGTAAAGATTTCGGAGTATTTGGCATGAAAGTATTGGTAATTGGCGGCGGTGGTCGTGAACACGCCCTGGCCTGGAAACTGGCGCAGTCGTCAAGGGTAGAAACCGTTTATGTAGCACCTGGCAATGCCGGTACCGCGAGAGAGCCTGGTTTGGAAAATATCGACATCAGCGCTGAAGACATATCTGGCCTGTTTGGCTTTGCCCAGGACAATGACATCGACCTCACCGTGGTTGGGCCCGAGGCTCCCCTGGTGGCGGGCGTAGTCGACATCTTCCGTAATGGTGGCCTTAAGATCTTTGGTCCTACACGTGACTCTGCCCAGCTTGAAGGCTCCAAGGCCTTCACCAAGGACTTCCTGGATCGTCACAACATTCCTACTGCCCGTTACGGCACCTTCACCGAGATCTCCGAGGCGATGGACTTTATCCATGACCATGGCGCACCTATTGTTGTAAAAGCCGATGGCCTGGCAGCCGGCAAAGGTGTCATCCTCGCCGAGACGGTAGAGGAGGCGCAGGAAGCGGTCAGGGATATGCTGGCAGGCAACGCCTTTGGTGAAGCTGGCCACCGTGTAGTTATCGAGGAATTTCTGACTGGTGAAGAAGCCAGTTTTATCTGCATGGTCGATGGTACCCACATCCTGCCCATGGCCACCTCGCAGGATCACAAGGCGCGTGACGAGGGGGATACCGGCCCTAACACCGGTGGTATGGGCGCCTACTCCCCTGCCCCGGTAGTCACTCCCGAAATCCAGGATCGCGTGATGAAAGAGGTGATCGAGCCCACGGTTGTCGGCATGGCTACCGAAGGCATGCCTTACACTGGCTTCCTCTATGCCGGCCTGATGATTGATGATGAAGGTAACTCCAGGGTACTCGAATACAACTGTCGCTTTGGCGACCCCGAAACCCAGCCCATCATGTGCCGACTGGAATCTGACTTTGTAGACCTGATTGAGGCCGCCATTGACGGACGCCTGGACCAGGTAGAAGCACAGTGGGACAGCCGCGCCTCTCTGGGCGTGGTACTGGCTGCCGGTGGTTACCCCGAGGCCTATGGCAAGGGTGATGTCATCTCAGGCCTCGGTGGCGATGACGATGGAAAAACCTGCAAGGTCTTCCACGCCGGAACTACCGATAATGCTGCTGGTAAAGTGGTTACCAATGGCGGTCGTGTTTTATGTGCTGTAGGCCTGGGAGATACTGTCACTGAGGCGCAACAGACTGCTTATAAACTCGTCGACAAGATCAGCTGGAACAAAATGTACTGCAGACATGATATAGGTCACCGTGCCATCGCACGTGAAAACAAATAAGGGTAAAAAATGACAAAGAACGGCTTTAAGTTTGAACCGCTTTCCAACGACAAGGATCATCTTCGTTCCTCGATAAGGGCTCGCCTGCTGCATACAGTTGGTCGAGATCCTCAGTTTGCCAGCAAGCGGGACTGGTTAAATGCCGTTGCCTATGCCGCCAGGGACCGCCTGATAGAGCGACGCCTGTTCACACGCCGTCATTTCAATGCCACGGCTTCCAAGCGCATTTATTACCTCTCCATGGAATACCTGATCGGCCGCATGCTGATCAATGCCCTGCTCAACATGGGTTTCTTTGAAGAATGCCAGGCCGCACTTGAGGATCTTGGTGTCGACATCAACCTGGTCAGTGAGCTGGAACCAGATGCCGCCCTGGGTAACGGTGGCCTTGGCCGCCTGGCCGCCTGCATCATGGATTCACTGGCCAGCCAGTGTATGCCGGGCTATGCCTACGGCATTCGTTATGAGTTCGGTATGTTCAGGCAGGAAATTGAGAACGGCCAGCAGGTCGAGCACCCGGACACCTGGTTACGCTTCGGCAGTTCCTGGGAGTTCCCACGTGCCGAGCACACCTACCCTGTCCGTTTTTATGGCCACCTTTCTTCGCACACTGATAGCCGTGGTGAAACCCATCATTACTGGGAAGACAGTGAAGAGGTCATGGCAATGGCCTACGACATTCCGATTCCCGGTTATGGCACCCATAATGTTAACAACCTGAGACTGTGGGCGGCCCGTGCCAGCCAGGACTTCGACCTTCGATACTTTAATGAGGGTGACTATATCGGGGCTGTTGAATCTAAATCTGAAACAGAAACCATCTCCAAGGTCCTCTACCCCAACGATGCCACGGCCATGGGCCGAGAACTGCGCCTGAAGCAGGAATACTTCTTCGTCAGCGCTTCGCTGCAGGACATTATCGACCGCACCCTGCATCGTGGATACGACATTAAGAAGTTCCATGAGACTTCGGTTATCCAGTTAAACGACACGCATCCCGCCATTGCCATCCCTGAGCTGATGCGCCTGCTCATGGATATCCATGAGATGAGCTGGGATGAGGCCTGGGAAATCACGACGCGCACCTTTGCCTATACCAATCACACCCTGATGCCTGAGGCACTCGAGGTCTGGCCGGTTGAATTAATGGAAAAGGTTCTGCCTCGACACATGCAGATTATCTTCGAGATCAACCATCGCTTCCTCGACCAGGTTCGACACCTGCATCCAGGTAACAGTGATTTACTGCAGCGCGTATCCCTGATTGATGAGTCTCATGGACGAAATGTGCGTATGGCTTATCTTTGCGTTGTTGGCAGTCAGAAGGTCAATGGTGTTGCCGCCCTGCATACACAGCTGCTCAAGGATCATCTGTTCAGTGACTTCTATTACCTGATGCCTGAAAAATTTGTGAACGTGACTAACGGTATCACGCCACGACTCTGGCTTAACCAGGCCAACCGTCCGCTGGCCAAACTCATCACTGACCGGATCGGCGACTGCTGGGTGAAGGATCTGAGCCAACTCAAGCAGATTGAAAAACTGGTTGACGATAAAACATTCCTGACTTCCTACCGAGCGGTCAAACTGGTAAACAAGAAACGACTGGCCAGTGAGATTGAGAAACATACCGGCATTATTGTTTCACCAGATGCCATGTTTGACGTCCAGGTCAAACGTATCCATGAATACAAGCGGCAGCTACTGAATGTCCTGCATATCGTCACCCTGTACAACCGCATTCTGAACGGCCAGGCAGACGATATGTCACCCAGGGTCGTGTTCTTTGCCGGCAAGGCCGCCCCGAGTTACACCGTGGCCAAGAACATCATTCACCTGATTAACGATATTGCCGACACTATTAATCATGACCCTCGCATAGGTGACAAACTCAAGGTTGTGTTCTATCCCAACTACGATGTCTCCAGTGCGACATTCATTATTCCTGCTGCCGACCTGTCAGAGCAGATTTCTACCGCAGGGACAGAGGCCTCGGGCACTGGCAACATGAAGCTTGCCCTGAATGGCGCCCTGACGATTGGCACCCTGGACGGTGCGAATGTCGAGATTCGTGAGGAAGTCGGAGAAGAAAATATCTTTATCTTTGGCATGACCACCGACCAGGTTGCTGAGATGCGGGCCATGGGGTATCGCCCACGCGCTTTCTATGATCAGGATGAAGAGCTACGCAATGTTCTGGACATGATCCGTGGTGGCTACTTCAACTCACAGGATCCTGATCGTTACATAGACCTGATCGACAACCTGCTTAATGTCGACCACTACATGCTACTGGCCGATTATCGCTCGTATATCGAGGTACAGAGAAAGGTCGATGAGCTCTACAAAGATCCTGATGCATGGACGCGCATGGCATTGTTAAATACCTGCAGAATGGGCAAGTTCTCCATTGACCGTACCGTCATGGAGTATGCCCACAATATCTGGGATATCGCTCCTCAGTGTATTACCGAAGAGACTATGCAGCTTGAGATCGAACAGTGGCGCCAGAGCGGCACCACTCTCGCATGGGATAAGGATTAACCAGGGTAGTGAAAGAAAACGCAGCTGGTTATCAGCTGCGTTTCATTGCATCAAAGAATTCGTTATTAGTCTTGGTTGCTGACAGGCGATTAATCAGGAAGTCGGTGGCCTGCAGGTCATCCATCTCGGCAAGCACCTTACGCAGGATCCAGTGTGTCTGCAGTTCTTCCTGGGACATCATCAGTTCTTCACGGCGTGTACCAGAACGATTGATATTAATCGCGGGCCAGGTACGGCGCTCTGCGATACGACGGTCCAGGTGCAGCTCCATGTTACCGGTGCCCTTGAACTCCTCGAAGATCACCTCGTCCATCTTCGAACCGGTATCAACCAGTGCCGTTGCAATAATGGTCAGGCTGCCGCCTTCTTCGATATTTCGTGCTGCGCCAAAGAAACGCTTAGGCCTGTGCAGGGCATTAGCATCTACACCACCGGTCAGCACCTTGCCTGAAGAAGGCACCACGGTGTTATAGGCACGCGCCAGACGCGTAATCGAGTCGAGCAGGATAACCACATCCTTCTTATGCTCGACCAGGCGTTTGGCCTTCTCGATAACCATTTCAGCAACCTGCACGTGACGGCTGGCAGGCTCATCAAAGGTACTGGCCACGACTTCGCCGCGAACCATACGTGACATCTCGGTCACTTCCTCGGGGCGCTCATCGATCAGCAGAACAATCAGGTAACACTCAGGGTGATTGGCCGTGATGCTCTGGGCAATATTGGTCAGCATCATGGTCTTACCTGCCTTGGGAGGCGAAACGATCAGGCCACGCTGACCTTTACCCCATGGCGCGACAATATCAATCATGCGGGCAGTGATATCTTCGGTACTACCATTACCCAGTTCCATGCGGACTCGATCAGTGGCATGTAACGGCGTCAGGTTTTCAAACAGAATCTTACTCTTCGCATTCTCTGGCTTATCAAAGTTAATCTCATCAACTTTAAGCAGTGCAAAGTAGCGCTCACTGTCCTTGGGAGGGCGAATCTTTCCGGAGATCGTGTCACCGGTACGCAGACCAAAACGACGGATCTGGCTGGGCGAGACATAGATATCATCAGGTCCAGCCAGGTAAGAGGCATTCGCCGATCTCAGGAAGCCGAACCCATCCTGCAAGATCTCGAGGACACCATCACCATAGATGTCTTCACCCTTCTTGGCGTGCGCCTTGAGAATGGCAAAGATCAGTTCATTTTTTCTGGCTCGAGACAGGTTCTCAATACCCATCTTGGTGGCTAGTTCAATTAGTTCAGGTACAGGTTTTAGCTTGAGTTCAGATAGATTCATAGGACGACAGAGGTTTTGGAATGAAGAGAATACGGAACTGGGGTTCCGATGGTTTTTTTACGTTGATATTTCTTGAATCGGTTTTGATTTCGGGCAGTCAGGACGACCGACCGTTTATATGTTGAAGCTAACTTAACACGGCTTATAAGGTGCGTCCAGCCTTTTTGCCAGACGCACCCCATAACAGACTTGATTAGATATTCTGGTCGAGGAAGGCTGTAAGCTGGGACTTGGACAGCGCGCCTACCTTGGTGGCCTCAACTTCGCCGTTTTTAAACAGCATCAGGGTTGGAATGCCGCGAATGCCGAACTTGGGAGGCGTATTAGGGTTATCGTCGATATTAAGCTTGGCAACCTTTACGCGACCATTGTATTCAGTAGCGATCTCTTCAAGGATAGGGGTAATCATTTTGCAGGGGCCGCACCACTCTGCCCAGTAATCTACCAGCACAGGCAGGTCTGACTTCAGTACATCGCTATCGAACGAATCATCACTGATAGTGTAAATATCGTTGCTCACTCAAAATCTCCTGATTAATCGCTACGCAAGGCAAAGACGCCTTTGCAAACTAGCATTTTCGGTCCGACCCAAATGCATTTCAACCCCTTACCGCACAATGATTTTATACTGCCGTACTCAAGAATTTGTTAGGATGCCCTGATTCTAAAGGCATTCTGACCCCTATCTATGAGTAATACACACCTTTCTGACACCCGTTTCCAGGATCTTGATCTCCCCGATGCATTGCTGAATAGCCTGCACGAGGCTGGCTTTACCCATGCAACACCCATCCAGGCAGGACTGCTGCCAATAGCCCTGCAGGGCAAGGACGTCGCTGGTCAGGCGCAGACAGGCACCGGCAAGACTGCCGCCTTCCTGGTTGCCACCTTTACCAAGCTCCTGCGTACTCCACGTAGTGAAGATCGCAAAGCAAACCAGCCAAGGGCCATTATTATCGCCCCGACTCGTGAACTGGCCATACAGATCAATAAGGATGCCGAACTGCTTGGCAAACACACCGGCCTTAAACTCGGCCTCGTTTATGGCGGTGTTGATTATGAAAAGCAACGCAACCGCATGGGAGAAGGTCTGGATATTCTGATCGGCACACCGGGGCGCCTGATTGATTACAACAAGCAGGGTGCTATTGATCTGCGCGGTATAGAGATCGTCGTACTGGATGAAGCCGATCGTATGTTCGACCTGGGTTTTATCAAGGACATTCGGTTTATGTTCCGCCGCATGCCCAAACCCAATAAACGTCAGAGCATGCTGTTTTCTGCAACCCTGTCATTCCGCGTCATGGAGCTCGCTTATGAGCATATGAACAACCCGGAAATGGTCAAGGTTGAGGCAGAACAGGTGACTGCCGACCGTGTTACCCAGAATGTGTATTTCCCCTCAAACCAGGAAAAGATTCCTCTGCTACTCGGCATACTCGGCCACTACAAACCAGAACGCGCTATTGTATTCATCAATACCAAACGTTCTGCGGAAGAGGTTCATGCCTGGTTAATTGGTAACGATATAAAGACTGAGCAGCTCTCTGGTGATGTACCCCAGAACAAACGCCAGAGATTGCTGGGAGAATTTGAACAGGATAAGTTTCAGGTCTTAATCGCAACTGATGTAGCCGCTCGAGGATTACATATTCCCGATGTATCCCTGGTCATCAACTATGACCTGCCACAGTCAGAAGAAGATTATGTACACCGTATCGGACGTACGGCCCGTGCTGGTGCTGAAGGACATGCCGTGAGCTTTGCCTGTGAAGATACGGCCTTCTACCTGCCTGATATCGAGCAGTATATTAAACAGAAAATTCCGACTGCAGATATCAGCTCAGACCTGCTGCCTGAGCCCAAACCCAGGGCTAAGATAGAGAGAAAACCTCGGCCGCCAAAACGAAGTGGCGGTGGTGCGAAAAAACACTCGAACAGGCCTCGATCTCATTCTGGCAACCACAGGAAACACTGAGGCCTGACTGGCGCTTAAAGCTGACTAATCAGCTATCACCCTCGATTTCATGTTCACCAGTCCAGCCGGCCTCTTTGGCCCTGGCGATGGCCTCACCGTAGATACGCTGATGTCTTTCCAGCAGCTCCTTGGGCAACTGGCTAACCATGCAGCCATACTTGTCCCACTCTACGTTGACCTTTTCCTTCAGGTCGTTAATACGCCCATGCTCCCAGCCTTCACAGGTCTCGGTCTCTGGAAGAATTTCGAATACCCAGGCATCGCGGATAATTTTGCTGATGGCCGACATTCCGCCTAACTCTTCGTTATTAATACCTTCATACTTTGGCATTTTGTGCATAGTAAAAAATCGCTTCTTAATAATTGAGAACCCAGCGCTTACTGGGTAAACATCGAGCTATTGACCAGCATATGTACGTAAATACTGGCGCCATAGCCGAGCGCTATCACAGGCGTCCATTTCAGGTGCCCAAAGAAAGTGTACTTACCCCTGGCCTGCCCCATCAGTGCAACACCCGCAGCAGAACCGATTGAAAGCAGCGAACCACCCACACCGGCAGTCAGGGTAACCAGCAGCCACTGACCAGTAGACATATCGGGACTCATGGACAAGACGGCAAACATAACCGGGATGTTATCAACAATGGCAGAAAGTAGACCTACTGCTATATTGGCACTGGTAGGCCCCCACTGGTTATACATGATGTCTGAGGCCAGGCTCAGGTAACCCAGGAAACCCAGTCCTCCCACACAAAGCACAACACCATAGAAGAACAGGAGCGTATCCCACTCAGCCCTGGCAACAGGTTTAAAGACATCGAAGGCAACCGGGTTGCCCATATCTCCATCATGCTCCGCATTATCAGGTCGACTGATGTCCCGACTAGCGGTTTTCTTCAGGAAGAAACCAAACAACTGCAGGTAGCCAAGTCCTGTGAGCATGCCGATTACTGGAGGCATATGCAGGAAATTGTGGAAGGAAACTGCTGTCGCAATGGTCAGTAGGAAGAGCGCAATAATACGCCTGGCGCCACGCTGCATCTCGATCCGCTCACCAACCGCATCAGGTTTTTCATCTGGAACAGCAAAATGCATGATTGCCGCTGGCACCACGAAATTCACCAGCGAAGGGATGAACAGGCTAAAGAAGGTCCAGAACTCGACCATACCCTTCTGCCAGACCATCAGTGTGGTGATATCTCCAAACGGCGAGAAGGCACCTCCAGCATTGGCACTCACCACGATATTGATACAGCCCAGGGTCACGAATCGAGTATTGTCACCACCAACAGCCAGCACCACGGCACACATCAGCAGCGCAGTAGTCAGGTTATCGGCGATAGGCGAAATGAAGAAGGCGAGGAACCCGGTAATCCAGAACAGCGAGCGAAAACCAAATCCACGACTGATCAACCACGCGCGCAGGGCCTCAAAGACTCGGCGCTCTTCCATGGCGTTGATGTAGGTCATCGCAACCAGCAGGAACAGCATCAGCTCGGCATATTCGAGCAGGTTATGGCGTACCGCATGCTCTGCCGCGACCGACATACCATGCTGAGCAGCTACATAGGCAATAGCTGCCCAGATAATGCCTGCAGCCAGAATAACCGGCTTGGATTTGCGCAGGTGGGTAAACTCCTCTGCCATTACTAGCACGTAAGCCACCAGGAATACCGCGATCGCAAACAGGCCTACCGTACTGCCTGTCATATCCATGGATTCAGCAGCCAGGGCCAGCTGAGGAGCCAGGGCGAGCGCTGCTATGGCGATAAACGCCTTAATCATCGAACTAGTCTGCATTTTCTTTCCTTAGAATATGATGTTCATCATGATCATCAGGACAACGATAAACAGCACTGTCATGATACCGCCAGCCTTCATGTAATCAGGCACACGATAACCACCTGGCCCCATGATCAGCGCATTAACCTGATGCGTTGGGATCAGGAATGAGTTAGAGGTTGCAATGGCAACGGTCAATGCGAACACGGCAGGATTTGCCCCGGCACCCACAGCAATATTTACCGCCAGAGGAACCAGCAGCACGGTAGCTCCCACATTCGACATAACCAGGGTAAAGAAGGTCGCCAGAACCGCGATGGCCAGCTGGATTGCCCAGATCGGCGCATCTCCCATGACGGATAAGGTCTGGTCAGCAATAAACTTTGCCGTACCTGAGGTCTCCACAGCAAGCCCCAGCGGAATAAGAGATGCCAGCAGGAATACCGTCTTCCAGCTTACTGCCTTGTAGGCCTCTTCCATGGATAGAACACCAGTCAGAATCATGCCCATTGCACCCGTCAGCAGTGCTACTGACAGACGGATATCGGTAAAAAGCACCATGCCCAGGGCAATCAGGAAGAAGACAACGGCTGGAGCCAGCTTGTTAGGACGCAGATCTTCTGGCTGCGGAAATTCAGTGGTCACCACGACAAAGTCACGGTCCTTCTGTAGACGAGCCAGGGCATTCCATGCGGTATGTACTACCAGGGCATCACCTGCCTGGAAGGGGATATCACGAACACCCTCGCCGGCCTCTGTGGTCACATCGCCACGCTTAAGGGCCAGCAATGAAATACCATAAACCTTGCGCATCCAGACATCTCGTGCCGACTTCCCGATCATAGAAGAGCCAGGAGGAATAACGATCTCGGCAATACCAGCCTTGGAGTTATTCAGTACTTCGTTCAGTACCTCGTAATCGTCATGGGCATTCAGATCATACTTCGAAACAAAGACATCGAGATCTTCGGGATCACCCAGTAGACCCAGGCACATCCTTCCTTCGATGGCAGTATCACGAGCCAGTGATCCTGCACCGATACGAGAAACCCCTTCCGAGCCACGGTAAGCCGCGACCGTCCGAACCTTATAGTTATGCTCAAATTCATCAAGTGTCAGGCCAACCAGAGGGCTGTCTTCCGGCACACACACCTCGACCATTTCCATATCCATGCCGTAGGTCTGCTTGAAATATTCCAGGGTGTTTGAAGCATTGTCGGCTTGCTTGCTTTCATTCGCTGGCAGGACAAAACGACCAAAAATCACAAAATAGGCAATACCGGTCAGGACCAGGGCGATACCGATAGGGGTAACTGCAAACAGGCCGAAAGTCTCCATCGGAGCCTCACCAATCTGCTCCAGGCCCTTGTTCGAAGTCAGGATCAGGTCATTCAGAAGAATCAGCGGGCTGGAACCAACCATGGTAACGGTACCGCCCAGAATCGCAGTAAAGCCCATGGGCATCAGCAGTCGCGACATGGGCAGGCTGGTGCGTGAAGAAATACGACTGACAACGGGCAGGAACAGCGCCGCGGCGCCTACGTTCTGCATAAAGCTTGATATGAAGCCCACAGTAGAAGAAACAATGGGAATAATACGCGCTTCGGTTGAACCGCCAATCCTGAGAATAAAGGCGGCCACCTTAGACATGATGCCGGTCTTATCCAGGCCCGCACCAATGATCATGACAGCGATGATCGAAATAACGGCATTACCGGAGAAACCAAGGAAAAGTTGCTTGTTATCAACAAGTCCTTCACTGAGCCCCATGATTGGAGCAAACAGGCTGGTTAGGCCCAGAAGCACCATGATCGTCACGGCCGCGACATCAACCTCAACAATCTCAAAAACAAACAGGTAAATGGTCAATAGCAGGATAGCGACTACCCACGCAATTTCTACGCTCGGCACCACCGTTGCCGCATAAATACCCAAAGCTATGAAAACTAAAGCGGCGATGCCCCGTTTAAGATTTGGGCCAGAAAACAGAGACTCCATGACAGCATCCTGTGGTTTATTAGACTGAATGAGCGGACCACTCCCCCGAGGGGGCGCGATTATGCCTTTTTTTGTACAATTTTGCTAGCCAATACCCTATCTGAACACTTGGCTTTTTTCTTAAAAAGATCTATTTTTCATGTAGATAGAAAATATAAGGAAATCATAAAATATTAGCTATGGAACTAGTTAGGTCTTATACATATTTATACAGGCCTCCTTCGAGGCTAGATTGTCCATTTAAATTTGCGTTTTCTGGAATCTGCCAGACCGCGTTATCGCAGATATGGCAAAGAACAGTGAGATTATTCTCGGACGAAAATAGGCTTCACAAATCTGTGACCAAGAACACGCCGAACTTAATGATTAGCTCCTATAGTTAATCCCGCTGGAACGGTGAATACATCTGCAACAGATGCTCAATTTGCTGTTCCCCGCATACCCGTTATTAGCCGCCTTACCCTGGCGGCTTTTTTTATGGCTCTTATTCAGCCCGCAGCGCCTCGACGGGATCCATCTGGGCAGCCCTTCGAGCTGGTAACACGCCAGCCAGAAGCCCAATAGTGACTGCAATCAGCTCAGCGAGAACTACATAGAAAAGCGAGGTATGAACGGGTAGCGCCGGTATCGCGATATGTAAGAGCTGGGCCAGGCCTGCACCAAGGATTAAGCCACTCAAACCGCCAATGGCGGCCAGAACTATGGCCTCTCCCAGGAACAGGGAAAGCACCTGCCCCTGTCTCGCGCCCAGAGCCCTGAGCAGACCAATCTCATTGGTGCGCTCGTTAACCGCGATAGTCATGATCGTCACGATACCAATAGCACCAACCAGCAGGGAGATACCCCCAATAGCTGCGACGGCGAAGGTCAGCACATCCAGCACCCCGCCCAGCACATCCAGCATCTGCTGCTGTGTCGTGATAGTGACATCATCTCGCCCATGTCTGGCCTCCAGGGTACGACGTATGCCCTCGACAACCTTGTCGACCGGGGTGCCTTTCTCGTACATGACATCGATCTCGACCAGGCCATCCTTATTGAACAGGCTCATAGCCCGCGCCGCCGGAATATAGACCGTGTCATCAAGATCGAAACCCAGCACCGAGCCCTTGGACTCCATAACCCCAACAACCCGGTAGCGACTGCCTGAAATCGTAATCAACTGCCCCAGGGGATTGCTTTCACCAAACAGCTCTGCACGCATCTTGCTGCCCAGCACGGCAAAAGCACGAGGAGCGGTGGGGTCGTCCTCGGGCAGGAAACGCCCAATTCTGACCTCCATGCTAAATGCCTCAGGCATCGATGGCCCGACCCCGTAAATGGTTGTGCGCCGACGCAGGTTGCCGGCCTCGACCTCGGCATTACCCTGCACCAATGGAACCACGGCCTCTGCATAGGGCAGACGCTCAAGAGCCAGGGCATCCTCGATAGTGAGGGGCCGCTCTGTACCGAATACCCCCATGCTCGTACCCGCTGTTGTCGCCTTACCCGGGTTGATACCAACAATGGTGGTACCAAACTGGGTGAACTGGGCAAGGACAAAATGATGCAGCCCCTCACCTATAGAGGTCAGCAACACCACAGCCGCGATACCGACAGCGATCCCCAGGGCAGTCAGAAAACTACGCAGGCGGTGGGCGATCAGGGAACTGCCTGTGAGTCGGAAAAAGTCTCTGGTCTTCATGGTCAGGCTACCTCCTCGACAGGGCCAGAACGGCATCGAGCCTGGAGGCATTTCGTGCCGGCAGGAGGCTGAAGAGAATGCCCGTACCAAGGGCTACGGCCAGTACCAGCAGGATCACCCACAGTGGTGCATAGGCCGGCAATATGGGAAAAGCAGTACGGATAGCCCAGGCACCCAGCTGGCCCAGCAACAGACCAAATATGGCCCCCAGCAGGGATAACAGGGAAGCCTCGGCCAGTATCAGGATAATAATTTGCCGCGGTGTAGCGCCTATTGCCTTGAGCAGACCAATTTCGGCGGTGCGTTCAGAAACGGCTACCAGCATGACATTCATGATCAGGATACCGGCCACGGCCAGGCTGATCGCCGCAATGCCACCGACCGCCAGGGTCAGCGCACCAAGAATATCGTCAAAGGTCGACAACACAGCATCCTGGGTCACGACCGTTACATCCCTTTCACCCTGATGACGCTCCTGAATAGTGGCTTCCACGAAGTCCTGAACCGGTTTGATAGCCTCCCGGCTCCTGGCCTCGACCAGGATACGAAACAGTGACTGCGTATTCAGCAACTGCTGAGCCGATGCCACCGGGATGATAATCGTTTCCTCGACATCCACGCCGATGGAACGCCCTTCTGAACCCATGATTCCGATCACCCTGAAACGGCGATCTGCGATCCGCACCCACTCCCCCAGGGCACGCTCAGCACCAAACAACTCGTCGCGGATCTTGCTGCCCAGCACGGTAACCGGCATAGCTCGATCAAGATCTGCCTGAGGTAAAAACTTGCCCTGAGCGACCTCCCAGTGGCGAATATTCAGCAGCTCGTGATTGGAGCCCAGCATGACGACATCACGTGAACGAGCGCCCCGACTGACCGTCACCGACCCTACATTGAGGGGAGCAATACGCCTGACCAGGGTACTGCGTGTCAGGGCCTGGGCATCATCCAGCGTGAGGTCACGCGGTGTCTCACCAAACATAGCCCCCGGATTAACGCCTGCAGTCTCCGAACGCCCCGGAAAAACAATGACCAGGTTCGTGCCCAGGGAAGCAAATTCCCCGGTGACATAACCACGCGCACCCTCACCCAGGGCAGTCAGAATCACTACAGAGCCGACACCGATAGCCATGGCAATCAGCATCAGGATGGTCCGTGCCGGATACCCCGTCAGGGCTTTCCAGGAAAAGCTGGCAATATCCGGGCTATGCAGGGCCATGACTATTCGCGTTATGGTCGCGGGCCAGTCGACCATCAATCATATGTAGCTGACGGCGGGCCCTGCCACCCATTTCCGGGTCATGAGTCACCATGATCATCGTAATCCCCCTGTCGACCAGGGCCTCAAGGATATCGATCACATCCCCGCCGGACTTATGATCGAGGTTACCGGTGGGCTCATCGGCCAGCAGAACCTTTGCCTGCGTAATGGTCGCACGGGCAATCGCCACACGCTGGCGCTGCCCACCTGAAAGCTGCTCGGGTCTATGGTGACTACGATCCGCAATACCCAGGGCCTCCAGGGATTTTGCAACCCGTTCATGTCTTTCTACAGGATCGACTCCGGCCAGTACCAGCGGCAACTCAACGTTTTCAGCAGCCGTAAGCCGCGGTACCAGGTGAAACATCTGGAAGACAAAGCCGATTTCCTGGTTACGCACCCTGGCCTGTTCAATATCATCCAGCGAGGTGACGTCCTTGCCATCCAGGGAATACGTACCCGAGGTAGGCCGGTCCAGCAGACCAATCAGATTTAGCAGGGTAGATTTACCCGAGCCGGACGGCCCCATGATCGAAACATATTCACCGGCGCCTATGTTCAGGGATACATCATCCAGGGCCTTTACCAGCTGGTCACCGACCTGAAAATGCCGGTTGATGTGTGACAACTCAATCATTGTTATCGGCCCGGGTACTGGCTGAAACCACGGCCCCGGACTCAACACCTTCCCGTTCTATGGAGAGTACGACCTGATCATTTTTGCCCAGTCCCTTAACGACTTCGGTCCAAGCCCAGTTATTCAGACCGGCCTCAATAGTACGCTCCTCCAGCACACCTTCCGCCCCCAGAACCAGCACCCGGTTGCCTTCGAGAATGGCCTCGGTGGGGATACGCATGACATTCACATGCTCGTCGAGAATCACCTCGATATCTGCGCTATAGCCGGGCAACATGCACTGGCATTCATCCGGGTCGGCAAATTCGACCTCGACATCCACGGTACGGGCCTGCTTCTCCAGGTCCAGCACATAGGGTGCAACACGACGTACCTGGCCAGTGAAGACCTGACCTGAAAAGGCATCCAGGGAAATATTGGCGGGCATGCCGACACGAATCTGCGGGGCATCCACTTCATCAATCGGAGCCGAGACATACAGGCAGCTGATGTCCATCAGGTCGACTGCGGGCGGCGTGGGAATACCCACGGGTGAGGGCGTAACAAACTCACCCACTTCACCATTGACCTCGGCAACAACACCTGGGAACGGGGCTTTGAGTCGGGTCTGATCCAGTGCCGCCAGTGCGACATCCAGGCTGGCCTTACTGACATCTACAGCGGCCTGTGCTGCAGTACAGGCCGCCTTCTGGGCACGTGCCGTACCCTCGGCCTTGTCGATAGCCTCTTCCGAGGCCAGGTCCTGGGCTCTGAGTTTTTTCAGCCGCTGGGCCTCGCGCTTAACCACATCGGCCAGGGTACAGGTCTGCTCAGCCTTGGCTTCAGTCGCCTTTACTTCACTCTCTGCGAGCTTGGCCTGGGCCGCGAGGTCCTCGTTCCAGAACTCCATCAGGACCTGGCCCTGCTCGACAACATCACCTTCCTTGACCGGCATAATGGCAATCTGCCCTCCCAGCCGGGGAGAAATACCGGCGCGACGACAGGCCTCGATAGTGCCGGCACGCGTATTGGCCACGGTATCCTGAACTACGCCGATCTCGACACCCTGAACCACCACCTCGATGGGCTGGGTGCGGCTAAACCACCACACGGCAGTTGCAGCTACAGCGACAAGAATCATTACAACAGCCAGGAGTTTTATTTTTTTAGCGGCCATGACATATCCTGTTCATCACTTATTGATAACCATAAGTCTGGTGCATGGACACGCTTCTAGCAAAGCGCCAGATCAAAAAAACGGCCTTCTGTGAGGCCGTTATAAGGATTAAACCGCGATAGGTGCCTTGATGTGCTCATGATGCTCGTAATCTACGAGCTCAAAATCTTCGAAGGTAAAATCAAAGATGTTTTTTACATCCGGATTGATTTTCATTGTCGGCAGAGAGAGCGGTTCACGCGAGAGTTGCAGGTCGACCTGTTCGGCATGATTGGAATACAGGTGGGCATCACCCAGGGTATGCACAAAATCACCGGGTTCCAGACCACAGACCTGGGCAATCATCATCGTTAGCAGGGCATAAGAGGCAATATTAAAAGGCACGCCAAGGAAGATGTCGGCACTGCGCTGATAGAGCTGGCAGGAAAGCTTTCCGTCAGCGACGTAAAACTGGAAGAAGGCATGGCAGGGGGCCAGCGCCATCCTGCCCTGCTCGACGTTAGCCTGGGGGCTGATGGTTTCATCGGGCAGGTCGGAAACATTCCAGGCGGATACAATCAGACGACGTGAATTCGGGGTATTTTTAATCTGTTCAATAAGCTGGCTGATCTGGTCTATATGCTGACCATTGGGCGCTGGCCAGTTGCGCCACTGGTAACCATAGACTGGGCCAAGGTCACCCTCTTCAGTCGCCCATTCGTTCCAGATGCGCACACCGTTTTCCTGCAGGTATGCGACATTGGTATCTCCCTTCAGGAACCATAGCAGTTCATGAATGATGGATTTGAGATGCAGCTTCTTGGTGGTCACCATGGGGAAGCCCTGCTGCAGGTCGAAACGCATCTGGTAACCAAACACTGACTTGGTACCCGTACCGGTACGATCACCCTTTACGGTTCCGTTGTCACGAACGTGACGCATCAGGTCCAGATATTGTTTCATTCAGGCTTTCTCCTGCGCAGGTAATGGCTGGCTGCGCGACCAGTACAAAAGATAAACACCCACCAGCACCATGGGCAGGCTCAGTAGCTGCCCCATGGACAACCAGTTGAAGGCAATTAGTCCAAGATGGGCATCGGGCTCACGGGCGAACTCGACGATGAACCGGAATGAACCATACAGGATCATAAACCAGCCCGAGACAAAGCCCTTATGCCTCGGCTGCGCCGATATCAGCCATAGAATAACAAACATGGCCACGCCCTCGAGCGCAAACTCGTATAGCTGGGAGGGATGGCGCGGCAGAGGGCCTCCGCTGGGAAACACCATACCAACAGGATGGTCAGTTACTCGCCCCCATAATTCCCCGTTGATGAAATTACCAAAACGACCTGCCCCCAGACCTATTGGCACCATGGGGGCACCGAAATCGGTGAGGCGGAAAAACTCGATCTTGCTGCGCCGTGCGAACAGCAGCATGCCGATAAACACACCCAGCATACCGCCGTGGAAGGACATACCGCCTTCCCATATACGCAATAACATGACCGGATCACCGGAGAAGGCAGGCAGCTGGTAGAAGAGGATATAACCAATACGCCCACCCAGGATGACACCGACTGCTCCGTAGAACAGCATATCGTCAACCTGTTCAGGCCGAATCGGGCTCCAGGGCTTTTTCGCCCTGAGTCGTGCCAGGAACCAGAAGGCCGCAAAGCCCAGCAGGTACATCAGTCCGTACCAGTGAATCTTCACCGGGCCTATGGCCAGAGCAACGGGATCAATCTCGGGGAATGTCAGCATGCGCGTAGTGTACGTGACCGGGCTAACCAAGCCCACCTTAGAAAATGTATTTCTAGCCGAGAACGCCAACAAAAGTCAGTCGAATAGATTACCAGGGAAATGAATCGAATTAGTTTTATATTCGTAATGTGCCAAAGACCATCAATTATCGCTAGCATAGTCTGACTTCATGCCTGCCGATATGGCTATCGAGCTGTTGATGATCCTTTAGCTAACAGGCAATGCAGCGGCTGTTAGATCGCTCCACTTACCCCGGGGCTCTGAAATCTATACTCTTAGTCGCCACGACGTTACAATAAATCGCGATTGATCAACCGACCTGGCAACGGCTGGACCAAACAACATCCCGTAAACCAATAACGCTATTTCAGCCATGAGCGAGTTCCTTGCTGTGACCTACCCTGACCCGCGACAGTTAGCGGCTCCGCCCATAAACCGGATCCCCGCTGCGTGAACCTGCCAATACTGGTACTTATCCCTTTCCTTGGAGCGATCCTGGTCGCTCTAGTAAGCAACCGCGGGCGAATGATGTCGGCCTATGCCACGATCATTGTAACCACCAGCGCCCTGGTGCTCCTGTTGCCATTAGTCGGCGAGGTAATGCAGGGTTCGACCCTGTTGTGGCGCCACGAATGGCTCAGCGCTGCGGGTCTGGCGATCTCTTTCCGCCTCGATGGTCTGGGATTACTGTTCGCCATGATGATCCTGGCGATCGGCCTGCTCGTCATTCTTTATGCCCGCTACTACCTGTCCGAAAGAGACTCTATGGGGCGTTTTTACGCCTACCTGCTACTTTTCCAGGGCTCAATGCTGGGAGTGGTGCTGTCAGAGCATCTGATCCAGCTGCTGATCTTCTGGGAGCTGACCAGTGTCAGCTCTTTTCTTCTGATCAGTTACTGGCGTCACCGCGAGGATGCCCGTCAGGGCGCGCGCATGGCGCTGGCCATCACCGGGGCCGGGGGGCTTGCCATGTTGGCAGGTTTCCTTCTGCTGGGTGAGATCGTAGGTAGTTACGAGTTGTCGGTGATCCTGGGCTCTGGCGATGTGATCCGCGAGCACCCCTGGTATGTCCCCACCCTGGTACTGATACTGCTCGGTGTGTTTACCAAATCAGCACAGTTCCCCTTCCATTTCTGGTTGCCGCACGCCATGGCGGCGCCGACCCCGGTCAGCGCCTATCTGCACTCAGCGACAATGGTGAAGGCCGGTGTATTCCTGCTGGCGCGATTTTTCCCAGTCCTTTCCTACACACCGGAGTGGTCCTTGCTGGTAGGCGGAGCGGGCCTGATCACCATGCTGCTTGGCGCCTACACAGCACTGTTCAAGGATGATCTGAAAGGCCTGCTGGCCTACTCGACTATCAGTCACCTCGGGCTGATCACCCTGCTGTTTGGCATCGGCACACCGCTGGCCGCAGTAGCGGCAGTATTCCATATCATGAACCACGCAACCTTCAAGGCCTCGCTATTTATGGCCGCCGGCATCATTGACCACGAGGCCGGCACCCGCGACATGAACAAACTCAATGGCCTGTGGAAATACATGCCCTACACGGCAGTACTGGCGATGGTCGCGGCCGCCGCCATGGCCGGCGTGCCGCTGCTCAACGGCTTCCTGTCCAAGGAGATGTTCTTCGCCAAGACGGTTTACCTGACAGGCGAGAACACGATTCCCTGGCTGCCTATCATTGCCACCATCGCCGGGGCGTTTGCAGTTGCTTACTCACTGCGCTTCATCCATGACGTATTCTTCAACGGCGAACCAGTCGACCTGCCGCGTACTCCACATGAACCGCCACGCTGGATGAAACTGCCGGTGGAGATACTGGTGGTTCTGTGCCTGGCAGTCGGTATTTTCCCCGCATGGACATTTGGGCCACTGCTGGCGACTGCCGCCTCGGCCACGCTACAGACCGAGCTGCCCGAATACAGTCTTGCGATCTGGCATGGCTTCAATCCGGCACTGGCGATGAGCGTGGTAGCCCTGATCGGTGGTACCGTGATCTACCTGATGCGTAAGCCGCTCTTCCGATTGCACGATCAGAGCGTAGGCCGAATTGACGCGCGCAGCATGTACCGCAGGCTGGAGCAATACCTTTACCTGAGCACCGAGCGCATCAACGCATTCCTGCACCAGCCCGCACTACAGCGCATGGTGGCAGTCACAGTCCTTACAGCCATCGCCATGGCCCTGTTCGGTCTGTGGGGTTACGGACCACTGCGCGGTCCGCAACCGCTGACGCCACTGGATCCGGTCAGCCTGGTGGCTGCCGTCGCCCTACTGGCCGCAGCACTTGGCACTGTACTGCTACATCGGCAGCGCCTGACGGCATTATTGCTACTGAGCGTGGTTGGGCTGATCGTCGCTCTGACCTTCGTCAAGTTCTCCGCTCCTGACCTGGCGCTGACCCAGCTGACCGTCGAGGTGGTCACTATCGTGCTGCTACTGTTGGCTCTGTACTTCCTGCCAGTACAGACGCCGACAGAGTCGAGCACCGGCAGGCGCACCCGAGACCTGCTGCTGGCGGGCGCGGCGGGCCTGGGTGCCGGCATACTCACCTGGGCGGTGCTGACCCGGCCCTACGAGACCATTGCAGACTTTTTCCTGGCCAACAGCGTGCCTGGCGGTGGCGGCACCAACGTCGTCAACGTGATCCTGGTCGACTTCCGCGGCTTCGATACCCTGGGTGAGATCACCGTGCTGGCTATCGCCGCCATCGGCATCTATGCGATGCTGGAGGGCCTACGCCTCACTGCGCCGGAGCGTGATGCCAGTGGCCGGCCCTGGAGCTGGGATACGCACCCAGTAATCATGGCGGCCTTTTCGCGCCTGCTATTGCCGCTGGCTTTACTGGTGGCGATCTTCATGCTGCTGCGCGGCCACAACCTGCCCGGCGGTGGTTTCATTGCCGGACTGATCGCTGCCGTAGCACTGATATCCCAGTACCTGGCTAACGGCATCGCCTGGACTCAATCTCGCATGAGCAGCGAACTGCCCCCGATGATCGGGATCGGCCTGCTGCTCGCAACCGCTACCGGCCTGGGCAGCTGGCTGTTTGGCTATCCCTTCCTGACCTCGACCTTCAGCCATGTGCACTGGCCGCTGGTCGGTGACTTCGAACTTGCCTCAGCCATGCTGTTCGACCTTGGCGTCTTCATGGTGGTCGTGGGCGTTACCCTGGTAATCCTGCTGCGGCTCGGCCGTCTGCATGATTTCAACCGCCCTGCCAACGACCCGGAGGGTAAAGACTGATGGAAGCCCTGATCGCGATCGTCATTGGCGTGCTCACCGCCTGCGGGGTATACCTGGCCCTGCGTGGGCGCACCTTCCCGGTGGTGCTGGGTCTGACCATGATGTCCTATGCGGTCAACTTGTTCCTGTTCGTTATGGGGCGGCTTGCGATAGGCACGCCGCCGATCATTCGTGAAGGGGCCAGTTATGCCGATCCTTTGCCGCAGGCCCTGGTACTGACCGCCATCGTGATCAGCTTCGGCATGACTGCCTTCGTGGTGATTCTGGCCCTGCGCGCCCGTGCCGAACTGGGCAACGACCATGTCGATGGCGAGGAGACCACCTCATGAGTCATCTGGTCATCGTCCCGCTGCTCCTGCCTTTGCTGGCTGGCACCGCCCTGATCCTGCTGCGCGGCTCGGATACAGTAGTGCGCCGTAGTCTCAGCATCGCTGCTAGCCTGGCGCTGGTCGGCGTAGCCATTGCGTTATTTATGCAGGTCGCTAACGGCGACGTCATGGTCTATCGCCTTGGTGACTGGCCGGCGCCCTTCGGCATCGTGCTGGTCGCTGACCGTCTGGCTGCGGTCATGTTGCTGATCACCGCCGTGCTGGCGGCCTGCGTGGTACTGTACGCGGTACGTGGTGGCGATCATGCCGGACGTTACTTTCATGTCCTGTTCCAGATGCTGTTGTTCGGCCTTAATGGCGCCTTCCTTACCGGCGACCTCTTCAACCTTTTTGTATTCTTCGAAGTGCTGCTGATCGCCTCCTATGGGCTGTTGCTTCATGGAGGCGGACGCGAGCGCACCCGTGCCGGCCTGCATTATGTAGTCCTCAACCTGGTCGGCTCGACCCTGTTCCTGTTCGCGGTCGGCACCCTGTACGGCGTACTTGGCACCCTTAATATGGCCGACCTGGCACAGCGGATGTCCTCCGTCCCGCCGGAAAACCTGGGGCTTGTACGGGCTGCCGGCATGTTGCTTTTTGTGGTGTTTGCCCTGAAGGCAGCGCTGGCACCATTGTATCTGTGGCTGCCCGGCGCCTACGGGCATACCAGTGCACCGGTCGCAGCCATGTTCGCTATCATGACCAAGGTTGGGGCCTATGCCATCCTGCGTGTGCATAGCCTGATGTTCGGGGCCGACGCTGGCCCGCTTGCCGGTCTGCTTGATCCCTGGCTGCTGCCGCTAGCGCTTCTAACCGTGGTGGCCGGCACCGTTGGCGTGCTGGCGAGCAGGCGCCTCGCGCAGCAGGCGGCCTACCTGGTGGTGGTCTCTGCAGGCACCCTGCTCACTGCCTTTGGCTTGGGTGGTGCCGACGCATTCGCTGCCGGGCTTTATTACCTGGCACATACTACCTTCGCCGCTGCAGCGTTGTTCCTGCTGGCAGACGTCCTGGGCAAGACGCGCGGCGCGGCGCAGGACCGCCTGGTTGCCGGCCCGAACCTGCCACGCGGCGAACTGCTGGCTGGTATGTTCCTGTTTATCGCACTGGCGGTTAGTGGCATGCCCCCTTTATCCGGCTTCATTGGCAAGTGGCTGATCCTGCAGGCAAGTCTTGGCGAACCGGGCATGCCCTGGGTGCTTGGTGTGCTGTTGGTTAGCAGCCTGCTGGTAATCATGGCGCTGGCACGTAGCGGAACTCGGCTGTTCTTCAAGATCGATGAGGATACAGTCGCTTCTGCGCCTCCCCGACTGGGCGACCTCGGGCCGATGCTGGCCCTCGCAATGGCCGGTCTAGTCCTGGTGATCTATGCCGGCCCCCTGTATGAATTTGGCCATGCCGCAGCGGTCCAGCTGGAGCAGCCCGGCGGCTACTTAAGCGCCGTACTGCAACCTGCCGCAGGAGGGATGCCAGAATGATGAAACGCCTTTTGCCACACCCGCTGCTCTCAGCCGCCCTCGCGGTAATCTGGCTGTTGCTGGTCAATCAGCTGAGCTTCGGTCACCTGCTCCTGGGGGTGTTACTCGGCCTGGCGGTACCTTTATACACCGCGCGCTTCTGGCCGGACAATGTACATGTGCGACGGCCGCTTCTGCTGCTGCGTTTCATAGGGGTAGTGCTGTACGACATCCTGGTGGCCAACGTCGCGGTAGCGCGACTAATCCTGGGACGGCAGGAGCTTCTGGAACCGGCCTTCCTGGTGCTGCCGCTACGTCTGCAAACCGATGTAGCCATCAGCGTTCTGGCCAACACCATCTCGCTCACCCCGGGCACCGTCTCCACTTATCTGAGCGCAGATCGCCGCTGCCTGATCATCCACAGTCTGCATACTACCGACCCGGAAGATTTGTTAACGACCATCCGGCAACGTTACGAAACCCCGATCAAGGAGATCCTGGAAGCATGCTGAGTACCGCCATCTATATCGCCTTCGGCCTGGTGAGCACCGCGCTGCTGCTATCTTTCTGGCGTCTGTTGCGTGGGCCAAGCCAACCAGACCGCATTCTGGCCCTGGATACCCTGTACGTAAACACCGTCGCGCTGCTTGTGCTGCTGGGCATCTATCTGCGCAGCAACCTCTATTTTGAGGCCGCGCTGCTGATCGCTATGATCGGCTTCGTCGGCACCGTTGCGCTGAGCAAGTTTCTCACCCGCGGCGACATCATCGAGTGAGGTGATCATGCTGGAATTTCTTGTCTCGTTGTTGATCCTGATCGGCGGCTGCTTCATCCTCATTGGCTCTCTGGGGCTGTTGCGGCTACGTGACTTTTACAGCCGTCTACATGCACCCACCAAGGCAACCACACTTGGCGTGGGCAGCCTGCTGATTGCCTCGGCAGTGTTCTTCAGCCACCAGGAGGAGGGCCTCAGCCTGCATGAAGTGCTGGTGACCCTCTTCCTGTTCATCACCGCTCCGGTGGGCGCCCACCTGATGGCGAAAGCAGCACTGCATCAACGCCTGAAGTCCCTCGCCAGGCCGCCGGCTGATGACATGCTGGACGGTGGGCAGTGCCATGATCAAACTGACGCAAAAACCACGCCATCGGAAAAAACAGGGATAGACTCAGCATCGCAATAACCGGGACACCCCCGTCGAAGAAGCGCACACTACACTACAGACAGGCCAGGCACTCAAGTCTCCAACGCTGCCCTAATGGTTCTTTCGCTTCGTTTGATATACAGCTATTCCAGAGTTTTTAGCGCGTAATCTTGCAAGATTATCGACAGTCGCCTTTCCCTCATATCTGACCTGCACGAAACGTATTAGAGCTACCCGTGGGATAATTCTGGCCAAATTCTCATCCGCGTTATGGGAAAAAGACTTATGGACCGTATGCACCTATATTGTTTCAAGTGCCTAACGGGAAATATGCCATGAGTCAGAATCAACTTGCCCAGTCCACCAGCCCCTATCTGCTTCAGCATGCCGATAATCCCGTGCACTGGTATCCCTGGGATGAAGATGCCCTGAAACTGGCAAAAAAAGAAAATAAACCCATCCTGCTATCGATCGGCTATTCGGCCTGCCACTGGTGCCATGTCATGGCACACGAGTCCTTCGAAAATGAGGCGACGGCCCAGGTCATGAACGAGCACTTCATCAACATCAAGGTCGATCGCGAGGAACGCCCCGACCTCGACAAGCTCTACCAGACCGCCCATTCACTGATTACCCAGCGTAATGGTGGCTGGCCACTGACCATGTTCCTGACCCCGGACAACCAGCTGCCCTTTTTTGGTGGCACCTATTTTCCGGACCAGCCCCGACATGGCCTGCCTGCGTTCAGGGAACTGCTGGTTCAGGTCAGCGCCTATTTCCGGCAACACCGGGGTGAGATCGATCAGCAGAACCAGCAACTCGCCGACACCTTTAAACGCATCTACCGACGCAATGAACAGGAAGCCGCACCTGACAGCAGCATTCTGGATGCTGCCCGCATGGAACTGGCCCGGGACTTTGACCAGCGTCATGGTGGCCTGGGACAGGCGCCCAAGTTCCCCCATGTCGGCGCCCTGGAGCGTTTGCTAAGGCACTGGGCTGCGACCCGGCTAATCAGCGAGGAAGATCATCAGGCCCTGCACATAGTGCAGTTCACCCTCAGAAAAATGTCCGAGGGAGGAGTGTTCGATCACCTGGGCGGCGGCTTTTGCCGTTACTCGGTCGATGTCCAGTGGATGATCCCCCACTTCGAAAAAATGCTTTATGACAATGGCCCGCTACTGGGCCTGTTATCAGAACTGCATGTCGCTACCGGGGATGAGCTGTTTGCTCGCACGGCCCGCAAACTGGCGGGGTGGGTCATGCGCGAGATGCAGTCACCTGCAGGGGGTTATTACTGTGCCCTGGATGCCGACTCCGAGGGTGAGGAAGGCAAGTTCTACTACTGGGAGCCCGAGGAGGTCGCCATGATCATCGGGCCACAGACTTATCCACTTTTCGCGGCACGATATGGCCTGGATCGGCAGCCAAATTTCGAAGGCAAATGGCATCTGCATACCTGCACATCCACTGAAGAGCTAAGCCAGGCATTCAGTCTCAGTGAATACGACGTCCTGCAAAACATTGAACATGCAGAGAAAAAGCTGTTCGAGGAACGCGAACAACGTACCAGGCCCGGTCTGGACGACAAGATACTCACTTCCTGGAATGCCCTGATGATCAGGGGTATGTTTCAGGCTGCCAGACATCTTCAGGCACCAGACTTTGCTGAGTCCGCAATGCGTGCACTGGGTTTTATCCGGGAAACAATGTGGATAGAGGGTCGACTCAGGGCAGCCTGCAAGGATAAACGCGTGCACCTGAATGCTTACCTCGATGACTATGCCTTCATGATCGAGGCCCTGCTCGAATCGCTGCAATGGCAATGGAACTCAGATCACCTGAAATTTGCCATCGATCTTGCCAATACCCTGCTTGGTCATTTCCGATCAGAACAGGGCGGCTTCTACTTCACATCTGATGACCATGAACAACTGATAGAACGCCCTCGCAGTTTTGGTGATGAGGCCATGCCCTCAGGGAATGCCATAGCAGCCCGTGCACTGCTCCGCCTGGGCTATCTCCTGGGTGAAACCCGCTATCTGGATGCAGCGGAATCTACCCTGCGTGCTGGTGCCCAGCTTATGCAACAGGCACCCGGCGGACATGCCTGCCTGGCCAACGCCCTGGAAGAACAGCTATACCCACCGACACTACTCGTTGTTCGCGGCGAGACAGAGACAATCTCTCCTCTGAAAAATGAGCTTGACGCACGCTACAGCCCTCGCCTGCTGTTGTTTGCCATCCCCGACGATGCGACCGAACTGCCCGAGGGACTGGCCGAGAAAAAACCACTGGGTAAAATCACGGCATATGTCTGTGAAGGCCTGAGCTGTCGACCGCCTGTTACAGACTCAGCAGAATTATCAGCCTTTATCCGCGAACACAGTATCGGTGTCGATTAGCGTTATGGTTTACTGTTTCCAGCCGGACGGTAAGATAGGTATCCATGGCGATAAAAAAACCACAGGCACCTCTGACAGTCGATGATCATGTGCTTCAGATCTGTGAACTGGGCTGCACCCATGTTTATCGAGTGATCGAACTCATTGAACAGGGACAACACCAGGATGACCTTTCTGATATTCCCACCGAACACTTACCTGCATTACTTACAGAGCTTAAGTCCATCATGGCCGTGTATGAGGCCAGCGACGAAAATAAAGCCTGAGAAAACAATGATGCTACGCCCCCTGCTACTGCCCTCGCTGATCATCCTGCTGACCCTGCCTGTATATGCTTACGCTGAAGAACCCGAAGCACCAGTAACTGAGATAACAGAGGAACGTTATCCGGTTGATGAAATCGCTGTTCAGGAAGAACTAAAACCTGCCGATGAGTCCGACCCCTGGAAGTATTTCACACCACCCAAAGATGACTTTGACTGGATTCAGTTAAATTCCGGTGAGTGGCTTAAAGGCGAGATCAAGGCCTTATATAACGAAGAACTGGAATTTGATAGCGACGAGCTCGGCATCCTGACAATTGACCTGTTAGACATTCGCCTGATACGAGGCGGTAGCATAAAAAATGTACGTGTTAACGGTCCACTGACCTTTTATGGACTGCTGCAGGTCACGGAAGAACAGGTCATCATCACCCAGGGCGAGACACAGCGCATTTTCAATCGCTCAGACCTGATCTCAATCGCACACGGCTCTACCAACGAGCTTGATAAATGGTCAGCCAAGATCAGCCTTGGCCTGGATCTCTCGGCTGGCAACAACGAGAAGACCAATTTTTCAGGTACAGCTGACATCCGGCGCCGCACGGCAGACAATCGTTTTGTTCTGACCTCGCTGACACAGTACTCTAAGGCCCAGGGTGTTGTTACCGCTGATAACAACCGTATCAATGCCTTCTACGATGTTTTTCGTTCCCGGCAGTTTTATCTACGCCCAGTCTTCGGTGAATATTTTCGGGATATCTTCCAGAACATCAAGGATCAGTATTCCGTGGGTACAGGTTTCGGTTACCAGCTAATAGATACTTCGAAAACTGAGTGGACTATCGGTACGGGTATCGCATACCAAAACACGCTATTCCAATCAGTCGAGGCCGGCGAGGATGACGAAATCTCAACCCCTGCCCTGGTTACAGGCACAACTTACGAGACGGCTCTGACCCAGAGAATCGACTTCACCGGCAACTATCAGTTCAAATTACTGAACGAGGCATCAGGCACCTACACCCATCACGCCATGGCCACCTTTGAGACAGAACTGCTTAGCTGGCTGGACTTTGATATGTCCCTGGTCTGGGATTACATCAGGGATCCGACTGCGAATGCCGACGGCACGGTACCCGAGTCAAATGACTACAAGCTGATTTTCTCACTGGGTGTTGAGTACTGATCTACACTACTTCTCTATTCATTGAACGGGAGGACCTACAATGACCTACGTTGTGACTGACAACTGCATACGCTGTAAATATACCGACTGCGTCGAGGTATGCCCCGTAGACGCGTTTCACGAAGGCCCCAACTTCCTGGTCATCAATCCCGAGGAATGTATCGACTGCGATGTCTGTGTTCCAGAGTGTCCTGCGGAGGCCATTTATGCCGAGGATGATCTGCCTGATGGAATGAAACAGTTTCTTGAATTAAACGCCGAACTGGCTGAGCAATGGCCTGTAATTAATGAGAAACAGGACCCCTTGCCTGATGCTGCAGAATGGGATGGTGTAGAGGATAAGATACAGTACCTGGAACGCTGAACATCCGTAACAAACATAAAAAAAGCGTGACACTTTGGTCACGCTTTTTTTATGCAGCATGTCTGATTGCGATCAGGGGGCTTTATAATTTTCCTGGGTCATCAGATCAACGCCACACTCCAGCCCTGAAATCCAGTCGAGGAATTGTGCCACCATGGCCTTGCCCTTAAATGGCCGGCCATGCTGAGGCACGATCATTTCTACATCCATATCACGAATCATATTCGCCCAGAGGCGGCAGACCTTGTTCGAGCACATGTAGCGCTGGTGGAAACCGAGCATGCTGGGCACATGCGCGGCAAAGTCCTCAACCGGCTTATCCGGCCCCTCATCGACAATCGAGGCCCCCATGTCGCCCGAGAACAGAATCTTGCTGACAGGATCATAGAACTGGAAATTACCGACGGAGTGCAGGAAGTGTGCAGGTATTGCCTTGATGACAGTGTCGCCCATCGGGATATCACCGCCCTGGTCTGGCAGTGAAAGACAGCGCGATGCCACCTGTTGCCCCATGTAACCAGGCAAAAGATGCGGCAGAAAACGAGCCCATAGCCGCGAGCAGACTATTTTCGCATCAGTACGGGAAACCCAGCTTGAGAGTGAAGCTATGATGTCAGGGTCCTGATGCGAGGCAATCAGGTAATCCAGTTTACGAAGATCAATATGTTTACCGACCTCGGTAGACAGGGCCGTAAAGGTCAGGTCGCCACCCGGGTCAAGAATGGCCTCGTGCTTACCATCAATAATCAGGAACTGGTTGGCCTGAACACCGTCTCCGACAACCAGGTCTGCAAATGCAAGGCAGCGATGATTTCCATCGTTAAAAAGCTCTATGGCCATTTGATGCTTTCTCCTTTCGACAGATTGAAAGAGTTTGTCCTTAACAGCCCAGTAATATGCATGACTTAAATTACGAAAACATTGACCTGATACTAGCCAATTCAATAAAGGCGTCAATCTGGTTTCACAAAATCATCATGTAAGCTTCACCTGACTGAAACTTGCCAATCCTACTCTCCTCATGGAAAAACAGAGGAATAGTGAAATGCAGGTTATTGCACAGGAAATTACAAAAACAAAGTCACCTCAGAAAAAACCCCGCCTGAAGGTTGAACTGGCCTCGACCCAGGAAGAAGTCATCGCTTCACAGAGGCTGCGTTACCAGATATTCGCCGAAGAAATGGGCGCCCAGTTGCCCACAGCCAGTGAAGGCCTGGACCGTGATCGTTACGACGAGCACTGTCAGCATCTGCTCATCAAGGACACCATGACCGGCCAGCTTGCCGGCTCAACCCGCATCCTGCCCGGCCATCTTGCCGACAGAGCCGGCGGTTTTTACTCAGAAGGTGAATTTGACCTGTCTCGTCTGCTGCCATTGCCTGGCAGGGTTATCGAGGTAGGGCGCACCTGCATCCATCCAGATTATCGCAAGGGTCGTGCACTGACCCTGCTGTGGGCATCCATGGCCCAGTACATGGATATCCACCAGATCGATTACATGTTTGGCTGCGCCAGCATCCCCATGAACGATGGTGGCTACCAGGCGCACAGCATTATGGAAGTCGTTCGCAATCAACATCTCAGTGACGAAGCCTTCCGCGTAACCCCACAGCTGGCCCTGCCAGATATCAACGAGCTTCCTTCCAGCTTTGTAAATATGCCACCTCTGCTGAAGGCCTATCTGCGCCTGGGTCTGAAGGTCTGCGGCGAAGCCTGCTGGGATCCCGACTTCAATGTTGCTGATGTGTTTGTTCTGCTTGACCGCGACAATATCGGGCAGCGTTACACACGTCACTACCTGGGTAAGCGTCATGCAGGTCTCAGCGCCTGATTCATCGGCAGGCAATGGGCTGATCTCCATTGTCACCGAGACCTATCCGCCAGAAGTAAACGGTGTTGCCCATACCCTGCTCAGATTAAGCGAGGGTATGCAGGAACGTGGACACGATATTCAGGTTGTCCGCCCCAGCCAGAGGCTGGAATCACAGAAGACCGATACCGATACATACAAACTGATACTTGCGCCGGGACTGCCGATCCCCGGCTATAGTGACCTGCGCTTTGGCTTACCCATTAAAAACCAGCTGATCAGGGCCTGGAAAGAGCGCCGCCCACACAGCGTTTATATTGCCACCGAGGGCCCGCTGGGCTCATCGGCCCTGGCTGCTGCTCGCAAGCTCGGCATACCAGTAGCCAGTGGTTTCCATACACGCTTCGATGAATATACCCGTCATTACAGGGTAGGGTTTCTGGAGCCTGTTGTACGTGGTTGGCTGCGTCGCTTCCACAACCGATGCGATATGACCCTGGTCCCTACACGAGAACTGCAGGGCATACTGGAATCACAGGGCTTTGAAAATGTACGCCGCCTATCGCGTGGCGTCGATACCAGCCTGTTCTCACCCGAACGCAGGGACCCTGGCCTGCGCTCCGAGTGGGGGCTTGCCGACGACGAGCTAGCGCTGCTCTATGTGGGTCGACTGGCCGCAGAAAAAAATATTGCCCTCGCTGTTAAAGCCTACCAGGCCATCCGCGCTCAGATACCTGCGACCCGCCTGGTCCTGGTTGGAGACGGACCGATACGTGAAGAACTCAGCCGCAAACATCCTGACATCATCTTTGCCGGCATGCATCGCGGCGAATCCCTGGCCCGGCACTATGCCTCGGGCGACCTGTTCCTGTTCCCCTCGCTGAGCGAAACCTTTGGCAATGTGGTCATCGAGGCGATGGCCTCTGGCCTGCCTGTACTGGGTTATAACGAGGCCGCCGTCAGGGAACATATCCTGCCCGAGTCCAATGGCATCACTGTAACACCCGGTGATGAAGCAGCATTTATTGAGGCTGGCCTGGCCATGGCGCGCAAATCACGCCAGCTAACCGAATATGGCCTACAGGCCAGACAGGACAGCCTGGAACAGGACTGGTCACATATCTTTCAGAAGTTCGAAAAACTGTTGAACGAGATAAGGGAGGAACAGCGTCATGAGCCTGCTCCAGCATATGAATGAGAAAGAACTCTCTACCTGTCTCCTGTTTAACCGTCTCAATCACCGCAAGCTGATTCGACTCATCTTTTCGGTCATCAGCCGCCTGGGTGATGGCGTGCTGTGGTATTCAATCATCCTGGCCCTGCCGTTCCTGTATCCGGAAAACGGCTGGTGGGTCAGCACACAGATGGTACTCACTGGTCTGTTATCACTGGGTCTGTACAAGATACTGAAAACACGGACTGAGCGAGAACGCCCCTGCAGCTTCAGTCACCAGATTCTTCAGGGTATGCCTGCGCTGGACAAGTACAGCTTCCCATCCGGCCATACCATGCATGCGGTAGGTTTTAGCTGGATACTAATGACCTATTACCCGGAGCTTGGCCTGTTTGTGCTGCCATTCACTATCCTGGTCGCCATGTCTCGCCTGGTACTGGGCCTGCACTATCCCAGCGATGTACTGGCCGGTGCCCTGATCGGCAGCACTATCGCAAACATCGTGATAATGTATTAGGCAGTTCAATAACGGCCCGGGGCCGTTCAAACGGATTGCCTGATGACCCTGATTAGAAGACTAATACGTCTTTTCCTGCTTGCTATACATTTTTTCAACGGATTCATACTCTCACTTCTGTTCAGCGGTAAAAATGAACAGGGTGAATTCTCCGATCGTTTCAAGGCCATACGTACACGCTGGCATACAGGAACTGCAAAATTCCTGGCACTAGATATCGAGACTATCGGGGAACCAGCTCCCGGGCCTGTTCTGGTGGTCGCCAATCACATCTCCTGGCTGGATATCCCGGTGCTCGCACAGGCCCTGCCCGTTACTTTTCTTTCCAAGGCAGAGGTACGCTCCTGGCCGCTGATAGGCTGGGTGGCCGCTCGTGGAGGTACGTTGTTTATCCAGCGTGGCGCTAAAAATGCAGCAGACAGCGCGATTGCACTCATCGAACAGGAACTGGGCATCGGTGGCAGTGTGCTTATATTTCCGGAAGGCACGACGACAGACGGCAACCAGTTAAGGCGTTTTCATCCGCGCCTGTTTGCCGCTGCGCAAAACAGCGGATGTCCGGTACAACCTGTAGCAATTCGTTATCCTGGCGCTGACGACCGTACCCATACCGCCATACCCTTTATCAACAACGACACCTTTGGTCACAGCCTCTGGAAGGTTCTGGCCCAGAAACGCATTCGCGTCGTGTTGGAGTATGCGCCACTGATTACTGATACAGAGCAGGACCGACGCCAGATTGCCGAGCAGGCGCATGACAGCATTCGCAGGGCCCTGACCCATATCGACGAGTCCTGAGGCCATGTATGACGCCACTGCGCCTGGTTTGCGATGGCTACCGCTATGGCGCGGCCTTGGCTGGCTGCTATTAGTTAGCATCATCACGCTCTCGCTGATGCCGGTACCTCCGCATGCCCCTGGTGGGGACAAGCTACATCATTTCCTGGCCTACTTTGGTCTCATGCTTTTTTTCAGCCAGTGGCATGAGCGCAGATATCATGCCCTGCTTGCCCTGGCATTCATGACCCTGGGTATTGGCATCGAATTAATTCAGCCCATGACCGGGCGTTACTTTTCCTTGATGGATATGCTCGCCAACAGCAGTGGCGTCTTTATTGCCTGGTTTATTGCCCGGGGGAGGGCCGGTAGGATTCTTACAGGTGTTGAAATCTGGCTTACACGCCTTTTCTCGCAAGCCCGCTCAGATTAGTCGCAAAGAACAATAAGGATGCCACAACGACGATACTAGGCCCTGTTGGGGTATCCCACTTCAGCGACATTAATAAGCCTCCGCCCACGGCCAGAAAACCTATGAGCGCTGAATACATGGCCATCTGCTCGGGTGCCCTGGAAAAACTACGCGCTGTGGCCGCAGGTATGATCAGCAGCGAGGTAATGAGCAACACGCCCACCAGTTTCATCGCCACTGCAACCACGGTTGCCAGCAGCATCATGAAAACAAGGCGAATCATATCTACCGGAACACCCTCTACTCGTGCCATCTGCTCATGGATAGTCATGGTCAGCAGCGGCCGCCAGATCAGCACCAGTACAAACAACACCAGCAGGGAGCCTGCCAGGATTAACATCAGGTCGTGATCACTCACTGCAAGGATGTCACCAAACAGATAAGACATCAGGTCTATGCGCAAGCCTTCTACCAGGCTCAGTGCAACCAGGCCCAGCGAGAGACTGGAATGTGCAAATATACCCAGCAGGGTGTCATGGGATAGCTTCTGCCGCCGATCCATCCATACCACCAGTACCGCGATCGCAAGACAGACCAGCAGCATGGTCAGGCTCGTGTGCAAACCCAGCAGTATGCCCATGGCAATACCCAGCAGGGCTGAATGCGACAGGGTGTCACCAAAATAGGCCATTTTGCGCCAGACCACGAAGGTACCCAGTGGGCCTGCAACGGCAGCAATAATTAAACCGGCAACCAGGGCACGCCAGATGAAATCATCCATGGCCGTCCTCCTGGTGTTTATGATCCTCTACTGGCTGAATATTGCCATGCACATCATGACAATGATCGTGCGTATGGCTGTAGACGGCGAGGCCGCTGGCATCGGCCGTGCCAAAGAGTTTGAGATACTCGGGGTGGCGACTAATGGCCTCGGGCTTACCACTACAGCAGACATGCTGGTTCAGACACATTACCGAGTCCGTCGATTCCATCACCAGGTGCAGGTCATGCGAGACCATCAGCACCCCGCAATGATAGCGATCGCGCAGGGCACTGATGAGTCGATAGACCTCGGCCTGGCCGGCCAGGTCCACCCCCTGGGTGGGCTCATCGAGTACCAGCAGATCGGGGCTTCTCAGGATCGCACGTGCCAGCAGCACGCGTTGTAGTTCGCCGCCCGAAAGGCGCGACATCTGGCGCTCTTCCAGCCCCTGTCCACCCACTTCGCCAAGTGCAGAGCTGATCGTCTCAGCAGAAAAACGTCCGGCAGTGGCCAGGAAACGTTTGACCGTCAGTGGCATGACCGGGTCGATATGCATACGCTGCGGGACATAACCGATGGTCAGATCGGGGCTTATCTGTACCTTGCCTTTATCCGGTTTAGCCAGGCCCAGCAGCAGGCGAATCAGGGTCGTCTTACCCGCCCCGTTCGGACCGATGACGGTGACTATCTCTCCACGGTGCAGTGCAATATCCACCCGGTCGATAAGGCGCTGGCCATCCCGCTCATAAACCAGTCCATGTGCACTCACCAGCGGCTCAGCGCTCATCATCATCGCTCCTGCAGAAAGGACAGATTCCCGAGACCTCAAGGGCATCATCGGCGACACTAAAGCCCTGTTGTCCCGCGTGCTGTTCTATCAGGCCAAACAACTCGGGAGTCTCCAGCTCCAGGGCCTGACCACAACGTCGGCAACTCAGGATCAGGCCATGATGATGGTGATGCGGATGATTGCAGGCCATGTAGGCATTCTGGGCTGGCAGGCGGTGCACCAGCCCGGCCTCAAGCAGGAACTCCAGCGCGCGGTAAACTGTTGGGGGCGCACTGGAACGACCAGCCTCACGCAGCATATCGAGTAATTCGTAGGCACCGACGGGGCGAGCCCGGCGAATCACCAGTTCCAGCACCTGGCGACGCAGGGGAGTCAGGTTAATGGCCCGCTCATCACAAAGCTCATCTGCGGCATGCAGTTGCTGCATGACCTGATCATCGCTCAGCGGTTTGATGCGAACAGTTGACGGCATAATGCAATGTTATAATATTACATCGAGTTTGCAAGACACCGAATCATTATGCGCCTGTTAATCTTTATAACCTTTCTGCTCCTCGCCACCACGGCGTCAGCCGGACTGCGTGTAGTGACCACGATCCAGCCCATCCATTCGATCACCGCATCAATAATGCAGGGAGTCGGTAAACCCGAGTTACTTATCCCGGCTACAACTTCACCGCATCACTTTAACCTACGTCCCAGCCAGCGCCGCAGCCTGGAACATGCTGACCTCCTGATCTGGGTAGGCGCCCCCCTGGAAGGCTTTATGCCGCGCATTATCTTGAGCCTGCCTGATGAGGTACAAATCCTGAGTTTATTAGGGCCCGACGCGGGTCACCATGAACATGGCCATGAAGATAAAGACCCACATTTCTGGCTCGACCCGATCGAGACCATAGCCGTCAGTGAAAAGATTCGGGATGCACTGATCCGCTCTGACGCACAGCATAGTGCGCAATACAGGCACAACACAGCCGCCCTGAAACAGCGCCTTTTGGCACTCGATGCACAGCTTTCGGAACAGTTAAATCCGGTCAGCCAGAAGCCCTTTATTGTTTTCCATGATGCCTATAGCTACCTGATTGATCGCTACCATCTCAAACAGGTCGGCATTGTGACACTGGATGAACACCAGCCCCCTGGTGGCAGGCACCTGCAAGCACTGAGAAAACAATTAAAGGAACAGGCTATTATCTGCCTGTTTACAGAACCGCAATTTGAACCTGCAATTGTAGAAAACCTGATTCGCGGTACATCAACCAGGGTCCAGTCCCTGGATCCTGTTGGTAGTGATTATGCATCCGGACCGAATGCCTATTTCGAAATGATGCAGGCACTGGGGCATAACCTGTCCCAGTGCCTGCTGGAGCAATAGGCTCAGGCAACGCGTCTTAGCGGGGGCTGCTCTGGCTGGGGCACGGACATCTGCTCAAGCAGTTTCTTCTGCTCCGTCCAGTGCACTAGTTCGATATTTCCATCCTGGTCTTCAAGCAGACAGGTGCAATGCTCTACCCAGTCACCATCATTGCAGTAATCAATACCCTGGATACGCTTGAGACCAGGCTGGTGAATATGCCCGCAGATCACACCATCATAACCTTCCTCACGCGCCTTCTCAGCCACCAGTCGCTCGTACTGGTTCACATAACTTTGCGCCTGGCCGAGGCGCGACTTCACAAAACCGGATAGCGACCAGTAAGAACGCCCCATGGTCCGACGTACTGTACTGCAGACACGATTCAGACGCAGCAGGAAGGTGTAGGCATTATCACCAAACTTTTTCAGCGGGCCGTTAAAACGAATCAGGTCATCGAACTCGTCACCATGGGTGACCTTCATGCGACGACCATCGGCCGTGATGTGTTCGGCAAACAGCCTGATATCAATATCCTGAATACGTGAACCGCAGAAGCGGCGTAGTGGGGCATCGTGGTTACCGGGAATGTAGGTTACCTTGACGCCGTCGGCAGCCATATCCAGAAGAGTCTGGATAACTTCCGACTGGTCCTTGGTCCAGCTGATTTTCTGGGGCATGGCCCAGAGGTCAAAAATATCACCTACCAGGTAGATATATTCCGCCTGGGTAGTGTTTAAAAGATCAAGCAGATAACGGGCCTTACAGTCGGCCGTACCCATGTGTACATCAGAGACAAACAGGCTGCGATAGTGTTTTTCTGCCATGACCAAAATCCTCTTATGGAGTCATGACAGTGATATCGCATCAGGATGACGTAGACATCACAATTGCATTGCGCGTCGATTAACTTTTCAAGACAGAACTATGACAACTGATCGTAGATAATCAGACCCCAGATCATGGCCACATTAATCAGGCTGATCATAACGGCTGCAGAACCCATGTCCTTGGCCCTGCCAGCGAGCTTATTAAACTCCGTTCCATGTCGATCCACCTCGGCCTCAACCGCAGAATTAAGCAGTTCGACAATCAGAACCAGTAACAGACTGCCAAGCATCAGTGCCCGCTCAATGCCCGTATTACCCAGCCAGAGTGCGACAGGGGCCAGGATGACAACCAGCAAGAGTTCCTGACGAAAGGCCTCTTCATGCTTGAAGGTAGCTTTAAGCCCCTTCCAGGAATATTCAGCTGCCTTGATGAAACGAAAAGGACCTTTATGTTGACCTTTCAATCGCCTGGCCTCCCCAGCCTATTTAACCCAGATGGTTTTAGCGTTAACAAACTCGTGCATACCGTGGTGAGATAGCTCACGACCAAAGCCCGAGGCCTTGATACCACCAAACGGCAAACGCGGATCACTTTTTACCAGCCCATTCACGAACGCACAACCGCACTTTAACTTTCTCGCAAAATCTTCCCCGCGTTGACTATCACTCGTCCAGACACTACCTCCCAGACCAAAGCGCGAATCGTTGGCAATGGCCAGTGCCTCTTCCTCATCTTTCGCACGGATGACAATGGCAACAGGACCGAAGAACTCCTCGTCCCAGGCACGCATACCAGGTTTGACGCCATCGAGTATCGAGGCCTGGTAATATGCACCCTGTACATCTTCAACAGGCGCACAACCGGTTACTGCGCGCGCCCCAGCACTGATGGAGTCAGCAACCTGCTGATGCAACTCATCAACGAGATCGGCACGCGCCATCGGGCCTAACTGAGAAGCCTCATCCATGGGCTCTCCCACCCTGAGGGCTGCAACCTTTTCCGCAAAACGCGCAACAAATTCATCGGCAATTGCATCGACCAGGATGAAACGCTTGGCCGCGATACAGCTCTGTCCGGCATTCAGGAAACGTGACATTACGCCCTGATCCAGGGTCCATTCCAGGTCGGCATCATCCAGCACAACGAACGCATCAGAGCCACCCAGTTCGAGTACAGATTTTTTTATCTCGGAGGCCGCCGTAGACGCTACTGCTCGACCTGCAGGCTCACTTCCCGTCAGGGTCACGGCATGTACACGCGGATCACGGATCACGCGTTCAACCTGCCCTGATCCAATCATGAGATTGGTGAATACTCCCTCGGGGAAACCTGCCTCGGTAAAGATAGATTCCAGCCCCATCGCGCACTGGGGAACATTCGAGGCATGTTTTAAAAGACCCGTGTTGCCCGCCGCCAGTGCAGGGGCGGCAAAACGCATAACCTGCCAGAAAGGAAAGTTCCATGGCATAACCGCCAGCACGGTACCCAGGGGCTGGTAAGCGACAAAGCTGCGCCCGGCATCGGACTCAATCACCTCGTCGGAAAGAAACTCAGCGGCATGGTCCGCATAGTAATCACAGACCAGGGCGCACTTATCGATCTCGGCCAGTGACTCCCGATAAAGCTTACCCATTTCCAGGGTTGCCAGCTTCGCCAGTTCCTCGCGTCGCCTGCGTATAACATCACCCGCTTTACGCAACAGGTCACAGCGTTCCTGAAGCGGCCTGGATGACCATTGCCCAGCAGCACTCGCTGCGGTTGAAAGCGCATTATCTATCTGCGCCTCATCCCAGTTTTCATAGCTTGCCAGCACTTCATCATTGGCTGGATTCTGACTGACGAAGGCCATGAGCATCTCCTTGGTAATCCTTGCATGAATCACCTACTATACCCCTGATCCCTTTGGCTTTGCATAACAACGAAACCCTTATGAAAAAGACGGTTTGCATCTTCGGCGGCTCTGGCTTTGTCGGTCATTACATTTCTGGCCTGCTTATTGAAAAAGGCTATCGCGTACGCATTGTCACGCGTCACCCCCAAAGACATAAAGACATGAAAGTACTGCCGGGCCTGACGTTGATTCAGGGCACGCCTGCAGACAAAACGGTTCGTGACGCGGCACTGGAAGACTGCGATGTGGCGATCAACCTGGTCGGCATTCTAAATGAGAAGGGCCGTGACGGGCGTGGCTTTCGCAAGGTCCATGTCGATCTGGCCAAAGACATACTGCAGTCCTGCATCGACAAGCAGGTACCCCGCCTGCTACATATGAGCGCGCTGAATGCAAACTCCAGCAAAGGCAGTAGCCACTACCTGCGCAGCAAGGGTGAAGCCGAGAACTACCTGCATACCTTTACCGGCAGGAATATTCATATCACCAGTTTTAAGCCCTCGGTAATCTTTGGTCCGGGTGACAGCTTCCTGAACCGCTTTGCAGGTTTACTGAAACTGGCGCCCGTGATGCCTCTGGCCTGTCCCGATGCACGCTTTGCCCCGGTTTATGTCGGTGATGTTGCTGAAGCATTCATTAATGCCATCGATGACAAGCAGACCTTTGGCCAGCGCATCGAGTTGTGTGGTCCCAATCAGTACACCCTGGAAGAACTGGTCGAATACACGGCACGCTGTCTTGGGCTACATAGAATTATTGCCGGATTAACTGACTGGGCTAGCCGTCTGCAGGCTATCGTCATGGATTTCGTACCTGGGAAACCCTTTTCTACCGACAACTACAATTCCCTCAAACAGGACAGCATCTGCAGCCAGGGCACACCCTGCCCCACCTCTATAGAGGCCATTGCGCCCTATTACCTTGGCAAGGGGGATATCAATACACAGCTGCAGAACTTCAGAACCTGGGCCCGTCGCGAATCCAGCTCATGAAGACCTATCTTGTCGGTGGCGCTGTAAGAGACCGCCTTCTGGGATTGCCGCGAAGGGAACGCGACTGGGTCGTTGTTGGCAGTACCCCTGAGGAAATGAAGGCACAGGGCTACCGCCAGGTTGGCAAAGACTTTCCTGTTTTCCTGCATCCTAAAAGCCATGAAGAATATGCCCTGGCACGCACCGAGCGTAAGACCGGCCCCGGCTATCATGGTTTTGAATGCCATGCCGCCCCGGACGTCACCCTTGAGCAGGATCTACAGAGGCGTGACCTCACTATTAACGCCCTTGCAGAAGACACACAGGGCGAGATTATTGATTACTACGGCGGCCAGGAAGATCTTCAGAACAAACTGCTCAGGCATATCTCAGAGCACTTCTGCGAAGACCCGGTACGCATATTGCGCGTCGCCCGTTTCGCGGCCCGCTTTACCTGGCTTGGTTTTAGCGTGGCACCAGAAACCATGTCCCTGATGCATGGCATGGTCGATAACGGGGAGGTAGATACCCTGGTACCGGAACGCGTCTGGCAGGAACTACGCAAGGCCCTGATGGAACAAACGCCCTCCGCCTTTTTCGAGGTGCTACGCGAATGTGGTGCACTCAAGGTCCTTTTCCCGGAGATCGACCGACTCTGGGGGGTACCCCAGCCTGAAAAATGGCACCCGGAAATTGATACCGGCGTACATACCATGATGGTACTGGATGCAGCCGCAAGGATTAGTGATAAAGGCGCAGTGCGCTTTGCCGCCCTCACCCATGACCTGGGCAAGGGCACTACACCCAGAGACCAGTGGCCCAGTCACAAGATGCATGAGGCGCGTAGCAAGGGCCTGGTGCAACAACTCTGCGCGCGTTACAAGGTGCCTAAAGACTATACCGAACTGGCACTACTTGTGGCGGAATACCACGGCCATTGTCACAAGGCATTCGAGCTACGCCCTGATACCATCCTGAGGCTTTTCAAAAACCTGGATGCCTACCGACGGCCCGAACGCTTTGAAGACTTCCTGGTCGCCTGCGAAGCCGATCACCTCGGGCGCACGGGTTATGAAGACACACCCTATCCGCAGGCCGAATTTCTTCGCAGGGCTCAGCGTGAAAGCAGCACCATTGATGTCGGAGCACTTCGTGAAAGCGGGCTGGAAGGCACGGCACTGGGCAATGCCATCGAAAAAAAACGCCTGGAGATTATCCAGGCGCTTGATCGTCCGAATACTTAAGTCGAACTATTTCTTTGGCACTACTGTTGTCAGTCCGAAGATCTGCCACATCTGCATACCACCACGATAGTAATTCAGCTTATTGGCAGGATAACCCAGTTTCAGCAGGGCATTGATGGCTCGTGGTGACTGGCCACACCATGGGCCGTTACACCAGAGCACCAGTTCCTTGGCCCGGGTAAAGTCCCAGAAGTCGGTCTTTTCATCACCGCCCATGAAGCCCATGCCTTCCAGGGAGCGGGTAATGCCACCCACATCGCTACGTGGTTTACCGCCCAGTGTTCTCAATGCCTCGATCAGCTTGGGATCATCAGGCTTCAGTTCGAAGGTTGTGAAAGGGATATTAACAGAACCGGGAATGGTGCCACGCTCATGCCAGGAAGTTACACGCGCATCGATAACAAGCCCCTCTTCACCGGGCAGCTTCTGCTCCATAAAGTCCATGAGTTCCAGCTCACCCACTGTCCTGACACCAGGAGCAACCTCCATAGGCTCGATACAGAAAGGAGGACACTTACGCGAGGTCTTGGCAAAGCCGCCCTCGATGGTGTGGTTCTGATCCTGGATGCGCTGGATCTTGACCAGGCCGTCCTCATGGATAACCTGAACCCTTTCGCGATCAGGCGTGATTTTAACTTCCAGCGCCTGGATCGTGCCGGCCATGATCATCATCACGATAAACGCAGAAATAGATCGAGTAATCATTATAAATCCTGTACTTGTGGTTAGAGTTTTTTAAGCTGAATAATCAGTTCACGCAGGCCGTCGATGTCGGCGCCCTTCTCATAGGCCTCGTAGACCTTGTTCTGTTTTACTTTGTTAAGATTTTTATAGAAGATGTAGCTGCCGTAGAAACCCTCTTCAAGGGCATCCTCAAAGTCGATCTGGTCAAGGCCTCTTTCCAGGCCTTCTTCACCCAGGCTCTGCCCTTCTCTGTCCCAGCCGCCAGTAAGGCTAACACCGGGCACACTGGTGGTCTGATTATCACTCTCAGTACCCGGATCAACGGAAAGGCCATCGGCCTCGGCATTAATAGCATCCATATAGGCATCTTCGGCGATAGCCGAAGAGGAAAGAGCACAGAACAATCCCGCTGAAAGAAGAAGCGGCGTAACTATTTGTTGGACTCGATAGAACATGGCTCTCCGGTCCTGGCAGTTATTTAAATTTATCATCGCCTCCCAGCCTTGTAATGATCGACTTCCTGTCGCCCCCTTAAGTATTCAATAACTTAAACGAGCAAAAACACAAGGTCAACGCATTTAATTTCCTGACCGGATGGGATGAATTCCCGATTAACGTCAGATCAGGCCCAGGAAGAAAAGCAGGAAGACACCGAGTACGAGGCGATAAATTACGAATGGCCACATACCGATTCGCTGCAGGACTTGCAGGAATAGATGTATCACCAGGTACGCACTAACACCTGAGATGATCGTACCGATGACCAGGCTGGTCCAATCCACGGAGGCCGTAGACTCGAGCAGATCAAGAAACTTCAGCCCCCCGGCGAGAACGATTACGGGTATCGATAACAGGAATGAAAATCGTGCAGCACCATCACGTGTTAGCCCCATCATCAGTCCGGCAGTCATCGTAATACCTGAACGTGAGGTGCCCGGGATCAGGGCAATGGCCTGGGCAATACCAATCACCAGGATATCCAGCCAGCCAATCTGATGTTCGCTACGTCTCTGAGTGGCGCGCCAGTCTGCAAAGCCCAGCAACAGGCCAAAAATAATCGTCGTGGCAATAATGACCTCACCACCACGTAACTGTGTTTCGATGACGTCCTTGAAGAGCAACCCGGCAAGACCTACTGGAATCGTCCCAAGCAAAACACCCCAGGCAAGTCGGGCATCACCCTGCATACCCTTGCCCGTTACTGAGCCGTACCAATCTCGCGTCATCGACATTAACTCATCACGAAAATACAATACGACCGCAGAAAGGGTGCCCAGGTGTACAGCCACATCAAAGGCCAGCCCCTGATCCTGCCAGCCGGTCAGCACTGGTACAAGAATCAGGTGCGCCGAACTCGAAATAGGTAGAAATTCGGTTATCCCCTGAATCAGTGCAAGCACCAGTACCTGAAACCATTCCATAAACTTATCCGTTGTTAATTAAAGAACCGCGCGCAAATCCTGCCAGGCAAACCCACGCAGGGACTGATCATACTTTTTACTCAGAGCTATAACTTTAAAACGCTCACCCATTTCACCCGGCAGGGTCAGCTGCCGAATCTCGTGCGCCAGTTTTGCCCTTTCCCTGCTGTCATCGGTATCCAGACGTTCATACTCTCCCTGCAAATCATTACCAAACAGAAAAGCGGCCTGGTGGGTGTAACCAGATACCCGCAGATCGTGCTCAACAGCTGCTTCGGCTACTGCGGTAAAGTCGACGCTGGCCGTAATATCCTGCAGACCCGGCAGATAGAACGGGGCATCATGAACACGATGGCGGTAATGACAAATCAACGTGCCCTGTACGCGCTCAGGATGATAATACTCCGCACGTGCATAACCATAGTCCACCAGCAGGACAACACCCTGCTCCAGCATCTCTGCCTGGGCCGCAATCCATGGCGAAAGCCACGAGTTCCACTCCGAGTCATAAGTTCCTGATGGCATCCCTTCAGGAAACAGCTTTTTCACCTGATGCTCTAAAGCACTATCCGCCGACTCTGCTAACCAGGTAAAACCTTCACCATCCAGGCCCACACGTCGATCGAAGACCTGATCATTCTGAATACGAAAGCACTGCACGGGCATGGCATCGAGTACTTCATTTGCGATAACCACGCCTTTGAAACCTGGTTCAGGCAGAGACTCTAGCCAGTGCACACGATCCTGCAAATGTGGCGCCAGCCGGTCTATGGTCTCTTTCTGGCGTGCCCGCAGAGAAGCACTCAGCTCGAGCAAAAGATAATTTTCGGGCAGGCAACCTTTCTGCTCAAGCATCAAAAGCATATGTGCTGCCAGCACACCTGAACCACCGCCTATCTCCAGCACCGATCCACCCGACAATGCATCCAGCACTTCAAGTACCTGGTTAGACAGACAGGCAACAAACAGGGAAGAGAGTTCTGGCGCAGTAACAAAATCGCCCTGTGCCCCAAACTTCTGCGAGGTTGAGCCGTAGTAACCCAGGCCCGGCTCATATAAGGCCATCTGCATGAATTGCTGAAACCCGATTGAGCCCTGCTGGCTTAAGATTTGATCACGAATACGCTGAACCAGCTCATGGCTCTGCGCCAGGGCTGCTTCATCGGGTTCAGGGAGCTGGTTGTTCGAATTGACAAGCATTCGGGGACTGGGAATAGTAAGCGTTCGTTTCCAGGGAGTACGCAGGCGTGAAGCATAACACAGCACTTTCCGGCAAGGTCCTGCTCATCACCGGTGCAGCTCGTCGCATCGGCGCAGAGATCGTTCGCACACTACACGCCGAGGGCATGAACATCGCCCTGCACTATCGCAACTCTCGCGAAGAGGCCGAGGCCCTGAAACAGGAACTCGAAGCCAGTCGGCCCGACTCCGTCAGCCTGGTCCAGGCCGACCTGCTGCATACCAGCGAATTACCTGGCCTGGTCAAACAGACCATCGAGCGTTGGGGCCGACTTGATGTGCTGATCAACAACGCCTCAACCTTTTATTCCACGCCAGTAGGAAGCATTACCGAGGATGACTGGGATCTGCTGGTAGGCTCCAATCTCAAGGCCCCCCTCTTCCTGACACAGGCCGCCGCACCCGAACTGGCTATCCACAGGGGCTGCATCGTCAACATTATCGACATCCATGCCTTCCGCCCCCTGAAGGGCTACCCGGTCTATAGTGCCGCCAAGGCAGCGCTGAAGACCCTCACCGAATCCATGGCGCGTGAACTGGGGCCCGATATTCGCGTTAACGGCGTTGCTCCAGGCGCCATACTCTGGCCCGAGCAGGAAGAGCCCTACGGAGATCAGCATAAGGAAATTATTCAGCGCACTGCGTTAAAGCGAGAAGGTTCACCCGAGGATATTGCGAAAACCGTGTTGTTCCTGGTCAAGGATGCGCCCTATATCACTGGCCAGATTATTCCGGTTGATGGTGGGCGAATGTTAGCGCATTGATTTTTCAGGCGTTTCGCTCTCTGGCTGCGCAGCTAGAGAGAAAAATACATTAATCTCAATAAGAGAAGGCAAAACGGGGCACAGAAACATTCTCTGGGGTTATCCAAAAACCGGCTCTGTTCCCCAGCTTGCCTTATTCAATGCGCTTTCAATATCTAAACTTACATTTTGCAAATTAGCTGACCAAACTGTTTTACCTGATTCCAGTCAGTAAATTCTGTACATGACTCAGGGTCTGTCGGACCTTTTGTAATAAACATAATCATTCTTATCATATAGCGATCAAAAATATTATATTTCTTGTAATCAATTTTTCCTGCGAAAACAGCTAGCTCTTTTGGCTGCCACTCGATTTGCGATAAGAATTTTCTTAAATACGGATTTGTTTCAGGCTGGTTTTTATTTGGTTTGCGTGCGACTACGTTTACCGAGAAAAATGCATTTGGCTTATTGTCTAAAGTCCGTAGGTTGTCATTTATAAAATCATAGACTTTTTCGCTATGCTTGCCATAACGAATACTTGCACCGATAACTATTTTATCAAATGCGTTAAGGTCTACTTTATCCGCATTCTCAATCGGAACCAATATCGCTTCCTTCCCTGATTCTTCAATCACTCTCAGCAGGTACGAACAGATTTCTTTGGTATGCCCATCAGTCGTTGAGTAAATGATGATTATTTTGCTCATAGAATTTCGCTATTTGCCTCTATATTTTTTACACAACTATCAAACCAGTACATGATAACAGTCCATTGTTTGATCACAGGTTTTGGTTTATTTGCCAGCCAATCCACTCTAACAATACAAACGGCTTTTTATCGACTATACCGCATTAGCAGACACTACCAGCTTTACCTGAAGCTGCCCCCTCGACCTTACTGAGTAAGCGACAAACTTCAGCAGCCTGCGCCATGGGCGGTGCAGGCAGGCATGCCGCGCATGGACGCACGTCATGCCGATGCGTTAAGAAGGATGGAGTTTACGAAGGGGCCCGCAGGGTGAGGTCGTCGGGGCCGCATTTCCTTGGTGACTTTCTTGTTGCTGATGACAAGAAAATTAGTCGCATAAACCACGTAGTGGCATGCGAAACGCTTTTGATTATAATAAGTGAATTATCTGAGAAAGATTACTCAGAAGCTAACAGATCAAACTCAAGCACTTTCATAGGCTGAACATCCGCTGCCATCTTCTCCCACAGCGCCCGCATGCTCTCACCAGTAACCGGATGTTTCAGGTCAGGCACCAGATCACAGAGTGGCTTCAGCACAAAGGCATACTTCTTAATCTCATCTCGCGGCACATCCATGCCCTCTAAATGTAGATCCAGAGCATCATAGAGCAACAGATCCAGGTCCAGGGTACGCGCACTAAACTTGGGGCCCTCTCTAAGTCGACCATTATTATCTTCGATAGATTTGAGTTCTGCCTGTACCTTTTCAGGTGAAAGAGTGGTCTCACATTCCGCGACGAGATTCAGGAAAGGGTCGCCCTCAAAACCGACGGCCTCGGTTTCATAAACGGGTGAAAGACGAATATCGAAGAAATGATGCTGCAGACAACCAAGTGCATTACGCAGGTGCAGCTCCGGCTCAATGTTACTGCCGAGGCTGATGTATATCCTGGCCATCAGGCACGCGTGCCACGTTCAATGACAATACCGACCTCGCGGGACCGACGTACGGCACCAGGCTTGCCGAGGGTCAGGCGCAACCAGGGCACATCAAATTCATTCATCACGATGGCTGCAATATTTTCCGCCATGGTCTCGACCAGTTCAGGCTGGGTCTCTTCCACATAACGAATGATACGCTTCGCCACGGCCTTGTAGTTGAGGGTATCCTCGATGGCATCGGTCTCGGCGGCACGACGAATATCTGTACCCATTTCCAGATCAATACGAATCGTCTGCGTAATCTTACGTTCCCAGTCATAGATTCCGATGACGGTATCGATTTCGAGATCGCGGATATAAACGATATCCATGGCTAGTTTCCAAACAGGGCTGCAAGTTCAGCGCCGGGATCGTCGGCACGCATAAAGGCTTCGCCGACCAGGAAGGCATGCACATCATGTTCGCGCATGAGCTTCACATCATGCGGGCTAAGAATGCCGCTCTCGGTCACGACGATACGATCGTCAGGAATCACATCAAGTAGCTCAAGAGTTGTATTCAGACTGACTTCAAAGGTGCGCAGGTTACGGTTGTTGATACCAACCAGGCGTGTATCAAACTTCAACGCCCTGTCGAGTTCCTCGCGGTCATGCACCTCGACGAGGACATCCATACCCAGCTCATGGGTCAGATCCATCAGCGATCCCATCTGCTGATCATCAAGCGCCGAAACAATTAGCAGGATGCAGTCGGCACCAATCGCACGGGCCTCGTAGACCTGGTAAGGATCGATGATGAAATCCTTGCGGATAACCGGCAGGTCACAGGCCTCACGCGCCTGTACCAGATAGTCTTCATGGCCCTGAAAATAATCACGATCAGTCAGCACGGACAGGCAGGCAGCACCATTAGCGGCATAGCTTCTTGCAATCTCGGCGGGATTAAAGTCCTCGCGCAGCACACCCTTGCTCGGTGAGGCCTTCTTGATCTCTGATATGACCGCCGCCCTGCCACTGGCAATCTTTTCCTCCATAGATCCGACGAAGGGACGCACAGGAGAGGCCGACTCAATCTGTTGTTTCAAATCATCGATAGAAACCTTCGCACTACGCTCAGCAACCTCTTCATGCTTACGCGCAATAATCTTTTTCAGGATATCGGGAGTACCGGACATAGAATGATCTTTACTGATTGGAAACGCGGACCAGCTCTTCAAGCTTCTGCGCTGCAGCGCCACTGGCAATGACCTCACCAGCTTTTGCTATCCCCTCGGCCAGGGTCCCAGCAAGACCTGCCACATAAATAGCAGCACCGGCATTGAGCTGAATAATGTCACGAGCGGGACCAGCCTCATTGGCGAATACGGATTTGATGACATCCAGGCTTTCCCTGGCATTGCCGACCTTCAGGCTATCCAGGGAACTCGTTTGCAAGCCGAAATCTTCAGGGTTGATCTGGTAGGTGGTCACTTCACCATTTTTAAGCTCTGCAACATTGGTTGCTGCACCAATGCTAATCTCATCCAGGCCATCTTCAGAATGCACAACCATGACGTGATTGCTGCCAAGTTGTTTTAATACCTGCGCCAGTGGTTCCAGCCAGTCATCGCTGTACACACCCAGCACCTGGTTAGGGGCACCGGCAGGATTGGTCAGCGGACCGAGCACATTGAAAATGGTACGCACGCCCATTTCCTTACGGGGACCGATTGCATGTTTCATGGCTGAGTGATGCTTCGGTGCAAACATGAAGCCAACACCAACCTCGCTAATGCAGTTTGACACCTGTTCGGGACTGGCATCGAGATTCACGCCGGCCGCCTCGAGCACATCGGCACTGCCCGAAGAACTGGAGACTGAACGGTTGCCATGCTTCGCGACACGACCGCCTGCCGCTGCCAGCACAAAGGTACTCGCGGTAGAGACGTTAAAAGTGCTCGCACCATCACCACCAGTACCAACTATATCGACCAGGTGGGCATGATCATCGACATCGACCGGAGTCGCCAGATCACGCATCACGCTGGCTGCTGCAGCGACTTCCTCGACTGTCTCTCCCTTCATGCGCAGGCCGATCAGGAAACCGCCAATCTGTGCCGGGGTCGCCTCGCCTGTCATGATCAGACGCATGACCGTGGTCATCTCACCCATGCTGAGATTCATGCCATCAATGACGGTCTGAATTGCCTTTTGCATATCCATGTTCAGATTCCTCGGCCCATATTTAGAAAGTTCTGCAACAGATCATGACCGTGCGAAGTTAGTATCGACTCGGGATGAAACTGCACACCCTCGATCGCGAACTCCTTGTGGCGCACACCCATAATTTCGTCGATGTCGCCTTCTTCGGTCTCAGTCCAGGCAGTAATCTCCAGACAATCTGGCAGACTGTCCTTCTCGATCACCAGCGAATGATAACGCGTGGCTTCAAAAGGATTGGTCAGACCACTGAATACACCCTTACCCAGGTGTTTAATCATCGAAGTCTTGCCATGCATGATCTCGCGGGCATGCACAATTTTTCCGCCAAAGGCCTGCCCGATACTCTGATGCCCAAGACATACGCCCAGAATAGGCAGCTTACCGGCATAAGCCTTGATCAGTTCCAGGGAGATACCAGCCTCATTCGGCGTACAGGGACCTGGTGAGATCATGATGCGTTCCGGACGCATGGCATCGATCTGCGCTAGCGTGATCTCGTCGTTGCGGTGTACTTCGACATCAGCGCCCAGTTCACCGAGATACTGCACCAGGTTGTAGGTAAACGAATCGTAGTTATCGATCATTAACAACATAGCGGCAGCCCTTACTGATTATCTGATGCATGGAGATGAAGACCGGACTCGGCCAGTGCAACGGCACGGAATACGGCACGCGCCTTATTCATGGTCTCTTTCCATTCCAGCTCAGGTTTTGAATCATAAACAATACCGGCACCGGCCTGGATGTTAAGCTGGCCATCCTTGATCACAGCCGTACGTATGGCAATGGCCGTATCCATATTGCCGTTCCAGCCAATATAACCAACGGCACCGGAATAGACGCCGCGCTTAACTGGCTCCAGTTCGCTGATGATTTCCATGGCACGAATCTTCGGGGCTCCACTGACGGTACCTGCAGGGAAGGTTGCACGCAGCACGTCGATGGCCGACTGCCCATGTTTCAGCTTGCCGATAACATTCGACACGATATGCATCACATGTGAGTAACGCTCAACGACCATCTTCTCTGTGAGCTCAACCGAACCAATCTCGGCCACACGCCCGGTATCGTTCCTGCCCAGGTCAATCAACATCAGATGCTCTGCCAGTTCCTTGGGATCGGCCAGCAGTTCTTCTTCCAGCGCCCTGTCTTCTGCCTCGGTATATCCGCGGCGACGGGTACCTGCAATGGGGCGCACGGTGATGGTCTCATCTTCCAGGCGCACCAGTATCTCAGGTGAAGAGCCCACGATCTGGAAATCACCAATATCCATGAAGTACATATAAGGCGAGGGATTCAGCGATCGCAGGGCACGATAAAGATCCAGCGGCTGTGCACTGAAGGGAATGGAAAGCCGCTGCGACAGCACCACCTGCATGATGTCGCCGTCGACAATATATTCCCTGGCCTTTTCTACCGCCTGCTTAAATCCATCTTCGGTAAAACCGGAGACAAACTCGTTCTCGTCGACATGTACGCCCGATCCGGTTGATTCAGGAACCGCCAGTGGCTGTTTGAGCTTTGCCGTTAACTCGTCTAGGCGCCGCACCGCAGGCGCACGCTTGCCAGGATCCGCATGAACCACGAGATAAAGTTTGCCACTTAGGTTATCGAAGACCACGACCTCTTCCGAGACCATGAGCAGGATGTCGGGTGTCTTTAAGGGGTCGGGCTTATCTGCCTTCAGGCGTGGTTCTATATAGGCTACGGTGTCGTAACCGAAATAACCGACCAGACCTCCGGCAAAACGCGGCAGTCCATCAAACTCGGGGACGGAGAACTGTTTCTGGAACTCTTCGATCCACTCGAGCGGATCATCATGCTCTATCGATTCAATAACCGAATCGCCATCGATGATGGAAATGGTGTTGCCATGGATTTCCACGCGCTTCTGGCAGGGCAAGCCGATAATAGAATAACGGCCCCATTTCTCGCCGCCATGTACGGATTCGAACAGGTATGAGTGTGGGCCGGCGGCCAGCTTGAGATAGGTACTCAGGGGGGTATCGAGGTCGGCGAGGACCTCGCGCACCAGGGGTATGCGGGTATAACCCTGAGCGCTATAGGCTTCGAATTGTTCTTGGTTCATGGTTCACATCCAGATCAGGTTATAGACAGTACACAACAACGCAGGGATCTGGCCTCACCATCGTGTGTCGTGTAACAGTCCGCGTTTGATCTGAATGTGTACGTTCATCCGGTTATCTTTACCTAGGCCGCGGCTTCAAGCAAGCCCTGCAGCTCGGCCATCGAATCAATGACAGCATCTGGATTTGAATCTCGAATGTCTATGCCATGGTTATAGCCATAACTCATGCAGACAATCTGGAACCCAGCGGCACGAGCCGCCTTCACATCACTCATCGAATCACCCAGCATCATGGACTGTCCAGCCTTTACTCCCATCACTTCTGCCGCATGCAGCAGCGGCATGGGATCAGGCTTTTTCTTCGGCAGGGTGTCACCGCTGACGACGACCTCGAAGTTGTCGTAGATACCGAGGTCCTTGAGCAGGGGCACGGTGAACTGCTCAGCCTTATTGGTCACACAGCCGAGGCGAAAACCCGCCTGTTTCAGATAGGCAATCCCTTCAGCAACACCCGGATACAGGCTGCTGCGCCCCGAGGTGTTCTTGGCATACAGGTCCATGAAGATTGGCATGGCCTTTTCAAACAGTGCTTCTTCAGGCTCGCCATCGAGCTGGTTAATCAGGGCGCGGCGCACGAGGCGCTCCACACCATTACCCACCCACTGGCGAACAGCCGATTCACCACGCACCGGCATATCGAGCTGTTCCATCATGCGGTCGACGCAATAAGCAAGATCAGGCACGCTGTCGACCAGCGTGCCGTCTACATCGATCAGAACCATGACAGGCTTTTTTAACATACCAGAACTCGTTTAGCTGCCGGCCTTGGCCAGCTCTTCACGGAAGGCATTAATGACGGTGTCGTAGTTGTTGGGATCACTGTCACTGGCGGCACCGAAAACGGCAGAACCGGCAACAAAGGTATCGGCACCGGCTTCCTTGATTTCGCGAATATTGTCTACCTTAACACCACCATCGATTTCCAGGCGGATGTCCAGGCCGGAGTCATCGATCATCTTGCGCGCCTGACGCAGTTTGTCCAGGGTGGCCGGGATAAAGGACTGACCACCGAAACCTGGGTTTACTGACATCAGCAGCACCATGTCGACCTTATCCATGACGTATTCGAGGTAGGACAGCGGAGTCGCAGGGTTGAATACCAGGCCGGCCTTACAGCCTTCGTTCTTGATCAGCTGCAGGGTACGGTCGATATGATCAGAGGCCTCGGGGTGGAAGGTGATATAAGAAGCACCGGCCTTGGCAAAATCAGGAATGATGCGATCAACTGGCTTAACCATCAGATGCACGTCGATAGGGGCCGTTACGCCATGCTTACGCAGGGCATCACAGACCAGGGGGCCAATGGTCAGGTTAGGTACATAGTGGTTATCCATGACATCGAAATGAACAATGTCCGCACCGGACTTGAGTACGTTATCAACCTCTTCACCCAGACGAGCGAAATCGGCTGAAAGAATGGATGGTGCAATCAGATTGTCTTTTGCCATGGGTAAAACCTCAGGATCGATGTCAAAGTGGGCCGCCATCATACTCTAAACTGCGCGACCTTTCATAGGCCCCCGCCCCCGTGAAACATTGCTGCCATGCGGCTATTCCCGCATTTTCTACAGTTATAACCGGAGACGTTTTTCAGGTATCCTTGTCGCCCTGAGTATTTCGACCCCTGCGGGGCCCTGAATTAGCCTGAGGTTTAACATGTCACTTGCTATTGCTTTACACGTTTTATCCGTTGTCGTCTGGGTTGGCGGCATGTTTTTCGCCTACATGGCCCTGCGCCCTGCAGCCGTTGAGGTCCTCGAGCCCCCTCTGAGACTACAGCTGTGGGTAGCCACCTTTAAGCGCTTCTTCCCCTGGGTCTGGCTGGCAATCACCCTGATTCTGGTCAGTGGCTACTGGATGATTTTCAAGTTTGGCGGTTTCGGCAACCTGCCCCTGTATATTCATGTAATGAACGGACTGGGCCTGCTGATGATGGCGATTTACCTGCATGTCTTCTTTGTTCCTTTCCAGAGACTACGCAAGGCCGTAAGTGCCGAGATCTGGGCCGATGGAGGCAAGCATCTGGGCCAGATTCGCATGCTGGTCGGCATCAACACCATCCTTGGCCTGCTGACCATTGCTATTGCCACAGGCGGCCGTTACCTGATCCACTAAACCTGAATTTCAGGCACAAAAAAGCCCGCATTAAGCGGGCTTTTTTTTCTGGCTGGAAGCCTGACTTACTTGGACTGAGCAACCATGTAGTCAACTGCAGCCTTGATATCGTCGTCAGACATATCCATACGACCACCTTTTGGAGGCATAGCACCTTTACCATTGATGGAGGTTGCGTACATGGCTTCCATGCCGGTAGCGATACGTGGGGCCCAGGCAGCCTTGTCACCCAGTTTGGGAGCGCCAGCAATACCAGCGTCATGACAGGTGAAGCAAACCTGCTTGTAAACAGCCTTGCCATCAGCCATAACGGCACCAGAAGCTGCAACCAGAAGACCTGCGGTCATCGCAATAGCGGTCATTTTCTTCATTACTCGATCTCCTTAACGGAAAAATAATGCCCTTAACAAAACCGGGCGCTCACAAAATATCCCTGCATTTTACCGCGCAATACGCGGAAGTAAACCCGCATCCTTATGGGCCTATTTGTTTTTTAAATAGCTCTCGTCGTCAAAGGTTGAAACCCATTCCGGCCTGAGTACGACCAACCCCGTTATCAGCATCCCGTTAATCACACCCTCGGGAAAGGCCAGCAGGGGCAGATAGGCCAGGTATTCTCGTGTCAGTTGGCTCAGGGAGTATTCACCGCTGACCCAGAGCATGGCCGCTGCGGCCAGGCAACTGGCCGTGATCGCCAACATCCCTGCCAGAAAGGCATTGATGTAAATGTAGATAAAAAAGTGGCTGGGCAAATACCGTACTGCCAGCTTCAATACCCACCAGGTTACCAGGGCCGGAACAACACCACTCAACAACGCATTGACCGGAAAATTAAACCAGTCAACATCAGTAAACAGACTCACCCCGGCCAGTACCAACCCCGACCCAATAACTGCCATAGGCCAGCCTGCAAGCAACGTCAGGGTGGTGATACCAAGAAAATGAATATCCAGCCCAGGCGATACCCCGGCGCGCATTTTCCACAGCACCATCATGATGACGCAGGTACCCAGTAGCACATGCAGGTAACTGGGATCGAGCAGTCGCTTCCAGGGCGCACGCCACAGGGCGAAAAGCAAGATCACCAGGTAGGCCGCAATAGATAAAACGACCAGGTCACCGAGTAACTGATTGTTCGTGATATTCAAGGAATCGAACGACCTCAATTAACGAAAGATGGAATCTAACAGACTCCATCGGTCATTTAATTGAGACAACTCAATATCAGAAAGGTTTCTGGGCCATGGAAACCGTGTAGTTCTTGCCCTGTTTCACCTTTTTATAGTTACCGAAGACCTCGGTGAACTCGCGTTTAAACAACTGCCTCAGGCCATTGACGCTGACCACGTAGAAGCGCCCACCCGGCCTGAGATGGTCCATGGCATCCTGATTGATGATAGCCAGCATTTCCTTACCCACCTTGGCAGGTATATTCGAAACAATAAGGTCAAACTGCTGCTCACCCACTTCGGAGAAGGCATTGCTCAACCGCGCGCCAGCATTCTTCAGGCCATTGATTTCTATATTCTTTTTGGCATATTCAACCGCCACATAGTCCTTATCGACCATCAGCGTTTGCCCCTGAGGGGCCAGTTTCGCCACGGTTATACCAATGGGACCATAACCGCAGCCCAGATCCATGCAGTCATCCGTGGGTTTGACCTCAAGATGAGAAAGCAGCAGGCGCGTACCCTCATCAATAGCCTTGGGCGAGAATATTCCCCACGTGGTTCTGAATTTCAGCGGCTGACCACAGAGGGTATCACTGAACTCTATATCGCGGCGAACCTGGGCCAGGTATTCGGACCTGTCCACCTTACTGCGACAACCGGCTCATGATATCGGTTGCTTCGGCAATCGCCTTTTCGATATCTGCCTCAAGGACACAGTAATGCCCCATCTTGCGGCCAGAACGCGCCTCAAGCTTGCCATATAGATGCAGCTTGGCTGAATTGCAGGACAGGAGCTCGGCCCACCTGGGCTGATCATCACCCCAGACATCACCCAGAAGGTTCACCATTACGACAGGAGAAAAAAGACTGACATCACCAAAAGGCAAACCGCATATGGTTCGGACCTGCTGTTCGAACTGGGAGGTGATACAGGCATCCAGGGTGTAGTGTCCGCTGTTATGGGGGCGCGGAGCCATCTCGTTAACCAGCAGCTCACCACTGGTCGTGATAAAGAACTCAACCGCCATCACACCGCAGTAGTCCAGTGCATCAGCAAGATTCATTGCTTCTTCCCTGGCACGATCGGCAATATCAACATCGACCCTGGCAGGCACAATGCTCTGGTCCAGGATGCCGTTTTTATGAATATTCTCGGCGACCGGGTAGCACAGCACATCGCCTTCTGGACTACGTGCAACGACTACGGAGACCTCAACCGCCAGGTCCACGCGGTCTTCCAGGACACAGGGCACACTATCCATGGCCTTAAAGGCCTGCTCGGCCTCTTCTGTGCTGCTTACGACATACTGGCCCTTGCCGTCATAACCCAATGCTGCTCGCTTGAGAATGGCTGTATCGCTTAACTGCTCAAAGGCAGGGCCAATCTCTTCAATACTGTGAACAGGGAAAAACGGCGCTGTACCGAGACCATGGTCTCTTATAAAGGTCTTTTCACGGATGCGGTTCTGCGCCATCTCCAGGGCCTGAGCAGAAGGACGCACGAGGCAGTGGTTTTCAAGGTAGCGCAGAGTTTCAGAGGGAACATTCTCAAATTCAGTAGTGACCACATCACAGGAAGAGGCCATTTTCTCCAGGGCCGCTTCATCATTGTAAGCCGCAAGAATATGCTCATCGGCCATACGGCCAGCAGGACTATCCGCATCAGGATCAAGAACAATAACGTTATAACCCATGGTGCGGGCTGCAACGGTAAACATGCGGCCTAACTGGCCGCCACCTATCATCCCAAGGGTGGCACCCGGCAATATCACTAATCACTCTCCGGGGGGAGCTGCATGGCGAAGACTGCTTCCTGCTGTTTCTGACGGAAGTCCTGCAGTTTCTGGTTTACCGTCGAATCTTCATTGGCCAGCATGGCCGCAGCAAACAGCCCCGCATTGGCGGCACCGGCTTCGCCGATCGCAAAGGTCGCCACGGGTATACCCCTGGGCATCTGAACAATAGACAGCAGGGAGTCCTGTCCCTTGAGATAACGGGATGGAACGGGAACGCCGAGTACAGGAATAGTCGTCTTGGAAGCCAGCATGCCAGGAAGGTGTGCGGCGCCACCTGCTCCTGCAATGATGCACTTCAGGCCACGCTCCTGGGCAGTAGCGGCATATTCAAATAACAGATCCGGGGTACGGTGTGCTGAGACGACCTTGTATTCGTGGGGAATTCCCATCGCCTCAAGCTGTGCTACGGCGTGCTGCATCACGGGCCAGTCACTGTTGCTGCCCATAACGACGCCGACCAGGGGCTTGCTCATCCTGCTACCTCTAAAACTCGGAAAAGCGGCTTATTCTACTATGGAAATACGTCATAAGTGCAGTGTTTTCAGCAATATCAGTTATCGGGCAGGCACAAAAAAGGCCCCGCAAGCGGGGCCTTCTTCAGGTGCAGAATGAACGGCTGATTACATCATACCGCCCATACCGCCCATGCCGCCCATATCGCCACCTGGTGCAGGCGCAGCTTCCTGAGGAAGCTCAGCAACCATGCACTCGGTAGTAATAATCAGGGCCGCAACAGATGCTGCGTTCTGCAGGGCAGAACGGGTAACCTTGGTAGGATCCAGGATACCCATTTCAACCATGTCACCATACTCACCGGTGCCAGCGTTGTAACCGAAGTTACCTGAATTATTAGCTACTTCGTTCAGGATAACTGAAGGCTCATCACCAGCATTGGCACAGATCTGACGCAGAGGCTCTTCCATGGCACGACGGGCAATGTTAATGCCGATGTCCTGGTCATGGTTGTCACCCTTAAGATCTGCAATAGCTGCGATAGAGCGAACCAGCGCAACACCACCGCCAGGAACAATACCCTCTTCAACCGCAGCGCGGGTTGCGTGCAGGGCATCTTCAACACGGGCCTTCTTCTCTTTCATTTCAACTTCAGTCGCAGCACCTACCTTGATGACGGCAACACCGCCAGCCAGCTTGGCAACACGCTCCTGTAGCTTTTCACGATCGTAGTCTGAAGTGGTCTCTTCCATCATGGCGCGGATCTGGTCAACACGGGCCTTGATCTCGTCAGAAGAACCTTCACCATCGATAACGGTAGTGGTTTCCTTGTTGATTACAACGCGCTTGGCAGAACCCAGGTCATCCAAAGTAGCCTTTTCCAGGCTCAGGCCAACTTCTTCAGAAATCACCTGGCCGCCGGTCAGGATAGCGATATCCTGTAGCATAGCCTTGCGACGTTCACCAAAACCTGGCGCCTTAACCGCGGCAACCTTAACGATGCCACGCATGTTGTTAACAACCAGGGTAGCCAGGGCTTCACCCTCAACGTCTTCTGCAATGATCAGCAGAGGACGGCCCGCCTTGGCAACCGCTTCCAGTACTGGCAGCAGGTCACGGATGTTGGCGATTTTCTTGTCAAAGAGCAGGATAAAAGGATTTTCCAGCTCGGCTGACATATTCTCCTGCTTGTTGACGAAGTAAGGAGACAGGTAACCACGATCGAACTGCATACCTTCAACAACGTCCAGCTCGTTATCCAGAGCAGAACCTTCTTCAACTGTAATAACGCCTTCCTTTCCAACCTTGGCCATCGCTTCTGCGATGATGTCACCAATAGAGGCGTCCGAGTTTGCAGAGATAGAACCAACCTGAGCAATCGCCTTGTTGTCTTCGCATGGGGTAGACATAGACTTCAGGTTTTCTACGGCTCCGGCAACAGCCTTGTCGATACCGCGTTTCAGGTCCATGGGGTTCATGCCGGCGGCAACAGCCTTCATACCTTCACGTACAATCGCCTGGGCCAGAACGGTAGCAGTGGTGGTACCGTCACCAGCAACATCAGAAGTCTGAGAAGAAACTTCCTTAACCATCTGGGCACCCATGTTTTCGAACTTGTTTTCCAGTTCGATTTCCTTGGCAACCGAAACACCATCTTTGGTAACGGTAGGTGCACCAAAAGCCTTATCCAGCACTACGTTACGTCCCTTGGGACCCAGGGTAACCTTGACGGCATTGGCCAGGATATTTACGCCTTTCACCATCAGGTGGCGAGCGTCATCACCGAACTTTACATCTTTAGCTGACATTAACTCTTTCCTCTAAATGAATTCTGTGGCCGACTGGATTAAGCCAGTACAGCAATAACGTCTTCTTCACGCATGACGAGGTATTCTTCGCCCTCGTACTTAACGGTGGTACCTGCATACTGACCGAACAGCACCTGGTCGCCGACCTTCAGCTCTAGTGGGCGAGTTTCGCCGCTATCCAGAACCTTGCCAGCACCCACAGCCATAACCTCACCTTTACTGGGTTTCTCGGTGGCTGAATCAGGAATTACGATGCCGCCCGCAGTGGTGCGCTCTTCTTCCATACGCTTGATGATCACGCGATCATGCAAAGGACGGATATTCATAGTGGATTAACTCCTTTATTGGGTTATTGCAGTAGTAAAGTGCCTTTAGCACTCTATAAGAGAGAGTGCTAATCATAGTGTCGATTCCCCCTAAGTCAAGGGCGAAATACTCGACGAACGGCTGCTAGATGGGGGCTTTACGGGATTATTCAACCACGAGGTGGAAATTCGTGACGCCCATGTCCTCAATGATATCGGCCAGCTGATCTGCCTGCTCTACCGAGGCGATCGGGCCTACACGCACGCGATACAGGCGGCGCTGGTTACTCCAGCCCTCATGGATAAAGACATTCCCTATATCTTCCGGGAACTGACTACGGAAATTCTCGGCATTGGCATGTTCTGAGAAGGCACCGACCTGGATATAAATCTGCCCTCGACCATTAGCCGTTGACGTGGCAGGTACTGATGTTGATTTTACCGGTGCTGTGGCCACCCTGGTCGGGGCAGGCTCTGGCTTTCCCGGATCCAGGGCACGCACCTCGACGAAGCCCGTACCCTTACTGACGATATCGAGCTTCTCGGCCGCCGCATAGGACAGATCAATAATCCGGTTATGCAGGAAGGGGCCACGATCATTCACCTTGACCACAACGGAACGCCCGTTCTGCAGATTCGTCACGCGCACATAGGTCGGTAAAGGTAGAGACTTATGCGCCGCCGTCATGGCATACATATCATAGGTTTCGCCACTGGAAGTACGACGACCATGAAACTTGTTGCCATACCAGGAGGCCACGCCACGTTCTACATAGCCACTGCTGGACTTTTTGACGTAATAGCGCTTGCCGTTGACCACGTAGGAATCAGGATTACCGTACTTGCTGCGCGGCTCATACCGAGGCTTGGCATCAGGGATATGACTAACGTCCTTGCGTGTATCAATGCCATCGCCTTCATGACGAAAGCCACCACTACTTCCGCAGGCAGCCAGCGTGAGCGCCAGGAAAGCGACCGAAAGAAAACGCAGCATCATGATTTATCGGCAATCTGCTGCTGGTAGCGTTTCTTGATTTCCTGGCTCAGCTGGTACACCGCCATCGCGTAAAGGGGGCTGTGGTTATAACGGGTTATTACGTAGAAATTCTTCTGTCCGATCCAGTATTCATGGCCTTTTTCAAGCTCCAGAGCTACCAGGGAGAAGGGACCATCCGAGTCTGGCAGATTGCGGGGGCGCACGCCGTGGCTGGACATGTCGCGCAGGCTATAAGATGGCTTCATATCGGTCTTGAGGCGCTCAACCTGATCACCACGAGCCAGCGCAGGAACCGCTACACCCTCACCTTCTTGCCAGCCATGGCGCTTGAAATAGTTGGCCACGCTGCCGATGGCATCCTCACTGTTCCAGAGGTCACGCTTCCCGTCACCACTAAAATCGACCGCGTAATGACGGTAGCTACTGGGGATAAACTGCCCCATGCCCATGGCACCAGCATAAGAGCCCTTCGGCTCCTCGGCCTTCCAGCCTTCGTCTCGGGCCAGGATCAGATACTCTCGTAACTCCTTGCTGAAAAACTTGCTACGTGGCGGATAATCAAAGCCCAGCGTTGCCAGGGCATTCAGCACCGAGATGCTGCCTGTACGACGGCCATAAAAGGTCTCAACACCGATAATGGCGACGATAATCTCGGGATCGACCCCAAACTGCTCTGAGGCCCGCGCTATCACATCAGCATGCTCTGCCCAGAATTCTACTCCTGCCCGGGTACGCTTATCCGTAAGAAAGATCTTTCGGTACTGGTACCAGGGCTTACCCTCAGCAGGCTTCATCATCAGCTCAATGATGCGATCCTGTTTCTCTGCCTCAGCAAAAATCGATTCCAGCTCTTCATGGGAAAAGCCGTCTTTTTTCACCAGCTCATCAATGAACTGCTGTACCTCAGCACGATTGGCGTAAGAGGTATTCGCCTGTAACAGGGTGGGAGAAAGTGCGAGCAACAGGGCAATAAATAAGACTTTTTTCATGTATTTAATGTTCCAGCAAACGCCTGTGAGAATGTATAGACATCAGCATACCGAAGGCTGCCATCAAGGTCACCAGTGAGGTTCCCCCATAGCTGACCAGGGGCAGAGGCACACCCACGACGGGCAATATACCGATAACCATACCCATGTTAACGAAGAGATAGACAAAGAAGGTCAGGCTCAGGCTGCCCGCCAGCAGGCGAGCGAAGGTGTCCTGAGCATTCAGGGCGATATAAAGCCCCCTGAAAACAATCGCCACATACAACAGGATGAGCAGGAAAGCCCCCAGCAGGCCAAACTCTTCTCCGAATACAGCAAATATAAAGTCAGTTGAACGCTCCGGCAGGAAATCCAGCTGCGACTGTGTACCGTTAAGCCAGCCCTTGCCGTAAACACCGCCTGAACCTATTGCGATCTTCGACTGGATGATGTGGTAGCCAGAGCCGAGCGGGTCACTGGAAGGATTCAGCAAGGTTAGTACGCGCTGGCGCTGATAATCATGCATGAAGTGCCAGAGTATTGGTGCCATGGCCACTCCGGCAGCCCCGAGTCCAAGAAGAATCCGCCAACGGATGCCCGCAAAGTAAATAGCGAATATACCGGCACTACCAACCAGCAGGGCGGTACCCAGATCAGGCTGTTTCATGATCATGTACATGGGGAAGAGCACCAGTACACCGGCCACCAGCAGATCAAGAAGGCGAGGTGGCAGAGGTCTGTCAGCAAAATACCAGGCCACCATCATGGGCACGGCCAGCTTCATCATCTCGGAGGGCTGGAAACGAATAAAACCCAGATCCAGCCAGCGCTGTGCCCCTTTGCCCATCACCCCGACAAGCAGTACGGCAATCAGCAGGGAAAAGCCGACGGCATATATCCAGGGGGACCAGCGCCGCAGTACCGAGGGTGAAATCTGTGCCAGCATTAGCATCACCATCAGGGCTACACCCAGCCTGACTAACTGACTAATCAGCAGCGACTGACTCTCACCGCCTGCGCTATAAATAATAATAAGGCCTGAACCGATAAGCATAGCCAGCAACAAAAGCAGAACCACATCCAGATGTAGAAAACGCAGGATGTCTCGCGCAATATAAATAACTGGCTGGTCTGATTCTTTCATTAGCTCTTTTTGGCCTTGCTCTTGATGCCCAGACGTTTCAGCATATAAAAATCCAGTACCTTACGCGCTACCGGTGCCGCGGTAGAACCGCCGCTGCCGCCATGCTCCACAATCACGGCTACCACGATCCGGGGATCCTTGACCGGCGCGTAACCGACAAACAGGGCATGGTCACGCAGCTTGCGCTTAATTTTTTCTTCGTCGTATTCCTCATCCTGGGCAATCCCGAAGACCTGTGAGGTGCCAGTCTTTCCAGCAATGCTGTACTCGGCATTACGACCCGCATACCACCATGCCGTTCCGTTCTTACGCGACATCACATGGATCATGGGACGAATAATCTGGTCCCAGTACAGCTCATTGGACACCTTGAAGTGTTCAAGTTCCTTTGGCGGCAGTTCTTCTACGATACCTGTTCCCGGATCACGGATACCTTTAACCAGTCTTGGTTTTACCCGCTTGCCCCTCAGGGCAATAGTTGCGGTCGCCGAGGCAAGCTGCAGGGGTGTAGCCAGCATATAACCCTGACCTATGCCGGCAATCAGGGTTTCACCCGGGAACCAGGGCATACTGCGCGTGCGACGCTTCCATTCCCGGGAAGGCAAAAGGCCCGAGGCCTCACCCGTGCTGTCAATTCCGGTCTTCTCACCCAGTCCGAAATGGGCCATGAATTCGTGCATACGATCAATGCCAAGCTTGAAGGCCAGGTCATAGAAATAGACATCGCAGGACTGGGTAATGGCCTTGTCGAGGTTGACGATACCGTGTCCTTCTTTCTTCCAGTCCCGATATTTACGCTCGTCATTCTTGAGCATGTAATAAGGCCCGGCATACATGGTCTTGCCGGCCCAGGTCAGCTGGTAATCAAGACCCGCCAGCCCCATCAGGGGCTTGATAGTTGACCCTGGGGGATACTGGCCAGTCAGGCTGCGGTTAAACAGTGGTCGTTCAGGATTATCCCTTAGCTCTGAGTAATCCTTACTGGAGATCCCATTAACAAACAGGTTGGGGTCGTAATGTGGCAAACTCACCATGGCCAGGATGTCACCGTTGCGTGGATCCATAGCCACCACCGCACCGGTCTCGCCACCTAACGCCTCTTCAGCCACCTTCTGCAGCCCGGCATCCAGTCCCAGCACGAGGTCCATGCCACTGACGGGCGACTGGTGCTCGAGTACACGCAACTTGCGCCCCTGGGCGTTTACCTCGACCTGCTGAAACCCGACATATCCATGCAATAGCTGCTCATAATGACGTTCCAGACCAATCTTGCCGATGTGGGTAGTGGCCTTGTAATTGGTCTTATCAACCCGGGCCAGCTCCTTTTCATCAATGCGACTGACATAACCCAGCACATGACCCGTGGTCCCCTCCAGAGGATAGGAGCGCCCAAGGCGGGCCTCAATATCCACTCCAGGAAACTGATGACGCTCAATGGCAAAACGAGCGACCTGTTCGTCATTCAAGTTAAATTTCAGGGGGACTGGCTGGAATTTACTTTTACGTCTTAGCGCCCGCTTGAAGCGACTACGATCCAACTCGGTCAGCTCGATCACGTGGCTCAGCCGGTCCAGCGTTTCCTCCATCTGCTTTACTTCGGAGGGCGTGATCTCGAGGGTATAAGTAGGACGATTATCAGCCAGCAGCACACCGTTTCGATCATAAATCATGCCACGCGGGGGCGAGATTGCCTCCAGCCTGACACGGTTACTCTTGGACAGCGTGGTATAGGTGTCGTGCTCGACGACCTGCAGATGAAACAGGCGGGCCAGCACTGTAGAGAGGGCGAGAATAACGACGACCGCTGCGAAGATGATCCTGTTGCGCAGGATATTTTTCTCCTGCTCATGGTTCTTGATGGCGAGGCGTCGTGCCAAGTGTATTACCTTCCTTGCCTGAACGGCGGAAAGACCGGGGGCATCTGGCCCCCGGCACATACTTACTGCTTAACCCTTGAAGCGATCAACCGAGGCAGTGATTTCCTTTCGCGCCTGATCGATATCGCCGAAACCTTCGACTTTTACCCACTTGCCCGACTCCAGGGCCTTGTACTGCTCGAAGAAGTGGCTGATCTGGTCCATCAGGTTCTTAGGCAGGTCATCGGTAGTCTTCACATCATCATAAATCTTGGTTACATCACTGACAGGGACAGCGATGATTTTGGCATCCGGGCCCTTCTCATCGGTCATGTTCAGCATGCCCAGCGGGCGACAGGTGATCACGCAGCCGACAATCAGTGGCTCAGGGGTTACAACCAGCACATCAACGGGATCACCATCTTCTGACAGGGTGTGCGGTACGAAACCGTAGTTGCAGGGGTAATACATCGCGGTGTTCACGAAACGGTCGACGAACATTGCGCCACTATCCTTGTCCATTTCGTACTTTACGACCGGCGCGCTATTGGCCGGAATCTCGATAATGACATTCATTTCATCTGGCAGATTGCTGCCAGCGCTGAGCTTGTCGACATTCATTAAAGGCTTCCCCTGTTAATTCGTGGTCTTGAAATCGCGCCATTATAGCGCCTGGACACGGCCACGACTAACCTCAAATCCACCTTGTGATCTGCTGACTTGTAATGCCACTGTCTAGAGAGTATAAAACCCAGCCATAGTAAGGAATCTCGATTCCGTACATCCAAACCCAACAAACATTTTTTCGAGGCAGGTTTATTATGAGAATCATACTGCTTGGCGCACCCGGCTCTGGTAAAGGTACTCAGGCACAGTCCCTGGTTAATCGCTACAAGGTTCCCCAGATTTCCACGGGCGACCTGCTTCGTAATGCGGTTTCTGAGGGCACCGAACTTGGCCGCAAGGCCAAGCAGTTTATGGATGCCGGCCAGCTGGTTCCCGATTCCGTCGTCCTGGGCATGATCCGTGAGCGCCTGGTCCAGCCCGACGCCGACAATGGCTTTATCCTTGACGGCTTCCCCCGAAACGAGCCCCAGGCAGAGGCCCTGGACAAGCTGCTGGAAGAAATGAAACAGCCCCTGGACCTGGCCCTGCTCATTGATGTCGATTACGACGTACTTATGCAACGCCTGACTGGCCGTCTGACCTGTGAGTCCTGTGGCGCGGTCTTCAACATCTACACCAATCCACCCAAGCAGGATGACGCCTGTGACAAGTGTGGTGGCAAACTACATCACCGTGCCGATGACAACGAAGAAACCATTGGCAACCGCCTGAAGGTCTACGATGCGCAGACCAAGCCGCTCATCACCTATTTCAGCGCCAGCAATCGCCTTGAAACCGTGGTTGGTGAAGGCGACATCAACGCTATCTTCAAGAACATCTGTGCCGCCCTGGACAGGCATGTGCCCGAGGCCGAACCTAAACTGGCCGCCCCTAAAGAGGAAGCCAAACTGCCCGCACCAGAAGAAAAGCCTAAACTCGAACAGAAACCTGCCGAGGAAAAACCAAAGGCCACTCCCACTAAGAAGCCTGCTGTTAAAAAGGCGGCAGCTAAAAATGCTCCTGCGAAGAAGAAAGCCGCTGCTAAGCCAGCCGCTAAGAAAAAGGCTGCGGCCCCGAAAAAGGCTCCTGCTAAAAAGCCTGTCGCGAAGAAACCTGCTGCACCCAGGCCTAAGGTAGTGAAGACGACTGTTAAGAAGCCTGCCACCAAGAAAAAGGCGCTAGCGCGTAAGAAGAAACCCATGTCTCCTGCGGCAGCAATGACCATGACGGAGAAAACGCTGGATACCCTGCACGGCACCATCGAGAAGCAACGCGCCGCTGCCAACAAGGTCATTGCGCAGGCCACCAGCCGCTTGAACAAGGCCGAAGAAAAATGGGCGAAGCGCATCAACGCTGCTGAAGCGAAGATTGCTAAAGCAGAAGACAGCCTGAAGAAGGCTATGCCTTCGAAAAAGGGCCTGTTCAGCCGCCTGGTCGACAAGGTAACTGGCAGAAAACCTGCAAAAAAGCAGGCCGCGAAGAAAAAAGCAGCTAAAAAGAAGTCTAAATAATATTTAGACTTTCAGGTGACACGACAAGCCCCTCATTCGAGGGGCTTTTTCATTTTGCTATGGATAATTTGAATAACCCTAAGGGGCTTCGCCAACCACCATGGGCTTATCAGGATCGGCCGCCCACTCCTGCAGGGAGGCCGTGTAAACAGCCACGTCAGTGAATCCCTGTCGCGTCATGGCAAAGGCATTTAATGAAGCCAGGATGCCACCACCACAATAGGTAATATTACGCGTATCTCGATCACCGGCAGGCATTTCCTGTTCCAGCTCATCCGAAGTTTTAAGATGACCGTCATCAGTTAGCATATTCAATCCAGGCAGATTGATCGCACTAAGTATATGACCCGGCCGTGCATACATGGTCTGCTCCCCTCGATACATCTCTTCTGGGAGCGTATCGATGAGCTGCATATTATCGTCTTCGATGCTGCTTAATACCTCCTCTGCACTAGCAATCAACTCTGGCCGTGGCCTGACACGTAAAAGCTGTTCAGCACTCTCAACGAAGCCTGAGTCGAGCGGCCTGCCTTCATGAACCCAGGCCTGCAGGCCACCATCGAGCAATGCCGCATTATCAAAGCCCACCCAGCGTAACATCCACCAGACTCTTGCTGCCCAGGCAGAATAATGTGCGTCATAAAGCACCACCTGCGAGTTATCCCCTACGCCCAGCTTACCCATGGCATCGCAAAACTGTTCTGGTGTCGGCACAGCAAACTCGATGGTGGCGCTTAGGTCTGAGAGCTCACCCTTGAGATCGGCAAAACCGGCAGTCGGGATATGACCCTCCTCATACTTAGCTCGACCGCTTACGTTATGAAAGCCACCGTCCTCTTCAGACTCCTGGTAAACAGAACAATCGAGAATAACGAGATCTGGATCAGCAAGGTGCTGGTTGAGCCATTCGGTAGAAACGAGTGAATCCATTGTTTTTATTCTTTGAAGTTTAGGTAGTATCAGACACTAGCATTGATTGGGTAATTTACCAGTTGATGGCATTTAAAAATCAGTCTCTGTAACTACCACTCCAGGAGCCATTACTGACTGCCGAGCAGAAAGTAAGATTCAGGATTTGCAGCAAGGATGCCGTAAAAGATCCTGCAGGTGCATGGACGCACCTTAAGGCCCGGTCCGTTAAAAATCTGTATTAATGCGAGGGTAGCCGAAGTCCAGTCAGTTTGAGACGCCATTTTCTTTCGTGATTTTCTTTTGGGCATGCAAGAAAATGACTCGCTCCAGCTGGCATAGCCAGAGAGCGATAAGACTTTGACGTTGAGCTTCCAAAACACAAAAGAAAACGCCCGCATGAAGCGGGCGCCTTTCTCAAACCAAATACTCAATAACTATTAAGTATTCTGTGCACCGTGATACAGGTTTACCACGTGACGCGCTTCTGCAAAGAACAGCCAGCGCTCAAGACCAATGCCGATGAAGGCGAGAATCACGGCGCCAATCGCCTGGCTTGTAGAGGCATCGCCATCAGTCATGCCAAAGACAATCATACCTGGCAGGATGAAGCCTAATACGAATACCAGAACTTTAAACAGGGTTACGATAGTACGACCAGGTTGGTAACCAAACTCTTCTGTCAGGAAGGTGCCCGCAGTGTGCCCCACGTCCAGCAAGCGAACGTTTGCACGGGTAAAGCCTGTAGCAGTCTTCATGGTTGGACCAGTAACACGCTTGAGCCAGAAGTAGTAAATCGCCTTCAGGACCAGTGCAATAACGATGATCACCAGCGCCATGCTGGAGGCCAGCGCAATATTACCGTTGAAGCTGTTACGTAGTGTGACCAGCAAGGCCGCGCCAAGCATCAGGCCGAGCATGATGTAGTTAGCAGGTGTCAGAGCGGAGTTCCACTGACGGATAGTCTTCAGACAACCATAGATCATGCCAGTGCTAAATACGGTCAACAACGAGATAAGGATAGTCAGGAAGCCAACTACCTGCATGAAGCCAGTCACTTCGGCGCCACCACTCCATACCGCGAACAGGTATAGCAGGGCAAACGGGAAGCTAAGTACGGCAAATACACCTTCACGTGACAGCCAGGAAGTGCGGAAGCGGTTAAACGCACGCCAGGCATTCTTGGGGTTAGCCAGGTGGAAGGTTGAAGACATCAGGCCAAAGGCCACCAGGCCCAGACCAATAATGCCACCGGTCAGCAGTTCATTTTCGCTCATATCAGGAGCAAAGCCGAAGATGTGCAGACCAATCATAAGCATCAGCAGGCCATAACCAGCGCCCGAGCTGACGGTGAAGATAATTACGGATAAAGCGGGATGCATGTTCTATCTCCTCTCGGCTTAACGGACGACCGTCTTGTTTGCCCACTCCTTGACCTTGCCGGCCAGGCCACCTTCCTTGCGAACATCGTCGGTAGGAATCGGCTGGGTCAGGCGAGGTGGGAGGTAGGTATTGGTCGGGTTGTAGCCAACTTCAGGCATCAGCTTGTAACCGGCACGGTTACGTACCAGCTGGCTGACTTCTGAATTCGGATCATCAAAGTCACCGAAGTAACGGGCATGTGCAGGACAGGTAATGACACAGGCTGGCTGACGATCTATTTCATCCAGCTCTTCGTCATAAATACGGTCAATACACAGCGTACACTTCTTCATGACGCCAGCCTCACGGTCGAGCTCACGCGCGCCGTATGGGCAGGCCCATGAGCAGTAGTTACAGCCCATGCACTTATCCTGGTCAACCAGGACGATGCCATCTTCCTTACGCTTGTATGAAGCACCGGTAGGACAGACCGTGACACAGTCTGCGTCCTCACAATGCATACAGGACATTGGGAAGTTAATGGTTTTGTTGTTCGGGTAATCACCAACCTCGTAGTGACGAATACGGTTGAACCATACGCCACTGGGGTTACGTCCATAGGGACGGTAATCGGTCAGTGCACCGGTGGTGCCCGAGGTATTCCACTGTTTACATGCTACTGCGCAACCATGACAGCCTACGCAGGTATCCAGATCGATAACGAGACCTAAACGCATCTTATATCTCCTTTCAAACCGTTACGTGTGCTTAGTCTTCGCGCCATTTCTCACCACGGGTGAGAATGTCGGACATGTCACGGTTGAGATTAACGGCTTCGTGTGCCTGATAACGCACAACGTCGGGGGCCGGCTTCATTCCTGGCAGAGGCTTAACAGCATCGAACTGAGGCCAGCTTCCAGTTTCTCCAGGTGCCGCAGGCGTGATCTTCACACGCAGGTCGTACCAGGCAGCCTGACCAGTTACTGGATCAGAGTTGGTGATGTTATCGACCGCATCACCCTTCTTGGGCAACAGCTCAGAGATCAGGTGGTTCATCAGGAAGCCATCCTGAGACTCGTTTGCGTCTTCCGACAGTTTCCAGGCACCCTTCTGCTTACCAATGGCGTTCCAGGTCCAGACCGTGTTGGGTTCACAACCCTCCATCAGTTTGACCTGTACGCGAATCTTGCCATTGTGCGACTCGACCCATACCCAGGACTTGTCCTCGATACCCATGCTCTCGCCCTGTGCGCGGTTCATGTAGAGGAAGTTCTGAGCCATGATCTGGCGCAGCCAGTTGTTCTGAGAATCCCATGAGTGGTACATGAACATGGGACGCTGGTTGACCGCATGGAACGGATATTCGTCTTCGTTGATACGGCTCTGCTCCAGCGGCTTGTAGTACTCAGGCAGCGGGCTGAAGTAATTCACCAGGCGTTCCTTGTGCTCTGGCTTGCTTGGGCATGGACCATCGTAGAGCCCCTGTCCTGCCAGGCGGAATTTCTGCAGGGTTTCTGAGTACAGCTCCATGATGATTGGGGCATGACTGTGGACCCAGCCAGCATGATTAGCCAGCTCCATGTAGTCCTTGTTACAGAAACGGTAGAACTGTTCGTTTGGCTTCAGGTGATGCGCGAAGAAGGACTGGTTCTCCTCGTAGCGCTCCCACTGCTTGGGATTTGGCTTACCGCGCAGACCAACTTCGTTGCCATCATCATCCAGACGGTAACCTGAAAGGAAACCGATACCGGGCTCTTTCTCGAAGTTGACGATGAAGTCCTTGTAGTCCTGGAACTTGCGCGAACCATCTTCCTTGGTGAAGGCAGGGAACTTCAGGCGCAGTGCCAGTTCAACCATGACTTCCTGCCAGGGCTTCACATCGCGATCTGGCTCGATAATCGGGTGACGAATCGAGTCGGCAGCCGTATCGGGCTCGGAGATCGGACGGTCCAGCATGGAGATGGTATCGTAACGCTCCAGGTAGGTAGTATCAGGCAGTACCAGATCGGCGTAGTTAACGATCTCGGAATGGTAGGCATCAGAAACCACCAGGAACGGAATCTTGTACTCACCGCTGTCATCCTTCTCGACCAGCATCTTCATGATCTCGGCCGTGTTCATGGTCGAGTTCCAGGACATATTGGCCATGAAGAAGATCATGGTGTCGATGGTGTACGGGTCGCCCTTAAC
>CAZXNH010000003.1:0-144161 GCA_964641615.1 uncultured Ectothiorhodospiraceae bacterium | reverse complement strand
GTGGCTGCGGGACCCAACCGCAAGGAAATCATGGATGATGAGACGATTGATCTGGTTATTGATGCGCTGGATACAGGCCGCTTCAATACCCTGGACCTGACTGGTGGTGCCCCGGAACTCAATCCAGGTTTCAGGAGGCTTGTAGCAGCTGCCCGCGCGCGTTCTATCAGGGTTATTGATCGTTGTAATCTGACTGTTCTGATGGAGGCTGGGCAGGGGGATCTTGCCGAGTTCCTTGCAACTCATCAGGTAGAAGTGATTGCATCATTACCCTGTTACCTGGAAGAGAACGTTAATCATCAAAGAGGCAAGGGGGTATTTGATGCCAGCATCGAGGGTCTACGCCGTCTGAACCAGTTTGGTTATGCAGACCAGGCAGCAGGTCTGGTTCTGAATCTTGTTTACAATCCCCAGGGTGCGACATTGCCACCACCTCAGCTGGCCCTGGAGCAGGATTATAAACGCGAGCTTCATGGGCGATATGGCATCCAATTTAACCAGTTACTGGCACTTGCCAATCTCCCTATTCAGCGATTTGGTAGCTACCTGCTGTCTACTGGTGGCTTCGATGATTATATGAAGTTGCTCAAGCATAGTCACCGCGAAGAAAATCTGGATGCCGTGATGTGTCGTTCACTGATTAGTGTTGACTGGCAAGGGTATCTCTACGATTGTGATTTCAACCAGATGCTAGGCTTACCTTTGCCAGGGCAGAAGAAATCACGGCCTCATCTACGTGATATCAGTTCTCTTGAACTAGAGCATGCCTCTATTGCTGTTGCCGAACACTGTTTCGGATGCACAGCTGGACAGGGGTCCAGTTGTGGTGGGGCTTTGTCTGAATAACTCCGCTACGATGCCGCAAATATCCGTGATCATTCCGACCCTCAATGAGGGCGGGCATATAGCCGAAACACTTAAGGATCTGAGCCCTGTTCGGACTGCGGGACACGAAGTCATTGTTGTTGATGGCGGCAGTTCTGATGACACCCTGAAAAAGGCAAAAGACTATGCAGGTCTGGTCATTGCGGGCCCAGGGGGCAGGGCGAGGCAGATGAATGCCGGTGCCGATAAGGCGCATGGCGATGTGCTCTGGTTTCTCCATGCAGATACGCGTGTCCCTGATGAAGCATTTCATCAACTTCTCGCTGCAATTGATGCGGGAAATCAGTGGGGACGCTTTAATGTCCGTTTGTCTGGTTCAAATATTATGTTCCGACTGATAGAGCGCATGATGAATCTCCGCTCCTGCCTTACCGGTATCGCAACTGGTGACCAGGGTATCTTTGTGCAAAGGTCTTTGTTTGATTCTCTGGGTGCTTACCCAGATATTGGCCTGATGGAAGATGTTGCCCTGTCAGCGTCCTTGAAAAAGAATGCGCGTCCTGTTTGTCTGAGGGCAACGTTGATCACCTCAAGTAGAAAATGGGAGCAGCACGGTATTGTTAAAACCATTCTCCTTATGTGGCGCTTGCGACTAGCCTATGCCCTGGGGGCAGACCCTGATGAGCTGGCAAAGCGATACTACTCATGAGTACAGCGCCACAGGTCCTTCTTGTATTTGCCCGGGAGCCTGTCCCTGGTCAGGTGAAGACGCGGCTGATCCCCGCGGTTGGTGCAGAACAGGCTACTCAGATCTACCAACGGTTATTGCGTCATGCGCTTGATGTGGCAAGTCGAATGGAGGATTGTGACGTGCAGCTATGGTGCGATACTTTGGATGGAGGGCTGCATTGTTTATCTTTGTCTGATGAATTTCATGTACCCCTGTTACAGCAGTCCGGAGCAGATCTTGGCGAGCGGATGTCTGTAGCAATCGATCAGGCGCTGCGTACGCATGAACGCGCTGTTCTTATCGGCAGTGACTGCCCGGGATATAGTCAGGAATATATTCAGGAGGCATGTAATACATTATCGGATCATGACGTGGTACTGGGGCCTGCAGCTGACGGTGGTTATGTACTGATAGGCATGAACAGGCTGCAGTCAGAATTGTTTTTGGATATGCCCTGGGGAACGGAGCAGGTACTAGCGATAACCCGGGAAAGTTTGCAAAAGCTTGGTCGCACATGGTTTGAAATGCCAGTGTTGCGTGATGTTGATCGCCCGGATGACCTGATATTTTATAAAGACTTTTTTAGAGGCTTTGATGAAAAACTGGATTAATCGTACGCCGTTAGTTTTATTTATATTGCTAGCTTTAACCCTGGGGCTTGCCCCCTTTGTGCCAGAGCCCCATGTCGTAGAAAAAATACGCATGCTAGCTGATGGTTCCCTGTCACGGCCTATTGATATCTTTGACCTGCTGCTGCATGGAACTCCCTGGGTATTGCTGGTGACAAAAATAATAATGCAGCTGAAAGCCAAAGATGAGCCTGAATGAGTCAGCAAAGATTATTGTTTGTTTATAATGCGGATAGCGGCCTGTTCAATACCCTTGGCGACATAGGCCATAAAATATTTTCACCGCAGACCTATAGCTGCAATCTCTGCGCTATCTCCCACGGTTATCTCTCAGAAAAGAAGGAGTGGAGGCAATTTATTGAATCGCTACCCGTTTCCTGCGAATTCCTTCATCGTGATGAGTTTCTACGCATGTATCCTGATACATGTTCAGACCTTCCAGCAGTCTTTCGACTTGAAAAGGAAGCTATTGTCCAGTGCCTGGATGCGGAGTCCATTAATCACTGCCATAGCATTGAAGCCTTAAGCCAACATATTTTGTTCCGTTGTGTTAAAGAGTCCTGATAACTGGTATTAAATCTTTATGGCAAAGACCGAACCATTTGATACTTATAGTGATGCATATGATGACTGGTTTGAGCGTCATGACGCGGAGTATGCGCTGGAGCTGGAAGCTATCAGGGAGCTACAGCCAACCGGTCAGGGGCTGGAGATTGGCGTAGGTACTGGAAAATTTGCTCGGCCTTTGGATATCCAGCATGGTCTTGATCCATCAGAGGCCATGATCAGAAAGGCCAGGGAAGTCGGTATTGAAGTAGTTGAAGGCGTTGCGGAAAAGTTGCCCTATCGGGAAGCCAGCTTCGATTATGCCCTGATGGTTACTACCATCTGCTTTGTTGATGATCTGAAGAAATCATTTGAGGAGGCCTGTCGTGTATTAAGGCCTGGAGGGAGCATTTTGGTTGGATTTATCGATAAAGAGAGTACGCTTGGCCAGCAATACCTTACAAAACGCGATAAGAGCCGGTTTTACGCGGTTGCGGAATTTTATTCGGCTCGCGAAGTGCTTGAGCTATTAACTAAAACAGGATTTGGAAAATTCCAGATCAGGCAGACTCTACTCGCTAATGAAGGTGAGCAAAATATTATTGAGGGATACGGGCAGGGTTCGTTTGTTGCCATTCAGGCTATAAAACTAAATTAATATAGTGCTTCTTCTATAAGCTCTACCCAGTGTCTGACAGGTTTGTCTGCTTTGCTGGAAATATGTAACTGACATCCAATATTGGCAGTGGCAATGATATCGGGTTTCGATTTTTGTAATGCGGAGACCTTGTTCGATAGTAGTTGCTGCGATAGCGCTGGTTGCAGTATGGAATAGGTGCCTGCGGAACCACAGCAAAGATGGGTATCTTCTACCTGGGTCAGTTCGAATCCGGCCTTTGACAGGATGCTTTCCACGACGCCATTAAGTTTCATGCCATGCTGCAGGGTGCAGGGGCTATGGAAGGCAACTTTGTTCTGTTTAGCCTTGATGTTCAGGCTGGCAAGGTCTTCATCAATCAGAATCTCGCTAATGTCTTTAGCAAGTTCACTCACACGCCTGGCCTTGTCTGCATAGTTCGCATCATTCTGAAGTATTTTTTCATAGTCTTTTACTGTTGCGCCGCAGCCGCTCGCAGTAATCACAATGGCCTCGGCACCATTTTCGATATGGGGCCACCAGGCATCAATATTACGGCGCATGAAATCATGGCCTTCTTCGGTTGCAGAAAGGTGATGGCTGACAGCGCCACAGCAACCTGCAGATGCAGGGCTAATCAGCTGGATGCCCAGCTTGTTAAGCAGGCGGGCTGTAGCACTATTGGTTTTTGGTGTGGCGATACTTTGTGCACAGCCTTCCAGGACAAGCATTTTGCGCGCATGTGTTTCATCAGGCCGAGCAGCGGTTTTTTGCCGTGCAGGGATCTTTTTCTTTAACTCTGAAGGCAGGACAGGACGAAACAGGTGTCCAAGTAACAACAGGGCTGAAAAGCGCCTGGGGTAGGGGATAAACTTGCGAAGCAACCAACGTTTCATGGCCTCAGGACTATTACGGCCAACCTGCTGTTCTACTAGTTCACGTCCTATATCAACCAGTCGACCATACTGAACGCCAGATGGGCAGGTGGTCTCGCAGGAACGACAGCTCAGGCAACGGTCCAGGTGTTGCTGGGTTTTCCTGGTCACTTCATTGCCTTCGAGTAACTGCTTGATGAGATAGATCCGGCCTCGAGGTCCATCGAGTTCATCACCCAGTAGCTGATAGGTAGGGCAGGTGGCTGTGCAAAAACCACAATGCACACAGGAGCGCAGGATATTATCGGCTTCTTTACCAGCAGCGGTATTTAGAAATTGTTGAGTAATCTTTGTTTGCATAGGGCTAAAAAAACGAAGCGTTTAAAACTCTTTATACATACGTCCTGGATTGAGTATGCCCTGAGGGTCAAAGGCCTTTTTCAACTGACAATGAACCTGTAGTAATCCGGGTGACAGTGGCTGGAAGGGATTGTCCCGGTCTTCGCCATGTCGATAAAGTGTGGCGTGGCCTCCAGCTTCTGCTGCAATCCGGCGAATTTTTTCAGGAGACTCATTACTGATCAACCATCGTTGTGCACCGCCCCATTCGTATAACCATTCACCTTCAAGAGCGACAGGGGGAGTGTCTGAAGCAATTGACAGGCGCCATAGTGGCCCCTTGTGATTGAAGAATCCATGCTGGTGATTATTGAGCTTGTACCAGTATTCCAGGGCATGCTGAGCATCCTGTTCATCACCGCCAATTTTGCTTCTGGCGGCCCTGACGGCTTTGGGTGTGCCGGACACGCGTATCATCAGCTGACCTTCGAAATAACAACTCGCCGAGACTGGCAGGGGAAGTCCTGACCATTCATGTAGACGTCTGATGGCGCCTTCAGGGCTGATGTCTTCATGAACCAGGGTAAGTTCCTGTTCTGGTCTGGGTAGCACTTTCAAAGAGACTTCCAGCAGTATGCCCAGGGTGCCCATGGCGCCGGCCATAAGGCGTGATACATCATAGCCGGCCACATTTTTCATGACTTCGCCGCCGAAGTTGAGGATTTCACTTTTACCGTTAAGCAGCTTTGTACCCAGTACCATGTCGCGCGCTGCGCCTGCATAGGGGCGGCGGGGTCCAGACAGATTGCAGGCAATGGTTCCGCCAATAGTTGCCTGTACGCCAAAGTGTGGTGGTTCGAAGGGCAGGATCTGGTTGTTCTCAGCAAGGATCTGTTCAATGTCTGTGAGCGAGGTGCCGGCTCGTGCCGTTAAAACCAGTTCGCTGGGCTCGTAGCTGATGATGCCGCGGTGCGCCGAGATATCCAGTAAATCACCGGAAGGTTCTCGCCCATAAAAGTCCTTGCTGCCACCGGCGCGTAACTGGAGTGGTAGCTGCTTGTTAGCTGCTTCGGTAACGCGTTGCTGGAGCTCCGCGCTGATGTCCTGATGCTGGTTCATGTTAAAAACGCTCCAGTTCAGGGAAGGGTAATTCACCGCCATGAATATGCATAGCGCCGAACTCAGCACAGCGATGCAGAGTGGGTACAGCCTTACCCGGGTTGAGCAGCCCCTCAGGATCGAAGGCTGCCTTTACGGCATGGAACTGGGTGAGCTCCATGGGTTGAAACTGAACGCACATCTGGTTGATCTTTTCCATGCCGACACCATGTTCGCCCGTGATGGTGCCGCCGACCTCAACACAAAGTTCCAGTATGCGTCCACCGAACTCCTCAGTACGTTCCAGCTCTCCCGGCTTGTTGGCATCGTAAAGAATCAGGGGATGCAGGTTTCCGTCACCCGCATGAAATACATTGGCAACAGCAAGATCGTATTCCCTGGAGAGTTCAGACATGGTTTGAAGGACATCAGGAAGGCTTTTGCGGGGGATCGTGCCATCCATGCAGTAATAATCAGGAGAAATACGTCCTACTGCCGGAAAGGCAGCCTTACGACCCTTCCAGAACACCATGCGTTCTTCATCGTTTGCTGCAGTCCTGACTTCGGTGGCACCTGACCGGGTCAGGATTTCGCGGACCTGGAAGACATGTTCGGATACTTCTTCATTCGTGCCATCCAGTTCACATAGCAGGATGGCCTGGGCATCTCGTGGGTAGCCGGCATGCACGAAATCTTCTGCGGCCTGGATGGCGAGGCTATCCATCATCTCCAGCCCGGCCGGGATAATACCTGCGGAAATAATATTGCCGACAGCGGCACCTGCCTTAACGACATCATCAAAGGCCGCAAGGATAACCTGGGCGCGCTCTGGTTTGGGTAGCAGGCGTACAGTGACTTCAACGATCACGCCGAGCATGCCTTCTGAGCCGGTCATTAGGGCAAGCAGGTCATAGCCGGGGGAGTCCAGTCCTGCGCCACCGATCTCCAGTAGTTCACCGTTTATCGTGACGATTTTGATGCTCTGGATGTTATGCACGGTCAGTCCATATTTCAGGCAATGTACGCCACCGGAGTTTTCTGCAACATTGCCACCAATGGTGCAGGCAATCTGGGATGAGGGGTCTGGAGCATAGTAAAGGCCGAGGTGGTCGACGGCCTGCGAGATGGCAAGATTTCGTACGCCTGGCTGGACGCGGGCAGTGCGGCGTTCCGGGTTGATCTCCAGGATGTTTTTGAACTTGGCAAGGCTAAGCAAGACACCATTTTCGTAAGGCAGGGCGCCTCCTGAAAGGCCCGTGCCAGCACCGCGTGCTACCACGGGGACATTATATTGCTTGCAGAGGGCCATGATGGCCTGAACCTGCTCAATCGTACTGGGCAGGGTGACGACTAATGGGAGTTTGCGATAGGCGGACAGGCCATCACACTCGTAAGGACGCAGATCCTCTTCTTCTGATAACAGGGCTTCAGGCGGGAGTATGCGCCGCAGGTTGCCGACTAATTCGGCCTTTTCAATAGTCGGAACCGGGAATAGCTCTGGCTGCTGTTGTTTTTCTGTATCCATTTATTTCAGGTGCTAACTCAGGGTATATAGACTTTGGCTGGCATTGGCATGAATGGCAACCATATAAATTTTGTGGTGTTCTGATCTTAATCGCTTCGTAAATAGCTTCCCGCCTGTCTCGTGACCTTCATCACACTTAGCAATTGTCTCGAGCGTGCGGTGGAACCAAATGGCAGCCACGTAGTTCAAAAACCCTAGTTCACATAAGAAGGAATCAGTATGTTGTCAGATAATGTCTTGTACCTGCAGATTTTTGTTCTTGCCATTATAGGGTTAAGTGTACCTGCCCAGGCGCTGTGGGAAAGTACTTTCAGCCGCCAGTCGATTTCAGAAGACTCCTGAACCAGGAGTCTTTTTTGTTTTCCTGTTCCTCGTTTCGTAATCAGCGAGATTCCTCAGAACACTATTTCTTAACATTCCACGTTTCACCAATCAGGTCTATGCTCTGATTATGTTTCTAACTAATTACTTGTAGTTGGCTAATGGTTCCCAGGGGGGTGTTCCTGGTGCTGGGTCGAATCCTGATTTATCTGATGGTGCTGATGTCGGTCATGTACTTCCTGCAGGACAGTCTGATGTTCTATCCGGAGCGTTTTTCATATGAAGATGCGCAGGCCAGGGCCCAGCAGCGAGGGCTGGCGCTGTGGTCAGAAGATGACAAAGGTTACCGTGGCTTTGTCAGCCTGGCGCATGATCAGGACTTCCGGGCTACTGTAGTAGTGTTTCATGGTAATGCAGGGGAGGCGAGTGATCGTATTTATTACGTGCAGGCCCTGGAGGCTCGTGGCTACCGTGTTATTTTGCATGAGTACCCGGGGTATGGCGCTCGCGAGGGCAATAAGGACGAACAGTCCCTGGTCGAAGATGCCTGTGAAACTCTGAAGCTTGCTCATGAGCAATATGGTGGTCCCGTCTACCTGTTTGGCGAGTCGATAGGCTCAGGCGTGGCTACTGGTGTCGTAGCCCGATGTGATGCAATGGTAAAAGGCGTTGCACTGATCACGCCCTGGGATAATCTGCCAGATCTGGCGCAACACCTGTACTGGTTTCTACCTGTGAAATGGCTGGTGAGGGATCGCTACGATAACAGCGAGAACCTGAAGGCTTATGAGGGCAGGGTGGCTGTTTTGTATGCCGATAGCGATAGCATCATTCCCCCGGAGCATGCAAAACGATTATATGACTCTATTCAGAGTGAAAAACGCTTATGGGTTTTTGAGAAAGCCGGTCATAACAGCTGGCCGGCCTGGTCAGATGCGCAATGGTGGTCAGAAGTCATGAAGTTTCTGGATCGAGATTGATCATCAGCGTTTGTCTGAGCCTTTCTTCAGCGCGTCATTGCGCCTTTTCCTGCTTTCATCTGATCGGTTTTTCGTGGCGTCGCTGAACTTGAAGCGGCCAAACAGTATGCATCCCTTCATGCCTGGGTCGCAGGGCTCATCATTGACCCGAGTGCACTGACCGTTTACTTCATGGGGACAACCCCAGCCGCCCATCGGCATATCCTCAATTTATCTTTACCTGATAATATTAATTCTAATGCTAAAAACGACATTTCTGAATAAGGAAATGGCTGCATGGGCTGGTGTGTCACTGTGAATTAATTGTCATTCGTTATACTGATCATATAGGGGCATATTTAATATGAGCGAGGTGTGAGCAATGGTTCGAGTAACGCGACTAGTTCTGGATGTCTTAAAGCCGCATCATCCGAATGGGCTGGAGTTTTCACGGACCATAGCCGATTGCGTGGATCGGGGGGTTATCCGGTTTTCAGTAGCCGAGGTTGATGAGAATACCGAGACCGTCGTACTGACTATCGAGGGCGAAGACATTCTCTATGAAAAAGTAGAGGATACGATTCGGTCGCTAGGTGCGTCTGTCCATAGTATTGATGAGGTCGAAGTCGTTAACGGTAATAAAGCTGAATAAAAGGCTTCTGTGCGCCACATAAGCTAATGATAAAAAAACTACAATTCCTGGTACGAATATCGCGTGCGCATCAAATTGCACGACGATATTTTGTTGTAAATGGTTTTGATGGAGCCTTAACGATGCTGGGCTTGCTGACGGGTTTTTATGTGGCAGGTACCTCTGATTTGCAGACAGTGCTTAACGCCTGTGTGGGGGCGGCTGTTGCACTTGGAGTGAGCGGGGTTTCCAGTGCCTATATTAGTGAGTCTGCAGAAAAGAAGCAGGAGCTGGAGAGTCTGGAGCAGTCGATGATAGCTGATCTTGGCGATACGGCCCACGGTAAAGCAGCACGTTTTATGCCCCTGGTGGTGGCATTGGTAAACGGTATGGCGCCATTTCTTATCGCCATCATAATTATTTTCCCTGTCTGGTTTTCAGTCTTATACCCAGGCGCGCTCAATAAACCAATCGAGTTATCGGCTTTAACGGCCTTTTGCCTGATATTTTTTCTGGGTGTCTTTTTAGGTCGTATTGGGGGCACATTCTGGTTATGGTCTGGCCTCAAGGCGCTTGGGGTTGCGCTACTCACGGGCTTGCTTATACTGGCCCTTAGCCCTTAAAAATCAATAACTAAACATAATAATATATGAATATTCTGTTGATCCGGGCAGATGTCTCAGAGTATGCGCATAAGTGGAAGCCTGTTTGATGTCTGATGCCTCAAGCCGAATGCTCATTTCTGGTTTTGGGTTCATGTTGATATTGCTGTTGCTGGTTACGGTAATAGGACTTGGCAATATGAAAAGTCAGAATGATCGTCTGCAGTACATGGTCGATGTCAGGAATCACAAATCTGAAATCATCGTCGACATGAGGAACGTTGCTCGTGAACGTTCCCTGGTCCTTTACCAGATGGTTATCTCCCAGGACCCGTTTGAGACCGATGAGGGTGTCATTCGCCTGTCAGAGCTTGCGGGTAGTTTTCTTGGTAACGTTGATCGTCTGCGAAATATGGGGCTGGACTCAGAAGAGTCAAAGCAGCTTGATCGTCTGTTTGATATTGCTATTGAATCTACCCTGTATCAGCGCAAGGTTATAGATCTACTGAAGCAGGAAGAATATAAAGAAGCCAGCTCAACCCTGACAGCAGAATCCATTCCTGCTCAGAACCGCCTTCTGGCAGCCTATGACGAATTTGTTGCCCAGCAGAGTCAGTTATCAAAGGAGGCGGCCCAGGAGGCCTCGACCAGCTATCGTTATGCCGTAACGACAATGCTCCTGCTGAGCGGGAGTCTGCTTATACTTGGGGTGATAAGCTCAATATTTGTTATTCGACGTTCAACGCATGTGCAAAAGCAACTTCGTGAGCTAAATCAAAGCCTTGAAAGCCGCGTTGCAGAAAGAACGCATGAATTATCTGAAACTAATAAAAGCCTTACCGAGACCCTCAACACCCTGAGCCAGACGCAGAGTCAGCTGGTTCAGTCCGAGAAAATGGCCTCCCTGGGGGGGCTGGTCGCAGGTATATCTCATGAGGTCAATACACCCATAGGTATTGGCATGACAGCGGCCTCGCATCTGGAGGATGAAGTGAGTCGTTTTAAGGTTTCCTACGAGGCTGGCAACATGAAGCGATCTGCGCTGGAGGACTTCATGCGGCATGCCCTGGAAAGCAGCAGCATTATCCTGCAGAACCTAAAAAGGGCATCTAGTCTCATCGGTAGCTTCAAACGTGTTGCGGTTGATCAGACCAGTGAAGAATGGCACAGCATCAATGTGCATGAATATATCGACGATATCATCACCAGTCTGAGACCCAGATTTAAGGGTTCAAACATTATTGTTGAGAACCTCTGTGACAGGGATGTGGATTTCTATACCAATCCAGGCGCCATATATCAGGTAATTAGTAACCTGATGTTGAACTCTTTACTGCATGCCTATGATGAAGGGCAGTCAGGGGTCATACATATTTATTGTGAATTTGATCAGAGGCAATTAACCCTGACCGTTCAGGATGATGGCAAGGGCATACCCGAGGAAAGCCTGAGTAAGATCTTTGATCCTTTCTTTACTACTCGGCGTGGGACTGGCGGAAGTGGTCTTGGCCTGCACCTCGTCTATAATCTGGTAACAACAGGTTTGCAGGGAAGTATTGATGTACAGAGTACCGTTGGACGAGGCGTGGTCTTCAAGATTATGTTGCCAGTCTCTATTGAAAACACCAGTTCGTGAGTCCGTTAACCATGCAGAATAGCGAATCCGATTTGATATTTGCCCCCGAAGATCATGATGAGGGCCCTGAATCCAGGACTAATGGCACCAGGCCCTGGAAAGTCCTGATTATTGATGATGAGCCAGGGATTCACGATGTTACGCGTCTGGCATTAAAGGACTTTGAATTCGCAGGCCGTGGTCTGACTTTTCTGAGCGCCTACTCGGCGACTCAGGCCAGAGAAATCCTGGATAAAGAATCCGATATTGCGGTTGCGCTGGTTGATGTCGTCATGGAGGAAGAGCACGCCGGGCTTGATCTTGTTAAATATATACGTGGAACACTCAGGAATGAACTGATCAGGCTGGTATTGCGCACCGGTCAGCCGGGGCAGGCCCCTGAGCGAAAGGTGATTCGTGAATACGACATCAACGACTACAAGGAAAAGACCGAGTTAACCTCGCAGAAACTGTACAGTACCATTTACACCAGTCTTCGCTCTTATCGTGACCTGGTTGCTCTCGACAACAACCGCAAGGGACTGGAGCACATCATAAATGCCTCTGCTGAAATCTTTACCATATCCAATCTGAATCAATTCGTTCAGGGCGTACTGGAGCAGATGGTTGCTCTGCTCTATCTTGGTGAAGATGCGCTGTTTGTCGACTGTGAGTCTCTTGCCTTTGAGGAGCACAAGGGGCAGGGCAAAATTCTGGCGGCTACAGGCCGTTTTGAGGAATTGGTGGGCAAGAGCCCACAGGACACCGAGTCAATGGAGATAGGTGTATATCGGGCAATCCAGGAGGCCCATGCGCAAAGACGCTCTATCCTCAGAGAAAAAGAATTTGTTGGTTATTTCCAGCCCAGGGAAGGCAGGCATGATGTTATCTATGTACGCAGTGATCACCCCCTGAGTCATGGGGATCTCAGGCTGATAGAGCTGTTTCTGCGTAACGTGTCGATTGCCTATGAAAACGTCATGCTGCGTGAGGAGATTGAAGGCACCCAGAAAGACATGGTTTATATGCTGGGTGAGGCGATAGAAACACGTTCCAGAGAGACAGGCCAGCATGTGCGCCGTGTTGCAGAGTACTGCCGTCTCGTCGCTCTTGGTATGGGCTTGTCCGAGCGAGATGCTGAAATTCTGCATATTGCCTCGCCATTACATGATTTCGGCAAGATCGGCATTCCTGACGGCATTTTGCATCATCCCGGTGCCCTGGGTGAGCATGAATGGGCGGTGATGAAGACGCATGCCCAGATTGGTGCGAACCTGCTTGGTCGTTCAGATCGGGAAATACTCAAGGCGGCATCGATCATCGCGGGTGATCACCATGAAAAATGGAATGGTAGTGGTTACCCGAATGGCAAAAAAGGTGAAGAGATTCATATATATGGGCGTATCTGTGCCCTAGCAGATGTTTTCGATGCCCTGGGCAGTAAACGTTGCTATAAAGATGCCTGGCCACTCGACAAGATTCTGGAGTTCCTGCACGAACAACGCGGTGAGCATTTCGATCCCACCATGGTGGACTGGGTGTTGGAGAATCTGGATCAGATGAAAAAGATCAGGGAACAGTTCCCCGATTAGCATTTTTGTCTAAAGATACTATGCTCATTTGAGCCTAAATATTATTAAAAAGAGTGGATACTGCTATGCAAGACTCTACAGCCATCAAGGACTTTACTAGTCCGAGTGAACAGCATTATACAAAGCAGATTCTCGATAATTTTCCTGATGGTGTCTTTACCATTAATCCTGAGTTAGAAATTCAGTACGTCAATCCTGCATTTTGTAAGCTGCTTGGGTACACAGAAGAAGAGTTAATTGGTAATCCTATTACGGACCACCTGGGTGATCTCGGTATTCTGGAGGCCTGTGCTGCAGAGGTTGCTGCAAAAGGTTACTGCAATGACCAGGAGACGATATTTATCCGAAAAGATGGTTCGCAGATCCATATTTCTAAAAACGTGCAGGCCATTTGTGATGATGATGGGAATTTCAAGGAGAATCTCGTCAGCATCAGGGATATGACAAATCTGCATCGTCTTAATCATGAGCTTGAAAGTTCACTCCGGGAACTTAAAGAGACACAGGAGCAACTGGTGGAGTCGGAAAAACTGGCTTCTCTTGGCGGCCTTGTTGCAGGAGTCGCGCACGAAATTAATACACCGCTTGGCATCAGTATTACATCAGCCAGCAGCATGCACGAAGAAATGGTTGGCCTGAAGAAGGAATTCGAACAGGGCAATCTTAAGCGTAGTACGCTGGATAGTTTCTTCCAGCAGGCTGACGATGCCTGCGACATTCTGTACAAGAACTTAATGCGCGCCTCGCAACTGGTTAATAGCTTTAAACAGGTAGCCGTTGACCAGACAGTCGATGAGGTCCGCTCGATTAATCTTGCAAGCTACTGCCAGGAAGTGCTGACCAGTATGGGGCCCAAGCTGAGGCATAGCCTCGTTAAGGTGACGAGCACCTGTGAGCCGGACATTGAGCTGGAAACCCACCCAGGAGCTATTTATCAGCTGGTCAGTAACCTCATTATGAATTCCTTGATCCATGGCTATGATGAGGGGCAGGCAGGCAATATACATATTGCCTCGAGTCGTGAGGGTAGCGATGTCCTGATTGAGTATAAAGACGATGGTAAGGGCATCGACGCCGAAAATCTTTCGCGTATCTTTGAGCCTTTTTTCACCACGCGCCGTGGACATGGCGGTAGTGGCCTCGGTCTTAGTATCGTATACAACATTGTGACCGGAACCTTAAAGGGTAGTATTCGTGCTGAGAGCCAGCCAGGAAAGGGCGTAGCCTTCCATATTCGGATGCCCGCTACCTGATTTCAGAGCACTTCATTTGTAACAATTTGATGACAGGGCAGGGATGTTCTGTTTTTGCATGAGTTTTATCAATTTTCCAGCAATAAACCTTATAAAATGGCGCTGAACATATAGTGGCGCCCATCGCCAGACCTTATTATAAATATCAGTACATCATCATTCGCTAATTAGATGCCGGAGGCCTCTGATGGCAACAGAAAAACAATCAATAATCAGCCCGGATGCAAGGCTTTCTGAACAGGCTATGCAACGGGTGCTCAAGGCCGAAGAACAGGCTAACCAGGCAATCAAAGACTGCGAGCAGGAAGGCGTCCAGATCATTCAGGAGGCCAAGAACAGGGCACAGAAGATTTCCAAGCATGCGGATAATCGCCTCAGTCATATCCATTTAAGGTTCAAACAGTGTATTGCGCAGCAGGTTAAAGAACTACGGCACGAATATGCCCAACAGCATCAACAGATTAGTTCAGAGCATTATGCATCTTCTGACCTGGGAGAGGTTGTTGATCGTGTTGCGGATATGTTGACGGGGTCGAAAAAGACAGGCGAAGGATGATCTGGTAACACCGATGGCTAAAGCCGCTCAATATGCTTATGTACAGACACGTCTTCAGGCAAGACATGGTGTACGGCTATCAGATGAAGAGTGGCGGCGTCTGCGCAGTATTGGGGACCTGGCGAACTACCTGCAGGTGGCCCAACGAGGACCATTGAATAACTGGGTGGTTGGCATAGGAGCCAATACGACAGTACATGAAATCGAGTTGTTGCTTCGTCAGCGGTTCAGGGAATATATCGAGGCTGTGTCGCGCTGGCTGGGTGATGATTGGCGGCAGTCGATCAATTGGGTTAAGCGACTCATTGATTTGCCTGCACTGAGCTACATTCTTTCAGGGCGGGCTGCCCCAGGCTGGATGCTTGAAGATCCCGGATTAAAACCGTTCATACATGTTAATGCCAATCTTCGTGATGAAGCCTTCTGGGCATCGGATTGCAGGGTTTTCCTGCAGGCCTGGAAAAATCAGGAGCCGCTTAGCGAAGCATGGCTCAGGGAGTGGAAGCACATCAGTCCCTTAGAAAGGCATCATCAAACTGGTATGGAACAACTCTGCAGGATGTTTCGTTCTAAGTTGCATGCCCAGAGTGAATCCCCAGAGGAGAGTACCGAACTTTTACGTGATGCCCTGGAAAAGGAACTACGAGGGGCATTCAGGCGATTATCCGGTGGTCCTGAAATCATGTTCGTACACCTGGGTCTGGTTGCTCTGGATATTGAGCGACTGCGTGGTGACCTTGTGCGCATGGCCCTGTTCCAGGTAAATGCGGAGGCAGGCTCATGACGCTGCGCCCTATGCCTGCCAGGTGGTTTGAGTTACTGACTTCCAAGGACGATCTTGCCAAGGCCGTCGAGGTGCTTGCGCGCACTGAGAGCGTAGAGCTTGAAACACATAGTGACGAGGTGTCACGTATCCATCTTCCAGATCTTCAGGGGCAGCTGGAAGAGTTCAACCGCATGTCGCGCAGGTATCATGCCTACTGGCCTGAGGGGGATTTTGTAAGCAGTGCTGTTGCAGGAAGTCCTGAAAGGGTTCTCGGTAATGCACTTAGGCACTTAAAGGCCTGGGAATCTGATGCCTCGGTTTTTATCCAGAAATATGAGTCTTTGATCGCAGAGCGCAGAGACCTGAAATTGTTTGAAGAGATGTTCCAGCAACTGGATGAAAACATGGACTTCTCCCTCTTCAGTCGCCAGGGACCTGTTGTCATCTCTCGTGTTTATCTCATGCCTGATGAGGAACAGTATGAACATCTGCCGGCCTCGGTCCTCATCAGGGAGGTTAAGACTGAAGGCCATTACTTTATCCTGGCCGTTGGGGAGCCTGAAAAACTCAGGGCACTTTCAGAAGATCTGGGTATGGGTAAGGCTAAGGAGCTCACTATACCCCGATGGATTGGTGGTAGCAGGGACGTAGCCCTTGAGCGGATAAGGGAAAGGCTGCAGGAAATCACCGAGAATACGAATCGTATTCAATACATGCTCAGTGATTGTTGCCAGACACACAGGCTTGCCAGAAGTCTGGCTGATATCTATCGAATGGAATGGTTCCTGACGCATGTTAGTGACCTTCCGGTTACGGAGAATTTCGCCTGGGTGACTGGCTGGACCAGCGATTTTGAAGGCAGGGAGTTGAAGCGCTCACTTCATGAAGCTGGTTTGAAGGCTATTCTTCGATTTCCTCAGGCGCCAGACCAGGTAAGCGCTCCGATGGTGATGAAAAATCCCTGGTGGGCACAACCCTTTGAATTGTTTTCAAGCATGCTGGGTACACCCTCAGCTGAAGAGGCAGACCCCAGTCTGCTGGTGGCTATTCTCGTGCCTTTGCTATTTGGTTACATGTTCGGTGATGTGGGGCACGGAATTATACTGGCGGCTATTGGCTTTGCCCTTCAAAAACGCTGGCCAGTTACCCGGATACTTATCGCGAATGGTCTGTCATCAATCGTGTTTGGTTTTCTTTTTGGCAGCATCTTCGGGCTGGAACACATTATTCCTGCGCTTTGGGTGCATCCGATTGAGCAGCCACTGCTGGTAATGGGCGTTCCACTCGTTGCTGGTGTTTTGATTCTTACAACTGGACTGGCGCTGAATGCCTTTGAGGCTTACTGGCGAGATGACTTTGATGAGTGGCTGAAGGTCGATGCCCCTATCACGCTAATGTATCTAAGCCTGATCGCGCTTATAGTCTGGTCCGGATCGACTTATATCTTTTTCCTGGGTTTTCTCTGGTACCTGGCAGGCAGCCTGTCGCTGGCAGAACGAATCAGCGTGGGTACTGTTGTGAGTACTGTAGGTGCCCTGGTTGAAAATCTGTTCCAGCTACTGATTAACAGTATATCTTTCGTGCGTGTAGGGGCTTTTGCACTCGCCCATTCGGGCCTCTCACTGGCTTTCTTCACCATGGCAGGTTCCACGGAAAATATTCTGGTCGCTTTTATCATTATGCTGGTGGGTAATGTGATTGTGATCTTACTCGAGGGCCTGGTGGTTACGATTCAGACCACCAGGCTGATCCTGTTTGAATTCTTTATTCGGTTCCTGCGCGGTAGTGGACGTATGTTCAGGCCACTGGCCGCACCTTCAGATAATAGTGAAACAAGGAGATAACAATGGGAAAGCGCGTCATCCATATCATGATCTTACTGGGTGTAACGATGTTCACCAGTTTGCTGGCTTCGGTCGTGCTCTGGTGGTCACCAGCTATGGCGTCAGAAGCTGCAAACACCGGCCCCGCAGTTTCTGAGGGCGCTGTGCAATGGGGTTTTATTGCGGCAGCTCTGGCGACCGGCCTTTCATCCTTAGGTGCAGGTATTGCGGTTGCTGGTGTAGGTAGTGCGGCAATTGGTGCGATTGCGGAAAAGCCCGAGCTACTTGGTAGAACGCTGATCCTTGTGGGTCTGGCCGAGGGTATCGCGATTTATGGTCTGATCGTGTCTATCCTGATCTTCAACCAGATCACATGATTAAAACATAGTGATGTCGGTACCCGTTTATATCGGAGATGAAGTGACTGCAGCCGGATTCCGGCTGGCAGGCCTGAGAGTACGTTCACCAGAAGATGATGAGTGTGAAGAAGTACTTGAATGGGCCTGCAACGAGGCGCCACTCATCCTGATTAGTGCTGCGATGGCTCAGTGTTTGCCGCAGGCAAAGCTGAATCAGTGCCTGGCCAGGCAGCAACCACCAATAGTCGTGGTACCCGATATTCTGGAGCGGGCAGAAATGCCTGATCTTGCCAATACACTGCGCAGGCAATTGGGAGTGCTGGAATGACAACGCCGGAATCTATTGTAGATGCCCAGGTTGAACACCTGCTGAAGGTAGTGAATCAATATGAACAGGAGCACTGCGACTCCATGCGTATGCGTGCGCGGGGGCAGGCAGATTCAATTGTTAAAGATGCTTACCTGCGTGTGCGAGAACGTACACGACGCTCTATTGAAGAAGTGCGATCAAGGTCGCTGCAGGATCTGAAAATGGCCGAAGCCAGTCTGCAGACCCAGGTACGCCTGGCCAGGCATAAACTGGATGAGGCCTTCCTCGAGCAGGCCTGGACAAGCCTGCGCGACGCACTTTGTCTACGTTGGAAAGACAAAGAAATGCGGGGTCAGTGGATTAATGAGATTGTGCAAAAAGCCGATGAAGTGCTTATTTCACGTCAATGGACGCTGGAGTGTCCAGATTCACTGACTGACGATGAATGCAACAAACTGAACAAACAACTCCAGAGCCTGAATCTTGAGAGCCTGGAGTTGAAGCAAGGACAAAACATTAATGCCGGGCTTCGAATATGTGCTGGAGGCGCCTGTGTCGACGGCAGTGTCGATGGCTTGCTACGACAGCGGGCACGTATAGAGGAGATGTTCCTGGCCAGTATTTATTCGAAACAGGTGCCTGGAACTAGCGATTAATTATATAGATGAATCAAAAGATGACTGACGCAACAATCAACTGGATTAGCGGACCGGTATTAAGGGCCAGGGTAAGTAAACCCTTCCGGATTTATGAAGCGGTGCTGGTTGGCGAAAATAAACTGCTTGGAGAGGTCATTCGCCTGGATAATGATGAAATTGTCGTCCAGGTTTATGAAGACACGACAGGTTTGAGGCCTGGTGATCCCGTTGTCGGCACTAACTCTGAGCTTTCTATCAGGCTTGGCCCGGGCCTGCTGGGGAATATTTATGATGGTCTGCTCAGGCCACTGAATACCCAGGGGCGATATATTGAAACCGGTTTCGACCAGAAGCGTGGCGACAGGACTTATCCATTCACTCCAAGCATTAAGGTTGGCGATCAGCTCTCGCGGGGTGCCGACATTGGTACCGTGCAGCGTGATGATGCCCGTAGCCAGCGTGCCCAGCTTCCCCCTAATGTTGAAGGCGAGGTTGTAGAGGTTGTTGAGGCTGGTTGCTATACCGAGATGCAGGTTGTCTGTGTCGTAAAGGACAGTAAGGGTGAGCGTAATGAAGTAAGGCTCAGCCACCGTTGGCCGGTACGTAGGCCCCGACCCGTGGCAGAGCGCATCCCCGTTGAGGGCCCGTTGTTTACCGGGCAACGCATACTGGACAGTATGTTTCCTCTGGCCTGTGGCGGCAGGGCAGCCATGCCGGGTGGCTTTGGCACCGGCAAGACGGTTCTTCAGGAAACGCTGGCTAAGTGGTGTGATGCCGATATTATTATTTATGTTGGCTGTGGTGAACGCGGTAATGAGATGGCCGGGGTGCTGCATGAGTTCCCTGGGCTCGAAGACCCAATGACGGGCAGGCCCCTGATGGAGCGAACAGTCATTATTGCCAACACCTCGAATATGCCGGTGGCAGCTCGTGAGGCCAGTGTCTATACAGCAGTGACGGTAGGTGAATACTTCCGTGATCAGGGTATGCGCGTTGCATTGATGGCCGATTCCACCAGCCGCTGGGCAGAGGCCCTGCGCGAGGTATCGGGTCGTCTCGGGGAGTTACCCAGTGAGGCAGGATATCCGGCGTACTTAAGTAGCCGTCTGGCAGATTTTTATGAGCGAGCGGCACATGTTAAAACGCTGACAAATCAGAAAGGCTCATTGAGTATTATTGGGGCGGTTAGCCCGCCTTCTGCAGATTTTTCTGAGCCCGTGACCACCCATACCAAGCGTTATACGCGTTGTTTCTGGGCCCTGGATGCCACACGTGCTCAGGCACGCTTCTATCCGGCGATTCACCCCTTGCTTTCTTATTCTCAGGATTCAGATGTACTGGCAGATTTCTGGAATCAGCAGGGAAATCCACAGTGGTCTGAACAACGCCGTCGTTTCCTGACCTTGCTCGAAGAGCAGTCAAAGCTTGAGCGTATGGCCCGTATCGTTGGCAAGGATGCTCTGCCGCCTCGTCAACAGAATGTTCTGCTGAGCGCAGAGCTCGTGAACGAGGCATTTCTGAGGCAGTCTGCCTTTTCACCGATCGATCGATACTGCTCGCCTGCACGGCAGATTGCCATGATGCGTGTAATTATGCGCTTCATTGAGTTGTCTGAGTCTGCTGTTGCAGAAGGTGTCAGTGTTGAGCGCATCAATGATCTGCCTGTCATGCGTAAGATCCGTCGCATGGGTGAGGACATAGGTGAAGATCAACTGGATGAGTACAAAGAACTCATGCGTAGTCTCGAAGCTGAATTTACACATCTGACAGAGGGGGTATTAAGCAATGCGCGCTGATATTTATGCCCAAGGCGCAGCCACTCGGCTAGAGGGTCCTCTGCTGTTTCTGAAGCGTACCGTGGATGTCGGGCTTAATGAGGCTGTTGAGATAGAGGATCGCGAGGGAAATATTCGCCTGGGCCGTATAGCTTCGATTGACGATGAACAACTGGTAATCGAGGTGCTGGAATCGACTGTAGGTCTGGATCTGTCAGAAACCCGGGTGCGTTTTCGTGGTGAACCCATGACCTTTGCCGTAGGTCCTGACATTCTGGGTCGTGTTTTCGATGGTGTGGGCAGAGTTAAGGATGGCGGCCCACCGATTTCTGCGGTATCAAATCTACGTATCGATGGCATGACTATTAACCCGGCTCGCCGTGTCATGCCCCAGGATTTTATCGAGACCGGTATTTCAACCATCGATCTGATGAATAGCCTGGTGCGAGGTCAGAAACTTCCAATTTTCTCAGGTTCTGGTCTTCCTCATGACAGCCTGGCAATTCAGATTGCACACAACTCCAGGATTCGTGGGGAAGGTGCTGGTGAGTTCGCCCTGGTGTTTGCGGCCATTGGTGTTTCCTACGATACGGCTGAGCGCTTCAGGAGTTCGATGGAGCAAAGTGGTGCCCTTGAGCATAGCGTTCTGTTCCTCAATCTCGCTTCTGACTCTAGTACCCAGCGGTTGTTATGTCCTCGTTATGCCCTGACTGTGGGTGAGTATCTTGCCTTTGTAGAGGGTAAGCACGTACTGGTTATCTTGACGGACCTGACCAACTACTGTGAGGCTTTAAGGGAAGTGTCGGCGAGTCATGGTGAGGTGCCCAGTCGTAAGGGCTTCCCAGGCTATATGTATTCTGACCTGGCATCGATTTATGAGCGTGCTGGCAGCGTGGAAGGTGTGGCGGGTTCCTTAACTCAGTTGCCCATCCTGACTATGCCATCAGATGATATTACCAATCCTATTCCTGACCTGACGGGTTACATTACAGAAGGGCAGATCGTACTGGACAGGGCTCTGGACCGCGCTGATATCTATCCGCCTGTAAAGGTGTTGCCATCACTGTCGCGCCTGATGAAGGATGGAACTGGTAAGGGCTTTACTCATACTGATCACCCGGCACTGGCTAACCAGCTCTATGCAGCATACTCACGTGCAGTTCATGTTCGCGTCCTGGCCAGCGTAGTCGGCCGTGAAGGTCTGTCTGAAATTGACCAGTTGTACCTGGATTTTGGTGATCTGTTTGAAAACGACCTGGTCAATCAGAAGACAAGCAGAACCCTGGAAGAAAGCATGGATGTGGGCTGGGCCTTGTTACGACACATGCCTGTCTCAGAACTGACGCGTCTTAATGACGAGCAGATAGCCCGCCATATCAAGGGAGAGGCAGGAGGATGAGCGGTCCAGGCCAGGCACCGACCAGGGCGGCAGTTGTCGAACTCAAGGACGAGCGTGTTGTTGTAAACGAGGCCTATAATTTCCTTGATGAAAAGCGCTTGTTGCTGGCGGCAGAGATTATCCGGCAGATTGATAACTATGAAAAAGTTATCAAGGCGATTAAAAAACTGAATATTGAAGCCCATAAGGCATTGGAGAATGCTGTTCAGCGGCATGGTCTGGATGGGCTCACCACCTATCCGCCAGCAAATATTGAAGATGTCGAGTTTATTTCATCTTCGATGAATTTTATGGGCGTGAGCCTTATGACGACAGAGCTGGATCTGTCAGAGCTTGAGCAGGAAGGCATTAGCAAGGCTGAAAACCCGTCCAGCGAGGCAGTAATCTGCCGACGCGTTTTTAGTGATTTGCTTAAGCAATCTGCCATTCTGTCAGGCATTTCTGGAAACCTGCAGCGCCTGAGTGTTGAGTACCGCCTGACAGAGCGCCGATCCAAGGCATTGGAAAATGTCATCCTGCCACAGATCGAGCATGACCTGAAAACCATGGAAGACCTGCTCGAAGAAATGGATCTCGAGGACCTGATCAGGGCGCGATCGCAGCTAGATAAAGATTAGGCCTTTGTTTATTTATACTTGCCCATAATGGAAAAAATTGTAAATTAAAACATAAAATTATATGTTTATATTAAAGTAGATTACATGTGATGTCCTGGGCTGTTCTGGCTTTGCTCAACCCATGTGATGTGACAGAATGAGTCGCTCTAGAAAACCCTCAGGAGTTGTTTGAGAATGATGAAAGGCGGATTAGGCCAGCTGATGAAGCAGGCGCAGAAGATGCAGGAGTCTATGGCCAAGGCGCAGGAAGAACTGGCCAATATGGAAGTAACGGGTGAATCCGGTGCTGGCATGGTGAGTATTGTTATGAACGGTAAACATGAAGTGCGCCGTGTAATCATTGATGACAGCCTGATGGAAGATGATAAGGATATGCTTGAAGACCTGATTGCTGCAGCTATCAACGATGCAAGCCATAAAATTGAGGCAGCGACCAAGGAAAAGTTCTCAGGTATGGGGGCTGGTATGAATCTTCCTGAAGGTATGAAACTGCCTTTCTAATAATGAGCGAACCCTCACTACTACAGGGCCTTATCGAGGCCCTGAAGTTACTGCCTGGCGTAGGCCCAAAATCGGCACAGCGCATGGCATTTCATTTACTCGAGCGTAACCGCGAAGGGGCCCTCCAGCTATCTGAGGCCCTGCGTGATGCCGTCACCCATATTGGTTACTGTAAACGCTGCAGAACCTTCACAGAGCAGGAGCTTTGTCGCCTGTGCGCTAATCCGGCACGATCCCAGCAAGAACTGTGTGTAGTAGAAACACCCGCAGATGTTGTCGCCATTGAGCAGGCCTCGGTATTTCGTGGCCTGTATTTCGTGTTGCATGGTCGGTTGTCCCCGCTTGATGGTATAGGGCCTGAAGATATTGGTCTGGATGAACTTGAGAGTCGTTTAAACGAAGGTGAGGTTAAGGAAATCATCCTCGCGACCAATACGACAGTAGAAGGCGAGGTTACGGCGCATTACATTTCTGAGATGGCACACCAGCGTGACATTAAAACGACTCGTATTGCTCATGGTGTGCCAGTTGGTGGTGAGCTTGAATACGCGGATGCCAATACCCTGGTACATGCCTTCGAGGGTCGAAAAAACTATTAGCCTCAGGGCTAAAGGGGGAATTACATGTCTGACTGTATTTTCTGCAAAATTATTGCTGGAGAGATACCTGCAACGATTGTTCATGAAACGGATGATGTGCTGGCCTTCAGGGACCTGGGGCCCCAGGCGCCGACCCATGTGCTTGTCATACCTAAACGTCATATTGCTACCATAAATGACATGCAGGATAGTGATGCAGAGCTTGTCGGGAAGCTGTATCTCGCTGCACAAAAAGTTGCTGCAGACGAAGGCATTAGTGAATCCGGTTATCGAACCGTGATGAACTGTAACAAAGGGGCCGGACAGACGGTATTTCATATGCATCTACATGTGCTTGGTGGCAGGCCGATGACCTGGCCTCCAGGTTGAGTACTGAAGGAGAAGGGAATGAAAATAGCCATCATTAATGGCAGTCATAGAGAAAATTCTCAGAGCGCTAAAGTTGCAGCGTTTATTGACGACATGTTGCGTGACAAGGGTCTGTGTGATGAGACCTGGCGTTTTGATCTGACAGGTAACCCCCTGCCATTATGGGATGAATCCATCTGGTCCGGAGACGAAGAATGGAAAAAGCTTCTTAATCCCATCTCTGAGCAGCTGGCTAGTAGTGATGGTTTTGTTGTTATCAGCCCTGAGTGGCATGGCATGGTGCCTTCTGGTCTGAAAAACTTTTTCCTGATGTGGGGGAAGGGTGAGCTGGCGCACAAACCTGCGCTTATAGTCACTCTGTCATCAGGCATCGGAGGTACTTATCCGGTAGCAGAGCTCAGGCAGAGTAGCTATAAGAATAACCGTATCTGTTATCTCCCTGAACACCTGATTATTCGTAACGTTGAGTCCGTACTCAATGAGGGTGGGGAAAACGATCCTGAATCTGATGGTTACTACAGGGAACGCACAGAATATGCGCTGAAGATTCTTAAGGAATATGCGATCGCTTTAAAGCCGGTCAGGGAGTCAGGCGTTACCTTTGATGAACGATTCAAAAATGGTATGTAAGGCAGGCTTATTCCTGTTCTGATATCAGCCTGAGATAACTTTCATAACGCCTCGGAAGGATTTCACCCTTTTCGAGGCGTTCCTTTATATGGCAGCCGGGTTCCTTGACATGGCTGCAGTTATGGAATCGACACTCTCCCAGGCTTTGCTGAAATTCCGGGAAGCCTTTTTCAATAATATTGCGTTCAAAGTTCTCTGGTTTGAAGTCTCTTACACCGGGTGAATCTATCAGTTCACCACCATCAGGAAGATGGTAAAGCATGGCAACACTGGTGGTGTGCTGTCCTTCGCCGCTGGCATCGGAGAGTTCACCTATACGTATATCCAGCATGGGGTGAAGCACCTTAACAATAGATGACTTGCCCACACCAGACTGGCCAACCAGGATGTTGGTTTTGTCCTTAAGAATATTTCTAAGCTCAGGGATTCCCTGCTCGGTAGAGCAGGAGCATCGTAAGACGAGATAGCCAAGTTTCTCGTAGTCTTGTAGATAATGCTCTCTGTCGAAATTATCCTGGTCTGCCAGATCCAGCTTGTTGCAGATAATGACTGGTCTTGCATCCAGGGCATGCGTCGCAACGAGATAGTGGTCGAGCATGTTCCAGTTGGGTTTCATGCCATAGCCAAGCACGATGACAACCTGGTCAATATTCGCGGCTATGTTCTTTTCTCGGCCGTAACTGACAGGGCGCTTGAGCAGGTTTTTTCTCGGTTCTATACTGGTTACCACATCATTACCCTGGGCATTGTGTTCCCAGGTCACATTGTCACCACAGACGGCATCAGCAACCTTTTTCCTGCCAGTACAACGATGAATGTCTCCCGACGAGTCCTCGATCAGCATTTCTGCGCCAAAGCGGGAAATAAGCCGCCCCGGATTAGCCATAATTATTCATGCCTTTCTCGAACTCAGCAGGTAGTTATCTATATGGGCAGCACAGATAAAGTCATTAATGCTTAGCCCGGATACGCTATGGGTGTGATATTCGAGATTGCAGGTTTTGTATTCCAGGGTGATTCTGGGATGGTGGTCCTGTTGCATGGAAAGCCATGCAACGTAGTTGGCAAAGAGCATGACTTCATCAAATCCTGAAAAGGAGAAGAGTCGGCTTAATGTATTAAGGGCCGGATTTATTACCCAGCCCTTATCGAGTTGATCAACGTATCCCAGTTTCATTGCCTCCTCAGGAGTGAGTCTGTGCTCCGGAGTGAGATGACGGCAATGTTGGCTAAGCAGGTTCATTCCTGGAACTTGTAATACTCTTTATTGAGATACTTGGAGACACTCATGATGTCCTCATCAAACCATTTGAGCTCCAGGTTGCTTTCGCAGCGACGCACCTGGGCTTCAAGAGAGCTTAAAGAGCTGACGCGACGATTGGAGCGCGTGTATAGCGAGCTGCCATCACCACCCTCCATGCGAATATGGCAGGACGTGCAAGATTGCTGATGCAGTTCTTCGCCATGGGCAACGCTGACTTCTTCCGCGAAGGCGGCCTGAGAAAGCAGGACAATAGTTGAAGCAGTGAAAAGTACAGATTTAATCATTTCAAATCTCCTGAACTTAGGATGCCTGTAGCTGTTGAATACGGAGACTAGCAGGTGGGTGAGAATCATGGAAGAGTGAATAAACACTGTCAGTGATGACCGGGCTAGCATTCTCTCGATAGAGTTTAATTAATGCCTGAATTAGTGAGGCGGGCTTCGCATGCTCTGCGGCAAATGCATCAGCCTCATATTCGTGTCGGCGAGAGATGCCGTTGAAAATAGGAGACAGCCAGAGCGTCACATGGGGAGATAAAAGGATAAATAGTAGCAGGGCATTATAGCTGGATGGGCTATCAATCCGAGCCAGCTGGTACAGGCCTGTCCAGTTGACCAGTAATGAAAGGATAAAGAAGCCGATGGTGATCATGACGGCAGAGAGAATCATGCCTTTGATTATATGTTTCTTTCTGAAATGACCTAGTTCATGCGCCAGTACGGCTTCAATTTCATCTGGAGCTAGCTGTTTTAACAAGGTATCGAAAAAAACGACTCGCTTGTTATTGCCGAGGCCGGTGAAATAGGCATTGCCGTGCGAAGAGCGGCGCGAGCCATCCATCAGGTAAATCCCCCTGGACTGGAACCCTGTCTTCTGCATAAGCCGGAGAATGCGATCCTTCAGTTGTGGGTCTTCTAATGGTGTGAATTTGTTGAATATGGGAGCGATCAGGGTAGGGTAAAGCCAGCTAATCAGCAGGCTGAAGCCCACCATGGTTACTGCAGCAAGTATCCACCATGCGACTATGTTGTCCATTAACCAGAGTATGAGCCATAGAACCGGGGTCAGAAGAATGATAGCCAGAATAGCCCCCTTGATCCTGTCTGAAATAAACGTGCCAAGCGTAGAGTTATTGAAACCAAACTGTTCTTCGATCATGAAGGTGCGATAAAGCGAGAATGGCAAATCGATCAGGCTGAGCAGGAGCGAAACAAAATAAATCAGTGTAATACCGCGCACTATTTCTGTTTCTATCCACTGGGCTAGTAATTGATCAAATAGATTGATCAGTCCACCTACGGTGAGAATCGCTGTAAAGAAGATGCCCGTAATTAGTTCGATATTGGATAATTTTATCTTGGCCTGAGAGTAATCAATGGATTTCTGGTGTACGTCCAGGCTAATAGCCTCAGCAAAGTTATAGGGAACACTGTTTTTGCCAGCCGAAAGGATGCTTCTCTGACGCAGGTTCAGCCAGAGTTGGGCGAAAAGAGAGCTGGCCAGTATCGCCAGTGTGATTATTTGAAACTCATTCATGGTCTTATTTTGTTTGCTACACTGATGCCAGTTTAATTGCCTGGAGAATAGGAATGGTCGATAAAAACAACCTTATCTGGATTGACCTTGAGATGACGGGGCTGGTTCCGGAAAAGGATCGGATTATCGAAATTGCCACTATTATAACCAACAAAGATCTCGAAATACTTGCTGAGGGCCCGATGATTGCTGTTCATCAGCCGGATGCTGTTCTTGATGAGATGGATGAATGGTGTATTACCCAGCATGGGAGGTCCGGGCTAACTAAACGTGTACAGGAAAGTGTTGTAACAGAATCTGAAGCAGAGCAGAAAACCCTTGAGTTTCTGCGTGAATATGTGCCTGAGGGAGCCTCTCCCATGTGTGGGAACAGTATTTGTCAGGATCGCCGCTTTCTTGCGAGATACATGCCAAAGCTGGAGGCTTTCTTCCATTATCGGCATATAGATGTCAGTACTCTGAAGGAGCTGGCGAGACGCTGGCACCCGCAGGCGATGCGGGGCTTTGTTAAAGAATCATCTCATCTCGCCCTGGACGATATACGCGATTCAATCGATGAATTACGTCACTACCGCGAGTCATTTATCAGGCTGCCAGAATAGACTTCAGGCAACCTCTGCATTTTTAAAGATGGGTGGAGAGAGTACGGTGTTTTTGTGCTCCAGGTCCCTGTCTGTATCCGGGTAGTCCAGCGTGTAGTGTAGTCCCCGGCTTTCCTTGCGACTCAGGGCCGAGAGTATGATGAGTTCAGAAACCTGGGCGAGGTTGCGCAACTCAATCAGGTCATTGGTGATTCTGAAGTTGCTGTAGTACTCGTCTATTTCCCTGAGCAGCAGGTCGATTCGATTCCTTGCGCGTTGCAATCGCTTATCGGTGCGCACGATGCCTACGTAATCCCACATGAAGCGTCGCAGTTCATCCCAGTTATGCGATACGACGACTTCTTCATCCGAGTCTGTAACGCGTTGCTCATCCCAGGGCGGAATTTCTAACCAGTCGTGGGTTTTGCCAAGTTTTTTCTCGATATCGTTTGCTGCAGCCTTGGCAAACACGATGCATTCAAGCAGGGAATTGCTGGCCATGCGGTTGGCTCCATGCAGACCGGTATGAGCAACTTCGCCAATGGCATAAAGGCGTTCTACATCGGTATGCGCATCAAGATCAGTCATAACGCCACCACAGGTATAGTGGGCTGCCGGCACCACGGGTATGGGTTCACGTGTCATATCGATACCAAGCTTCAGGCAGCGGGCAAAAATGGTGGGGAAATGGCTTTCAATAAAATCTGCAGGTTTGTGGCTGATGTCGAGGTACAGGCAGTCCGCACCCAGCCTTTTCATTTCATGGTCAATGGCTCTGGCCACGATGTCGCGTGGAGCTAGCTCTGAGCGTGGATCAAAGTCTTCCATGAAGCGCGAGCCGTCAGGAAGCAGAAGCTTACCACCTTCTCCCCGTACAGCCTCTGAGATCAGGAAGCTTTTGGCATCGGGATGGTAAAGGCAGGTTGGGTGGAATTGCATGAATTCCATGTTGGCTACTCGACAGCCTGCGCGCCACGCCATGGCAATACCATCACCCGTAGTGCCGTCTGGGTTGCTGCTGTAAAGGTAGGCGCGGCTGGCACCACCAGTGGCGAGGACAACAAATCGAGCCCTGAATACCTCAACGTGCCCTGTTTCCAGATTAAGTACATAGGCACCCTGGCAGATATTGGGTGTCGACTTGTCCAGCTTGTAGCTGGTAACGAGGTCTACAGCGAGGTGTTGGTCAAATAATTCGATGTTCGGATGTTCTGTAGCGGCCTGAATCAGGGTGGATTCAATGGCCATCCCGGTAGCATCAGCTGAGTGAGCAATTCTTCGGTGGCTATGGCCGCCCTCGCGGGTGAGGTGGAGGGCGCCGTCGGGGCCGTCTTTTCGTGTAAAGGGGACACCTAGGCCGACTAGCCAGTCTATGGCCTCTCGGCCATGTTCAACAGTGAAACGGACTGAGTCCTCATTACACAGGCCGGCACCTGCAACCAGCGTATCCTGTATATGGGATTCGGTTGAATCATGACTCTCATCCAGAACGGCTGAGATGCCGCCCTGCGCATACCGTGTGCTTCCGGCATCGAGCGGCCCCTTGCTGAGTACGGCAACCCTGGCTTTGTCGGCCAGGTGCAGGCTGAGGCCAAGACCTGCTGCGCCGCTGCCAATGACCAGGATGTCATGAGTATAGTCGACCATAATGCTCTGATTTCGCTATGCCGAACTGTCTGAGAAGAGGTTTAATTTTGTCATTTATGTAGTTTCTTAAGTATTATGCACAGCTTCAGATCAATATGAATGAAAATCTCAAACTCCGGTGAACTTTTTCCTCACAATACAGTCGATTGAAGCAGGCCCACAGCCATTACCTCTCTGGAGGCAAGGCTGATGGGGGCTGATATGACAGATGCCGAACTGGTTAAACGTGTCCAGGCCGGGGATAAGCGTGCTTTTGACGTCCTTGTGCTTAAATACCAGTCTCGCATCATTAATTTGATTTCCCGATACGTATCAGACCCTCATGCAGCAATGGATGTGGCCCAGGAAGCGTTTATCAAGGCCTATAAAGGGTTGAAGAACTTTCGTGGAGACAGTGCTTTCTATACCTGGATGTATCGAATCGCTATCAATACCGCGAAAAACCACCTGGCTTCCATCGGGCGTAAGATTCCTGAGTATGCAGTAGATGCGCAGGAGGCTGAACAGTTTGATGGTGATTCTGGCCTGAAAGAGTACGCAACGCCCGAGCGTGAGCTTATGCGTGAAGAAATTCAGAGCACGGTTCACAAGGCCATAGAGGCTTTGCCAGAGGACCTGAAAGCAGCAATTACCCTCAGAGAGCTCGAGGGTATGAGCTATGAAGAGATTGCCGAAGTCATGGATTGCCCTATCGGTACTGTTCGATCCAGGATTTTCAGGGCCAGGGAAGCCATTGATAAACGCTTGAAACCATTATTAGATTAATTTGGGTGTTCTATGACTGCCTCTAAAGAAGAACGATTTTCAGCATTACAAGACGGAGAAGTCTCCGATTTTGAGAAAAGACGACTCGTCGATGAACTGTTAAAGGATGAGGATGCCCAGGGGCAGTGGATGAGGTCCCATTTGATCGGTGACGCCATGCGTGGCGAGCTGCCAGAAACCATCTCCATGGATTTTGCTGCGGCAATACGCGACAAAATCGAGCAGGAAGAAGAAATTAATGTAAGTCATTCATCAGGCCCGCAATGGTTCAAGCCAGCAGCGGGCTTTTCTGTGGCAGCCATGGTGGCAGTCGTTTCCGTACTGAGTCTGCAAAGTATGGTTGGGTATGATCAGGGAGCTTCGCCTGTTCCTACCGTTGTGTCGACAGCAGCCCCCCCCGTTACTGCTGATAATGCCAACGTCCAACTGGCGAGTACGCCAGTATCACCCGCCCAGGAAGATGTTAGCTCCGAAGAGGTCAAGCAGCGTATCAACCGTTATCTGATAAATCATTCCGAGTATGCCTCCCGCCCAGGAGTTTTGCCGCATGCGAGGATTGTGGGATATGAGCAGGCCGGTCAGTAGTATGTTAACTAGTTCTCGTGCCTTCCTCTTCTTTCTTTTAGTAGCATTCAATAGCGCAGTATTTGCCAGTTTTTCAGATCAGACAGCAACTTCATTAGTCCAGAAAATGAGAGATGCCCTTATACATCAGAATTATGAGGGCACCTTTGTATATATGAACGGCAAGGACATGGAGACCATGCATGTAGTTCATGAATGGACTGATGGCAGGGAGAGAAGTCACATTACTGCCCTGAGCGGTCCAGCACGAGAGGTGCATCGTGACGATCAATATCTCACCTGTATCTGGCCTGAAATGCGCTCGGTACGTAAAGAGCCGATACGTTCGCGTGATGATTTTCTTTTGCCTGTTCCGCTGAATCCAGCCAGTATCGAGGCCTATTATCAGTATCGGTTAGACGGAGAGGAGCGTATTGCGGGTAAAACTTGTTCGCTCGTCACCATTGAGCCGCTGGATGATTATCGCTTTGGTCACCAGTACTGCATAGAAGCCCAGACGGGGGTTCCTTTGAAAGTAACGAGAATGGATGCCTCGGGCAAGGTTATAGAGCAGATGGTCTTTACCGAGATTTCTTTCCCGGCATCAGTTGATCAGAAGAGTTTTGACTACCAGGCCCGCACTGAAGGTTATGACGTTTCGCATGTCTCACTGCCCCAGGAAAAAGTAGAAGATATATCATTTAAATTCAATGGCTTGCCTGTTGGTTTTAAAGTGAAGTCAGCAATGCATAGACCGGCTACATCCAGCGAGAATGAATTTTATCAGCTGGTCATTGGTGATGGACTCGCGAATGTTTCTCTCTTCATATCACCAGAAAAAACACACCAGGATATGATGCATAACATGCTGCAATCAGGCGCCGTGCATGCTATGGAGCGTATGAAAGATGGTTATCATCTAACTGCGGTTGGTGAGGTCCCGGCAAAGACCCTGAGCGTTGTTCTGGATTCTATAGTTGTATCTGACCCATGATTGAGGAAACAGGCACGGTTGTTAGTCAGGATGGCGATTGGGCCATTGTTGAACCAGACAAGACCAGTGCCTGTGGAAGCTGCTCAGTGCGTAATGGTTGTGGTACAGCCTCTTTATCTCGTTTCTTTGGTCAGCGTCGCCACGCATTTCATGCTCAGAATCTCATAAATGCCCAGCCTGGCGACAGGGTGGTCATGGGGCTCGATGAGTCATCGCTGATTAAGGGGTCGGTGCTTGTTTATCTACTGCCGATAGCAGGGATGATCGTTGCCGCTATGTTAATGTCGGCCTGGGCAGGTATGAACGGTCTCAATCAGGAGCTATGGTCCTTATTAGGGCTGGTTCTTGGGCTGTTGTTTGGCGGATTTCTGGCTCGATACTGGTCTCGTCGGAGTGGAGGTCAGTTGAATCCGAAAATTATCAGGCTTGAATCCGCTCGCTAATAGCCTTTTCTTACTGGTGTTGTCATAATTGGCGGCCAATATCTCACAATCCGAGCTTTACTGTCTGGAATGCGTAAATATCTATTCAAAACCTTGATTTTCTGGCTGTTTCTAGTCCAGTTTTCAAATGCCATTGCGACCCATTTGCCCGACTTTACGGAACTGGTAGAGGCGGCGGGCCCGGCTGTGGTCAATATCAGTACGACCGGCAAGGCATCACTGGCTGAGCATATTGCTCCAGGTATTGAGATGCCCGAACTCCCCGAAGGTGCTGGACCCCTTGAAGACTGGATCAAACGCTTTTTTGGTGAAGGGCAGGGGTTCGGTGAAGAATTCGATACTTCTTCCCTGGGTTCTGGTTTCATCTTCACAGCCGATGGGTATGTTGTGACGAATTACCATGTGGTGAAGGCTGCCGACGAAATTGTTGTTCGCTTATCGGATCGCCGGGAATTTAAGGCAAAGCTTATTGGTTTTGATCCGAAAAGTGATATTGCGCTACTCAAGATTGATGCAAAGGGGCTGCCAACTCTGAAGATGGGGGATTCCTCAAAACTGAAGGTTGGCGAGTGGGTGCTAGCGATCGGCTCACCATTTGGTTTTGATTATTCTGCCACAGCGGGCATCGTGAGTGCGAAAGGCCGCAGCCTTCCTAATGAGAACTATGTTCCCTTTATTCAGACAGATGTGGCGATCAATCCGGGAAATTCTGGTGGCCCTCTGTTTAACCTGGATGGTGAAGTTGTTGGTATCAATGCCCAGATCTATAGCCAGACTGGCGGCTTCATGGGCGTGTCTTTTGCGATACCCATTAATGTTGTTCTGGATATCGTTGACCAGTTAAAGACTTCTGGCCATGTGACCCGAGGCTGGCTCGGTGTTTATATTCAGGAAGTTACCCGTCAGCTTGCCGAAAGTTTTGGTATGGATCAGCCTCGTGGCGCACTGGTTGCCCAGGTCATGGAGGATAGTCCAGCAGGCAAGGCCGGCATCAAAGTAGGTGATATTATCCTGAGGTTTAGTGGACAGCAGATAGTTCGTTCAGCAGACCTGCCCCCGATGGTGGGGCGTACCCAGATTGGTCAGAAGGCCAAGGTTGAAGTACTCAGGGGTGGCAAGCCAATGACCTTGCTGGTGACTATAGGCCAGTTGCCTGATGAGGAAAAACCGGTTCAGGCAAAAACAGAGGCGCAGGACAAAAAGCTGGGCCAGCTCTATGGCATGACACTATCAGAGTTGTCGGCCGAGCAGGCCGCGGAGATGGCAATTGATCATGGGGTGTTAGTACAGTCTGTTGAGGCCGGTGCAGCCAGGGATGCGGGTATACGTGCGGGTGACGTCATCGTAATGATCCAGCAAAAGCAGGTGAAGTCATCAAAAGAAGTCATCGATGCGATTAAAGCTATCCCGGCAGGGAATTCAATCGCAATCCTGGTTCAACGCAAGTCCGGGCCTGTTTTCCTGGCTCTGAAGAAACCGAAAACCAGGTAATGGCATGGTCGCTGTATTTTCGATATGGCTGTGGCCTGTGCGATGAAATGAAATTAGAGCTGGATGACTTTATAAGCAAGCAAACACCTGACAGGCGTATTGAGTACCAGTTAATAGATATCGATAGTGAAGAAGGGCTTCGAAGTCGTTTTAACGAAGATGTGCCATTGCTCATGAATGATGGCGGGGTTGTTCTGAAGTACTTTTTTGACGAAGCCCATCTTACAAAGGTTTTAAATATATGACAGACCGAATGCAACGCATCCGGAACTTTTCCATTATTGCCCATATTGATCATGGAAAATCGACACTGGCAGATCGCCTGATTCAGAGCTGTGGCGGACTGACTGAACGCGAAATGGAGAATCAGGTGCTGGACTCCATGGACCTGGAGAGAGAGCGAGGCATTACAATTAAGGCCCAGAGTGTCACGCTCAAATACAAGGCCAAAGACGACCAGGTATATACCTTCAATATCATAGACACCCCTGGTCATGTTGACTTCTCGTATGAGGTCTCTCGTTCACTGTCTGCCTGTGAAGGGGCGTTACTCATTGTTGATGCCTCTCAGGGCGTCGAGGCTCAGAGTGTTGCCAATTGTTATACAGCAATAGAGGAAGGCCTTGAGGTCGTCCCCGTGCTGAACAAAATCGATTTACCTTCTGCTGATCCTGAGCGTGTCATTCATGAGATTGAGGAAATTATTGGTATCGAGGCAGAAGATGCCCTGCGCGTCAGTGCCAAGACAGGTGAAGGTGTTGATGGCCTGCTAGAAGCCATTGTTGAACGTATACCTGCGCCAGAAGGTAGTGCAGAAGAGCCGCTTAAGGCCCTGATTGTTGACTCATGGTTTGATAATTACCTTGGCGTAGTCGCGCTGGTGCGCGTTATGCAGGGTACTCTGAAGAAAAAAGAAAAGATTCTGGCCATGTCGGTTGGCCGGGAATATCAGGTGGACCGAGTTGGTGTCTTTACGCCGAAGATGACAGATACAGACCAGCTTGCCGCAGGTGATGCAGGCTTTGTCGTTGCTGGTATCAAGGATATTGATGGCGCAAAGGTGGGTGATACCTTCACGCATGCCGCCAGGCCTGCCGAAGAGGCGCTGCCTGGCTTTAAGGAAGTGCAACCGCGCGTATTTGCAGGTCTGTTCCCTGTCAGTTCCGACGATTATGAGGATCTTCGCGAGGCGCTTGATAAGCTTACGCTGAATGATGCCTCATTAAAATATGAGCCGGAAACCTCACAGGCCCTGGGTTTTGGTTTCCGTTGTGGCTTCCTGGGTATGCTGCATATGGAAATCATCCAGGAGCGGCTGGAGCGAGAGTACGATCTGGATCTCATTACAACAGCGCCAACCGTTGTTTACCAGGTAGAAACCACCAAAGGCGAAATCCTTGAGATTCACAATCCATCCCAGTTGCCCCCGGTAAACGAGATTCACGAGATACGGGAACCCATTATTCGCGGCAGCATCCTGGTTCCCCAGGATTATGTTGGTGCCGTCATCGGTTTGTGTATCGAAAAGCGTGGTGTGCAGAAACAAATGAATTACCTGGGTAACCAGGTATCTCTGGAGTTTGAACTGCCACTCAGTGAGGTGGTGTTGGATTTCTTTGATCGCCTCAAGTCAGTAAGCCGTGGCTACGCCTCGTTCGACTATACTTTCGTTCGCTTCCAGCCAGAAAACCTGGTGAAGATTGATATTCTCATTAATGGTGAACGCGTTGATGCTTTATCCCTGATCATTCACAAGAGCTTCTCGCAACAGCGTGGCCGTGAACTGACAGAGAAAATGAAAGAGATCATTCCCCGCCAAATGTTTGAAGTGGCAATTCAGGCCGCTATCGGTACACATATCATCGCTCGTTCCAGTGTTAAAGCCCTGCGTAAGAATGTGACAGCCAAATGTTATGGCGGTGATATTACCCGTAAACGTAAACTGCTGGAAAAACAGAAGGCAGGCAAGAAACGCATGAAGCAGGTTGGAAAGATAGAGATTCCTCAGGAAGCCTTCCTCGCTGTATTACGCGTCGATGAGTAAGGCTAAAAATAATGAATTTCGATATTGAACTGGCATTGGTAATAGGCAGCTTTATAACAGGCGTAGTCTGGTTACTGGATATCCTTGTGCTGTCTAAAAAAAGAGTAGCTACTGAGCCCGTAGTTGAAGAACTTTCAGGTGATCATGAACAGCCCGTTGAGCCCTGGTATGTTGAGTACGCGAAATCTTTCTTTCCGGTGTTGATTATCGTTCTTGTTCTGCGTTCGTTTATTGCGGAGCCCTTTCGTATTCCATCAGGATCCATGATGCCAACCCTGTTAATTGGTGACTTCATCCTGGTTAATAAGTTCTCCTATGGCGTACGTCTTCCCGTAGTGCATACGAAGGTGATGGATCTGGGTGAGCCTGAACGCGGTGATGTAGTGGTCTTTCGTTACCCAAAAAATCCCTCAATCGACTATATCAAGCGCGTGGTGGGAGTTCCTGGTGATCATATTGCTTATTACAATAAGCAGCTCTATGTGAATGGAATGCCAGCGACCCAGGATCTAATGGGTGATTATCTTGAGATCGACCCAGATCAGGGGAAGCCGGGAGAGCTTATGTACAGGGAAGACCTGACTGGCGTTGAGCACGATATACTGATCGACAAAACTCGTCTGAGTGTAGAGGGTGAGTTTGTTGTACCTGCGGGTTCTTATTTTGTAATGGGCGATAATAGAGATAATAGTAATGACAGCCGTTTCTGGGGCGTGGTGCCCGAGGAAAATCTTGTCGGTAAAGCATTCTTTATCTGGATGAACTGGGACTTTTCAAAGAATAGTATGCAGACATCCAGGATTGGTAATAGTATTCAATAAAAATGGGGGAGGGAGTTATGAACAGGAAAAAGCAGATTGGGGCAACATTTATAACCTGGTTGATGCTGGCCGGTATCCTTGGTTTTCTCGCCGTCGCTGGCCTGAAACTTATTCCAGTATATATGCAATATGGCACCATCGTTTCAGTCATGGAGGATGTGGCCAAGGAGCAGTCTCCTGGCAAGAAGTCTCCAACAACTATCTGGAAATCTATTGATAAGAGGCTGCACATTAATAATGTGCGTTATATCAAGAAAGAAAATTTCAAATATGAGCGTGGCAATCTGGCGGATACTATGACGATTAAGTATGAAGTGCGTACTCCGCTGTTTGGCAACCTCGATGCTGTAGCGAAATTTGAGAAATCTATGGATGTCAAAACACTCGCCGAATAATGACTCCGATAGAAAAGCTCATTCCTGAAGGTGTTATGGATAGCCCTGTATTCGAGCAGGCGCTTATTCATAGAAGTAAGGGGAAGCGAAATAACGAACGGCTCGAGTTTCTCGGTGATGCCGTGCTGAGCCTGGTGATTGCAGATGCTCTCTATCATCAGTTGCCAGATGAAAAGGAAGGCATACTCAGCAGGTTAAGGGCATCGCTTGTTAATAAGGACAGTCTTGCAGAGCTGGGGGCGGCCCTTGATCTGGGATCTCTGGTGAAACTGGGGCCAGGAGAGTTGAAGAGTGGTGGTTTTCGCCGCGACTCGATACTCGCTGACGCCATGGAGGCCATCATCGGTGCGGTTTATGAACTAAAGGGTTATGAGGTCGCCAGACAGTATGTCCTTGATGTTTACGGTCAGAAATTACAGCAGCTCCCCGATCTGAATGACTTAAAGGATCCGAAGTCCCAACTGCAGGAACATTTGCAGGGCCGAGGTAAAGAGTTGCCCGTTTATGAGCTGGTCGAAGTGACGGGCGAGGCCCACGATCAGTACTTTAAGGTTCAGTGCCTGGTTGTAGACCTTGGGCTTTCTTCCCATGGAGAGGGGGGCAGCCGAAAAAAGGCGGAGCAGGAAGCTGCGGCACGACTGCTGGAGCAAATTAAATGAGTGCTGAATGCCCGGATTCCCGCTTTGGTTATGTCGCGCTCATTGGGCGTCCAAATGTTGGTAAGTCCACTTTTATCAATCGTATTCTTGGCCAGAAGCTTGTGGCCACCTCGCGCAAGGCACAAATGACACGGCACCAGATTCTCGGTGTACATACAAAAGACTGCGTGCAGATGGCCGTGCTTGACCTTCCGGGTATCCACTCCAGAAAAGATCATCGGCTGAATGCTGTATTAAATAAAACGGCGTTAGCAGCGATGGCTGACGTAGATGTGCTGGCAGTTATTGTTGATGTGACGCAATGGACAGATGAGGATGAGCTGGTTTTCAGGCACCTTGCCAAAAGCAGTAAGAAAAAGATCCTGCTTCTGAATAAGGTGGACCGAGTCAAGGATAAGGGGCAGCTATTACCCCTGATTCAGGATATCTCATCACGCTTACCATTCGATGAAGTGGTTCCCATTTCCTGCAAGCAGGGGACCAATATCGACTCTGCTCTTGAGGCCATTGCACGTCATATCCCACAGGGAGAGTTTTTCTTTTCTGAGGATGACCTGACCGACCGCAGTGTGCGTTTTCTTTGCGAAGAGTTTATTCGTGAAAAGGTTCACCGTCTAACTGGGCAGGAGTTGCCTTATTCGACGGCGATTCAGGTGGAGTCCTTCGATGAGCAGGAGAATATTACCAACATTCATGCCGTGATCTGGGTAGACAGGCAAAGCCAGAAAAAGATCGTTATTGGTAAAGGTGGCTCGCTGATTAAGCGTATTGGTACAGAGGCACGGCAGGAAATTGAGAACCTGCTGGAACAAAAGGTTAACCTGAAACTCTGGGTCAAGGTCAGGAAGGACTGGCAGAACAGCGAGCGAGCGTTGACCGAACTCGGCCTGTCCTGAAATGCAGCGCAGTCAGGACCAGGGCATCATTCTTCATATCAGGCCCTATCGAGAAACCAGTGCCATAATCTCTATACTCAGTAAGCAACATGGCCTGCTGCGCGGTGTGCTGCGCGGCTACAAACGATCATCGTCAAAACAATTCTCGTCGGTTCGCCCCCTTTCCTTGGTGGAGTTTTCATTCTCTGGCACAGGGGACCTTAAGACTATGTTCAATATGGAGTTAACAAGGTCATTTGCACGAGTACCGGCAATGCTCTGTTATAGCATGTTACTCGTTGAGGTCTGCCATAAATTATTGCCCCCGGAGCAGGAGGAGGAAGAGGTTTATCTTCTTTTGCAGGATAGTCTGAAAAGGCTTGATAGTAATGCTGTTTCTGGCGCCACTCAGTCAGCTCAATTTATAGTCGAATTTATGTTGCGCCAGGGTTATGAACTGGAAAAGTCAGGCTCTTCCCTTGATCATCTTTTAGCTAAATCGGAGAATGAGCTATTGAGCAGGGAAGAAGAGCAGTCCCTGCTTGAGCAGGTACAAGTTCTGCTAAGACATTATTATCCCAACAAGGTCATCAGGTCTTTCAATTTACTATTGAGTAATAGAAATGAAGCTAGGCGTTAATATCGATCACATAGCCACCATACGGCAGGCACGCTTTACCAGGTATCCCAGTCTTGTTGAGGCTGTGCAGCTTGTCGAGAAGGCTGGCGCAGATGGTATTACATTGCATCTGCGTGAGGATCGCCGCCATATTCAGGATGCAGATCTGCCTGCACTGAAAGATGTTATTACAACGAAAATGAACCTGGAGATGGCAGCTACTTCAGAGATGGTAGAAATAGCCAGGCAGATAAGGCCAGCGGACTGTTGTGTGGTGCCTGAGAAACGTGAGGAGCTGACTACTGAGGGTGGCCTGGATGTAGTGCGCAACTTTGACTGGATTAAACAGTGTTGCCAGGAGCTACGTGCATCAGATATCAATGTATCGCTATTTATCGAACCAGCGACAGATCAGATCGATGCTGCTGTAGAGGCTGGTGCAAATATTGTTGAATTGCATACCGGCACTTATGCCAATCATCCTGAGCAGGAGCGGTATTATCTTGACCTGGTGGATGGACTGACTCATGCACGTGGTAAAGGGCTGATTGTTAATGCTGGACATGGCCTTGATTATGAAAATGTACAAAAGATTACAGCTCACCGCGATTTTTATGAGCTGAATATTGGGCATTCCATTGTCGCCCGTGCCATTTTTGTGGGTATTGAGCAGGCAGTGGCAGAGATGAAGCAGTTGCTGGATGCTCCTGAGCAGTGAGTACCGTAGGTATTGGCGTAGATATGGTAGACAAGCGGCGTATCGCGTCGCTGCATGAACGCTACGGTCTTAAATTTGCCAGGAGAATATTGAGTGAGGCTGAGTTAAGGGATTATCAGAGTGTAAAAGACAAGGTTTCTTTCCTGGCAAAGCGGTTTTCTGCCAAAGAGGCAATGAGTAAGGTGCTTGGCACGGGTGTCGGGCAAGGTATCCGATTTTCAGAATTATCCGTAGAGCATGATGCCAAGGGAAAACCCCTGGCCGTACTTTCAGGTCGTGCGCAGCAGATAATGAAAGAGTTGCAGATCGATTCGATCCTGCTCTCTACTTCAGACGAAAAAGAACAGGCCATCAGTTTTGCTGTTGGCACACGCAATTAACATCCAGCGTCACGGGTGAACATCATGCCGAAATATCTAACCCTCTCAGAGTTTATTGGTAACACACCGCTTATACGCTTGCAGCGATTACCCGGAACTACCAGTAATACCCTGCTGGTAAAACTCGAAGGAAATAATCCGGCGGGTTCGGTTAAGGACAGACCAGCTTACAGCATGATTCGTCACGCCGAGGAGCGCGGAGACATAAAGCCTGGAGATACCCTGATCGAGGCAACCAGCGGTAACACGGGTATTGCTCTTGCCATGGTCGCTGCCATCAGGGGCTATCGCATGATTCTGATCATGCCAGATAACATGAGTGCTGAACGCAGGGCGTCAATGCGCGCCTACGGCGCAGAAATCATCCTGGTTACACAGGAAGAGGGCATGGAAGGTGCGAGGGATCTGGCCCTTGCTATGCAGGCTGAGGACAAAGGCACAGTGCTGGATCAGTTCGCCAATCCGGATAACCCACTGGCACATTATGAAGGCACCGGCCCGGAAATCTGGCGTGACACTGATGGAGAGATTACGCACTTTGTCAGTTCCATGGGTACCACGGGCACCATCATGGGTACCTCTATGTATCTTAAAGAACAAAATGCGTCCATCCAGATCGTAGGTGTTCAGCCAGAAGAGGGTTCACAGATTCCTGGTATACGCCGCTGGCCTAAAGAATATTTACCAGCGATCTATGACGATAGCAGGGTTGACCAGATTATTGATGTCGACCAGGCGCTGGCTGAAACAACTATGCGTCGGCTGGCAGCAGAGGAAGGCATTTTCTGTGGCGTTTCTTCAGGTGGGGCGGTGGCAGCGGCTTTAAGGCTATCTGAGCAGGTCGAGAACGCCACGATTGTTTCTATCATATGCGACCGTGGGGATCGTTATATCTCGACCGGCGTATTTCCTTCCTGAGCCATGGCAAGAAAGAAGAAACATCAACGTATACCCCAGGGGCAGTTTGAGGCGGATATCCATGACCTGACCCATGAAGGGAAGGGCGTGGCGAATATCGATGGAAAAACCGTTTTTATCGATGAATGCCTGCCAGGCGAAAAGATAAAGTTCGAATACACTGCCAAACGCAGGGATTATGATGAAGGCCACTGTGTTGAAGTGCTTACATCATCTAAGGATCGTGTTGATCCCGCCTGCCGCCATTTTGATATATGCGGTGGCTGTAGTCTGCATCACCTGGATGCCGAAGCCCAGATTCGATACAAGCAGGATGCGCTCATCTCAGCGCTGAGACAGATCGCGCATATTCATGATCCTGTTGTAGTCGCTCCATTACGTGGGCCCAGTACGGGTTATCGCCACAAGGCGCGGCTGGGTGTGCGTTATGTCAGAAAGAAGGGGCGCATGCTAGTCGGCTTTCGGGAAAGAAATGGACGCTACCTGGCGGACCTGGAAAAATGTGTTGTCCTTGTGCCCGAGGTAGGGGAAAAGCTCACCTTTATGGCCGAGCGCATGTCCCAGATGGAGGCGCGCGAGCAAATTCCTCAGATCGAGATCGGCAAAGGCGACGATACAACTACCCTGGTTGTCAGAAACCTGGTGGAACTGAGTGATGAAGATAGGCAGATACTCATCGACATGGCGCGGGATATGGCTGTACAGATATGTCTGCAGCCCAAAGGACCCGATAGCATTGTTCCGCTGTGGCCTGAAGAGCAACATCTGAGTTATTCCCATCCTGACTTTGGCGTTAGTGTCAGTTTTAAGCCGGGCGATTTCATTCAGGTGAATCCCGAGATTAACCGCCAGATGGTACAGCAGGCCATCGACTGGCTGGATGTGCAGCCGGAACATAAGGTGCTGGATCTGTTCTGTGGCCTGGGAAATTTCACATTGCCGCTGGCTACCAGGGCAAAAGAAGTTGTAGGTGTGGAAGGCGACCAGCCCATGGTGAGCCGGGCGCGTGACAACGCCCTGAGTAACGGTCTGGAGAATACGCGCTACTATGCTGAAAACCTGATGGAACCAGATCCAAGCGCAGGATGGTTAAAGGAAGATTATGATCGAATCCTTTTTGATCCCCCGCGCTCAGGTGCTAAAGAAATCATTCCTCTGCTGGCGAAAAAGGGTGTTGAACGTATTGTCTATGTTTCCTGCCACCCAGGATCACTAGCGCGAGATGCTGGTGAACTGGTCAATACCTATGGCTACCGCCTGGAACAGGTAGGCGTGATGGACATGTTCCCGCACACGGCGCACGTTGAGTCGATGGCCCTGTTTGTGAAGGGCTAGCTAGCCAGCAGGTTCTTCAGTATGGCTTCATAAATCGAAGACAAATTGTTTAACTCGGAGACATGTACACGTTCATCAACCTGATGAATCGTGGCATTGAGTGGGCCGAGTTCTACGACCTGCGCACCGGTAGGCGCAATAAAGCGACCATCCGAAGTGCCGCCGGAGGTCGACAGTTCAGTATCAATGCCCATGACTTCTTTAATACCAGCGATCATGGCATCAACCAGGTCGCCCTCTGGTGTCAGGAAGGGGTTGCCAGACAGTGTCCATTCGATGTCGTAATCCAGTTCATGGCTGTTTAATATGGCTTCTACTTCCTGGCTGAGTTCCTCAGCCATCACCTCTGTTGAAAAACGGAAATTAAACAGAAGATCAACATGACCGGGGACCACATTTGTGGCACCAGTGCCGCCATTGATATTGGAGATCTGAAAAGTGGTTGGTGGGAAAAATTTATTGCCCTGGTCCCACTCTTTGGCAGTTAGTTCAGCAAGAGCGGGGGCAAGTCGGTGAATCGGGTTGATGGCGAGATGTGGGTAGGCGACATGGCCCTGCTTGCCTTTGACGACAAGTCGGGCGCCCAGTGAGCCACGGCGTCCGTTCTTGATGACATCCCCAACGGTACTGGTACTAGTAGGTTCACCCACCAGACACCAGTCGATTTTTTCATCGCGTGCTTCAAGGGTTTCAACTACTTTTATGGTGCCGTCGATTGCCGGACCTTCTTCATCGCTGGTGATGAGAAAGGCGATAGAACCCTGATGATCGGGGTGTTGTTCGAGGAATCGTTCGCAGGCCGTAGCCATGGCTGCGATGCTGCCTTTCATGTCGGCACTGCCACGCCCAAAAAGCACCTCGTCATGTATCTCTGCTTCAAACGGAGGATGTGTCCAGTTGTTTTCGGGGCCTGTTGGTACAACATCAGTATGCCCGGCAAAAACAAAAAGGGGAGCTTCAGTGCCTTTACGCAGCCACAGATTTTTCACCTCACCAAAATTCATTTGCTCTGCTGTGAAGCCCAGACGTTCAAGGCGCTCTGTTAGCATGTCCTGACAGTTGGCGTCTTCAGGTGTTACTGAGTGACGACGTATCAGGTCCTGTGCTAATTCTATGGTGGGGCTTTCGCTGCTCATTTAGGTCTCGGTGTGCGTATGGTTAGCTGGCAAACAGGTCTGAATACATTTCTGGTTTGAAGCCGATATGTACTGAGCCTTTTGCCTCTTGCAATACAGGGCGCTTGATCATGGAGTTGTGCTCAAGAAGCAGGGCGATAGCCTTTTCTTCATCGAGGTTCTCTCGATCAGCTTCTGGCAGTTTTCGCCAGGTAGTGCCACGTCGATTGAGGACGGTATCGAGCCCGGCCTGTGCAATCCAGTCACGCAGGGCCTCTTCCGTGATGCCCTGTTTTTTAAAATCGTGGAACTGGTAGTCGATACCTTCAGCCTCCAGCCATTTACGCGCCTTGCGTACGGTATCGCAGTTTGGAATGCCGTACAGAGTAATCATCAGATATCGCGCAGCAGTTCGTTGATGCCGACCTTGCTTAAGGTTTTCTCATCGACTTTCTTCACGATAACCGCGCAATACAGGCTGTATGTACCATCTTTAGAGGGCAGGTTGCCTGATACGACAACAGAACCCTTGGGTACGCGGCCATACATGATCTCGCCAGTCTCGCGGTCATAGATGCGGGTACTCTGACCAATGTAGACACCCATAGAAATCACAGAACCTTCTTCTACAATGACACCTTCAACAACCTCTGAGCGTGCACCAATGAAACAGTTGTCTTCGATAATAGTTGGGGCGGCCTGCAGTGGCTCCAGAACGCCGCCAATGCCAACACCACCCGAGAGGTGTACATTTTTACCAATCTGGGCACATGAGCCGACAGTTGCCCAGGTATCAACCATGGTTCCACTATCAACATAAGCGCCGATATTAACGTAGGAGGGCATCAGTACTGTGCCAGGTGCAATGTAGGAGCCTTTACGTGCTGTTGCTGGTGGAACTACGCGGACGCCAGCTTCACGGAAGTCCTTTGAGTTCATGTCAGCGAACTTGGAATCAACCTTGTCATAGTAGTTGGTGAAGCCGCCTTTCATGAAACGGTTGTCTTCGATACGGAATGACAGTAGTACGGCCTTTTTCAGCCACTCGTTGACAACCCAGCCGTCTGCACCTTTCTCAGCAACACGGGCCTTGCCAGAGTCCAGGAGGTCCAGAGATTCCATAACGGCTTCTTTGACCTGTGGCTCAACATTGCGTGGGGTAATATCAGCGCGGCGTTCGAAGGCTTCTTCGATGATTTGTTGTAGATCACTCATGAATGACTCCAGAAAGTCTTGATTAACATTGTTCGATAAAATTTTTCATGCGATTTGCCGCTTCGATACATTCATCGAGCGGCGCAACCAGGGCGATGCGGACATGATTATCGCCTGGATTAAATCCATTGATTTCACGTGACAGGTAACTGCCAGGCAGCACTGTCACATGATACTGATCGTAGAGGCCACGGGCGAAATCCTTGTCACTGACAGGGGTCTTCTGCCATAGATAGAAACCAGCATCTGGCATGCGCACATCAATCACCGGCTCCAGGATATTTCTGACCGTGCTGAATTTTTCGCGGTACTCAATGCGATTCTTTTGCACATGCTGCTCATCACTCCAGGCCTTGATGCTAGCGTGCTGGTAAGGCAATGACATGGCGCATCCATGGTAGGTGCGGTACTGGTGGAAGCGTTCAATGATTTCTGCATCCCCGGCGACAAAGCCAGATCTGAGTCCTGGCGCATTTGACCGCTTCGAGAGGCTATGGAAGACAATGCAGCGCTTGTAGCCTTCGTTACCCATTTTAGCTGCTGCCTGCAGCAGGCCTGGCGGCGGGTTGTCTTCGTCCGGGTAGATTTCGGAGTAGCATTCATCCGAGGCAATAATGAAGTCATTTTTTTCGGCGAGCTCGATCAATGCCTGCAGTTGTGCCTGTGGGATGACAGAGCCGGTTGGATTGCCGGGCGTGCATAGATACAGCAACTGGCAACGATCCCAGTCAGCGGATGATACAGAAGAAAAGTCCGGTTCATAATTGTCTTCTTCCCGGCAGTTCAGGAAGTAAGGTTCTGCGCCAGCCAGCAGGGCCGCACCTTCGTAAATCTGATAGAAGGGGTTGGGGCTGAATACAAGTGGCGCCCTGGAGCGGTCAACGACAGCCTGGGCGAAGGCGAACAGTGCTTCACGCGTGCCATTAACAGGTAGTATATGTCTGTCCGGGCTCAGGCTTTGAGCGGGCAATTTGAAGCGCCACTCCAGCCAGCTTGCGATGGACTCACGTAATGAGGAGTCACCCCGGGTCATCGGGTACTGGGCGAGCTTATGCAAATGGGATATGACTTCTTCGGCGATGAAGGCAGGCGTCGGATGCTTGGGTTCGCCGATAGATAACAGGATCGGATCCAGCTCTGCAGGTGGCGTACAGCCGGCCTTTAATTCAGCCAGTTTCTGGAAGGGGTAGGGTTGCAGACGTGCCAGATCCGGATTCATTGTTATACGGTTTTCGTAGTAAAAGCGGGCATTATACGCAAGTTAGTTAAGAAGGACCTCCCTCATGCAGATTCAAGCTATACACCATGTCAGTCTGATTGTGAACGATACGAGCAGGGCGCTGAGATTCTATTGTGGTGTGCTGGGCTTGCCACAGGCAGACAGGCCAGACCTGGGGTTCCCCGGGGCATGGCTACAGGTTGGTGAGGTGCAGCAGATTCATTTGCTGGAGTTGGAAAACCCCTATTTCCAGGCAGAGTTGCCTGAACATGGTGGTCGGGACAGGCATACAGCCTTTTCGATCACAGAGCTGGCTGCGCTAGCGGAGCGACTGTCTGCCGATGGTATCGCTTATCGTATGAGCAGCTCTGGCAGAAGGGCCTTGTTCTGTCGCGACCCTGATGGCAATACACTGGAGTTTATTGAGTCCCGTCCAGAGCCTCAATAATGGAAACCCGCAGTTTTTCCTGAACTTCTTCTGAAAGCGGCTGATCCATTTCATCAGTGATGTAGAGCATATCGTCTGCCTTGGCGCCTATAGTGGCAATACGGGCCATATGCATACGTATACCCATGTCCTTCAGGATCTTGGCGACCCTGGAAAGCAGGCCTGGGCGATCGACGGCTATCAGTTCCATAACCGTGACATTCTGCAGGTGGTGTCGGTAGAAATGTAAGCGCGTAGCAATCTCAAAATGTTTGTGTTGCCTGGATCGATGTTCCTGCATAGATAGTGGTGTGACTTCTTTATCCAGGATGGCGTTTCTTATGCGGTCTGATATTTCCTGGAGTTGAGCTTTGTCAGTAATGGGCTCTCCATTGGCATCATGTACATGAAAGGTGTCGGCAGCCATGCCAGAGCGTGTCGTCAGAATACGGGCATCCAGGATGTTCAGATGCATTTTCTCCAGGCTGCGCGTAACCTCGGAGAAAAGGTCTAGTTTGTCCCTGTCGTAAATGAAGATTTCTGTGCTGCCGCGCTCGGGTATGTGGCGGGACACAGCAACCGGCAGGTCTTCGATTTTTGTACGTGCGATGAGGCGTGTCTGGGCGACTATGTCATCTGCCGTGTAACGAAGGAAGAGGTCGTCCTCAAAGTCATTCCAGACATTGCTAATTTCTTCGTCGCTAAGGCCCTGACTGAGCAGTGTCTGTTCGGCTCCCTGTTTGATCTCTTCAACCAGTTCCTGATGGTCGGCGGGATTGTCCAGGCCGCGTCTCAATACCTTGTTGGCCTGCTTATACAGCGAAGAGAGCAGGGAGTATTTCCAGGAGTTCCACTTGTTCGGGTTGGTTCCACGCATATCTGCAACAGTGAGCAGGAACAGATAATCCAGGCGGTTGGTATTGCCCATCATCTTGGCAAATTCGAGCACAACATCAGGGTCGTTGATGTCGCGCTGCTGTGCCGTCATCGACATGAACAGGTGTTGCTTGACCAGCCATGCAACCAGCTTGGCATCAAAACTACTGAGGTCGTGTTCCAGGCAGAAAGCCTCTGCATCGACGGCCCCGAGCTGAGAGTGGTCTCCACCACGCCCCTTGGCAATATCGTGGAATAGTGCAGCAATATAGAGCAGCTCGGGTTTAGGTAGATTCTTGAACACCATGCTGCATAAAGGTAGCTCCTCTTCAAATTCCTTTACGCCAATGCGACGGACGTTGCGCAGTACCATGAGTATGTGTTCATCCACGGTGAACACATGGAAGAGGTCGTACTGCATGCGACCGACTATGTTGGCGAAGTTCGGCAGATAGGCAGCCAGAACTCCATAGCGATTCATGCGCCTTAACTGGTGGGTTATGCCGTGTGGCTGCCGAAGGATTTCCATGAACAGTGTCCGGCAGCGTATGTCGTTACGGTAGTGTTCATCAATCAGGTGCAGGTGGTTACGGATAGAGCGTATGGTGCTTGCGCGGATACCTTTGATCTCAGGGTGCAGCTGTAGCAGCAGAAAGGTTTCCAGAATGGCTGGTGTATAGAAAGTAAATATCTGCTTGCTACTTACTTCGAGATAACCATTACGGACCCGAAACCTGGGGTTCAGTTGCAGAACATTTTCTTCGTCTTTGTTCTGCAGAAGCTCTTCTTCATAGTGCTGGAGCAACATTTCATTGAGTCGCTCCAGCCCCATGATGGTCCGGTAGTAGGTCTGCATAAAGACTTCTACTGCCAGGTTGCCCGGGCCATCTTCGAAGCCAAACTGTAGTGCCAGTGTCTTCTGATAATCAAACAGCAGGCGCTCTTCCTTACGACCAGTCAGTCGATGCAGGGCATAACGAATACGCCAGAGGAATTTCTGCCCCTCGAATAGTTCGTCATATTCGTCGGGTTGCAAAAAGTCTTTGTCAATCAGTTCCTTGAGAGAGTCGGCGCCAAAGTGACGCTTGGTAACCCAGGCAATCATCTGGAAGTCTCTAAGGCCGCCAGGACCATCTTTAAGGTTGGGCTCTACCTTGTAACCCGTGTCATCAAAACGCGCATGCCGAGCATTCTGTTCCTCCAGCTTCGCGGCAAAGAAATCGGGACTAGGCCAGATATAATCGGGCCCGGTGCGTTCGCGCATGGTATTGAATAGTTTCTCATCCCCGATGAGCAGGCGGGCTTCTGTCAGGTTAGTGGCGATAGTAATGTCGTCAGCCGCCTCGGTCTCGCATTCGCTGAGGGTTCGGACGCTATGGCCGACCTGAAATTTGATGTCCCAGAGGAAGGTCAGGAAGTCAGAGATGCTTTCGCATGCAGCCTGGTCAGGTTCATCGGCAAAAAGCAGTAACAGATCAATGTCTGAACCTGGATGCAGTTCTCCTCGACCGTAACCACCGACTGCAACCAGGGCAGCAGGGGCCTGATCCAGTTTGAAACGTTTCCAGGCGATGCCCAGAATTCGGTCAACGACAGCGGCACGTCCCTTGACGAGGTCAACAATGTCGACCCCGGCATCAAAGGCCTGATCGGTGATTGCTGTTGAGCGTTCCAGGCAGTTGACGTAATCCGAAATTGCCGAAGATTGTGCAAGTTTTTTTTCGCAGTCTTCCCAGTTGATCTGGCTGGAAATGTAGTCCGGGATAGGGGTTAATTGCACGCCCACCTTATATCGTCTCGTCGCTGCGCAGGGTCAGGACCTCAAAACCATCGCTGGTAACGAGAATAGTATGCTCCCACTGGGCGGAGAGGCTGTGATCCTTGGTAACCACGGTCCAGCCATCTTTGAGTAGTTTTGTCTGTCGTTTTCCAATGTTAATCATGGGCTCTATCGTGAAGGTCATGCCTTCCCTGAGCTCCATGCCCGTGTCAGGTTTGCCGTAATGTAGTACCTGAGGTTCTTCATGAAACTGAGCTCCGATGCCGTGGCCACAATATTCACGGACAACTGAGCAGTTCTTACTTTCTGCATGGGTCTGGATAGCGTGCCCGATATCGCCGAGGCGAATTCCGGGTTTGACCATGCGTATGCCGATTAGCAGGCATTCCCTGGCAATTTCACTTATACGCTTACCCTGAACAGTGGGTTCGCCGATGTAGAACATCTTGCTGGTATCACCGTGGTACCCATCCTTGATAACGGTGATGTCGATATTTACGATATCTCCTTTCTTCAATTTCTTGTTGCTGGGGATGCCATGGCAGACCTGGTAGTTGACAGATGTGCAGATTGATTTCGGGAATCCATGATAATTCAGCGGGGCTGGGATGGCCTGCTGTTCGTTAACTATATAGTCATGGCAGATCTGGTTGAGTTCTTCTGTGGTTACGCCGGGTTGAACATGTGGCTCAATCATCTCGAGCACTTCTGCGGCTAGCCGTCCAGCAACGCGCATTTTGTCAATTTCTTCCGGGGTTTTGATGGTTGCTGCCATGTAAATCTGATCCTGCCAGTGCGGTATAGAGGCATAAGGATGGCAGTCGCCCCTGTGGGGGTCAATAATCCCCGAGGAAATTGTGTCTAGCGGCGCATTATGGTATAAAACGCGCGCCCTGAACGGGAGCACTCGTCCAGGGCATATTTATTTACTGAAACCACACATATGTCGACACGGCTGGCTGGGTGCCCTGAAAGGGGTTGTCGGGCGGGACATATGGAGGCCTAACCCGTACAACTAGGAGTACTATCCATGGCAAACGTTACCATGCGCCAGATGCTTGAGGCTGGCATGCACTTTGGTCATCAGACCCGCTACTGGAACCCAAAGATGGCGAATTACATCTTTGGTGAGCGTAACAAGATCCACATCATCAACCTCGAAAAAACCCTGCCGATGTTCAATGATTCCATGAACTTCCTCGGCAAAATGGTCGCAAATGGCGGCAAAGTCATGTTTGTTGGCACCAAGCGCTCTGCTCGCGACAGTATTCGTGAAGAAGCGCAGCGTTGCGGCATGCCTTACGTCAACTATCGCTGGCTTGGCGGTATGCTGACCAACTTCAAGACTGTTAAGCAGTCCATTAAACGTCTGAAAGACATTGAAAGTATGGCTGAAGACGGTAGCTTCGAGCGCCTGAACAAGAAAGAAGTCCTGCAAATTAGTCGTGAGCAGGACAAACTCGAGCGTAGCCTGGGTGGTATTAAGGACATGGCTCGCCTTCCTGACGTTATTTTCGTCATCGATGTTGGCCACGAGAAGATCGCAATCAACGAAGCACGCAAACTGGGTATTCCTGTTGTTGGTGTTGTCGATACTAATAACAGTCCTGAAGGCGTTGATTATGTGATTCCAGGTAATGATGACGCCATTCGCGCTATACAGCTTTACCTGGCTGCTGCCGCTGATGCCATTCTTGATGCCAAGTCAGCAGCACCTGTGCAGGGCCAGGAAGCAGCACAAGGCGATGTAGAAGCAGCTCCTGCTCCCAAGAAAAAGGCAGTAAAGAAGAAGGCGGTCAAGAAAAAGGCTGTTAAGAAGAAAGCGGTTGCCAAGAAAGAAAGCGCTGAAGAAGCGCCTAAAGAAGCTGAGTAATTACAGTTAGTTAAAGAATATTCTTAAGGAGAATTGTAATGCAGATTACTGCAGCAATGGTTAAAGAACTCCGTGAGCGTACCGGCGCAGGCATGATGGAGTGTAAAAAAGCTCTGTCTGAAGCCGGTGGTGACATGGATACCGCGGTTGAGAACATGCGCAAGTCTGGTGCTGCCAAGGCTGACAAGAAGGCTGGACGTGTTGCCGCTGAAGGCCTGATCGTTGCCCGCGCTACAGATGACAACAAGAGTGTCGCCATCGTTGAAGTTAACTGTGAGACCGATTTCGTTGCTAAGGACGAAAACTTCACAAACTTCACCTACGCTGTGGCAGATCGTGTCCTGGCCAGTAATCCATCTTCAATCGATGAGCTGATGGCCATGCCTCTAAACGATGGTGATGCCAAGACTGTTGAGGAAGCTCGTCAGGAACTGGTCGCCAAGATTGGTGAAAACATCCAGGTGCGTCGCTTCGAGAATGTGCAGGTAGAAGGTGGCACCGTTGGTGCCTATATGCACGGCGCACGTATCGGCGTAGTCGTAGACATGAAAGGTGGTGACGAGGCTCTGGCTAAGGATGTCGCTATGCACGTTGCAGCCAGTCGTCCTATCTGTGTGGCTGAAGGCGATGTTCCAGCAGAAGTCCTGGAGAAGGAAAAAGATATCCTGGTCGCTCAGGCTCAGGACAGTGGCAAGCCTGCCGAGATCATTGAGAAGATGATCGAAGGTCGTCTGCGTAAATATCTCGCTGAAATCACTCTGGTTGGTCAGCCTTTCGTCAAGGATCCTGATCAGACCGTAGGTAAGCTGATATCTGGAGCAGGTGCCGAAGTAATCAGCTTCATTCGTTATGAAGTAGGTGAAGGTATCGAGAAGAAGCAGGAAAACTTTGCTGATGAGGTCATGGCTCAGGTCAAGGCCAGCGAATAAGTTTTTCGCGACCGACAGGAGCCTGCCGGCATTACCCATTTTTACGGGTAATGCCGTCGGGCTCTCTTTTTATCCCGAATAAGGCTGGCAAGGCCTGTCTGGATCAAGAATAATAGAGCAACGTTACGCCCGGCCTGCGAGACTTATGACTGAACAAACTGCACCAAAATATAAAAGAATTCTGGTCAAACTCAGCGGAGAAGCCCTGATGGGGCAGTTCGATTACGGTATTGACCCTCGGGTTATAGAAGGTCTCGCTGAAGAAATTAGTGAACTAAATGATCAGGGAGTGGAGATTGCCCTGGTTATCGGTGGCGGCAATATCTTCAGAGGTGCTGGTCTTGCCGAAGCGGGTATGGACAGGGTCACCGGAGACCATATGGGCATGCTGGCGACCGTGGTGAATGCTCTGGCCATGCAGGATGCCCTGGAGCGCAAGGGTGTCTTCTGTCGGGTAATGTCCGCCCTGAAGATCAATCAGGTCTGTGAAGACTATATTCGCCGCAGGGCTGTACGCCATCTTGAGAAGGGGCGTGTTGTTATTTTTGCCGCGGGTACAGGCAATCCATTCTTCACCACCGATTCTGCCGCGAGTCTGCGCGGTATCGAAATTAATGCTGACCTGCTTCTCAAGGCCACCAAGGTCGATGGCGTGTATGACTCCGATCCGGTCAAAAATCCTGACGCAAAGCGTTATGACGAACTTGGCTATGACGAAGTGCTGAGCCAGAAGCTGGCCGTGATGGATGCAACTGCTATCGTGCTATGTCGTGATAACCATCTGCCATTACGCGTATTCAACATCTTTAACCGGGGAGACCTGTCTCGCATTGTTGCAGGCGAAGACATCGGTACGCTGGTTAGATAACTTTATCCCGAGGTTTGGACATGATTGAAGATATTAAAAAAGACGCAAAAGATCGTATGGGTAAGAGCGTAGAGTCGTTAAAGACTGAAATGTCCAAGATCAGAACAGGTCGAGCTCATACCAGCCTTCTAGATCACGTTATGGTCGAGTATTACGGCAGCGATGTGCCGATTAGCCAGGTTGCAAACATTGCCATTGAAGACAGTCGCACGCTGACAGTTACTCCCTGGGAAAAACCCATGGTGCAGGCCGTCGAAAAGGCGATCATGATTTCTGATCTGGGTCTGAACCCCATGTCTGCTGGTGCGGTTATCCGTGTACCTATGCCTCCATTGACGGAAGAGCGTCGCCGTGACCTGGTGCGTGTTGTTAAGGGTGAGGCAGAGCAGGGGCGTGTTGCCATCCGTAACATTCGTCGTGATGCTAATAGTGATCTCAAGGATCTTCTGAAGGAAAAAGAGATCTCTGAAGATGAAGAGCGGAAGGCGGAAGATGAAATTCAGAAACTGACTGATCAGCATATTCAGCTGATTGAAGAAGTGCTTGCCGTAAAAGAAAAGGAACTGATGGAAATCTGATTCGGTTTCCTTTGTGCCTGTGCGGGAGTCCACTCATAAAGCCAGCGTCTTGCCGGAACATGTCGCCATTATTATGGACGGGAATGGGCGATGGGCACGCGCTCGCCATCTGCCTAGAACGGCAGGACATAAAAAAGGCCTCGATGCCACTACGACTATTGTTGAGGCCTGTGTCAAGAAGGGCATCAGGGCACTAACACTTTTTGCTTTTAGCAGCGAAAACTGGCGTCGCCCTGAAGAAGAAGTGAGTAGTTTGATGGAACTCTTCCTGATCGCCTTGAACCGTGAAATCAATAAGCTTCATAAGAATGGTGTGCGTGTGCGATTCATCGGCGATCTCACGGCATTTAGTGAGAAGCTTCAGGAGTCTATCCACAAGGCCGAAGCACTTACTGCGGATAATCCCGGACTGCAACTTCAGGTGGCTGTTAACTATGGAGGGCGTTGGGATATTACCCAGGCCGTAAGGCAACTGGCGGACTCTGTTGCCAATGGGGATCTTACTGTGGAAGAGATCAGCGAAACGCAAATTGCCAGTAGGTTATGTACGTCTGATCTCCCGGAGCCCGATCTTTTTATCCGCACAGGTGGTGAACACCGAATCAGCAATTTTCTGATGTGGCAGTTGGCCTATACAGAACTCTTTTTCACGGATGTGCTCTGGCCTGATTTTTCTGAAGATGAATTTGATCAGGCGCTGGTCAGCTTTGCTGGCAGGCAGCGGCGTTTTGGAATGACGGGTGAGCAGGTGGAACAGGTGCAGAATGTTTAAACAACGTCTCATGACTGCCCTGATAATGTTCCCGGTTACGGTCGCAATTATTCTATTCACGCCATCAGACATCTTTAGCTGGTTGGTCATGTTACTGATGTTGCTCGGTGGCTGGGAGTGGTTGGGTCTGACCGGCATCTCAAGGCCTTTACTCAGGGTAGGACTGCTCGTCGTACTTGCCGCCCTGATGATGTTTGTAAGCCAGTTAGAAAGTCTCTGGCATCATGCTCTGATGCTGTTTTCAGTGTTGTTCTGGTTTTTGCTTCTTAATCTGCTGCCATTTTATACGCAGACTGAAACAGCTGAGCATCGTTGGCAGATTATGCTGCGTCTGCTGATGTATCTCTTGCTTCCTGCAGCCTTTATTTCTTATTCAGTACTTCATAATGTCGTCGGTGCGGAATACGTGCTGTATGTCATGTTGATTGCGGTTACCGCGGATACTGGTGCCTATTTCGCGGGTAAGCGATACGGTAAGAGAAAGCTGGCACCTGAAATTAGCCCCGGCAAAACCCGGGAGGGTATGTTGGGTGGGCTTGCAGGTGTCGCCGTTCTTTCGGTTCTGGCCTCGTTTTATTTCAAGCTGGACATTATGGCCGCAGTATATGTGATGTTGCTGAGCCTGTTGGTTGCGATCATTTCTGTTGTAGGTGATTTGTTCATTAGTTTGATTAAACGTGAATCTGGTTCTAAAGACAGCGGTAATTTGTTGCCCGGGCATGGCGGCATTCTTGACCGTATCGATAGCCATATAGCCACGGCGCCTTTTTTTACGCTGGGTATGCTCTGGTGGCAGGGAGCGCTTTAAACTGTCATGACCAGTAAAACTGTCAAAGTCTGTATTCTCGGTGCGACTGGAACGATTGGTCTCAATACGCTGGATGTTATTCGCCGTCACTCCGAAACCTATGAGGCTTTTGCATTGTCGGCAAATAATAATGTCGACAGTATGCTGGATCTGTGTCGGGAGTTTACGCCGCGTTTTGCTGTGATGGCTGATGAAGATGCGGCTGAAAGGCTTTCAAAAGCCCTGAAGGCAGGGGGTATGGGGACTGAAGTGCTGTCGGGGCGTGATGGACTTGAAATGATCGCTGCTCATGCCGAAGTCGATTCTGTGATGGCAGCAATTGTTGGTGCAGCAGGATTGTTGCCAACCCTTGCCGCGGCACGCGCGGGTAAACGCGTCATGCTGGCAAACAAGGAATCCCTGGTCATGTCTGGCCAGTTGTTCATGGATGCGGTTTCGGATAGTGGTGCAGAGCTTCTGCCTATCGATAGTGAGCACAATGCTATATTCCAGTGTATGCCGAATGGTCTCGACGGCATCAATGCAGGCGTCAGTGAAATACTTCTTACTGCATCTGGTGGTCCATTCAGAACACATTCCTATGAGTCACTTCAGGGGGTTACACCTGAGCAGGCCTGTGCTCATCCAAACTGGGTAATGGGACGCAAGATATCTGTTGATTCGGCCACGATGATGAATAAGGGTCTCGAGGTCATCGAGGCCTGCTGGTTATTCGGTGTAGAGAGCCAGCGTATTCAGGTCGTGGTCCACCCGCAGAGCGTTATTCATTCCATGGTTTCCTACAATGATGGCTCGGTACTGGCGCAAATGGGTAACCCGGATATGCGTACCCCGATTGCCTATGCCCTGGGCTGGCCAGAACGTATCGATTCTGGTGTTGAGCCTCTGGATATATTTTCCGCTGCGCGCCTGGATTTTGAACAGCCAGATTTTGATCGTTTTCCCTGTTTGCGGCTGGCTTATGAGGCCTATGAGGCAGGGGGCACGGCAACAGCAATTCTAAATGCAGCAAATGAGATAGCAGTTTCGGCGTTTCTGGATAAGCAGATTGGTTTTCTGCAGATTGCATCCGTCATTGAACAGACGCTTAAGGCGGTTCCCTCGCTTGCAAGCAGTAATCTGGATGCTGTGCTTCAATCTGATACGGAGGCACGTCACTATGCAAAAGCTCTGGTGACTGACGGAAAGAGGGCGATGCAATGACGGTATTGATTAGCGTTGCTGCCTTCATCGTGGCGCTAGGTGTTCTGATCACCGTGCATGAGTTCGGGCACTACTGGGTCGCGAAGAAGCTTGGCGTCAAGGTGCTGCGTTTCTCAGTGGGCTTTGGTAAGCCGCTGTGGTCCAGGAAAGCCGGAGCTGATCAGACGGAATACATGGTGGCAACGATTCCGCTGGGCGGCTACGTGAAAATGCTCGATGAGCGTGAAGGAAGTGTGTCCGAGGCAGACCTGGGCAGAGCCTTCAATCGTCAGTCCGTCTGGTCTCGTATAGCCATTGTTGCGGCCGGCCCGTTCTTTAATTTCCTTTTTGCTATCGTTGCTTACTACCTGATGTTCCTTGTTGGTATCGATGGGCGTGTCACCGAGATTGGTGATGTTATTCCTGATACACCTGCCTACCATGCGGGCTTCAAACCTGGCGAGCAGTTGGTCAGTGCAAATGGTGTCGAGCTGGTAACCTGGGAGTCAGCAACGCTGACGCTACTGGATCAGGCGCTTGACAGCGGTGTCATTGAGATAGAAGTCAAAACTCCCAGGGGTTATCCCGCATTCAGAAAGCTGGACCTGACCGATACCCGTGCTCTGCTGGATGAGGGTAGTCTGTATCCAAAAATTGGATTTGAGCCCTGGCGTCCAGCAATAGAACCCAGGATTGGCGTGATAGAAACAGGGCTGCCTGCTGCGCAGGCAGGTTTACTGGAAGATGACCTGGTTCAGCTGGTAGATGGTCGTCCGGTTGAGGACTGGCGTGACTGGGTTGAACTGATCCAGGAAAGCCCAGGTATAACATTACCTGTTGAAGTGTTGCGCCAGGGTGAAAGACTTCAGATAGATCTTACGCCAATGCAAAAAGAGGTCGGTGGTCGTGTCATTGGGTTTATCGGCGCTGGTCCCAAGGTAGACCGGGAAAAATACCTGAGTGAGTTAAAGACACATACTGTAACCGAACGTTATGGTCCTCTGGAGGCCATGAGCAAAGCAGGATACAAGACCTGGGAGGCGGTGATTCTGACCTTTAAACTTCTGGGTAAGCTGGTTGTCGGCGATGCTTCGTTGAAAACGATCAGTGGTCCGCTGAGTATCGCGGAATATGCCGGTGTTTCAGCCACGATTGGCCTGGCTGCCTTCCTGTCCTTTATGGCCATAGTTAGTGTCAGCCTCGGCGTAATTAATCTTTTGCCTGTTCCCGTGCTTGATGGCGGCCACTTGCTGTATTACGCCATTGAACTAGTCAAGGGTTCTCCCGTCTCAGAGCGCTGGGAACTGATTGGACAGCAGGTTGGGCTGACCTTGCTGGCCGCCCTGATGATTCTGGCCTTTTATAACGATTTAATCCGTCTGCTTGGATGATATGAAACGTATATTCTGCTTATTGCTTTTTATTGTTTTGCCGTTTTCTGTTCAGGCAGAACAGTTTGAAGTCGATGATATCCAGCTGGTTGGGCTCGAGAGAATCGACCCCGGTACGGTTTTTACTTATCTGCCACTCAAGGTTGGCGATACTTTCGATACACGTGATACCCCGGAGTTCATTCGTGAGCTATATAAAACCGGGTTTTTCCACACCATAGAAGTTGGGCGTAAAGGCCGTGTTCTGGTGGTTGAGTTTTCTGAGCGGCCAGCCATATCAAGTATTAACATTGATGGCAATGAAGATATCAAGACAGAGCAGCTTGAGCAGGCGCTTAAGGGTGTTGGAATTGCGAAAGGCCGAACGTTCAACAGGTCTGTATTGCAACGTATGGAAATTGAGCTCAGGCAGACGTATTTTGCTCAGGGCAAGTATAACGTCAATATTGATGTAGATATAAAAGAGCTACCAAGAAATCGTGTAGATATCGATATTAATATTGCTGAAGGTTCAGCTGCGCGTATCCGCAAAATAAATGTGGTGGGCAATACAGTATTTACCGATAAGGAAATTCTGAAGAGACTCGAATCTGGCATTCCATCCTGGTATATGTTTCTCAGCAGCAAGGATAAATATTCCAAGCAGAAGCTTGCAGGCGATCTTGAAAAAATTCGTACCCTGTATCTGGATAACGGATATATCAACTTCAATATACTCTCGACCCAGGTAACCATAACTCCGGATAAGAAAGACCTGTTTGTTACTATCAATATCGAAGAAGGTGAACAGTACAGTATTTCTGGCGTCAGTCTTGAAGGTGAATTCATCATCGACAAGGAAGAACTTGAGAAAGAAATCCTGATTGCCGCTGGCGATGTCTTCTCAGCAGCCAAAATCACGGAAACAACGACAGCCCTGGGTAATCGTCTTGGTAACTACGGCTATGCCTTTGCCAATATCAACTCAATCCCAGATGTCGATGAAGCCGCAAGAACGGTTAATCTGACCTTCTTTGTTGACCCGGGCAGACGCGTTTATGTACGAAGGATTACCTTCAACGGAAATTACATGACCTCAGGAGAGGTGCTGCGTCGAGAAATGCGCCAGATGGAAGCTGGCTGGTACTCGTCTTCAAAGGTCGAGCGTTCCAAGGTTCGTATCCAGCGTCTTCCTTATATCGTATCAGTCAATGTCGATACCAAGCGTGTGGCAGGCAGCGAGGACCAGGTGGACCTGGATGTGGTGGTTGAGGAGCGACTTGCAGGCAGCTTCACTGTCGGTGCGGGCTATTCTCAGACTGAAGGTCTGACGCTGAATTTTGGTATAACTCAGGAAAATTTCAAAGGTACGGGTAAAAATGTATCTGCTCAGGTTTCAGGTAGTAAAAGTACTCAGAATATTAATCTTAGTTATACAAACCCGTACTATACGATTGATGGTGTGAGTCGTAGCCTGAGTGCCTATTATCAGTCTACAGATACTACCGATCTGAATATTTCAACGTTTATTGCGGATCGCAAGGGCCTTGGGATGAGCTTCGGCGTACCACTCACCGAGTTCGATTCATTCAGATCCGGTCTGGCTGTAGAAAATACGGATATTACGACAAGTGAAGAGACCTCAGATGAAATCACGGATTTCGTAGATACTTACGGTAATAGCAATACGGTTTTAAAGTGGAGCAACAGCTATATCCACGATACTCGTAACCGAACTGTATTTGCCGAGAAGGGAAACTATCAGATGGTTTCACTGGTTCCAACGATTCCGGGCAGTGAGCTGACTTACTGGAAGGCAACCTATGTTGGCAAGTTCTATCAGCCGCTCATCGCTGATAGCGTGCTTAACTTCAGGGCTAACCTGGGCGTGGCGGACGCCTACGGCAAGGAAGATGCTGCTGCCGTACCTTTTTATGACAAATTCTATGCGGGTGGTTTTAAAACCGTACGTGGTTTTGAGCAGAATACCCTTGGGCCAAAGGGATCAGCGGGTACTGCGATTGGTGGTGACCTGAAGACCGTATTTAACTTCGAACTTATTTTCCCCATGCCTTTTGTAGAAGACTCAGGCAACATGCGGCTTAGTACCTTTTATGATATTGGTAATGTTTATGCGACCCCAGAGGATTTTGAGGCCGATGATTTGAGGAGTGCGGTGGGCGTCGCTTTTGTCTGGCTGTCTCCTGTAGGACCGCTGACGCTGAGTTATGCCTATCCCATTGATTATCAGGATGGGGATGACTTACAGGAGTTCCAGTTTAATATAGGGGCCGGTTTCTGATGAATATCCAGAATACATCTGTATCGATGACAGCGGGCCAACTTGCTGAACAAATCGGTGCCAGTCTAGTTGGTGATTCAGAAGTGCAGGTCGAGCATATTTCATCCATGGATGCTGCGGAGCGTGGCAGCTTGACCTACCTGAAGGATAAGGCCTATCTGGAATATCTGTCTGACACCAGGGCCTCTGTCGTTATTCTGACGGAGGCTTTCGCAGATCAGTGCCCCGTAACTGCCCTGGTGGTTGAAGATCCTTATGTGGCGTATGCGAGAGCTGCGCAGTTGTTGCACCCTCAGCCAGAAGTGCAGGGCGGTCATCATGCAGCGGCAGTTATCGATGCCTCGGCCAGTATTGCTGAATCGGCTTACATTGGCCCTGGAGCAGTCATTGAAGCCGATGTGACCATTGGGGAACGTGTCTATATAGGTCCCAATTCTGTTGTCCGCATGGGCGCCCATATTGGTGATGATACGCGCCTGATGGCTATGGTTCACGTAGGCAAAAACTGCGTGATTGGCGAGCGTGGAATTTTTCATGCGGGTGTTGTAATAGGTGCTGATGGCTTTGGTTTCGCTAATGACAAGGGTGTCTGGGTCAAGATTCCCCAGATCGGTGCCGTCATAATTGGCGATGATGTCGAGGTAGGCGCCAATAGCTGTATAGATTGTGGTGCAATCAATAACACTATCGTGGGTAACGGCGTTAAAATCGACAATTTCATTCAGATTGGCCACAATGCCGAGGTTGGAGACCACTCAATTATGGTCACCCGTTCTGGCATTTCGGGTAGCACGGTAGTTGGCAAGCACTGTACGCTTGCTGGCGGTGTCGGTGTTGCAGGCCATATCCACCTTGCCGAGGGGACAGTCATCACGGCGATGAGCATGGTGACGCACTCTATCGATAAGGCTGGAGTTTATTCATCGGGAGTCTCAGTTCAGGATGCCGGGGCATGGCGTAGAAACCATGCGAGGCTACATAACCTGGACAAGACCATTAAAGAGCTCAGGGCTGAGATCAAGGCGCTGAAGCAAGGAATTAACAAGGAATAATCACTTGGAAACGATCAACATTAATGAAATTGCGAGCATTCTGCCTCATCGTTATCCGTTTCTGCTCATAGATCGCGTTGTCAGTTTCACACCTGGCGAGAAGATCATCGGTTATAAAAACGTCACTACCAATGAACCCTTCTTCCAGGGGCACTTTCCAGGTATGCCGGTCATGCCGGGTGTTTTGATTCTGGAGGCTCTGGCCCAGTCAACGGGGCTTCTTGCATTTAAGACCCGTCAGCATGAGGAAGGCATTTCCGAGCGCCCTGAAGGTGAGTTTTACCTTTTTGTTTCCATGGATAAGGTGCGTTTTCGCCGCCAGGTCGAACCTGGAGATCAACTGATGCTGGAAGCCACCCTGCTGCGTCGCAAGCGAGGTATGTGGAAGTTTGACTGCGTGGCCAAGGTGGATGGCGAAGTCGCCGCAGAGGCAGAGATTATGTGTGCCGCGAGGGTAGTCGAAAGTTGATCCATCCCACCGCTATCATTGACGAAGCTGTACGTGCAAAGCTGCCTGAAGAAGTCAGTATTGGTGCATACAGTGTCATTGGTGCGGATGTGGAAATCGGTCCGGGTTGTGAAATAGGCCCACACGCAGTTATTAATGGTCCCACGCGTATGGGCGCTAATAATCGCGTTTTCCAGTTTGCCTCTATCGGTGAGGTGCCACAGGACCTTAAGTTTGCAGGTGAAGACAGCCCCCTGATCATTGGTGATAACAACACTTTCCGAGAGTGCTGCACGGTTCATCGCGGTACTGCCACTGGACTTGATAAGACTGTCATTGGTAATAACAATCTGATCATGGCCTATGTGCATATTGCTCATGACTGTATTGTGGGTGACCACTGTATCTTCTCTAATAACACGTCTCTGGCCGGACATGTAGAAGTTGGTGACCGGGTTATCCTGAGCGGTTTCACCCTGGTGCATCAGTTCTGCAAAATTGGCGATCACTCTTTTACAGGCATGGGCTCGGCTCTCAACAAGGACCTGCCGCCCTATGTCATGGCTTCTGGTAGCTATGCCAGGGCGATTGGTATTAATAAGGAAGGACTCAAGCGTCGTGGCTTTAGTCCGGAGCTTATCAAGGCGATTCACAATGCCTTCAGGATGAAACTCAAATCGACAAGGGATAACGCTGCTGCCCTGCAGGAACTTGCAGGCCAGTATTCCGAAGTGGCAGCTTTTCTAAGCTTTATCGAACAAAGTGAGCGCGGCGTTACTCGCTGAGTATCTTACCATCGAGCATCTCGTCAGCTACCTGGGCGAGTCGCTCTGAACCCCCACCTTCTCCCAGTTTGTCTTTTACTTCTCGAAGATCATTGCGAATCTGCGACTGATACGCATCATCAGTAAGTATTCGATCGATTTCAGTGGCAATGGCCTCGGGCTGGGCATTTTGCTGCATAAACTCCTTTACCACAAAACGCCCAGCCACAATATTTGGCAGGCCAGCAAAATCGATCCGAATCAGCGGCCTGATCAGGGCGTAACTAAGCCAGGACATCTTGTAGACGATAGCCATTGGAATGCCTAGCAGTGCAATTTCCAGGGTGGCAGTACCGGAGGTACTAATAACGGCATCCGATGCTGCTATGACGTCGTGAGAGCGGCCATCATAGACTTCTAAGGGTAGATCCTTGTGCTGATCCAGGTGTGGCCTAAGGTCATCATCTGAAAGTGTATGTGCTATGGGCAATAAAAACTGGATGTCAGGGTGTTTCTCGAGGAGTAATTCGGCCGCTTCGAGCATGGTCGGCAGTATGCGGCTGATTTCGCCACGCCGGGAACCAGGCAGAAGGCCAACAATCGGGCCGGATGTCTCGGTAGCAATGGGCTGATTTTGTTTGCTGCTTTCACGAACCTGATCTACCAGCGGATGTCCTACATAGCGGACCGGGATATTCGCATCCCTGTAGTACTGCACCTCGAAAGGGAAGATGACCGTCATCATGTCGATCTTCTGGCCTATTTTGTGGATGCGGCCCGGCCGCCAGGCCCAGATCTGTGGGCTGACGTAAAAAAGAACTCTTATGCCTGCCTGTTTGGCCTTTTCAGCCAGTTTCAGATTGAACTCGACAAAATCAACCAGGACCAGAAGGTCTGGTTTTCGTTCCAGTAATTCATCCTGCAGGTAAGCCAGGGTTTTCCTGAGCTGACGGTATTTAAGCAGTACTTCCCAGAGGCCCATGACCGAGATTTCATTGGCGTCTACCAGCAGGTCTATCCCAGCTTCTTCCATTTTGATGCTGCCCATGCCAAAGGCGCTAATGTGTGGACGTTTAGCCTTAAGACAGATGAAAAACTCGGCGGCATGCATGTCTCCAGAGGCCTCTCCGGCAACGATCATGATCTGGGAAGAAGCTTGTGTCATCTGTCTGTATTCTCTGGGTCAGGGATGGTATGTTTAGCGGCCGAGACGATAGTGTAATCCATCCGAATTTTGATACCCATACCATGCAGCTGGAACTGATAGCCGGAATCGACGAAGTCGGCCGTGGCCCCTTAGCCGGTCCTGTCATAGCAGCTGCCGTTATCCTCCATCCTGACAGGCCTGTCGCGGGCCTGGCCGATTCCAAGGCCCTGTCTGAAAAACGTCGTGAATTAATTGCTGCCGATATCCGTGAGAATGCCCTGAGCTGGGCACTGGGTCGTTGTGAGCCGCATGAAATCGACAGGATCAATATACTCCAGGCCAGCCTTCTGGCCATGAGCCGTGCAGTAGAGGCGTTATCAATGAAGCCTGAGCATGCCCTGGTAGATGGGAATAAGCTTCCCAGGTTGCCCTGCAGTGCCGAGGCGATTGTAAAGGGTGATGCCACCGTGCCGGCGATCAGTGCGGCTTCTATCCTCGCAAAAGTGGTTCGTGACCAGGAAATGGTCGAGCTGCACGAACAATATCCTGCCTATGGTTTTGATCAGAACAAGGGCTATCCGACCAAGGCGCACCGTGCAGCCCTGATTGAGTATGGCGCCTGTCCTGAGCACAGGCGGAGCTTCAGGCCCGTACGTGAAGTGTTGCTCAGTATGCAAACGGGCATGGAGTTGTAAATGACGGCACCTGGTTTCGTTCACCTGCGTCTGCATACCGAGTATTCGCTTATCGATGGCCTGATTCGTATCAAGCCACTGATGAAGTCTGTTGCGGATGATCATGGGGTGGCGATCGGTATTACCGATCAGTGCAATCTCTACGGCATGGTCAAATTCTACAAGGCGGCACTGGCGCAGGGGATCAAGCCCATCATCGGGGCTGATCTGTTTGTCAGGGCGGAGCAGGGTGATGAGTCGCCTTATCTGCTGAGTGTCTTCTGTCAGAATCGTGAGGGTTATCTGAATCTTTCTCGCCTGATCTCCCGCGCCTTTCTCGAGGGACAGCATGGCGGTGTGCCCACACTCGAGTTTTCCTGGCTGGAAGGGAATACCGGCGGTCTTATTGCACTATCCGGCGGTCGTATGGGAGATGTCGGGCGTAGCTTGATTAGCCAGACAGAAGACCTGGCTATGAAAAAGCTTGATGCCTGGAAGCAGCTTTTTCCGAATCGTTATTACCTGGAGCTGGTTAGAACGGGGCGTGAAAACGAGGAGCGCTATATCCACGCCGCGATTGATCTAGCCGTAAAGACGGCAACGCCAGTCGTTGCAACTAATGATTGTCGCTTTATAGCCCCGGAAGACTTTGAGGCACACGAGGCACGTGTCTGTATCCATGATGGGCGTGTTCTGAACGATCGTAACCGCCCAAAAAATTATAGCGAGCAGCAGTACCTGCGTAGTTCAGATGAGATGTGTGAGCTCTTTGCGGACATCCCCGAAGCGCTTGAAAACAGTGTAGAAATTGCGAAACGCTGCAACCTTGAAGTCGAATTTGGCACCTATTACCTGCCTCAGTTCCCGGTGCCTGAAGGGCTGACCATGGACGAGTTCTTCCGGCAGGAGTCACACAAGGGCCTGGATGAGCGCCTGCCACTACTGCTCGATGAAAATTCCGAAGATTACGAAGAGCTGTGCAAGCCGTACCGTGAACGCCTTGAAATTGAGCTCGACGTTATCATCCAGATGGGATTCCCTGGCTACTTCCTTATCGTTGCAGACTTTATTCAGTGGGCAAAAAATAATGCCATACCAGTAGGGCCTGGGCGTGGTTCGGGTGCGGGTTCCCTGGTGGCCTATGCACTGAAGATTACAGACCTGGACCCACTCAAGTATGAGTTGCTATTTGAGCGTTTCCTTAACCCGGAGCGTGTCTCCATGCCCGATTTCGATATCGACTTCTGCATGGATAACCGAGACAGGGTTATCGATTATGTGGCAGAGCGCTATGGGCGTGACCAGGTATCTCAGATTATTACCTTTGGCTCCATGGCGGCCAAGGCGGTGGTCAGGGATGTTGGTCGTGTGCTGGGTCATCCCTATGGATTTGTCGATCGTATTGCCAAGCTGATTCCGTTTGAGATTGGCATGACTCTGGAGAAGGCCTTCGATCAGACCGAGGATCTGAAAAAGGCCTACGAGGAAGAGGAAGAGGTGCAGATACTCTGGGATCTGGCGCGCAAGCTGGAAGGCCTTTCTCGTAATGTCGGCAAACATGCCGGCGGCGTGGTTATCGCACCATCGGCGCTGTCCGACTTTGTGCCTATCCACTGTGAGGCCGGTGGTGAGGGTGTTGTCAGTCAGTTTGATAAGGATGATGTCGAGGCCATTGGCCTGGTTAAATTCGACTTCCTTGGCCTGCGCACTCTGACCATTATTGACTGGGCCGTGCAGGCTGTTAACCGGGTGCGAAAGGAGCAGGGTGAAGATCCGCTCGATATTAATCTCCTGGAGCTGGACGATCATGACACCTATGAACTGATCAAGCGCCATGAGACGACGGCAGTGTTCCAGGTCGAATCATCGGGCATGAAAGACCTGATCCGCCGCCTGCAGCCGGACTGTTTTGAAGATATCGTCGCACTGGTTGCCCTGTTCCGTCCTGGCCCTTTGCAGTCAGGTATGGTGGATGACTTCATCAATCGTAAGCATGGCCGTGCCGAGATCGATTATCCGCATCCAGATCTTGAGCCTATCCTTAAGCCAACCTACGGCATCATCCTGTACCAGGAGCAGGTTATGCAGATCGCGCAGGTGCTGGCGGGGTACTCGCTGGGCGCTGCAGATATGCTTCGTCGTGCCATGGGCAAGAAGAAGCCTGAGGAGATGGCCAAGCAGGGCGAGATCTTCCGCAAGGGTGCCCTGGAACGCGGTGTAGATGAGAAGGTGGCTACCTACATCTTCGACCTGATGGAGAAGTTCGCCGGCTATGGTTTTAACAAGTCACACTCTGCAGCCTATGCCTTATTGTCCTTCCAGACGGCCTGGCTAAAAACACATTATCCGGCCTATTTTATGGCGGCCGTACTTTCTGCCGATATGGATAACACCGATAAGGTAGTGACGCTGATCGATGAATGCCGCCGTATGGGGCTGGAGGTCATACCGCCAGATATCAATAAATCCAACTATGCCTTCACCACGATAGATGCACAGACCATTGTCTATGGCCTGGGTGCCATCAAGGGTGTGGGTGAAGGCGCTATTGAGGGCCTGATTGAGGACAGAAATAAAAATGGCACTTTCTCCGGGCTGGCTGATTTCTGCCAGCGTCTGGAAACAGGCAAGCTCAATCGAAGAACGCTCGAGGCCATGATCAAGGCCGGGGCCCTGGACAGCCTTGGGCCAAACCGTGCCAGTCTCATGGCGGGTGTGCCTGAGGCCCTCAAGATTGCCGATCAGTTCCAGCGTGACCTGAATACTGGTCAGGATGATCTGTTTGGTGATGTAGTTGCTGCTGAAACCGTTGAGGCCGTGATTCCCAATCAGCCTGACTGGGAAGAGGAATATCGACTGGCGTCGGAAAAGGAAACCCTGGGCCTTTACCTGACCGGGCATCCGATTACGCGTTACGAGGATGAACTAAAGGCCGTTACCGGACAGAAACTGGGTGAACTGGTTATGGATAAACCTGATCCCGATGCCGGTTATCGTCAGAGCCGCAAAGAGGTGCTGGTATCTGGCCTGATCATTGGGATTCGTGTACGCACCAATAATGATGGGCGTAAATGGGCGGTCGTTACGCTGGATGACAAGAGTGGTCGCGTCGATGTGCTCCTGTTCGCTGATGTCTTTGAAACCTACCAGCATCTACTGGATGCGGATCGCCTGCTGATTGTTAAGGGCATGATGAGCTATGACGAACGCAACGATGGTTTCTCTGTGCGTGCCCAGGAATGTTTCGATATTGATCAGGCTCGGGCGCAGTTTGCCCGCCGGCTGATTCTCAGCGTAACGCATGAGCAGACTCAGAATGGGCTGATCCAGAACCTGCAGAAGATCCTCGGGCCGCATAGAGACGGAAAATGCGATGTATTCGTTAAATTCCGCGGATCCAGTGCCGATGCCGTCCTGCGTATGGGAGAAGACTGGAAGATCCGTCCCAGCGATGAGCTCATGCACAGGTTGGGTGGGCTGCTGGGGAAAGAACAGGTGCGGCTAAGTTATGACTGAGTGCTTAAACTTTGAATCTTAACTGGCTGTTTTTCATGTAATCCTGTTCACAACATCAAGAAACCAGTTATTCATTTTGGCTCTGATCTGTCATAATGGCTGAATCCTGAGTAAACCATAAACGGTTAGTCAATGAACCCAGACTTCCTTGATTTTGAACAGCCTATCGCTGAACTAGAGGCCAAGATTGAAGAACTTCGCTTCCTGACAGATGACTCGGATATTAATATAAACGACGAAGTCAGCAAGCTGCAGGCCAAGTGCAAGACACTGACCGAATCCATTTTCAGCAAGCTGACCCCCTGGCAGGTTTCCCAGCTTGCGCGTCATCCACGACGCCCCTACACGCTCGACTATATTGAAAAGCTCTTTACCGATTTTGAAGAACTGCACGGTGACCGCGCATTTGCCGATGATCCTGCTATCGTCGGTGGTATCGCTCGTTTCAATGGCAAGCCGGTCATGGTTATTGGCCAGCAAAAAGGCCGTGACACGAAGGAAAAAATTCGTCGTAATTTCGGCATGCCGCGCCCTGAAGGCTACCGTAAAGCCATGCGCCTGATGCATATGGCGGAGCGTTTTGAAATACCTATCATGACCTTCATCGACACACCCGGTGCTTATCCTGGCATTGGCGCCGAAGAAAGAGGTCAGAGCGAGGCTATCGCCAGAAACCTGTTTGTTATGTCTAATCTCAAGACCCCCATCATCTGTACCGTTATTGGTGAGGGTGGTTCCGGTGGCGCACTGGCTATCGGTGTCGGCGATCGTACCCTGATGCTGAAATACAGCACTTACTCGGTCATTTCTCCTGAGGGTTGTGCCTCGATCCTGTGGAAGAGTGCCGAAAGAGCCGCTGATGCTGCAGAAGCCCTGGGTATTACCTCCGAGCGTCTGAAAGAGCTTGGCCTTATCGACGAAATTATTCCTGAGCCACTGGGTGGGGCGCACCGTAACCCTGAAGCTATGTTTGATAACCTGCGCTCAGCCCTGGAATCCAGCCTGGAAAATCTCCAGAGCTCTTCGATCGACAAGCTTCTTGATCAGCGTTACCAGCGGCTCATGAGTTACGGTAAGTTCCAGGAGGGCTGATCGGGCTTATGACGATTGATGCCGCCTGGTTGCAGCAACAGATCAGGCGTTTCCCACCTGCCTCGACCCTGCATGTGGGATTTAGTGGCGGGCTAGATTCCCACGTTCTATTACATCTTCTTGCCAGTATCCGTGAAGACCTCCCTCCCTTACAGGCAATTCATATTCATCATGGACTTCAGCCGCAGGCTGATGACTGGACGCATCACGTTCGATTGGTGTGTGATCAACTCGCTATCCCCTTGAAAGTCGTACCTGTTGATATCGATACGGATGCTGGCATGGGCGTTGAGGCAGCCGCCAGGGCGGCCCGTTATAAAGCCTTTGCCGTGGCCATGAAAGAAGGCGAGGGGGTGCTAACGGCTCATCACAGGGATGATCAGGCCGAAACCCTGCTGCTACAGCTGTTTCGTGGCGCTGGCCCCGCTGGTCTGGCGGCTATGCCTCGTTGGACACCCTTTGGGCAGGGCTGGCATGGCAGACCACTGCTGCCTATTTCGAGGGAGGGACTTGAGCGCTATGCCAGCCGTCATCAGCTCGAATGGGTTGATGATCCGAGTAACGAAGATGTTCGTTTCAGACGTAATTTTATTCGTCACAGGTTGATGCCCTTGCTCAAGGAGGAGTGGCCAGAGGTCAGCGGAAGCCTGGCAAATGCAGCCTCTCTGCAGGCCGAGTCTCTGAATATGATGCGTACATTGGGCCGGCTGGACCTGGAGGAGGCTAATGGTCAGGAGCCGGGTACCCTGAGTATCCAGGCCTTACTCAGAATGCAGGAACAGCGCAGGAAGAACCTCATAAGATACTGGCTCTGGGAAAAAGGGCAGGTCATGCCTGGCATGCGTCACATGAGTGAAATCGACAAGTTGTTACAGGCCGGTCCGGATAGCGAGGCCGAGGTCTGTTATGGCGATGCTGTAATGCGCCGCTATAAGGATGACCTGTATGCCTACACGCGTATGCCTGATTTTGATTCAGGGGCAGGCTATGCATGGAGCAGGGGAGAAGACATTGTAAATCCTGCTAATGGCGAGCTTCTGAGATGGCAGCACCTGAACGATATGGGGCTTAATCTTTCCTCATTCGGTCAGGACCTTACACTACGCTTCAGACGGGGCGGTGAACGGATAAAACTGCCGGGACACGAGCACCACAGGAAGATCAAGCATCTCATGCAGGAGGCGGGTATTCCTCCCTGGGAGCGAGACCGTATTCCCTTTGTCTATGAGGGTGACAGGTTGCTGGCAGTTTACGGTTACTGGATAAATGAGGAATAGGTTGTACGCATGTTGAGTAAAATCGAAAAGATTTTTGAGTCCCTGTTATGGAACAGCCGCCTGCTGGTACTTATCGCGGTGCTGGCTTCCCTGTTGACCGCCATAGCCATGTTTTATATCGCGGCTGTTGATGCCATCGTGTTAGTCAGCCATGTCTTCCATTATTCCGCCGACGAGGTGGCAGCAGCTGACAGGGTAGAGCTCCGCAATCTGATTATCACGCATGTCGTCGAGATTATTGATGGCTTCCTTCTGGCTACCGTCCTGCTAATTTTCTCGCTGGGGCTATATGAGCTTTTTATCAGCAAGATCGAGCAGGCTCAGGATTCGGAGGCACAGGGCAACGTACTGGTTATTTCAAACCTGGATGATCTGAAGAATCGCCTGGCCAAGGTGATTCTCATGATCCTGATCGTTAAGTTCTTTGAACATGCGCTGAGTATGCACTTCGATACACCGATTAATCTCCTGGCCTTTGCCGGGGGTATAGCCTTAATTGGTCTGTCTCTTTACCTGTCCCATGCCGGGGAACATAAATAGTCCCCCAAGTCATTGATTTTCGTGAAGTAGCGCGGATTTGAAATATATTTGTAATTGAAAGGATAAGGCCGCTTCTGTTATCCTGTGCCCCCGTCACGGAGGCCTATTCGAGGGGAATGCCTCCACTCTGGGTTCTCTTCTGGAAACGTGTATGACACGCTATATTTTCATCACCGGTGGGGTTGTTTCCTCGCTGGGTAAAGGCATTGCCTCGGCCTCACTAGGGGCTATTCTCGAGGCCCGTGGCCTCAAAGTCACCATGCTCAAGCTCGATCCCTACATCAACGTAGATCCAGGCACCATGAGTCCTTTCCAGCATGGTGAAGTGTTCGTGACTGATGACGGGGCCGAGACGGATCTTGATCTGGGGCACTACGAGCGTTTCGTGAACATTCGTACCGGCAAGAAGAATAACTTCACCACCGGCCAGGTCTATGAAGAAGTTATCCGCAAGGAGCGTCGCGGTGACTACCTGGGTGGCACCGTCCAGGTTATTCCCCATATTACAGACCAGATCAAGCAGAAAGTTCGTGAAGGCGCCGAAGGTAGCGATATTGCCATGGTCGAAATCGGTGGTACCGTCGGTGACATCGAATCCCTGCCATTCCTGGAGGCCATTCGCCAGATGGGTGTTGAAGAAGGGCGTGATAAGGCCCTGTTCCTGCACCTGACCCTGGTTCCCTATATTGCGGCCGCCGGTGAGATCAAGACCAAGCCAACCCAGCACTCGGTCAAGGAACTGCGTTCCATCGGTATTCAGCCTGACGTCCTGCTGTGCCGTGGCGAACAGCCGCTGCCCGAAGGTGAGCGCCGCAAGATCGCCCTGTTCACCAATGTCGAAGAGAAGGCGGTTATCTCTGCTGTCGATGTCGATAATATTTACAAGATTCCTCTCTGGCTGCATTCCCAGAAACTGGATGAGATTGTGTTGCGCAAACTGGGCCTGAACGAGCAGCCGGAAGCCGACCTGAGTGACTGGAAGGAAGTCGTGAACTCAATGGAGTTCCCGGAAGCCGAGGTGACAGTTGCAATGGTTGGTAAGTACGTCGATCTGACCGAGTCCTATAAGTCGCTCAACGAATCCCTGACTCATGCGGGCATACACACGCATACCAAGGTGAATATCCGATACGTCGATTCAGAAAACATCGAAAAAGAAGGCACGGCCTGTCTTGAAGATGTCGATGCCATTCTTGTACCGGGTGGTTTTGGTAAGCGAGGCGTTGAAGGCAAGATCGCTGCTGTCCGCTTTGCGCGCGAAAACAAGGTGCCTTACCTGGGTATCTGTCTGGGTATGCAGGTCGCCGTTATAGAGTTCGCTCGAGATATGGCCGGGCTCGAAAATGCCAATAGCACCGAGTTCGACGAAGATAGCCCGAATCCCGTTATTGGTCTGATCACTGAGTGGATGGATAAATCAGGTCAGGTTGAACAGCGCAGCGAGGATTCAGATCTTGGCGGTACCATGCGTCTGGGCGGCCAGGACTGCAAGCTCAAGCCAGGTACTCTGGCTGCGAATACCTACGGTGCGGAAACCATTTTCGAACGTCATCGTCATCGCTATGAATTTAATAACCAGTATCTGGAAACTCTGACCAACGCAGGTCTGGTAGTTTCAGGTACTTCCGTTGATGGCACACTGGTTGAAATGATCGAGTTGCATGATCATCCCTGGTTCCTTGCCTGCCAGTTCCACCCTGAATTTACCTCGACACCCCGTGTGGGTCATCCGCTGTTTTCGGGCTTTATCCGTGCAGCACGTGCCCTGCATGAAAGGCTCGCAGCCAAGGGAGAAGCGCAGTGAAGCTTTGTCATTTCGAAGCGGGACTGGAGCAGCCACTGTTCCTGATTGCAGGTCCCTGCGTCATTGAAAGCGAGGCCATGGCTCTGGAGACTTCCTCAGCCCTGAAAGAAATGACTGGTCGCCTTGGCATCCCGTTTATATATAAATCCTCCTTCGATAAGGCTAATCGTTCATCAGGCGATAGCTTTCGTGGTCCGGGTATGGAAGAGGGGCTGCGAATTCTTGAAAAAGTCCGTGAAGATGTTGGTGTCCCCGTTCTTACGGATGTGCATGAAGACACGCCCTTTGATGAAGTTGCCAGTGTTGTCGATGTGCTTCAGACCCCTGCCTTCCTGTGTCGTCAGACCAACTTTATTCAGAACGTAGCCCGTGCGGGCAAGCCTGTGAATATCAAGAAGGGCCAGTTTCTGGCGCCCTGGGATATGGGAAATGTAGTCGACAAGGCGCGTGCTGCGGGTAACGACCAGATTATGGTCTGTGATCGTGGTTATACCTTTGGTTACAACAACCTGATTTCCGATATGCGTGCACTCTCTGTGATGCGTGAGACGGGATGCCCAGTGGTATTTGATGCCACGCATTCGGTTCAATTGCCTGGCGGGCAGGGTTCAAGCTCGGGCGGTCAGCGAGAATTTGTTCCTGTCCTCGCCAGGGCAGCTGTGGCGGCAGGTATTTCAGGCCTGTTTATGGAAACGCACCCGGACCCTGCGCAGGCGCTGAGTGACGGTCCCAACGCATGGCCACTGAGCCATATGGAACAATTACTGGAAACCCTTATGGCGCTTGATGAAACCGTCAAGAAACAGGGTTTTGCAGAAGACAAACTTTAAAGGCTGCCTGAACTAACGGGCGCTCTGCAGAATTTAAATATTTTAATGGAGTAGACATGACTGAGATAGTTGATATTAAGGCACGCGAAATCGTTGATTCACGTGGTAATCCGACCGTGGAGGCTGACGTCATCCTGACTGATGGTACTCTGGGTCGTGCAGCTGTTCCCTCAGGCGCGTCTACCGGTGAACGAGAAGCCATCGAACTGCGTGATGGTGACAAGTCTCGCTTCCTGGGCAAGGGTGTCACCAAGGCCGTTGCTAATATCAATGATGAAATTCGTGAAGCTCTTCTGGGTATGAATGTTCATCACCAGGCCGAGCTGGATCAGAAAATGATTGATCTCGACGGAACTGAAAACAAGAGCCGTCTGGGCGCCAATGCCCTGCTGGCAGTTTCTCTGGCGGCAGCTCAGGCAGCAGCAAAGGCCAATGGCCAGCCTCTGTATAAGAATCTTTCGCACGAAGAAAACTTCGTTATGCCTGTACCTATGATGAACATCATCAATGGTGGTGAGCACGCCAACAACAGTATCGATTTGCAGGAGTTTATGATTCTTCCTGTGGGCGCCAGCTCACTGAAAGAAGCGGTTCGTTACGGCGCAGAAGTTTTTCATGCCCTGATGAAAATTCTTGATTCAAAGGGCATGAATACCGCGGTCGGTGATGAAGGTGGTTTTGCACCGAACCTGTCATCTAACGAAGAGGCCATCGAGGTCATCATCGAGGCTATCGAGAAGGCCGGTTACAAACCAGGTGAAGATATCTACATCGGCCTGGATGCAGCCAGCTCAGAGTTTTACAAGGATGGTAAGTACGTACTCGAGTCTGAAGGCAAGAGCTTTACATCAGAAGAATTTGCAGACTTTCTGGCCGACTGGGTTGAGAGATACCCCATTATCACCATCGAAGATGGCATGGATGAAAATGACTGGGACGGCTGGAAGCATCTAACAGAAAAGCTGGGTAGCAAGGTGCAACTGGTCGGTGATGACCTGTTCGTCACCAACACCAAGATCTTTGCAGAAGGTATTGAGAAGGGCATTGGTAACTCTATCCTGATCAAGTTGAATCAGATTGGAACCCTGACTGAAACCCTGAATGCCATCAAGATGGCACACGATGCCGGTTACACTGCCGTTATCTCCCATCGCTCTGGTGAGACCGAAGACGTGACTATCGCTGATCTTGCGGTTGCCACTAACGCAGGCCAGATCAAGACAGGCTCTCTGTCACGTTCTGATCGCGTGGCCAAGTACAATCAGCTGATTCGCATCGAGGAAGCTCTTGGCGAGCACTGCCGCTATCCCGGTCTCGATGCCTTCAAGCATCTCAAGTAAGGAAAGGGCGGGCTTTATGCCCGCCTTTACTTTATGAGGCTTCTGCTCGCTATACTCATCATTCTGATTCTGGCCTTGCAGTACCGACTCTGGGTCGGCGAGGGTAGCTTTGCCGAGGTCTCTGCATTAAGAGAGCAGGTGGAGTCTCAGACTATAGAGAACCAGAAGCTCAAGGAACGAAATGCTGCACTTGAGGCCGAGGTGCAGGATCTAAAAACAGGTTATGCTGCAATTGAAGAGCGTGCACGTAGTGAGCTTGGCATGATCAGGAATGACGAAATGTTCTACCAGATAGTTAATCCGGAGAAAAAAGAGCCATGAACAGTCGCATCTGGGCAGTGGTTCCAGCTGCAGGTGTTGGCGCTCGTATGGAGGCCGACAGGCCCAAGCAGTATCTGGAACTTCTTGGTCGTACTGTTCTCGAGCACACAATAGAAGCGCTCTTATCTGCATCCGCCATTGAACAGGTTGTGGTATCGATCAGTGCAGAAGACCCTTACTGGGCTGATCTGCCCGTAGCAGGGAATACCAAGTTGTCTGTTTGTGAGGGTGGGCAGGAGCGATGTCATTCAGTACTCAATGGCCTTAATGCTTTGCAAAGCCTGGGCGCTGATGATCAGGACTGGGTTATGGTGCATGATGCGGCTCGTCCCTGTCTGCGTTCTGAAGATCTTTCACGACTAATACACAGTGTCACAATTAAGAATCAGGGCGGTATCCTGGCCGTGCCGGTGCGCGATACCATGAAATTATCAGATGACAGCGGCGAACAAATCGATGCTACTGTTGATCGCAGCCATATGTGGCATGCCTTAACACCCCAGATGTTTCGCCTGGGCAAACTCAGGTCTGCCATCGAGCAGGCCCTTGAGGATGACTTTGTCGTCACCGATGAGGCCTCAGCCATGGAACATGCCGGGCACTCACCTCTGCTGGTGCGCGGGCACGCAGACAATATCAAGATCACTATTCCTGAAGACCTGGCGCTGGCCGAGTTTTTCCTGCAGAGAAATGCATCATGATTCGAGTGGGGCAGGGTTTTGATGTTCATGCCTTTACCGAGGGTGATTTTATTGTCCTGGGTGGCGTTATCATTCCGCATGGAAAAAGTTTTAAGGCACATTCTGACGGAGATGTTCTGATTCATGCGCTATGTGATGCCCTGCTGGGCGCAGCTGGTCTGGGTGACATAGGCAGACACTTCCCGGACACGGATGCGGCTTATGCCAATATCGATAGCCGTAAACTGCTCAGGCATGTAATGGAACTGCTCAAGGAGCTTGGCTGGACGCTGGGAAATGCCGATATGACCATTATCGCGCAGGCGCCGAAGATGGCTCCGCACATAGAGTCAATGCAGGCCAACCTTGCCGCGGATATGGGTGTGGGTATTGGCCAGGTTAATGTGAAGGCAACAACCACAGAACATCTTGGTTTTGAAGGCAGGGAAGAAGGAATTGCCTGTTCTGCATCAGTCCTCATCCAGGCGCCGTAAATTTTAAATAAAACTCAACCTGAATGACGGGTAGGCCGCTAAGAAATTTATTCAGCAACAACCGCTGAATACTAACCCAAGCTGTCATACATCGTAATTATTCAACTTTTTCAGATCCCATCGTTTCCTTGTTGGTTAGTGATATTAACGAGGCGTGACTGTATGGGTTACTATTTACAATGCCTGTGATCCTGGCGTTCTTTGGCAGGCCCCGTTCGATCATGATTGCACTGGGTGAAGGCATTACCGTATCAGGTAGGTGTTGCATTGCCTGAAGCCCTGGGAGTAGGGGTTGTTCTGAAGATAGCCAGCCCTGTTCATTATAAAAACGTTCTAAGGCCTGTTTCAGCAGCTCATTAATGATCTGCTGCTGTTGCTTGCCTTTATTGACCTGTTGCCAGTCATGCAGTCCACGAATTACCAGGGCATAGTCTTCCAGTGTACCTGGTCCCAGACTCTGTCCATTACGGTCGACGCCTTGTATCAGCTTGCCATCCTGGTACAGGCTATTCAGGAAATCTGCCTGTTTTTTTCCGGCGGTTCTGCACCATTCCTGCTGGGTATGTTCGAGGCAGGTTGCATAAGCTGTCAATACCAGGCCATTCCATCCGCTCAGGCGTTTGTCATCAACGGGAGGGGTGTCTCCCGCATCGATCCGTGCCTGGCTGAGTACGCCATAGGCATGTTTTAACTGTAACCACTGAGCGGGTGGAGCAAGATAAAGGCTTTCCGGTAGAAAGCCGTCGTCGAATCGTGATGGCTGATCCATGCGCCAGAGGGCTTTCACAAGTGCAAAATCACGCGGTTCCAGCAGGTCTTTGACCTCATCCGAAGACCACAGGTAATTACCACCCTCGATATCATCTCGATCTATCGCAGACAAGCTTGAGACATAGCCGCCTGGCTCGCTTTTCATCTGCTTCTGCATGAATTTCAGGGTGCGCAGCCCTGTTTCGAGATAATCGTCACGCGCATATTGCGAGCCAGCTCTGAGATAAAGCGTAGCGAGCTGGGCATTGTCATACAGCATCTTTTCAAAATGCGGTGTCTGCCAGTCCGGATCAGTGGTGTAACGGAAAAAGCCGCCATGGATATGGTCCTGAAGATGCAGGGTGTTCATCGCATCCAATGTTGTCAGCAAGAACTCCTCTTCTTCGCCCATGGATAGAAGGGCTTCAAGCTGCGGGACGCTAGGGAATTTGCTGCCATTGCCAAAGCCACCTTCCATGCGGCTGGCAACCTTGTCGATATCCTCGAGGAAGGCCTTTCTCAGTTCTTCCGGGTTCACGGAAATGGCCTGGTTGCCCTGAATGAGTTGCGCATTAATTTCCCGATTGGCGCTCTCAGCTATGTTGCGCACTCGCTCCGGGTCTTCCTGCCAGAAGCCATTCAGGCGTTCCAGCATGGCATCAAACTCCTCTGGTGTGGCATAGGTCGTAGCAAAGACGGGGTAGCCTTCAGGGGTGAGGAACACATTGAGTGGCCATCCTGCGTAGCCTCTGGCCTGTTCAATAAATCGGATCAGGTGGGCGTCAACAACGGGGTGGAGCTCTCTATCTATCTTGAAAGGGGTAAAGTTTTTGTTCAGCTTTCTGGCTATTTTTCGATTCTGATAGCTTTCGCGTTGCATGACATGGCACCAGTGACATGAAAAATAACCACTGGAAATGTATATTAACTTGTCGGCCTTCCTGGCTGTATCCAGGTTTTCCTTATCCAGGTGCAACCAGTCGACGGGGTCATCACCATGCATGGCGAGATAAGACGAGGAACTGGATTTGAGCTCATTCGCCAGTAGCGGTTGAGTCAGGGCAAGTAATAGAACAATAACTACTCTTTTCATCATGTTATTAACCCAAAATCCGGCGATAATGATCTGACACGCCAAGCGTACATAAATTCCTTCATCGAAAGAAGTTTCTAGAACAATGACTAAGACTTTTTACTGGCACGATTATGAAACGTTTGGAGTGGACCCAAGGCGTGACCGCCCCGTCCAGTTTGCCGGCATTCGTACTGACGAAGACTTTAATATTATTGGTGATCCCTTAGTTGTTTACTGCAAACCAGCCAGGGATGTACTGCCAAACCCAGAGGCCTGCCTGGTTACCGGTATTACACCGCAGGTCGCAGAGGCTGAGGGCGTCGTCGAGGCCGAATTCTTCAAGCTCATAAATTCCGAGTTCTCTCAGCCAGGTACAACGGCACTTGGCTATAATACCCTGCGTTTTGATGACGAAGTAACCCGTTTTGGTTTCTTCAGGAATTTTATCGATCCTTATGCCAGGGAGTGGAAAAACGGCAATTCCCGTTGGGATATTATCGATATGGCGCGCGTCACTTACGCACTGCGCCCTGAAGGCATTAACTGGCCCATGAAGGAGAGTGGTGTGCCCAGTTTCAGACTGGAAGAACTCACCGAAGCCAACGGCATCTCACATGAATCTGCACATGATGCGCTGTCCGATGTCTATGCCACGATCGCCATGGCCAAACTCATTCGTGATAAGCAGCCTAAACTTTTCGAGTTTCTGAATTCGCATCGCGATAAACAATGGGTGCTAAATACCCTGAACTGGGTGGAAAAGAAACCGGTCCTCCACACCTCATCACGGTACGGTTCTGATATTGGCAATACAACAATGATTGTTCCTGTGGCCAGAGATGCCAAAAATAAGAATGCCATCTGGGTCTATGATCTCAGGCATGATCCCGCAAATTTCATGGAGATGGATGCTGCGCAGCTGGCGCAGGCCATGTACTCAACGCGAGATGAGCTTGCCAAACAGGATTTGGTACGATTTCCGGTTAAGCAGGTGCATGCCAATCGTGCCCCTGTGATTGCTCCGATAAATACCCTGACGCCAGAGGCCGCTGAGCGTATTCAGCTCGATAAAGACGTGTGCCTGAAACACCTCGAAACCCTCCAGTCCTGGAATGCGTTGCCCGATCTGCTCCTGGAAGCTGCCAGCCGACAGGAATGGCATGAGCCCTTCGATCCGGAACAAACCCTGTATTCAGGATCCTTTTTCAGTGATTCAGATCGACGCATCATGGAACAGGTTCTGGAGGCAAGCCCTGAGGAACTCGCCAGTGGTCATTATGTGTTTGACGATCGCCGTCTTCCTGAAATGTTGTTTCGTTACCGGGCCCGTAACTGGCCGGAGACACTGACTGCATCAGAACTGGAAGCCTGGGAGGCTTTCAGAACCGAGCGCCTCACTAATGAACAGGCAGGAGGCAGTATTACCTTGTCTGAATTTGATCAGCGTATTGAGAAGCTCGGTGGAATGTATATGGATGATGATGAAAAGCTGGAGATACTCGAAAATCTTGTCGAATATCGAGAGAATTTAATTTAAACAATAACTAGCACTCTTGAAAGTGAATACAATTCTCAATGTGGTAAGTAATTTAAGAAGTACTGTATTTTCATGAAAAAGGTGGAGCTATGATTTCGGGTGGTTTGGTATTAAATATATATACGCTTTTTCGTGCCGTTTGGCATGGGGTTAAGTATGACGAAGGTTTCCGATCTCTTCTGCTGGTATTGGTGACACTATTAATCGGTAGCACTTACTTTTTCTGGAAGGTTGAGGGATGGAGTGCTATTGATGCACTTTATTTTAGTGTTATGACCATGTCGACCATAGGCTACGGAGATTTTGTGCCAACTACTACGGCCTCAAAAATCTTTACAATTGTTTTTGCATTTTTGAGTATTGGTGTTTATGTGGCTGTGGTAACTAAAATTGTCACTATAATAATGGCAGAAAAAAAGCTAAAAAAATCACGCAAGCTAAAAAAGAAAGAACAAAAGAAACAGCAAACTGCTGAAGAGGTCAATGCACAGTCAAAAAGCCATCACCCTGAGAGTACCCATCCCTCAGCTAAGGATAATGGGCCTGAATAACAAATTACTGTAACAAGTACCTTGCCTGGGCATTACGAAAATCCCACTTTTACATCATCGCATCCATCAGGCGGGTTATGACATCGGTAACTGGCATCTCGGTAAATATCAGTGGAATAAAAGGAATGGCAAGCATGGACGCCTGCACGGCGTAGCCCTTTATACTTATTGGCAGAAAGCGCATATTTCTAACGGCATCATAGACATCAGAATAGTCACAGACAGCAGAGGCGTCGGCTGTTTTCAATAGTTCATCCCCATTGGTCTGGTCTTCCGGGTTTGCCCATTTTTTGTCGAAAGCACGTGATAGCCGGTAGCCAAGCCCACCATAGGCAACCCGGCCCCAACGTTTAGCCTTAATAAGATGTGTAGAGAAGAACATTAGCGGTAAGTTCATGATAATTAATGCAATCACGATGTATCCAAAAATAAGTGGCCTGACATCTGCCAACGTAATATCCGTGTATAGGATCTCTTCGATAAGGCTTACGGAAAACATGCTTCCAAAAGCAATAAAGATCAGTATGAATGCACTTTCACCATTTTTCAAAATGCCCAGGCCCCCGGCCAGATCAGGATGTGTGGGTTGTAGTTTTAATTTGATTTTGGATATCTGGAAAAGAAATTCAGCCCAGAGGTAAAAGCGCCAGAACCATCGGTATATCAGGATTTGCAGAATGGGCGAGCTAACAGCGAAAAACCACCAGCCTGCACCGGTAAGCATAGGTTCAGTAGTTCCAGATACCATCATCCAGTTAGTAAAATCAGTAAAAATGTCCAGATCATTCAGGTTGGAAACATATGTTAATAAGGTTGCAGAAATAATTAGTAGAATGATGATATCTGCAATTATTGAGTCTTTTCGGTTTTCTAACCTATTGAAGGCGGCCTGATATCTGTCCTGGTTGTCTTCTCCCAGTATCCCTGATGATCTAATGCTTCTGATATTCATTGCTATTAATGGGTCTATGATGGTGTCTGCAACTATAAGAAGAGGTAATACGAGTAAATATCGAACATAGGGTTTCAGGTCGTAAACAAATGGCATATCGAGACTGGAATTGAATAGATTGCCTTCCATGGTTGCCAGTAGTAACAGTGGCAGCCAGCTGATGGTGATTAGAAGTGCAAGACGACGCTTTATGGAGTATCTACCCGGAACCTGGATGTGCAGCATAGTATTTAACTCATAGAACAACCCGCCTGTTGATAGCCGGAAAGATTTCTCTGATGCTTGAGTGTTTTCCATATAAATGCGCCTTTATCGAGGCAGTAGACAGTAATCATCATATTAGCTCTCTGTAATGTTTCGTCAATCTCTTCCATGAACTGTTCTGGTGATACCCCTGCTTCGTAGTTGATACTGATCAAGAAAATGCCCAATTGGTATTACATAGGACGATCAATCAATATTATCCAAGACTTATTAGCTAAAATTCGCAGAGGGGTAGGGTGATAATAATCACCACATAGAGTCGTTATCTTTCAGGTGGGCATGATGAAATTCCGCTATAGCGTATTAGTCATTGTAATTATTTTTCTGGGTATCGTTATCATGGGATGGTTGACTTCTTTGCCAGACAATAGTCAGCGATCGATCTCTAAGGTTATTGATGATGGTGAGGCGACTAGCCTAGGGCAGGTATTTCAGAAGGAATTGTCGGATCAACCGGGATTATCGGGGGTTTTCCTGCTCAGAAGTGGTCTGGACGCCTTTGTTGGACGAGCCGTACTCGCACGTAAGGCCGAGAAGAGTATTGATGTCCAGTACTATATGTTCCATCAGGATACCGTCGGCAGGCTGCTAATTAACGAATTGCTGGATGCGGCAGATCGCGGCGTTCGTGTACGCCTGCTGGTTGATGACATGTATGGAGAAGAGGCTGACGATGTCTGGCTGGCACTGGATTCGCACCCAACCTTCGAGGTTCGACTGTTCAATCCTTTTGTGCGTGGTCATTCGAAGAACCTGCAATTCATTACACGGGTTAAAGAGGTTAATCACCGTATGCACAGTAAATCCTTCACGGTGGATAATCAGGCCACCATTGTTGGAGGGCGCAATATCGGTGATGAGTATTTCAGCGCAGACCCTGAGCTGGCCTTTACCGACCGGGATGTCATGGCAATAGGACCGGTGGTTCCAGACGTTTCTGAGGCATTCGATCAATACTGGAACAGCGAGCATACCTTTCCTATGCAAACCCTGCTGCCAGACACTGAAATCATGCCGTTAAACCAGTTACGTAAGGACCTGGACGATTTTTATCATCAGAAACAGACCTCGATCTATATTGATGCGCTGAACAACTCCATGTTTGCGAACGCACTCAGAAACAATACGGCTGAGTTCTCATTTGCAAAGGCCATTGTCGTGCACGACTCGCCCGATAAGATGGACAGGGGGGAGGCATGGAAAGATGGGTTGCTGATGTCTCAGCTGGCCCCATATATCCTTGAGGCCAAAGAGGAATACATCCTGGTGTCTCCCTATTTTGTCCCGGGAGAGCGAGCTGCAAAGGCCCTGTGTGACATGAGTAATCGGGGTATAAAGGTGAGTGTTCTCACCAATTCACTGGCCTCGAACGATGTGGCAGCCGTGCATACGGGTTATATCCGCCACAGGAAGCAGCTATTGCGCTGTGGTGTGACTCTGTATGAACTCAACGAGCAGCTTAAGGAAGAAGAGAAAAAGCTGTTTTCCTGGTTGCCCGGTCTGAGCAAATCCAGCCTGCATGCAAAGACCATGTCGATCGACCATCAGGCGATGTTCGTCGGTTCGTTTAATTTCGATCAGCGTTCACTGTTCCTGAATACCGAAATAGGCATCCTGTTCTATGAGCCGAAATTAGCAAAAGAGGTAGCCGAGCATTTTGATAAAAACATTGAAAAGGTTGCATTCAGGGTAGAGCTGATGACAGATAATAATGGGAAGGAATACCTGCGCTGGTCAGGGCAAGAAGATGGTAAATTGGTGATATTGTTTGACGAGCCTTATGCAACTTCCATGCAGAAGGCTGCGGTACAGCTTATGCGCCTTTTACCCATTGATTCCATGTTGTAGTGAATTTTGCCAGGAAATTTATAAATGCCAATACGCCTTATCTTCCTACTGTTTGTATTGCTATTCGCTGGATGTGCCTCATTGCCATCAGATGTGCAACGTACCACAACAACCGCTCTCGCTAAGGAGGCGACAGAGAGCACCCATATCGGCCATGAAGTGACTGCTCTGGTCAATAAGCATGCTGGCCAATCAGGGTTCTACGTGCTGAATGATGGTATCGATGCCTTCGCGGCAAGACTCACTATGGTCGAAAAGGCCGAGAAATCGGTGGATGTGCAGTATTACATCTGGCATGACGATATGACCGGTAGGGTGCTGCATAATCGATTGCTGGCCGCGGCAGACCGAGGTGTGCGCGTGCGTCTACTCCTTGATGATCTGGATACGGCGGGCAAAGATGAAATGCTGCATATCATAGATGCCCATCCCAATATTGAGATTCGACTTTTCAATCCCTTTGCCAACCGTACTAAGCGAGTAGGAGATTTTCTGGGCGACACCAGTCGTATCAACAGACGCATGCATAATAAAACCATCACCGCCGATAACCAGGTGAGTATATTTGGTGGCCGTAATATCGGTGATGAATACTTTGATGCGACAGAGGATGTAGGTTTTAGAGACATGGATGCCCTGGCAATTGGTCCTGTAGTACAGGAGATATCTCAGGGGTTTGATCTGTACTGGAATAGTGAATGGGTCTATCCACTATCTGCATTTGAGTCTGAACGACCAATAACCGAAGTAATGATAAAGGAATTCAGGCTGCAGTCTGATGCCTATTTGCAAGAGGCAATTTCCTCAGAGTATGCTATTGTCGCCAGAGCTCACAGGGAAGCAGGCAGTAAAAACGTGCATAAGGTTGGTTTCGTATGGAGTCCCTGGGTACTTGTCTATGACCAACCCAGCAAGGTGGTAGCAGAGGAAGTTAAGGTGGAGACGCACCTGGGGCCAAAACTCAAAAAAGCAATGGACAAAACAGAGAAGGAACTATTAATCGTCTCGCCTTACTTTGTCCCTGGAAGTAAGTTCACGGATTACCTGGTGGGTCTTGAGAGCAGGGGTGTTGAAGTACATATCTTGACAAATTCACTGGCCTCAAATGATGTGTCGCTGGTTCATGCGGGTTATATGCGCTACAGAGAGAGGCTGGTTAGTGGTGGTGTCGATCTTTATGAGTTTAAGCCAGTAGATAAAGAAGGCTCTGATAAAAAGGAGAAGAAAGGGTCATGGGTGGGTGCCTCGCGTTCCAGTTTGCATGGCAAGTTTTTCGGCTTTGATCAGGAACATCTATTTATTGGCTCCTTCAATCTTGATGGACGGTCCGTAGCACTCAATACGGAACTCGGCGTGTATTTTAAAAGCGAAAAGCACGCAAAAATGATGAGCGAAGCCTTTAAGGATAAGGTGATACATAAAGCCTATAAGGTCACTTTGGATGAAGATGGCGATATGGTCTGGGTGACCCAGGAAGATGGTAAGGAAGTACGATTTGATCAAGAGCCAGAGACCGGTGTCTGGAAACGATTCAGCACTGATTTTCTCTCAATCATCGTGCCTGAAAATCAGTTGTAAGAACTACTCTTTAATAACATTAAACAACATCGAAAGGGGTAATGATCATGTCTACAGAATTACAGGGTGTAAGTGCAGAATTCATGGATGGGGTTAAAAAGAATGCGGGTCTGGCTATTGCCTTAGGCGTGCTAACGGCACTAATGGGCATATCCGCCCTTTCTTCCCCTTTTATGGCGGGTATCTCCATAGCCATGGTAGTGGGCATCTTCATGATTATCGGTGGTATATCACAGCTAGTTTTTGCCTTTAAGGCAGGCGCAGGTTTCTGGCCCTATGTACTGGGTGTGCTGACTGTAGTGGCGGGTGGCTACATGGCAGGTAATCCTGCCGTTGCTGCAGCAACGCTAACTATCTTCCTTACGGCCTATCTGCTGGCCTCAGGTATTTCAGAAATACTGATGGCCTTTCAGATCAAACCCATGAGTGGCTGGGTATGGACCCTGATCAGTGGCATCATCTCGGTGCTGCTTGGTTTTATGATCATGGGACAGTTCCCACTATCAGGTCTCCTGGCCATCGGTGTCCTGCTGGGTATTAAATTGCTATTTACGGGCATCACCCTGGTCATGATGGGGATTGCTGCACGTAAGGCGGTTTAGGTTTTCACAGCCTTAATATTGATATATCTCAATACTCGTTAAGCTATAGGGAGCTATACAATTGTTATGGTTCCCTTGCGGGTTTTTTATGTTGGATTGTGTGACATCTAACTATATTCCTTCCCGTGCTTACCACATGAAATTCAATGTGGTGTCTATGAGCCAATCATGAAGGAGTGATTCAAAATGGATAAAATCAAAACGCGTGTTTTTCTTTTTATAATTGCTATCGCAACCCTTGGCCTGATTTCGGCAGGAAGCGTTTTCGCTGATCCGCGTGGGGATGTGCCAGGTTACTGGACCGATTCCAGCGGGAATATAGTGCGCAACAGTGATGGAGATTGTATACATACCAGCGACTGGACTCCGGAAATGGCGACTGTGGTTGGTTGTGATGGAGTTACGCTCGATAAGACTGCTGAGTTGTTTGTCGGTCAACCCTCTGGACTGGTTGCGAATATTAATATACCGGCTGCATCCATGTTTGCCTTTGATAGTGCTGAGTTAACCGAAGAGGGTAAAGAGGTTATCAGGCTGAAAAGGGAGGCACTCGCTAATGAGTTGTCTAATGCCTATGCCGTCATTGTTATTGGGCATACGGATAGTACTGGTAATCCTGATTACAACCTTGATCTGTCCGAACGCAGAGCAACCTCGGTTCGTGATTATCTGATTAGTCTGGGTGGTAACAGCGATAAACTCAAGGCTATAGGCCTTGGTGATATGAGCCCTATTGCATCAAACGATACTGATGAAGGTAAGGCAATCAATCGTCGGGTTGAGGTGGCTATTGTTGCTGAACTGCGCGCGCTTGATCTACTGCGCTTCCCCAGTGCGGTCCTGTTTGAGCGTAGAAGTGCGGACCTGACTAAAGAGGGTGAGAAATCCCTGTTGAGGGATCTTGAGGCCTCCTTAGACCTGCTTCAGCGTGCTACTTATATCATGGTGGTTGGTCATACCGACGATGTGGGTGACGATGACTATAACCTGAATCTTTCTGAGATGAGGGCAGAGGTAGTGCGGATGTTCCTGGTGGAGTTAGGCGTTAACCCCAGAAGGATTGATTCTGTTGGTGCGGGAGAGAGTGATCCTATCGCTGATAACAATACCCCCGAGGGACGCACTGAGAATCGCCGTGTAGAAATCCTCATGCTGGGACGTATGCGCTGATGAACGGTCGAATTATTTAAACACAGTATTTAATGGAGGCCCCGAGTTAATTTTGGGGCCTTCTTCTTGCTAAGAGAGTATCTGTTCTATTCAGAGAACTTAGCTATTACGGTTTATAATCAAGTCCATTACTAAAATCATGAGGGGAAACACTATGCCTTTGTGGCAACGTGCATTAATTACGCTTGTAGCTATGCTTGTGGTTAGTTTTCTGGTGGGGTATTTCTGGAATACGATATTTAATTTTTCATTGCCATCCTATGTGTCTGGTGTGGTAGGGGGCGTAACTGCAGTTGCTGTCTGGGAGTTTCTGAAGCGCGTCAAACCTAAGTAAACCACTCTATAGCTACTCTGCTATATTTGGTTATGACTATATGCTGATATTCCTGTATGCCAGAAGGTCTACATGATCAGCATCAAGTATTAACAAAGCCTAATTGATCTGTGTCAGGAATATAAATGGCTTATGAATTATTGCTATAGAAGTCATGGTCTTTCGTGCTGGGCCAACTATATTCCCCTGTTTATAACAAGGTTACTCACAAGGGCGCATACGAAGCTAAACAATGTCGGTAAAGCTCAGCAACTGGAAACCCACTACGCTATTCGCCTGCTTCAGCGCGTAGAGTTCGATTACGATGATCTGCAAAGCCAGCCTGTCTGGCTTTGGTTTAAAGCGCCTGAATAGTGATTAGTTTCAATTAGAACATGAAGTGAGCACCTAAATAGGCACCATCATAGCCATAGTTAACTTCAATAAGCTCATCAGAGTCTTCAATATCGACATCGGCGTCAAAGTAGGTAAGCCCCAAAATCAGGCCGAAGTTTCTGGTTAAAGAATAGCGTGCATCGATCTTGGTCTGTAAAACGCTGGCACTAACATCCTGGTATGAGCCGCCGACTAATTTGACCTGGGTTGTCAATGCCCATCGCGGTGTAAATGCATAATCGAAATCGAGTCCTAATAAGGGTAATGGAGCCAGCACGTTGGCTTCTTCTTCTATGGTGCCGCTTTCAGATACGCCATTAATAATCAGTTCACCCTCGGCCTCGAAAGTATACCTCAGGTCCAGGGCATTGATACCTGCAAGTAATCTGATCTTGCTTCTGGGGTCCTGGAATAAGCTATATCCGTAAAAAATATTATAAAAACGTGTGTTGTCAGACAGGGAGGCGCCGCCATTTACCAGTAGAACGTCATCAAAGTCTTTATCGAAACTCAGGATGTCCGTTTCACGTTTGACTGCAAAGTAAGAAAATCCCATGCTGTGTTTTTTGTTGAACCAATGCTGCCCATAGAGCACGTTGACAGTGGCTATTTCGGGTAGGCCCAGAGTGCCTTCAGAGTCAATAAATATGTCTCGGTCAGTGGCCTTGTCAGTGAATTTAAGTTTTGTATCAAATCGTACTGCGGCAATTCCCAGGCCGATGGCAGATTTGGCCTCTGGATTTAGCGTATAGGGTGCTTCATCGGATAGGGCGGGCATGCCGAAGAGCAGCAGGGCAAGTATTAGAATTGTTTCTCTCATATGATCTTAGCGTCTATAGTATTGAAAGTTGCGTAATACAAAACCTGATTCTTTGTTCGAGATGATATGCCAAAGGGGGAATGGTGTGTACCTATCGTTAAATCTTAAGTATGCCAATGGCCTTATCGCCAGTATCGTGCTAATGATAATGACCATGCTCGCCCCGGCTCAGGCCGTAGAAGAAATTGATGAGTTTGCTGATATCTGGCAACGAAATTCAGCCTGGACAGGCGATTTCAAGGGTATGAAGGATCGGCGCCTGGTCAGGGTCCTGGTTGTCCATAACAAGATGCTCTTTTTCTTCGATAAGGCCCGCATTCGCGGAGTCACCTATGACATGTTCACCGAGTTTGAGAAGTTTGCCAACGAGCAGTTTAAGACCGGCACACGCGAAATCCGAGTGGTCTACATACCAGTGCCCAGGGATAAACTTATTCCCTGGTTGATCGAAGGCAGGGGAGATATCGCTGCTGCCAACCTGACCATCACGGATGAGAGGAAAGAGTTAGTCGATTTCGCTAATCCTATGGTTAAAGACATCAGTGAAATCCTTATAACCGGGCCTTCTGCGCCTAAGATTAAGACGGTTGATGATCTGTCTGGCAAGGAAATTCATGTTCGAAAATCCAGTAGCTATCACGAGCATCTGGAGTTACTCAACCAGAAGCTGATTAAAAAGGGTAAAAAGCCAATCAAGATCGTCCATGCTAATGAACTGATGGAAGATGCCGACCTGCTGGAAATGGTCAATGCAGGTATGATTCCAATGACCGTTGTCGATGACCATAAGGCACGCTTCTGGGCTGATATTTTCGACGATATCAAGCTACACAAGGACATCACCTTTAATACAGGTGGGCAAATCGCATGGGCCATACGCAAGAACAGCCCCGAAACCAAATGGATGCTGGACGAGTTTGTTAAGAAGCATAAGAAAGGCACCAGGATGGGCAACATCCTGTACAAGCGTTACCTCGAAAATAATAAATGGGCAAAAAGGTCATTAAGCGAGAAAGAGCTTAAGAAGCTTAATGATCTCGCCGATCTTTTCAGGAAGTATTCGGATAAGTATGACTTTGATTACCTGATGATGGTGGCGCTGGCTTACCAGGAGTCACAACTCAATCATAAGAAGCGTAGCCCCGTGGGTGCGGTTGGTATTATGCAGATGCTGCCAAATACAGCCGCAGATAAAAATGTGAATATCCCTGATATTGAGGATCTGGAAAACAATATTCATGCAGGCCACAAGTATCTGCGCTTTATTCGCGATCGATACTTTGATGATCCCAAGATCGATGACCTGAACAAGATGCTGTTCTCATTCGCTTCCTATAATGCGGGTCCGGCGAAGGTCAGGCGCTTACGTAACGAGGCAAAAAAATCAGGATTAGACCCGAATGTCTGGTTCGGTAATGTTGAAGTAATTGCGGCAAAAAGAATTGGTCGCGAGACCGTTCAGTATGTCAGTAATATCTATAAGTATTACCTTGCCTATCGTCTCGCACGTATCAAAAGCAAGGCTCTTGAAAGTAAGTCAGAAGAGAGCGAACTGCACTCTGGCAAGTATGAATATGGCGGCCAATTGCAATATGCGCCAGGCTAAAAATGGTGGTCGTTTTGTTCTTTAGGTGTTTTTAATAAGTGCGTTCATATTTTAAACCTATTGTGCCATTGCCGTGGTAATAAGCTTCTTTAACTATTCAGGCTGGGTCAGGATATAACTGCGTGTCAGGGCAATGGCTCTGTCTATGGATGACCTGCTGGTGTAAAAGTGTGGCGAGAAACGTACACCGCCGCCACGGTAGGCGCACAGAATCTGGTTACTCATGAGGTGTTTGTAGAGTTCTTCAGAATTGATAGATGGATGCGAGAAGGTAACGATGCCTGAACGTTTGTCTTTATCTTGTGCACTGAGGATTCGGCACCCAATCTTTAGCAGTTGTGTCTCGATGTGGCGACAGTGTTCCATGATGTCGCAATAGATATGGTCTATGCCATAGCTGAGTAAAAGCTCAAGGCTCTGTTTCAGGGCGTGTATGCCCATGTTGTTTGGGCTGCCGCATTCAAAGCGACGAGCTGTTGTGGCCTTTTCCCAGTCGTCACGCGTATAGTCACCGACATGTTCAACCATGTGCCAGCCAAACTGGCGAAGCTGTATGTCATTGATGCGCTCAGGGTTAACGTAGAAGATGGCAACCCCTTCCGGCGCCAGCATCCATTTATGTCCATCAGCAGCCATAAAGTCTGCGTGGCAGGATTGCACATCAAAAGGTATGGCGCCGAGGCTCTGGATGGCGTCGATGCAGAACAGTATGTTGTTTGCCCTGCAATGCGCCCCGATCTTGTTCAGGTCCATACGGTAGCCTGAAGCATAGCTGACCGAGCTTGCCGATATCAGCCGTGTTTTGTCTGAGGTGGCATTGATAATATCCTCTTCAAGAGAGCCACCTGTTCCGTGTGAAACAATGGTTACCGTTACACCGTAGCGCTCAGTGAGAGACTCCCAGACGATGCGATTTGAAGGGAATTCACCGGCGGGAATGATGACTTCATCGCCTGGCTCCCAGTTCAGGCCGTAGGCTACCAGTGACAGTGCTTCAGAAGTGTTCTTTAGCAGAGCGATATTTTGTGGAGCTGGAGCATTGATGAGTTGTGCGGCAAGTGTTCGAAGCTCTGATTCGGTACGTTCCCATTGCCTGTAATTGCTCGACCCATGTAGCATGTTTTCCTGAGCGAACTGGCAAACGATTTCCTGGGTGCCTCTGGGCCATGGGCCTACGCCGGCATGGTTCAGATGAACCAGATTGGTGTCTAGGGGAAACTCTGTAGCCAGGTCTGTTTTTTTCATGGTGTAAGGTTTTGTTTGGATGATAACGAGAATACCCGAAGAAGATAATTCAAACGAAATTCTGGCCAGGAAAGTCGATCAGCTCTTTGATCGTCAGCTTAGCGTCATTATAGCTCACCTGATTGCAGTGGCACTGTTCCTGTATGTTTCATGGAGCATATTGCCCAGACATGAACTCATTATCTTTTTTATTTTGATTCTGACACTTAATGCAGGCTCTCGTTTGCTGCTTTATTACCTGTATTTGCGACAGGAAAACACTATTTTTCATGCAAAGACATGGGCGCTACGATTTACCATGGTATCCCTGGTTACCGGCATTCTATGGGGTGGTTCCGCGTTCTGGTTTCTTCTGCCGGAACAGCCACTGCACATGATCTATATTGTGCTGATACTCATCGGGCTTTCAGCAAGTGCCCTTGCCGCAACCTCTACTTATTTTCCTGCCTATGTAGCGCTGGTGGTTCCACTGGTTGGGCTTCTGTCCATCAAGCTGATCTTCTTTACCAATGAAGATCTGATGTTTCTCGGTGTCCTGTCTACGGTATTTCTTGCATTCAATCTTTATTACGGTAGGTCGCAGAGCTATTTCAACCAGAAATGGCTGGATCTGGGCTATGAAAATATTGAACTGGTCGATACGCTCAAGCTGCAAAAGGAGCGAGCGGAAAAGGCTAGTCGAGCAAAGTCACGATTTCTTGCTGCGGCCAGCCACGATCTCAGGCAACCATTGCATGCCATGGGCCTTTATCTGCATGTGTTGTCTGAATCTGTAAACAAGGAATCGACAGGTCTCGTTGATAAAATCACTCAGTCGATGCAGGCTCTCGAAGGTCTCTTAAATGCCTTGCTCGATATCAGCAGGCTTGATGCAGGTATTGTCGAGGTACATCGCAAGACGGTAAGCCTGAATCACCTGATGTCTAAGCTTGTTGAGGAGTTAGGGCCAGAGGCAAAAGAGAAAGGGATTGGTCTTAAGGCGGCCTACACGAAGCTGAACATCTATTCAGATCCGGTTCTTCTGGAACGCATCCTGAGGAATTTTATCGTTAACGCCATGAATCATGCACCTGAAGGCGACATCCTCGTAGGTGCCAGGCGTCGGCAGGGTGAGGCCGTCATTCAGGTCTGGGATAACGGGCCTGGTATTCCGACTGAAGAGCTGGCAAATATCTTTGAAGAGTTTTACCAGGTAGAAAACCCGGAAAGAGACCGAACTAAGGGGCTTGGTCTGGGGCTGGCGATTGTGAATCGAACTGCTGAACTCCTGGGTCATCGGGTTATGGTGCAGTCGAGTCATGGCCGGGGGTCTGTGTTTGAAATATATGTGCCGATCAGTGACCAGGTTGTAGAAAAAAGCAGGCCCCGTGTGGCGGGCGGACAGATTCCAGGATTTGCGCGTGGACAGAAGCACATCCTGTTGATTGACGACGACCCTGCAATCAGAGAAGCCTCGGTGGCGTTGCTGGAAAAATGGGGTGGGGAAGTTATTGCGGTAGAAACCCCCGAAGAGGCCCAGAAGATAACTGAGACGTCCGAGACACCGTTTAGCCTGATCATTTCTGATTATCGACTTCGGCACGGAGGCAAGGGTAATGAAGTGGTTGATGCCCTACGACAGGGGCTGGATTACGAGCCTGGCGTGATCATTCTGACGGGTGATACGAGTGCTGAAGTTCTGAATGAAGTTCGGGCTTCAGGCTATATGGTCTTGCATAAGCCATTAAACCCGGCGCAGCTGAGGATGGCGATTAATCGTCTCCTAAAGTAAAGGTTTCCTGCTTGTCGGTGCTCTGGCTGGTCAGCCCGAGGCGGTCGGCCTCAAGCACGCACTCTGTACGGTTAGAACAGTTGAGGGTGTCAAAAAGAGCAGAGACATGGGCCTTTACGGTGCGCTCGGTAAGATGCAACTCATCAGCAATTTTCTTATTGCTGTAGCCCTGGGCCAGTAACTGTAGTACCTGTAGCTGACGACGGGTTATGCCAAGTTCTTTGGCCTTAATGAGCAGTGCGTTTTCTTCGCCTACGGATTCTCGTTCGATCAGTGCTTCGAGCTGTTGTTCAAGGCCGGCTGGAATGTAGATGTCGCCAGCAAGTATCGAGTCGATGGCATTGCCCATTTCACTTTTATCAGAGGTCTTGGAAATAAAGCCGAGTGCGCCAAGTTCCAGTGAACGTTTGACATCATAGAGATTGGTAGTGGCTGAGAGGATGGCTGCAGGAATCAGCAGGCCCAGTTCTTCGAGTTTCTCCAGAAACTCAAACCCTGACATTTTTGGCATATCCAGATCGATCAGGGCCAGGGCGGTATCTGGATGAGTCTGCAGATAGCTTAGTGCCTCAGCACCATTGTTGATCTCGACAACCTCTGTATCGCTGATGGTTTGCCGGATCACCATGCTGATTCCCTCCAGGAATAGAGGGTGGTCGTCCACGATTAGTATCTTCATCCCGCTTTAATTATGTTTTATTTATTGAATGCGTATGTACTTTTGTACATGAGCCGGCAGGAAGTGTCCACTATTTCATATTCAATATTTACTATCAGATCATACGCTTGCCATGATTTTTCCTGTTTCAACCCGTGATTGCTGTCGTGAAATTGATGATTAGTCGGTTGTAGGTCCGATTATCTGCTTTGTCGTAGCAGGAGCTTGTCCCTATAATTGCTCGCAGCGTGGAAGATGCCCTCATGTAAAAGAGCCGGCCTTCCGGGCCCATAAACCAGTCAACTACCAGAAAACATTAATTTTCATGTCCAGCCAATTCCTGGAATTTACAGATCTAGAGGTTCAGCGTGGTGACAGGGTGCTTTTTAGCGGCCTGTCTGGCGGTGTGTCCGAGCAGGAAATTCTCTTCGTTGAAGGGGAGAATGGCAGCGGGAAGTCTACCTTGCTGCGTTGTCTGAGTAGTCTGTATACCCCAGATGCCGGCGAGATTACCTGGCAGGGTGAAGCGATCAGGCGACTGGGAGAGGAATATCGCCAGCAACTGCTTTACCTGGGGCACCTTAATGGCATCAAGGCCAACCTCACAGCCCTGGAGAATCTTAAATTTCTCTGCGCCATTGATGGCGAGTATCACTCAGTAGAGGCGCTTGAAGATGCTCTGGGGAAGCTGGGTCTGGCTGGTTATGAAGATGTGCCATCACAGGCGATGTCTCAGGGGCAGAAACGCCGTGTGGCGCTTGCCAGGCTGCTTCTGAGCAGGGCTAAGATATGGATACTCGATGAGCCTTTCGTCGCACTGGATGTAGCAGCCGTTAGTTTGCTGCAGGAGATTATTTCCCGGCATCTTGAGTCTGGTGGCATCTGCATCCTGACAACACATCAGGAAACACCCCTGACCAATGCATCGGTCAGAAAGATCAGGTTAGGGGGGTAGCGCATGTTTCGTGTCTTCTTAACTGTGCTGGGTCGGGATCTGACGCTTGCCATGCGTCGCCGAACGGATGTCCTGACGGCCCTGTTTTTCTTCATTATTGTCGTAAGCCTGTTCCCTCTGGGCATAGGGTCGCAGAAAGAGACCCTGCGTTTTATTGCGCCTGGCGTGGTCTGGGTGGCAGCATTGCTAGCTTCTTTGCTGGTGCTTGAACGCCTGTTTGCCGATGACTATGCCGATGGCTCACTGGAACAAATGCTCCTGATACCCCAGCCCTTAGTTATTGTCGTGCTGGCAAAGATTGCGGCTCACTGGCTATTAACCGGGCTGCCACTAGTGTTGATTGCACCTCTGGTTGGTGTTCAATACCATCTCGATCCGCAGGAACAAATAGTGATGATGGCGGTCCTTCTCATAGGTACGCCAATACTGAGCCTGATAGGGGCAATAGGTGCAGCGTTGACACTCGGATTGAGGGGAGGCGGTGTACTTGTAGCCCTGTTGATTTTGCCACTGTATATACCCGTGCTGGTATATGGTGCGGGTGCCGTGGCAAGAGTCATGGGAGGGTCGGAGGATGTTACGGCCTATTTCCAGTTACTGGGTGCGTTTCTGATGCTGGCTCTGGTATTGTCACCCCTGGCAACGGCAGCTGCCCTGCGTATTTCCAGTGAATAATTAGAGAGAACCCTGTGCACATAAACTGGTTTAAATATTCAGCCCCGGTCAATTTCTACCCCCTTGCCGGACGAATGATCCTTCCATTCGCGATACTGGCTATAGTTTTGACAGTCTTTGGTCTGTACTGGGGCTTTGCCCAGACACCGGATGTCCTTTCTGACCAGAAACAGTATTACCGCATCATCTATCCACACGTGGCATCAGCGTGGATGTCGATGTGGCTCTACGTGGTCATGGTGGCATGGGCCCTGGTTGGCCTGGTATTTAACACACGACTTTCTTTCATGATGGCCTCAGCCACGGCACCAACAGGTGCCCTGTTTACCTTTATCGCCCTGGTTACAGGCGCTATCTGGGGTAAAACCAGCTGGGGTACCTGGTGGGACTGGGACCCCAGGCTCACCTCTGAACTAATCCTGCTATTTCTTTATGTCGGTTATATGGCGCTGCAGTCTGCGATTGAAGATCCGCGCCGTTCTGACAGGGCCTCTGCGGTACTGGCCATTGTGGGCCTGATCTGTATACCGATTATCTTCTGGTCCATTAACTGCCCGGACCCCAATCAGTGTGCATCACTGCATCAGCAATCATCGCTTAAATATGTAGAGAGCAATATTCTGCTCGCGATGCTTGTCACTGCTGTTGGCTTCTGGATGTACTCTTTCGCTGTAATCTTTATGCGTGTACGTCGCCTGATACTTGAGCGTGAGCGAAATGCCAGCTGGGTAGCAGAATTGCCGGAGGTGAAATAGTTCTAATGAGCGAATTAATTTACGCGGGCGGGTACGGCTTTTTCCTGTGGAGTGCCTTTGGCATAACCGCGGTCCTGATGCTGGCCGAGGTTGTTGTTGAATACAGGCTGCACAAAAAGATGATTGCCCGTCTGAAACGAATGCAAAGGATGAACAAGGCATGAAAGCCAGAAGTAAACGTTTAATTCTCGTTCTGTTGGCGGTGACCGGTGTGGCTCTGGCCTCTGTACTGGTGACCCAGGCCCTTAGAAGCAATATGGCCTATTTCTTTACCCCAACCCAGATCGTCAGTGGTGAGGCGCCGCTTGGTGAGTTGATGCGTATTGGAGGGATGGTGAAGGAAGGTAGCCTCAAACGCATTGGTGATGGGCTGACAGCCGAATTCCTGGTTACTGATACCGTATCTGATGTCGTCGTGCGTTATACAGGCATCCTGCCTGACCTGTTTAAAGAAGGTCAGGGGGCCGTTGCCAGGGGGCGTGTGACTGAAGGCAATGTCTTTGTTGCTGAAGAGGTGCTGGCAAAGCATGACGAAAAATACATGCCACCTGAGGCGATAGAGGCCCTCAAGGCTGCGGAGAGCATGAAACAATGATGGCAGAAATTGGACATTTTTCACTCATTCTTGGTCTGAGTCTTGCCTTGGTTCAGGCGATTTATCCCATGATTGGTACCGCCAGGAATATCCCTGGCTGGGTAGCGGTGGCAAAACCAGCGGCTCTGGGCCAGTTCCTGTTTCTGACTGTCTCATTCCTCTGTCTAGTCTGGGCATTCCTGCAGGATGATTTCTCTGTGGCCTACGTGGCAAACAACTCCAATACCCTGATGCCTGTAATTTACAAGGTATCGGCTGTATGGGGTGCGCATGAAGGTTCGCTGCTCCTATGGGCCTGGATGTTGGCCATGTGGGGTGGCGCGGTAGCAATATTCAGCCGAGGCATCCCGGCCAGGATGGTCGCCCAGGTGCTGTCCGTCATGGGTATGATCAGTATTGGCTTTTTGCTCTTCATGCTGCTCACTTCTAACCCGTTTGATCGGATGTTCCCGGTCCCGGTTGAAGGACGCACCCTGAATCCCTTGCTTCAGGATCCCGGTCTGGCTATTCATCCGCCGATGCTGTACATGGGATATGTCGGTTTTTCTGTAGCCTTTGCTTTTGCTGTTGCTGCCATGCTGGGTGGGCGTCTGGATGCCGCATGGGCACGCTGGTCGCGCCCATGGACCACGATTGCCTGGGTCTTTCTCACCATTGGTATCACCCTGGGTTCCTGGTGGGCCTATTACGAACTCGGGTGGGGCGGCTGGTGGTTCTGGGATCCGGTAGAGAATGCCTCATTCATGCCGTGGTTGGTTGGTACGGCACTCATACACTCCCTTGCAGCCTCCGAAAAGCGTGGCATGTTTAAGGCATGGACTGTTTTGCTGGCTATCTTTGCGTTCTCACTCAGCCTGCTGGGCACCTTCCTGGTCCGTTCAGGGGTGCTGACCTCGGTACATGCCTTCGCCACTGATCCAGCACGTGGCATGTTCATTCTGATATTCCTGGTTGTTGTGGTTGGCGCTTCTCTGACGTTGTATGCCATTCGTGCCCCGCAGGTGCGCTCGCATGGTCAGTTTGAGCTGTTCTCCCGCGAGGCAGGCATTCTCATGAATAATGTGCTGCTGGTGGTCGTCACGGCAACGGTCCTACTCGGCACTTTGTACCCGCTACTGCTTGATGCCCTCGGTCTCGGTAAGATTTCTGTAGGTCCTCCTTATTTCAATGCCGTATTCATACCGTTGACCATTCCCCTGGCTGTTGCGGTTGGTATTGGTGCAATGCTGCGTTGGCGACACGACAGCTTCATGCGCATCGCGAAGCATGTATGGCCAGCACTGGTGATCAGCCTGGTCCTGGGTGCGGCCTTGCCCATCTTACTTGCTGACCGTTCCGACTGGCGTGCGATTCTCGGTGTGACCCTGGCGATCTGGATTGCCCTGACTAGCCTTATTGGTCTGTGGGACAGGGTTTCAAACAAGGCAAACAAACTGCAGGCGCTGTTAAATGTGCCGCGCGGGTTCTATGGAATGACCTTTGCGCATATTGGTGTTGGCGTTTTCATCGTAGGCGTAAGCCTGACATCTATTTACAGCATCGAGAAGGATGTGCGACTGGTGCCTGGCGAGCTGTATGAACTGGGCGGCTATGAGTTCGAGTTTAAGGGTGTTCAGAATGTTACAGGCCCGAACTATTTCGCCCAGGAGGGCGTTGTCCTGGCTAGTCAGGATGGTGAGGCCGTAGCGGTTCTGAAGACGCAAAAGCGTAATTATGGGCAGGGCACTATGCCAATGACAGAGGCAGGTATTGATGCGGGCCTGACACGAGACTTGTATGTGTCCCTGGGTGAGCCACTCGGGGGTGCCGATAATGCCTGGAGCGTACGTATTTATTACAAGCCTTTCGTGCGCTGGATCTGGCTGGGTGGTCTGTTCATGGGCATAGGCGGTGTGCTAGCAGCTACCGATCGTCGATACCGTGTTTTATCGAAGTCGAAGGCCAAAGCCCAGCAGAGTGCCCAGGCTGAGGGAGCAACTGCATGACCCGCAAGCAACTGATATTCATTATCCCTGTTTTGCTTTTTGTGGTGCTGGTGGGATTCCTTGCCGTTGGACTAAAGCTGGACCCAAGAGAAGTGCCATCTCCCCTGATAGGAAAGCCCGCGCCTGATTTTACATTACCAGTTCTGGACGAGCCTGGAAAAACCATTAGCCCAGCGGATTTTCGTGGCCAGGTCTGGTTGCTCAATGTCTGGGCTTCCTGGTGTTCCGGGTGCCGGGTAGAGCATGACCTGTTGCTTAGAATGACTGAAAGCGGTGAGGTAATGATGGTAGGGATGGATTACAAGGACGAGGATGCCAATGCCAGGAACTGGTTGAGGCAGCTTGGCAATCCCTACCAGCTAGTTGTTGTTGATGCCGATGGAAAGGCCGGTATTGACTGGGGCGTCTATGGCGTTCCAGAAACCTTTGTTATCGATAAGCAGGGCATAGTTCGTCACAAACATATTGGCCCCGTAACCGAAGAGGCTGTCAGCGGAACTATTCTGCCCTTGGTCAGGCAACTGGAGGCTGAATCATGAGAGTACTTCTTGTTGCCCTGATGGTGCTTTTATCTTTGTCAGTACAGGCACGAATCGAAATTCATGAGTTCAATGATCCGGCCAGGGAAGCCCTCTATGATGAACTGGTCCAGGAGTTGCGCTGCCTGGTCTGCCAGAATCAGAATCTTGCAGACTCTAATGCAGACCTTGCCGTAGATCTGCGTCAGACGACCTATGACATGGTTCAGGCTGGTAGTGACAAAGATGAAATTGTTGAATACATGGTCACAAGGTATGGGGATTTTGTCCTTTATCGTCCACCGCTGAAATCAACGACCATGCCTCTGTGGATAGGCCCTTTCATCATCCTGTTCGTTGGATTGCTGGCGCTGTTTTTCTTCATACGTGGTCGTTCTAAGGCACAGCCAGAGTCTACGCATACGAAACAGGACCTTGAGAAGGCCCGTAAACTTCTGGAAGATGATCAATGATTGGATTTGTTATTGCCGCGGCGATTTTGCTGGCTGCCGCCCTTGCTATTATTTTGCCTCCAATGCTGCGCAACTCCTCGCCGGATGAGGTGGATCGTAAGAAGATTAATGTGGTCATTGGTCGCGAACGCCTGGCCGAATTGAATGCTGCCAGGGCGTCAGGCGAAATAACTGAGGAAGAATTCGAACGTGAACAACGCGACCTTGAGGAATCACTACTCGATGATATCGAAGATTCCGGCGAAGGCTCGGGGCGACGTGTACACAATTTCTGGGCCCTGGGTTCTCTGTTTATCATTGTCCCAGTGCTGAGTATCTCACTGTATTCCTATCTCGGCATGCCAGCAGTATTCAGTATTCAGGATAGGCCTGCCCAGGCTGAGCAGGAGGCAATGCCTAGCATCGATCAGATGGTCGCTACCCTTGAACAGCGTATGCAGCAGAACCCCGATAACGTTGAAGGCTGGGCCATGCTGGCTCGCACCTACATGGTATTGCAGCAGTATGAGAAAGCGGCAAACGCCCTTTATAAATTACGTGAACTGATCGGCGATACACCAGATGTGCTGGCAGATATCGCTGATGCCGTTGCCATGAAGCAGGGCGGGAGTCTCGATGGTGAGCCTATCCAGCTTCTGCGGCAGGCCCTGGGCGCAAATCCCGCCCAGCCTAAGGCTCTTTGGCTCGTTGGTATGTATGAGTTTCAGCGGGGAAATGCCAGTCAGGCGTTATTGCACTGGCGCACACTCGAACCAATATTGTTTGACGATCCAGAGTCACAGCAGGAGCTTAGAAAGCTGATTGTCAGAGCGGAAGAGCAGGTCGGCGATTCCGCACCCGCAGTAGCAGATGCAGAAGCACCGGTTGTCCAGAGTAATGGAACGCTTACAGTAAAGGTCTCCATGAGCGATGCCATGATCGGCAAGTTCTCAGCGGATGACACGCTCTTCATTTTTGCGCGTGCCAGGAGCGGCCCCCCCATGCCACTTGCGGTTTATCGCGGCAAGGCTTCTGATTTGCCCCTCGAAGTAAGGCTGGATGATTCCATGGCGATGACGCCCATGATGAAGCTTTCTGCTTTCCAGGATGTCAGTGTTATGGCCAGAATCTCCAGATCAGGTCAGGCTAAGCCTGAAAGTGGAGATCTTTACGGCGTTGCTCCCGGAGCTGTTATGCCGGGTCAGAAAAAAGCCGTAGAGATTCTTGTCGATCGGGTGCAGGAATAACGGGCTTTCCTGCACCTGGCCGATAACTGTTCATTAAATCAAACACTTAGATTCGGTGGTCTTGAAATTCACAGGCCGTGTCTCTATAACATCCCTTAATCACGACCCTGATACCGGACTACCCCGGGTTTTGCGGTAATTCAATGATCAAAGGTGGCCTTAGCCACTATGCTGACCGGACTGATATAGAAGCAATGAGTGATACAGAACACGAGGGTGATGGCGCGTTACTGCTGGAAACATCGAAGCCACAGTTGAAGCGCCCATCCATGTACAAGGTAATTCTTCTTAATGATGACTACACTCCAATGGAGTTTGTGGTTCATATTCTGGAGATGTTTTTTGGTATGGACAGAGAAAAGGCAACAAGAGTGATGTTGTCGGTACATACCCAGGGCAAGGGACTGTGTGGCACTTATACCCGTGAAATTGCAGAAACCAAGGTGGCGCAGGTAAATGACTACTCTCGTGAAAACCAGCATCCATTGCTGTGTGATATGGAAGAGGCCTGATATATGTTGAATAAGGAACTGGAAGAATCGCTGAATGAAGCCTTTAAAAATGCCCGTGAAAAGCGCCATGAATTCATCACGGTCGAACATCTGTTACTGGCCTTAACTGAAAATACTTCTGCCACTTCTATACTCAGTGCCTGCGGTGCTGATATCCCTCGTCTTGCAGCCGACCTGGAAGACTTTATCGACCAATCGACCCCGCTGCTTTCTGAAGATGATGTCAGGGATACCCAGCCAACCCTGGGTTTCCAAAGGGTGCTACAGCGCGCTGTTTTCCATGTGCAGTCCTCGGGCAAAAGCGAGGTTACTGGCGCAAATGTGCTGGTAGCAATATTTGGTGAGAAGGACTCCCAGGCCGTTTATTTCCTTAACAAGCAGGATCTGAGTCGCCTGGATGTAGTGAATTTCATCTCGCATGGCGTAAGCCGGATTGGTGAAGATGAGGATCCGTCTTTATCACGTGATTCTGAAGCCCAGGAAGGCGGGGAAGAGCAGTCACAGCAGAATCCTCTGGATGCCTATGCCACGAATCTTAACGAGATGGCTGTGCAGGGCAAGATAGATCCTCTGATTGGCCGAAAGGATGAGGTAGAGCGCACTGTCCAGATTCTTTGTCGCCGCCGCAAGAACAATCCCCTGTATGTCGGTGAGGCCGGTGTCGGCAAGACTGCAATCGCCGAAGGTCTGGCCAAGAAAATTGTTGATCACGAGGTGCCCGAGGTACTTGAGAACAGCGTGATCTACTCCCTGGACCTTGGCGCACTGGTGGCCGGTACCAAATACCGTGGCGATTTTGAAAAGCGTCTCAAGGGTGTGCTTAAGCAGTTGCGTGATGAGCCTGAGGCCATTCTGTTTATCGATGAGATACATACCCTGATAGGTGCCGGCTCAGCCTCAGGTGGAGTAATGGATGCCTCAAACCTGATCAAACCCAAGCTGGCCTCTGGTGAGCTGCGCTGTATCGGTTCCACAACCTATCAGGAGTATCGCGGTATATTTGAAAAGGATCATGCCCTGGCCAGACGATTCCAGAAAATTGATGTTAAGGAACCTACCGTTGATGAGACCTGGGAGATACTCAAGGGGCTTAAGAGTCGCTTTGAGGAGCATCATGACGTCAAGTACACCAATAAGGCCCTGAAGACGGCAGCAGAGCTTTCTGATCGCTATATTACCGATCGTCATCTTCCGGATAAGGCCATCGATATCATCGATGAGGCAGGCGCCAATATGCGCCTCAAGCCCGAGAGCAGTCGCAAAAAGACCATTGGCGTGGGTGATATTGAAAAAATCGTGGCCAAGATTGCCAGAATTCCTGCCAAGACCGTGTCCTCTTCCGATAAGGATGTGCTTAAGTCCCTGGACCGGAACCTGAAGATGGTGGTCTACGGCCAGGATAAGGCCATTGATACCCTGGTGACAGCGATCAAGATGTCACGCTCTGGTCTGGGCGATATGGCCAAGCCAATCGGTTCATTCCTGTTTGCAGGCCCCACCGGTGTCGGCAAGACTGAGGTATCTCGCCAGCTGGCCAAACTGATGGGCATTGAGCTTATTCGTTTTGACATGTCCGAGTATATGGAGCGTCACACCGTATCTCGACTGATTGGCGCACCTCCGGGATATGTCGGTTATGACGAAGGCGGCCTGCTGACCGAGGCGGTGATGAAAAACCCGCATGCTGTGTTATTGCTCGACGAGATTGAGAAGGCCCACCCGGATGTCTTTAACCTGCTGTTACAGGTTATGGATCACGGCACCCTGACGGATACGAATGGCCGAAAGGTTGATTTCAGGAATGTAATACTGATTATGACCAGTAACGCCGGAGCAGAGGCCATGGGACGGAGCTCCATTGGCTTTACTACCCAGGATCATTCGACAGATGGTATGGAAATGGTCAAGAAGGCCTTTACCCCTGAATTCCGCAACCGTCTCGATGGCATTATCCAGTTTGGCTCGCTTGATCAGCGCACCATTATCAGCGTGGTGGATAAATTTATCGTACAGCTTGAGGCCCAGCTAGAAGAGAAGAAGGTATCTTTGAATGTTGATGACTCAGCTAGAGAACTACTGGCTGAGAAGGGCTTCGATGTGAAAATGGGTGCGCGCCCCATGGCTCGAGTAATTCAGGAATACATCAAGAAACCGCTGGCCGATGAAATCCTGTTTGGACGCCTTGCCAATGGTGGTGAGGTGCATGTCCTGGCACAGGATGGGGAAATCGTGCTGCAGTTTGAAGAGGATCTGGTAGAAAGCTAAAGAATGGATACGGGCTGATGCTAGCCCGTAGACACTTATTTGGCGCGGTAAACGATGCGGCCCTTGTTCAGGTCGTATGGAGTCAGCTGAACGACAACGCGGTCACCAGTCAGGATGCGGATGTAGTTCTTTCGCATCTTGCCAGAGATGTGTGCCGTAACGATATGACCGTTATCCAGCTCTACGCGGAAGGTCGTGTTTGGAAGGGTATCAACAACCTTGCCTTCCATTTCAATGTGGTCTTCTTTTGCCATATTTCCTGCGAAACGATTTAAAGGACGCCAATTATCGCTATCTCGGGGCATAAAACAAGGGCTTATTACTAATGAGATAGATGTTTGTGCATAAATTGGTTGCCCTTTAAGAGGTGGATTGCCTACACTAAGCCGCTTAATTCACGCCAGATAATTCAATAATGGATAAGGCGTAATCAATCTCTATTCATTTATTCAGGACAGGGTTGCAATGACATTTGCCGCTATCTTTCCAGGCCAGGGCTCACAATCAGTGGGTATGCTGTCAGAACTGGCCCAGCAGTACTCCCTCGTACAGCAAACCTTTGCCGAGGCATCAGATGCCCTGGGCTTTGATCTCTGGGACATGGTTCAGAATGGTCCCGATACCGATTTAAATAGCACCCATAACACTCAGCCCGCGATGTTAAGCGCGGGTGTTGCGGTATGGCGCATCTGGAATGAATCTGGTGCACCGCAGCCAGCCGCCATGGCAGGGCATAGCCTGGGAGAGTTCACGGCACTGGTTTGTTCTGGTGCGATGGACTTTTCTGATGCCGTTAAGCTCGTTGCCGAACGTGGTCGCCTGATGCAGGAAGCTGTGCCCGAAGGGCAGGGTGCGATGGCTGCAATTCTGGGTCTGGATGATGCCGTTGTGATTTCAGTCTGTGAGAAGGCTGCTGAAGGTGATGTTGTTCAGGCAGTTAACTTCAACTCTCCGGGCCAGGTGGTGATTGCTGGCAGTGCTGCCGCTGTTGATCGTGCAATCCAGATCGCCACTGATGAGGGCGCCAAGAAAGCGATCAAGTTACCCGTCAGCGTGCCTTCACATTGCGACCTGATGAAGCCAGCGGCAGAAAAGCTGGCAGAAAAACTTACCCAGATTGAGATTGCGACACCATCGATTCCTGTTATTCACAATGTAGACGTTACATCGCACAGTGATGCTGACGCAATTCGTAATGCGCTCAGCATGCAGTTATACAGGCCTGTTCGTTGGGTGGAGACTGTGCAGAAACTGGTTGCAGATGGCATGTCAGATATGGTTGAAATGGGGCCTGGAAAGGTCCTGATGGGTCTGATACGTAGAATTGACAGGTCAGTAACCTGTACCCCTGTTCAGGACCCTGCGGGTCTGGATAAGGCCCTGGAAAAGATTAAAGGAGCTGAATGATGAGTCTTGATGGTGAAATTGCACTGGTAACAGGAGCAAGCCGCGGTATCGGTAAAGCAATCGCTACTAAATTGGCTGCCGAAGGTGCAACGGTTATTGGTACAGCAACCTCTGAAGGTGGTGCGGCATCAATTGCTGAGTATCTTGGTGCACAGGGTACTGGCATGGTCCTGGATGTGACCAATGCTGATTCCGTGGCTGAGGTTCTTGCTGCTATTGAAGAACAGTATGGCCCGATCTCAATTCTGATTAATAATGCAGGTATCACGCGTGATAACCTGATGATGCGCCTGAAAGACGATGACTGGGACGCCATTATCAATACCAACCTGACTTCTGTATTTAAGATTTCAAAGGCCTGCTTGCGTAACATGATGAAGGCGCGCAAGGGACGTATCATTACTATTGGCTCTGTTGTTGGCTCAACTGGTAACCCTGGACAGGCAAACTATGCTGCGGCGAAGGCGGGCCTGATAGGTTTTAGCAAGTCGCTGGCACGAGAAGTGGGCTCGCGAGGAATTACCGTGAATACTGTTTCTCCAGGTTTTATCGATACGGACATGACACGAGCTTTAAGTGACGAACAGAGGGATGCCCTGAAGGGGCAGATTCCTCTTAGCAGGCTGGGTGAGCCTGAAGATATTGCCAATGCAGTCGCATTTCTGGCATCGCCTTCAGCATCTTATATTACGGGCGAAACACTGCACGTGAACGGCGGCATGTTTATGCCTTAAGTTAGGAATATCAAATAACCTATTGATTATTAATAAGTATTGCCTTTGATTTTCCGGAAAGGCCAGGGCCTCAAGGCTGAAAAGTATGCGGTCTGGAAATAGAAGACATTCGGGGTGGAATGCTACGGGGGTTTTCACTAGAATATCGCCGCAGCTTTGACTGTTTTCCCATACATTAGAAGGGGTAATTCATACCATGAGTAATATCGAAGATCGCGTCAAGAAAATCGTTGCTGAGCAGCTGGGCGTTAAGGAAGACGAAGTGACCGCTGGTGCTTCTTTCGTAGAAGATCTGGGTGCAGATTCTCTTGATACTGTCGAACTGGTCATGGCACTCGAAGAGGAATTCGAAACTGAAATTCCTGATGAGGAAGCCGAAAAGATTGCCAAAGTTCAGGATGCGATTGATTACATCAACGCAAATCTGTAATTCAGAATTTCTGAATCGAGCCCGGAAATCCCGGGCTCGAATCTTTTCCTGATCCTTTTTTCTAGTAGGTCCGCCTGTGTCTAAGCGTCGTGTTGTTGTTACCGGTATTGGGCTTGTATCGCCCGTTGGCTCCAGCATTCCCACTGCCTGGGATAACCTGGTGAATGGCCGTAGTGGTATCAGCATGATCGATCGTTTTGATACCACCGACTTCGCCGTCAAATTTGCCGGCCTGGTTCGTGACTTTGATGCAGACGAATACATCACCAAGAAAGATCAGAAAAAGATGGACACATTCGTCCATTACGGTATTGCTGCAGGCATGCAGGCACTTAAGGACTCCGGTCTTGAAGTGACTGAAGAAAATGCCGAGCGTATCGGTGTGGCGATTGGTTCTGGTATTGGCGGAATCTTTGGCATCGAAAAGACGCATGCTGCGTTGCTTAAGGGCGGCCCACGCAAGATTTCACCATTCTTTATTCCCAGCTCTATCATTAACATGATTTCTGGCAACTTCTCCATCATGCATGGCATGAAGGGGCCTAATATCTCTATTGTTACTGCCTGTACCACGGGCACACACAATATTGGCGATTCTGCGCGCATGATTGCTTACGGTGATGCGGATGTGATGATTGCTGGTGGTGCCGAGATGGCTTCTACACCACTGGGTATGGGGGGCTTTGCGGCCGCACGTGCCCTGTCTACGCGTAACGATGATCCGGAAGGTGCAAGTCGTCCGTTTGATGTAGACCGCGATGGCTTTGTCCTGGCCGATGGTGCCGGTGTGGTACTGCTTGAAGAATACGAGCACGCCAAGGCACGCGGCGCGAAGATCTACTGTGAACTGGCAGGCTACGCACTGAATAGCGATGCCTACCACATGACTCAGCCATCTGAAGGTGGCGAAGGTGCTGCGCGCTGTATGAAACTCGCGCTTAATGATGCAGGCATGAATGCAGGCGATATCGATTACATCAACACGCATGGCACTTCGACTCCAGCTGGTGATGTGGCAGAAACCAAGGCCGTTAAGGCCGCATTTGGTGATCATGCCTACAAGATGGCTATCAGCTCTACCAAGTCTATGACCGGTCATATGCTGGGTGCGGCTGGCGGCGCCGAGGCGGTCTTCTCTGTTCTGGCTATCCGCGACCAGATCATACCTCCGACAATTAACCTGACTAATCCTGATCCTGAGTGTGATTTGGATTATGTTCCTAATACTGCCCGAGAGACTAAGATTGAATCAGTTCTTTCCAACTCGTTTGGTTTCGGCGGTACCAATGGAACACTGGTATTCCGCAAGATCTAGTCATTGTTTCGGCTTGGTTGCGCACTGAGTCGAACAGGGTTTGAGCGCCATGACCGTTCTGACTCGACAACTCTCCCTGGACTGCGATTTACTTCTGCTGAATCAGGCGTGGCCTGAACGCTATCCTCATTTTCTGGAAAGTGTCACCGGAGGCCGCTATGACATCCTGTTTGCCTACCCACAGTTAGACTCGGTTATTACATCTTCAGATGAACGGCATTTTGTTGACCTGCTTGATGCGCAGTTTTCAGTAAGGACAAAACCTAAGGAAACAACGCTTCCGTTTGAGGGAGGCTGGTTCGTCTACCTGGGCTATGAGCTGGCACAGGAGTTGGAGCCGGTACTAAAACTTTTCCCCGATAGCATGGGCCTGCCACGCGCCCTGGCTATCTATTGTCCTGCGGCGATTATTCGTGATCATCATTCCGGCGCTTTGCATATTGTCGCAGAAGATGCTTCTTTGCTTGAAGAAATGCAGTCTGATGTTCAAAACCTTCCTGCCCAGGTTGTCGATTCATCTCCCGTACCTGTTACGCAGCTTGATGAAGATAAAGCTTCGTCGTTTATTGATGGAGTCAAACGCATAAAGGAATACATCCTTGAAGGGGATGTGTTCCAGGTAAATTTATCCAGGGCATGGAGGGGGCAGTTATCGGCCAAAGTGACGCATGCCCGTTTGTATGCTGCGCTGAGGCAGTCTAATCCCGCGCCATTTGCTGCTTTATGCACCTTTGATGACCAGGCCGTTGTGAGCTCTTCTCCTGAACGCCTGGTCAGTGTGCACGACAGAGTTATAGAAACACGTCCAATTGCGGGTACCAGGCCACGTAGTGAGGCAGAAGAGCTGGATAAGGGCTTATCCGAAGAACTGCTGGCGCACCCCAAGGAACAGGCGGAGCATATTATGCTCATCGATCTGGAGCGAAATGATCTGGGGCGTATCTGTGAGCCCGGAAGTGTTGAAGTGAACGAGCTGATGGTGCTGGAAAGTTACCAGCATGTTCACCATATCGTTTCCAATGTACGCGGCAAACTGCGTGACGAAATAACCCCAGGAAAGGTAATTCGGGCAGTGTTTCCCGGCGGGACTATTACCGGTTGTCCCAAGATTCGCTGTATGGAAATTATTGCGGAGCTGGAACAGGAAGGCCGTGGTGCCTATACGGGCTCTGCAGGCTATCTGAATAATAATGGTGATATGGATCTGAATATCCTGATCCGGACCATGGTCCGGTCCGGAGACACACTCGAGTTTCGTACCGGTGCGGGTATCGTCAATGACTCGGATCCTGACAAAGAGCTTGAGGAAACACGCCATAAGGCCGAGGGTTTGTTAAGAGGGCTGAGTCTATGAGTGGACTGATCAGGGCGGTTCCAGAGAGCCTGAGTGCACTCGACAGGGGGCTTGCCTATGGAGATGGCCTCTTCGAAACCCTTACAGTCAGAAACAACATTCCCTGTTTCTGGGATGAGCACATGCAGCGGCTCATAGAGGGGTGTTCAAGGCTAGGCATTCCCTGTCCTGATTTGTCAGAGTTGAAGGCAGGGGCCGAGGCCCTATGTATGGATAGCGAGGGGAAGGACGCAGTGCTTAAGCTTATAGTCACCAGGGGGCAGGGCGGACGTGGCTACAGGGCCCCCAGTGATATAAAACCCTGGATTGGTATGAGTCTTCACCATGCCCCGGAGTATCCATCCTCATATGCTAAGGATGGCATTCGTGCCTGTATCTGCAAAACGCGGCTTGGCACTAATCCATCACTGGCAGGTATTAAACACCTCAATCGGCTGGAACAGGTGCTGGCCAGAAATGAGTTTGGTGATAACTGTCAGGAAGGCATAATGCTTGATGGCACATCCAGTGTTATAGAAGGTACCATGAGCAACCTGTTTATCATTTCAGGGCAGGAACTGATAACGCCCGAGGTTGATCATTGCGGAGTGGCCGGCATTACGCGAAACAGACTGATTGAATGGGCAGGTGCGGAAGATATTGGCTGCCAGGTAACGAAGACCCTGGGGCTTGAGCAGCTTTTTGCAGCGGATGCCCTGTTGGTCTGTAACTCGGTGATTGGGATATGGCCTGTCCGTCAGCTTGAGAATGTGACGTTCTCTGTAAATAACGAATTGCTACGACAAATTAAAATCGGTTTTCCTGCACTATGCGCGTAATCATCAAGGCAGTTATCGCAATCGCAATACTGGTGTTCCTGGCACTGGCTATTGACGTCTATGCCTACCTGACCTCGCCTCTAGAGTCGATTAAGCAACAGGAGTCAGTAGTTGTCGCTCCAGGTGAAACCCTGGGTTCTGTGAGTAGAAAACTGAATGAGCGCGGCATGAATGAAAAGCCGCTATACCTGAAGTTCTATGCACGCCTGAGTGGTAAGGCCAACAAGATAAAGGTTGGTGAGTATCAGGTTGACCCAGGTATTTCGCCGATGGCTCTGCTGGATTTACTGGTTAGTGGGAAAACCGTCCAGTACAGCATCACTATTCCGGAAGGCTGGACGTTTAAACAGATGCTCGAGGCCCTGCATAATCATGAGCAGATCAGGGCAACGGTCGATATCAGGGCTACAGAAGAAATCATGGAGCAGGTGGGTGCGCCGGGCCTGCACCCGGAAGGTCGCTTCCTGCCTGAGACCTATTTCTTTACCGGCAACACGGCTGAAATCGATATCCTTAAACGCGCATACCGCTCTCTTGATGGTCTGTTGTCACAGGAATGGCAGAAACGCGATGAAGGTCTTCCGCTGAAAACACCTTATGAGGCTTTAATTCTCGCTTCTATTGTAGAAAAGGAAACGGCTGTTGCCGACGAGCGTGAAATGATTGCCGCGGTGTTTATCAATCGCCTGCGCAAGGACATGAAGCTGCAGACGGACCCAACTGTAATTTATGGTATGGGTGATGCTTACAAGGGCAACATCCGTAAAAAAGACCTGCTCAGGGATACGCCCTACAACACCTACACTCGTAAAGGGCTAACCCCCACTCCTATTGCCTTACCATCAGCCTCCAGTATCAGGGCTGTCATGCATCCTGCCGATACCGAGGCCCTGTTTTTCGTTGCCAGCGGTGGTGGCAGGCACCACTTTACGAATACCTATGAAGAGCATAGAGAAGCCGTGATTAAGTACCTGCTGGGTGGTAATGCGAGTCGCTACAAGGGAGACCAGTGATGAACGCTACTGTTAATCGTGGCTGCTTTATCAGTATTGAGGGGACCGAGGGCGTTGGTAAGTCTACACAGATTCAGGCACTCACCGATCGCCTGAGTGAACGAGGGCAGAATTATGTGCTGACGCGCGAACCCGGTGGTACAGAAGTAGGCGAGGCGATACGTAACCTGCTGCTTTCTACTGAGCTTCCGGGCATGGATCACCGCACTGAGTTGCTACTGATGTTTGCGGCAAGGGCAGAGCATATACACGCCAAAATCATTCCTGCTCTTGAGGCTGGCACCTGGGTGATCTCAGATCGTTTTACCGATGCGAGTTTTGCCTACCAAGGTGGCGGCAGGCAATTGCCTATGAAAAAGATCGAGGGACTTGAGAGCTGGCTACAGGAGGGCTTCGGGCCTGATTTCACGCTATTGCTTGATGCGCCGGTAGAAGTTGGGCTTGCTCGCGCACAAAAGCGTGGTCCCCAGGATCGTATTGAACTGGAGGCCGTCGAGTTCTTCGAGCGTGTCAGGCAGACTTACCTGGACCGGGCGGCAGCTGAGCCTGATCGTTTTCGTATTATTAACGCAGCCCAGGATGAACAAACCGTAACCCGCGATGTGTTGCTGGCCATTGATGATATAGCGCGTTCATGGGGGGCGGCATGATTTACCCGTGGCAGTCACTGGCATGGTCACGCCTCTATCATCGTTTTGAAGATGACCAGCTACCGCATGCCCTGTTGTTAACTGGCTACAGGGGCGTGGGGAAACTGTCGTTTGCCAGGCACCTGTCGGCTACCGCATTGTGCGAAGCACCAACAGCGGATGGCGCCTGCGGTCAGTGTCAAAGCTGTCATCTGGTACAGGCTGGAACGCACCCTGATTTATTCATGCTCCAGCCAGAAGAGGCAGGTAAGCAGATACGCGTAGACAGTGTTCGTGACCTGATAGAGTTTATTAATCTGAGTAGCCGTTATGGGCGTGCCAAGGTGGCACTCATCGAACCGGCAGATGCCATGAACATCTCATCAGCAAACTCACTGCTAAAGACGCTGGAGGAGCCGCCAGCTGGCACCTTACTCATCCTGGTATCTTCTCAGCCTCATCGATTACCCATCACTATTAGGAGTCGTTGTCAGATACTCGATTTCCAGGCGCCAGATAGGGCGCAGTCATTATCCTGGCTCCAGGAAGAAATCGATGTGACAGAACAACGAGCTTCTGAATTGCTGGCTATGGCGCATGGTGCGCCTCTCTATGCCTGCGAACTGGCTGATGACGAGGTGTTAAAGATACGCAATGCTTTCTTCCAGGACGCACTGGAAGTCCTGCGTGGGAAGCTGCCAGTCAGTCAGTTTTCGTCACGTTATGAAAAGCAGTTGTCTGCCCAGGTATTACAGTGGATTCAAAGCTGGCTGGAAGACCTTGTCCGGCTGGCACTGCAGAATTCGGCAACGATCAGGAATCCTGATCTCGCCCAGGACTTGCAGAGACTGTCTAAAGTATTAGACTTACAGGAAATTTATCATTTGCAGGACCGTTTATACGATTACCTGCGTTTTCATGGTAGGGTGAACCTCAACACCCAGATGGTCCTTGAAGACATCATGTTTAACTGGCAGTCCGCACTGCGTTTAGGCAAAGGTAGAAATTAATGGCAGCAGCTCCTGGTCAAGGCATACTTTCACTGGCGATTAAGGACAAGGGTTCTCTATACGCGGCTTATATGCCATTTGTTGCCAATGGAGGGTTGTTTATTCCAACTACCAAGGAATACAAGCTGGGTGATGAAGTCTTTATGCTGCTGACCCTGATGGATTCGGCCGAAAAAATTCCTGTGGCCGGTAAGGTGATCTGGATTACGCCGCAAGGCTCTACAGGAAACAAGACCCCTGGCATTGGCGTTCAGTTTTCCGACCAGGATAACGGAACAACGCGCAACAAGATCGAAGGCCTGCTTGCCGGTGCACTACAGGCTGATCGTCCAACCCACACCATGTAACATCCCTTTTCTGATTTCTCTTAACCAGGCATTTCCATGCTGACGGATTCCCATTGTCATCTTGATCGAATTAATCTCGACGCCTTCGACGGCAACATACGTAATATGCTTGCTGCTGCGCAGGAGCAGGGTGTAGGGCAATTTCTTTGTGTCTGTATCGATCTTGAGCACTTTGAGGATGTGCATTCTATTGCCGCCAGTGATGAGCGTGTCTGGTGTAGTGTGGGTGTGCATCCAACCAGTGATGAGGGCAGGGATCCCGAGGTTGTAGATCTGCTGCAGCTGGCTGATTCAGAGCAGGTGATCGCTATTGGAGAGACCGGCCTGGATTACTTTCATATGCAGCGTGATGAGGTCGAATGGCAACGCGAGCGTTTCAGACGTCATATTCGTGCTGCAGTTGAACTGCAAAAGCCCCTGATCATCCATACCCGTTCTGCCAATGAAGACACGATCAAGATCCTTCAGGAAGAGGGCGCAGAGCGGGCAGGCGGGATTATGCATTGCTTTGCGGAGGACTGGGATACCGCAAGCAAGGCGCTGGACCTGGGTTTTTATATTTCCTTCTCAGGCATTATTACCTTCAAGAATGCTGAAGAACTGAGAAGTGTGTTAAAGAAGGTACCCGATGAGGCCCTGCTGGTTGAGACTGATGCACCCTATCTGGCACCTGTGCCACATCGCGGTAAGATGAACCATCCTGCCTATGTACGCCATGTCGCTGAAAAGATGGCCGAGGTGCGAGAATCCAGTCTTGATGATATCGCGAGCCTGACCACAGGTAATTTCAATCGGCTATTCAAACTGTCTTAAGCATCCATTCTGACAGGCTTGTTGCCCATCCTGAGTGCAGACTTGTGTTCTATGCATCAATTCGATGCAAATTCAATTGCCAATAAATCATAAATATCAATAAAAACAATGATATGCAGAGTTGGCCTGTGTCTTGCTCTAGTAAAGATGCAGGCAGTTAGTGGGTTCTAATCTGCTTGCAACGAGTGGCTGCCTCACAGTCACTTGCTTTACTCGGGGAAAGGACTGCTAATTGGGGAATGGAGTCCCCTTCTTTCATGCATATCTCCTGCGCCAATTGCTTCACATGGAGACTGGCCGTGTAACACAGTAAGATGCACGAACTCGAACAATTCACGAGATCGATGGTGTCTGACAATAAACTGAGCCAAGAGCGTAGAGCGGAACTGGAAAGTGCTTTCAGGGGTGCGAACAGCCTGTTATTTCTTCTGGTTTACCTGGTATTTAGCGTAATGCCTGTAGTCTGGCTGTATTCCAAGATGACTGGCTGGATGCAGGTCTCGGGTCTGGTGTTACTGAGTCTGTTCACGGCCTTTATACTCATGCTCTTTGTCTCGGGTATTATCAAGCTGATACTTAGACGCCTGTTCATGATGGTGTCGCCTGAATATCGCCAGCTGTTTGAAGGCCAGGAATAAGATTAAACGGACATTACGCTTTGTGCATACAGAGCCAGCGTTGGTGTCTGTAATATCAGCGCAAGTACGGGGTAGATGAAGGCCCCGGTATGGGCCAGGTGGTATTGACCATCAATATAATCTCCTACGGCCCTGGACAGGCTAACCGCCAGCCGGGCACCGATTACACCCCAGATCAACATCCATAAAAAGTCCAACCCACCTGGCAGCAGGGTGATTCGCGGATCTTCCAGGTATTCACTCATCCAGTTGGTTATCAGGCCTACTATGACAATTCCCTGTATCGGAAATACGATTTCGATTCTCGGCCCTAGGACAGGAATCATAGGGATCATCAGAGAAAGAACGAACACCCAGTTGACCAGTTGATTCATACGGCCAGATTCGGATGTCAGTAAGGTCAAAAAGCTCGGTGTGGACTCCTGGGGAAACAGGGCAGGGTACAGGATGGTGATGAACAGGATCATGGCAATGACGTTCAGCAAGGGGATACCAACATGTTCTGCCAGCCAGTCGTTGAAGGGGGCGTCATGCAGTTTTTCCTGTAGCCAGATGCCTAGCCAGCTAATTAGCAGAGACAGAAGTACGAAAACGGAAGCAGCAAGAAAGAAGTGTGGAGAAAAAACGACCTGAATAATGTCATTCATGGGGTTTGTTGTGCTTCTTGCGCCAACGGCTCAGAACATGCATACGCCAGAAGATGCGCATGCCGATATATCCCACGGCAGAACTCACTACCGCAATCGCAAATGAGCCGAGAAACAGGGGTTGCCATATGTCATCGAAATGCTCCCGAAACCATTCCAGGCCGATCTCATTATCAATCCCCATGGGTGGGGAGCCAAGCATGAATTGCCCCAGTTTATAGGCAAAATAAAACACGGGCCCCATGGTCAGGGGGTTGGTAATCCATACCAGCATGACCGAGATTGGCAGATTAACGCGGAACACTATCGCTGACAGGGCGGCCCATACCATCTGCAGGGGTACAGGAATAAAAGTCCAGAACAGGCCTATGGCAAAGGCGCCGGCTACTGAACGTCGATGAAGATGCCATAGATTATGATCATGCAAGGCGCTACCCAGAAACTGAAGATGCTTATGCTCTTTGATCTGGTGTTGGTGCGGAAAGAGCTTTTTTATCAGTTTCCTGGCCATGCGTTATTATTTAATCTTTTACGCGTAATCGGGGATAAACATTATCCCCGTTATTTCCAGGGAGTGGAATATGTTTTGGGCTGGATTGGCCTTTTTACTGGGAAACCTTCTTTTCCAGCAGTTTTCTTTTCTGCCGCATTGGGCCTGGTTGTTTTTACTGGCGGCGCTTACCTCTTGTTTATCAGGCCTTGTACCTCGGGGGGCACTGTTGGCCTGGTGTCTTTTGGGGTTTGGCTGGGGCCTGGGCTATGCGCACTTTTTTTTGCCTGGAGCCTTACCAGAAGGGTGTCTCCATTCGCCGATACAGGTTTCTGCGCGGGTCATTGGTATCCCAGAGTATGACGGACACAGGGCCCGCTTCGATGCCGAACTCAATGTGCCCGAAGACTCAGCGTGTCAGGTAGGAAAGGCTTCACTGAGGGCGAGAGTAAGCTGGTACAAAACGGACCAGGTTCCGCAGACAGGGGAGCTATGGAAGTTTACTGTCAAATTGCGTCAGACAAGAAATTATTACAATGATGGTGGCTTTGATTACGAGGCCTACCTGCTAGGGCTGGGGATTCGTCATAGTGCTACGGTCACCATAGGCATGCGAACGGGCGCAACAGCTCCTGGTGTAAGATCCGGGCTTGCTAATCGAATTGATCAGGTGCTCGCCGAACGTCCTGGTAAAGGGGTTGTCAGGGCATTGCTTATTGGTGATCGCAGCGGTTTAAGTGACGAGCAGAAGCTCGGTTTTCTGCGGAGCGGTACCCTACACCTGATGGCCATCTCAGGACTGCATATCGGAATGATAGCGGGGCTGGGTTATTTCCTTACCTCTCTTATCTGGCGCCTGATGCCAGGTCTGCTTCTGATGGTGCCTGCACCGGTGGCAGCAGCTTGCGGTGCAGTCATTTTTGCTACGTTCTATGCGTATCTGGCAGGTTTTACCCTGCCAACACAGCGTGCCCTGGTCATGCTGCTTGTTGTCATGCTGGGAATAGTCAGCCGCAGAAGTAGTGAGCCAGGCGCAATACTCGGATCGGCCCTGCTTGTTGTTCAGTTGATTGATCCCTTTTCCGTGAATCTGCCAGGTTTCTGGCTTTCATTTGTTGCAGTTGGCCTGTTGTTGTTTGGTGTGAGCAAAAACGTCAATGCCAGTTACCTGGGGCAATGGTCCAAGGCGCAGCTGGTTTTATTTGTCGGTTTGATGCCAATGAGTCTGTTCTACTTTCAGGGAGCTTCTCTGGTTGCGCCAATAGCGAACCTGGTGGCAATTCACTGGGTGGGCCTGGCGGTATTACCTTCGGCCTTTGCCGGAGTGCTGCTGGATTTGTCTGGTCTGCCCCTTGGCGGATTATTGCTGGTATTCGCAGCAAACAGCATGGAATGGCTGATGCATGTTCTGAATTTTCTTGCGCATATTCCTCTGGCCTGGCTGGGGCTCGGTGCCGAGGCCGGTGTGTTCCTTATCCTTGCAGGGCTCGGGGTCATCTTACTGATAGCGCCTACAGGCAAATCTCAGAGGTTACTTGGAGTGATGCTAATGCTGCCTTTGCTATTTGGTCAGCGTCCGGCGCCTGCGGAAGGGGCATTCTGGTTCGATATGCTGGATGTAGGGGAGGGACTGGCAATTGTCGTGCGGACCAAAGATTACACGCTTGTCTATGATGCTGGACCTTCCTTTAGTTCAGGCTTTGATACCGGTCAGGCAGTCATACTGCCCTGGTTACGCAGACAGGGGATTCGGCAGATCGACACGATGATGATTTCGCATGGCGATAATGATCACATCGGAGGTGCGAACAGTCTGCTAGAGGGTATCCCTGTGTCCCAGGTGTTGAGCAGCGTGCCGGAACGGTTCGAATCAGCATCTGAATGTCAGGGTGGAAGCCGCTGGCAATGGAATGGCGTTCGGTTCGAAATCCTTCACCCACCTGACCCCTGGCCGTTTGACGGGAACAACGGTTCCTGTGTCCTGCGTGTCAGTAATTCCTCGCATTCGGTATTGATCACCGGCGACATTGAGTCAATGGCGGAGTTCAGGTTGCGTAAGGCAATTCCCAAACTGGAGGCTGATGTGCTGGTAGTGCCCCATCATGGCAGCAGGACGTCATCCAGCGAGGCATTCATCCGGGCGGTAGCTCCTCGATATGCCCTGGTCTCCACGGGTTTTCGGAATCGTTTCGGTTTTCCGCGGCCAGATATAACAGAGCGATACGAAAATCTGGGTGTTCCAGTGCTTAACACCGCGGAGGAGGGAGGTGTCAGGATTCAGTTTCCTGAAGATCGAGGTGGAGGTATTCCTGTCGGGTATCTTGATGCGCATCGCAGATATTGGTATTCAGCCCCTTCTCAGGGTTTCTGAGCGGTATCAGACTGCTTCTTAAAGGTCTGAAAATCCAGTATGATTCAGCGTTTAACAGACAGCTAAGGAATCCCTCAAGGTGCTAGAACTCGTTAAGTCCGGTGGATGGCTCATGATCCCCATCATTATCTGTTCCGTTATTGCCATGGCCATCATTATTGAACGTTTCTGGAGCCTTCAGGAAAAGAAAATCATCCCTCACCAGCAAATGGTGGCCCAGATATGGAAGTGGGCGCAGGACAACAACCTGACGGGTGAGCGCATCAAAGAGCTAAGAGATAGCTCCCCATTGGGTAGAATTCTGGCCTCTGGACTGATGAATGCTAACCAGACCCGAGAGGTCATGAAGGAGAGCATTGTTGATACTGGCAGGCATGTAACGCATGAGCTGGAGCGTTACCTGAGCATGCTGGGAACGATTTCTGTCATTACGCCGCTGCTGGGACTATTGGGTACCGTTGTCGGCATGATCAAGGTATTTAGTGTTATTACCGATGTGGGTGTTGGTAATCCGGGAGAACTGGCCGAGGGTATCTCACAGGCCCTGATTACGACGGCTGCAGGTATTTCGGTAGCTATTCCAAGTGTCATCTTTCACCGTTTCTTCCGCCGCAAAGTCGACAACCTGGTTGTCAGTATGGAGCAGGAGTCACTGAAGCTGGTTGATGTGCTGCACAGTCAGCAGGAAGGAAAGAAAGACTAACTATGAACTTCGCTTCTAAACAGCGTGATGATGAACCCAGGATAGACCTGACACCTCTCATTGATGTGGTGTTTATCCTTCTGATCTTCTTTATGGTGACCACAACCTTCAATCGTCAGTCTGAACTGAAAGTCGAATTGCCAGAATCTTCAAGCGAGGTGGAAAAGCCGCTGGATAAGCCAGTCAAGCTGGCGATTGATGCCAGTGGTCGTTACTTCATCAATGGCAATGAAGTCGTGAATACCAAGGGTGACACCCTTGCAATGGCCCTGAGCAAGGCCCTGGGCGGTAACCCCAATCAGGCTGTGATACTACAGGCAGATGCCAAAACACCGCATCAGGCTGTTGTTACCGCGATGGACGCTGCTTCGAAGTTGGGTGTTAAACAGCTTTCTATCGCCACGACCATGTCCTCTGAGGGGCAATGAGTAATTCCAGCCCTAAAGGCGTAGCGGTCTACAAGCGACTGCTGGGCTATACCAAACGACACTGGGTATATCTGGTCTTTGCCATCATTGCCATGATTTTTCAGGCTGCGGCTGAACCAGCCTTTGCAGCGCTGTTAAAACCGCTAATTGACGGTAGCTTTGTTGAGCAGGACCCAGAGATACAGAAATGGGCGCCGGTGCTGATTATCGTCATATTTGCTGCCCGTGGCGGTGGCGCCTTCTTCTCGTCTTACTTCATGACCAAGGTTGGCCGTTTCGTCATCAAGGATATGCGTGGTGAGATGTTTGAAAAATTTCTGCGTCTGCCTATTTCCTACTACGATCGTTCTTCTTCCGGCGAATTGCTGGCCAAGATTATTTATAACGTCGAGCAGGTAGCCGGTGCTGCAACCACGGTATTAACTACACTAGTCCGAGATAGCATTAAGGTTTTGGGCTTGCTCGGTTACATGATTTATCTGAACTGGAAGCTCTCACTTCTATTCCTTATTGTCGCCCCGATCATTGCGCTGATCGTTACCTATATTACCCGCCGCTTCAGAAGCCTGAGTCGACGTATCCAGTCCTCTATGGGTGATGTCACGCATGTCTCAGAGGAGATGATTGATGGCAACCGTGTCATCAAGATATTTGGCGGCCAGGATTATGAGCGTAAACGTTTCGATCGAGTCAATGAGCAGAATCGCCTCCTGCACATGAAGATGGTGGCTACCGATTCAGCGGCATCCCCGATCATTCAGTTTATTCTTGCTATCGTGATTGCCTTTGTCGTTTATTACATCACAACACAGTCTGATGCTCTGGGCGTTACCATCGGTACATTTATCTCCTTCCTGGCGGCGCTCGCCATGATGCTGACGCCTATCAAAAGCCTGACCAATATCAATAGCGCTTTGCAAAAGGGTATTGCTGCAGGCGAGAGTATCTTTGAACTCTTTGATACTGAAGAAGAGAAGGATCGCGGCACGCAGCGTATAGAGCGTGCCCGTGGTTCAATCCAGTATCGAGATGTTTGCTATGCCTATGATAAGGCTAAGGGTGATGTCCTTAGTAATGTGAGTCTGGACATTTCACCAGGCCAGACAGTCGCTTTTGTAGGGCGTTCAGGTAGCGGCAAAACTACACTGGTTAATTTGCTTACCCGTTTCTACGACATCGATCGTGGTGAGGTATTACTGGACGGTGTAAATATTCAGTCTTACACCCTGGATTCGCTGCGCAGCCAGTTTGCCTATGTTGGGCAGGACGTTACCCTGTTTAATGACACCATTGCGAATAATATTGCCTATGCCAGAGCAGGCTCGGCAGATATTGAAGAGATCAGGGAGGCAGCCCGTGCAGCGCATGCGCTGGACTTTATCGAGGCACTGCCCGAGGGTTTCGAGACCATGGTTGGCGAGAATGGCGTACTGTTATCGGGCGGCCAGCGGCAGCGCCTGGCGATAGCCCGAGCGCTTATGAAAGATGCCCCAATCCTGATACTGGATGAGGCAACCTCTGCCCTGGATACCGAGGCAGAACGTCATATCCAGGCAGCCCTTGAAACCCTTATGCAGAATCGAACGACGCTTGTCATTGCGCACCGCCTTTCAACGGTCGAAAGCGCAGATAGTATTGTCGTTATGCAGGAAGGCGGAATTATTGAGCAGGGGACGCATGCCGATCTGATAGGGAAGGGTGGTCAGTATGCGCGACTGCATCAGATGCAGTTTAGTGAGACAGCGCTGTAATATCACCTAGCAATCGAGTGGGGCAGGGTTGGTCAGAAGGTACTCATAGGCCAGTTTCGCCTCAGCATGCCCCGCCATCATCGCCTTGAATACCCAGTCAAAACCTCGATTTCATAGAGGCGCTACATCGGTAGACCAATATCTGGCTGTGTGCTTGTCTGACTAGAACGAAGTAAGTGTGATGTGATCTGTCAGACAGCTGCCAGCTGCCTTTCACGAACCTGGCGGCAGGTCTTGCGTGTGGCTTACGTCTTAAAGAAGTGAGTATGGTTTGTAATTATGAGGTTTCTATACGTGTGGATTATGGGTCTTACCAGGTCAGGCCCAGATCAATGGCTTCATAACCAACCATTTTGTAATCATTGATCTGTGCCGGGCCGAATGGGACGACGTCAATATAGTCCGGGAAATCTTCTTCTGACAGACCATTAAATACAGCATATGCACCGCATACATGGAAAGGGACCTGGTGTTGTTCTGCGAGTGTCTTGATTTCCTTGTGTACGCGGGGGAAAAGGTGTTTTTCCTGCAGGGGCAGGGCGAGTATTTCATCGCCATGCGATACCACGGATATTGCCAGCTTGGGGTGCTGCGCTCTCAGTAAACGCACATATTCACTGAGTCTGGGGACGACCCATTCCAGGGCATCGTATTCATATTCATAAACAACAAAGAGCACGCCACTCGGTGGCGGGTGTGTATCAATAATCCTGTTGATTTCGTCTATTTCTGGGAGCTCATGAATGCCAGGTGTCTGGGCATGAGTACACACTGTACCTGTTAGCCAGAACAGGAGAATCAGCAACCCATGGATAATCATGCGCCTGGATAGTTGTGTTCTGGCCTGGTATTTCATATATGGATGGGATGATAAGGATTCTTGTGATTCTAGGTGATAATTCTGAAATTAACCGGATAAGTATGATTTATTGAGGGTAATTGTTAGCTGGTGTTTGTTGTCCTGTGACAGGCCTCAAACTAGAAAAGAGTAACCGGGACTTTTGTACGTTACTATGTGTGCTGACCTTGTTCATGCTGAGCAGCTAAGAGTATGGCAAGGTGAAAGACTGCCGATTTAATCTGTCAGCCAGTAATGCAGCAGGAAAAGGCAGCGAAAAACAACAACCAAATAGAACACTGCTATGTCTATTGAAGATCACTGGTACAAACGAGATATCGTCTCCTTGTCTTTATGGCCCGTCTCCCAGTTATTCAGGGGCGTCGCTGCAGTCCGTCGTGCCTTCTATCGCTTAAGAAACCGCCTGTTTAAGAAGTTGCCCGTGCCCGTGATTATCGTGGGTAATATCATGGTGGGCGGTACCGGCAAGACGCCCATGGTGATCTGGCTCGTCCAGTTCCTGCGTCAGCAGGGTTATAGGCCCGGCATTGTAAGCCGCGGATATGGTGGAGAGAGTGATACCTATCCACTCAAGGTTACGCCAGTAACCTCGACTACCCAGGCGGGGGATGAGCCTGTGTTGATCGCGCGCAGGACGGGAGTGCCCGTAGTAGTGGATCCTAAACGGGTTCGGGCAGCTAAAAGCCTGCTTGAGCAGCATCCTGATATCAACATCATCATTGCAGATGATGGATTGCAACATTATGCGCTACAGCGTGATGTCGAGATTGTTATGATCGATGCGCGACGCGAACTGGGCAATGGATTCGTCATGCCGGCGGGCCCCCTACGTGAGCCTCCGAGTCGACTGGCAGAGGCAGATTTTGTCGTAACCAATGGTCCATCAGCTAACGCGGATTACCGGATGGGACTGCAGTCTGGCAACCTGATACCTGTCAGAGGCGGTACTGAAAGCGTCACCCTGGAAAGTTTCAGGCACCAGCAGGTGCATGCGGTAGCAGGCATAGGGCATCCGGATCGTTTTTTTGATACCTTGCGTGCCCATGGCATAGAGGTTATCGAACATGCCTTCCCGGATCATCATGCCTTTAGTGCAGATGAGCTTAGTTTTGGCGATGACTTACCTGTTATCATGACCGAAAAAGATGCCGTGAAATGTCAGATCTTCGCGCCTCAGAATTCCTGGTTCCTGCAGGTTTCCGCGGTGCCTGATCAGCGATTTGCGGATGAATTACTCGCTTTACTCAGGAGTTAATATGCTGGACAAGCATCTACTCGAAATTCTGGTTTGCCCTGTCACCAAGGGCCCTCTCATTTATGACAAGGATAAGGCCGAGCTGATTTCCACTTCGGCGAAACTGGCCTATCCGGTTCGAGACGATATTCCTGTAATGCTGGAAGAAGAGGCACGACAGCTTTCTGATGATGAACTGGAATCCTATCGGTGACAGCCTTCAAGGTTGCCATTCCTGCACGCTACGCATCATCACGCCTGCCAGGCAAGCCCCTGATTGATCTTGGGGGTAAACCCATGATTCAGCACGTCTATGAACGTGCCGTGGAAAGCGGGGCGGAAGAAATTGTTATCGCCACTGATGATCAGCGCATCTATGACGTGGCAGAAGGCTTTGGCGCTGAGGTGTGCATGACTTCGGCAGAGCACCACTCGGGTAGCGATCGTCTTGCCGAGCTGGTAGATCTCTGCGGCTGGTCTGATGACACTATTGTCGTCAACCTACAGGGCGATGAACCCCTGACGCCATCATCCATACTGCTTCAGGCGGCGCGTGGCCTGGATGAACATTCCGAGGCTGGCATTTCAACACTTTGCGCGCCCATCAATTCTGCCAGCCAGCTCTACGACCCGCATACTGTGAAGGTTGTGCGTAACCAGCAAGGTTTTGCCCTTTATTTCAGTCGTGCGCCCATTCCCTGGGAACGTGATGCCCTGGATGTTGAAGCGCATCCCGAGCATAACCAGGCATTTCGCCATATTGGTCTGTACGCCTATCGAGCTGCTTATCTCCGTGAATATTCACGTAGTGAGCCCTGTGATCTGGAGCAGATTGAACGCCTGGAACAGCTGCGAGCACTCTGGCAGGGTGTGAAGATATTTGTCGATGTTGCTGAGCAACTACCGGGGCATGGCGTGGACACGCCGGAAGATGTTGAGACGGTAACAGCCTTGCTGAAACAGTACGAAAATAAAAGTTAATTAACTTTAACAATATTATGTAAGAAACTGATATTAAAGCTAATATTATTTGACTTTTGGCAGGTCTTTCCAGGAAGTGGTGTAGCGGGGCGAGAGGTGCGCGCGTTTCATGGCCCAGTCCTTACGGATACCCTCACTGGCAAAAAACAGCCTGCCCAGGCCGCTGTGATTAATCCTGTCCAGGGTTGTCATGAGTGTTTTGGATCGAGGGCGCTCCTGGCCCTGATCAAACAGGTTCTGCTGGTATACGCCGGGCTCATAAAAGTCGCCCAGCATGACGCCGGCCTTCATGTAGCGATAGCCATCGCGATAAATCGATCGTAACAGCTCAAGAGCAGTTTCATTAATGTCCCGGCTGTCCGATGTGGGCAGGGGTAGCTCTGTAGAAGCCGAGGGTGTGTACTGGGGCTCGCGTGGGTTAAAGCGGTTCGTGCGCAGGAATACCGTGATACTGCGGGCATAGCGGTTCTCTTCACGGAGCTTCTCGGCAGCGCGTATGGCATAAGAGCTGATGGCCTCGCGCATATCCTGAAATTGTGTGATGCGCTGACTAAAGCTGCGGCTGCAGATGATCTGCTGTTTGGCTGAGGGGGCTTCATCCAGGCCGATGCAGGCCTCACCATTAAGTTCGCGGATGGTGCGCTCGATTGTGACCGAGAAGGTTCTGCGCATAACGCCCGGGTCGCAATCTGCCAGGTGTCCGGCAGTACGAATGCCCATCTGTTCCAGGTGTTTCTCCATCCGGGAGCCTATGCCCCAGACTTCGCGTACTGGCATGAGGTCGAGTAATCGGCGCTGTCTGGCAGGGTCGCGCAGGTCGACGACACCATGGGTGCCGGGATACTGCTTGGCGGCGTGATTGGCCAGCTTGGCCAGGGTCTTGGTGGGGGCGATGCCTACTGATACAGGCACGCCAATCCAGCGATCGATAGTCTGACGTATGTGCTGCCCCAGGGCCTCCATATCCTGGCTCTCCAGCCCTTTAAGATCAAGAAAGGCCTCGTCTATGGAGTAGACTTCGACGGCTGGTGCGAGGCCTTCCAGGGTCGTCATGACCCGATTAGAGATATCGGCATAAAGGGCATAGTTGCTGCTGAATACAGAAACCTGCTCCTGCTTAATCAGATCCTGTATCTGGTAGGCAGGTACTGCCATACGGATACCCAGGCGTTTGGCTTCGGATGAGCGTGCGACGACACAGCCATCGTTGTTTGAGAGTACGACAACCGGGCGATGCCTCAGGTCGGGGCGGAATAGCTTCTCACAGCTGGCGTAAAAGCTATTGCAGTCGACCAGGGCAAAGCAGGGGTTCATGGCTGGCGCAGAGAATGCACGACATTGGTTACCACACCAAACAGTTCCAGGTCGGCCTCTTCAGGGATGTCGATTGGTGCATAAGCGCTGTTCATGGGCACCAGGCGTGCCTGTGGCCGGGTCTCGAGGCGTTTGACAGTAAGTTCGCCGTTCAGGGCGGCAATGACAATATCGCCATGGCGGGCCTCCAGAGAGCGGTCAACGACAAGGATATCACTGGGGTGAATGCCGGCCTCGATCATGGAGTCGCCCTGGGCGCGGACAAAATAGGTGGCTGCAGGGCGTTTGACCAGCAGTTCATTCAGGTCCAGGGCTCGTTCGACATAGTCCTGCGCGGGGCTGGGGAAGCCAGCCGGGACAGAATCCAGGTACAGGGGGATAGGCAGGCGGGGGAATTCGTCGGCCCGGCCAATCAGGGTCACGATTTCCGCCGGTTTCAGGGCAGGCAGGGCATTCATGTCATGGGTACCTGTAGTAAGAATTATAAGGATAGTTCACAAGTATTGACCAGCTTGTGAGGCAGGTCAAAGGGCGGGCTGTTTCTAGCTAATCTGGAATGGAAAAGCGTTATTATATGTTTAGCTATTGAGCGACAAATGGAACCAATCATGAAAAAACTGACTGCACTAATTGTTCTTTTGCTGATAACTGGCATGACTGTCCAGGCCGAGGAGGCCCAGCAGGTCCGGGACTTCTCAGCAACCATTAACATGTTTAAGTCAGCTGATGCTGTGAAGCCTTATTTCCAGCAGGCCTATGGCTATGCCGTGTTTCCCACCATTGGTAAGGGCGGCTTCATCTTCGCTGGTGCCCATGGCAAGGGGCAGGTTTACAGGGGTGGTCGCGTAACAGGCCTGACCTCGATGACCCAGGCAACCGTTGGGCTGCAAATAGGTGGTCAGGCCTATAGCCAGATTATCTTTTTCCAGGACAAGCGTGCCTATGATGAATTTACCGGTGGTAACTTCGAGTTTGGCGCCGGTGCATCGGCAGTAGCGATTACTGCTGGCGCTCAGGCGAGCGCAACGACCGGAGGCGGAGGTACCAGTAGTGCCAGTGGTGGGGTGCCCAGCACCTACCATGAATCTGGCTACTACAAGGGCATGGCAGTATTTGTTCATACCAAGGGCGGATTCATGCTTGAAGCGGCCATCGGTGGGCAGAAGTTCAGCTATACGCCGCTTCAGTAAGACGGGGGCGTTTTTCTGAAGGGCTGGGATAACAGGCGACTACTGCTACTCGGGGAGTGGTCGCTGCTCTTTCTGGTTGTGCCTGTACTGGTTTATGTGGATTTTCTGACGGCCAGCCGAATTCTGATATTGCTGGCCATGGTCGTCTATGCAGGTGTCGTCTTTTATCGTGCCCGCCCAGTCATAGAGGTCAGGCGAGCGCCTTTTCCCCTGTATCTTTCGGAGCGTATTGTTGTCTTCAGTGCCGGTCTTTTCTTGCTGGCCTTCCTGGTCAGCCCGGAAACGTTCATGGAGATGCCCAGGGAGCGCACACAGCTCTGGGTAATGATAGTCCTGCTTTACCCGTTTATTTCCGCCTTGCCGCAGGAGTTCCTGTACCGCCATTTCTATTTCTGGCGTTATCAGCCCTTATTTCGCAATGAGTGGGGAGTGCTGATATCCAGCGTTCTGGTTTACAGCTTCGTTCATATTATCTTCGATAACATCATTGCACTGGTGCTTACCCTGATCGGCGGCATCCTGTTCGCTACCACCTATAGGTACACACGCAGGCTCTCCCTGGTCTGGATGGAACATGCGATTTATGGGCAGGTGATCTTTACAGCAGGGCTGGGGCCATACTTCTATGAGGCGTCCTGGTGAGCTTATAGCCCCTGATTTGATTATTGTCATACCAGGAGCATGACGCCCAGAACATATGTTTTTACAATGTAATTAAGAGATAAGGGGGAGAGGTTCAAGCCTCTTCAGAATGACAGTCAGAAGGAAAAGGTGGGTTATGCGTTATTTGCTTTCAGTGTTGTTATTTATGGGGATGGTTGTCGGTGTGCATGCCCAGGAGGCTACGATACCCGAAGATAAAGAAATCATTATTTTCGAGCATAGCAAGCTTGGGCCGGTGACTTTCCATCACAAGATGCATTCAAAACTAGATGAGGTGAATTGTGAGACCTGTCACCATACTACACAGGGCGGGAGTGAGCCTGAGGATTGTCACAACTGCCATAAACCAAAGGTAGCTCAGGGCGAAGCACCTAAAAGCATCGAAGCCTTCCATACCCGTTGCCGTGGTTGTCATCAGTATACGGTTGACTCAGGCAAGCATGCCGGGCCGGTGAAGAAGTGCACGCTTTGCCACATCCGGGGTGGTCAAAGTGAGCACAAAGGTAAGGCAGCTAACTAGTTTATAGCTTCTAATCCTTTAGAAGCTATAAATAGCAGATGCGCCGACGACATGGACGTCATAGTCGAGCGTGTCTTCGCCCATGAGCAGCATGTTCTCGACGGTATCAGGGTCTATGCCATCAAGGGCCCAGTTATCGGCACTGTAATCCTCGTACCAGTAACTAAACTTGTAGGATAGCTTTTTGGACTGTTTGTATGTAGTCCAGAGCTTGATGCTTCCTAGTGTTGTTTTCAGGTCGGGGTACTGGGTTACGGCCTGATTGGTGCTGCTCATATCAATGGCGCCAGTCGCTTCGCTATAAGTCAGGTCGGCGCCGATATCCCATTTATTGTTGAGCTTGGCTATCGTGGCGCCAATCCCAACAGTGTTAATGTTGTCATCAAAATCTGCTTCCCAGTCAGCCGGGGTGCCAGTCACAGTGTCAGTTTGCTGGCCGGCCTGCTTAGACTGGATATCTTCATAGGTATAATAGGCATAGGTCGTGACGTTTTCCCTCGGAATGTAGGTGGCATCGAGAGTTGCCAGGGTCTGGCTGGCGTCGGTCAGGCCAATTTCTGAATCGGTATAGTCATCCTCAATGTATTCTGCCCTGATGCCAAAGCTGAATTGATTGGTTGGCATGTAGTTAAGCTGCCCACCAATTTTTCCACGATCTCTATCTGCCAGATGGAATTTTCTTAGCGCAGGGTTCTGGCCTGTTGGTGTGTTGTATTCACTGCCATCACGGGTTCCGCCTTCTGCGTAGAAGGCAAGTTCGGAAAGGTCTGTTGGGCGGTACTTCAGTTTCGCATAGAGTGAGTTTTCTTCTGTTTGTTCTCGTTCGGTGACTGCATCAGTGTATTCACGGTCGGTTCTGCGATATTCATATCCGCCCCGAAGGCTGGTTTTATAATTTATGCGATAATTGGCATCCAGGTCGACCTTATGTTTATCCCAGCTCAGGGGGGCGTTGGTAGCTGTTCCGCCATTGGTTGGCGAGTCTGCCAGGACGTAGTTCCAGGTATCTACTGGCGTCTGGTTGTCTCGACCATCGTAGCTGTATTCGCCACTAAGCCTGAGTTTCCTGATGGGTCTGGAAGCCAGTTTCAGACCAATCTTGGTTGTCCATACTTCAGTTTCAGCAGTATCGCGTGGTAGAGCGCCACCACTTTCAGTGCCATAAGGAAGGAGGTCCTCATTCTGAGTGGAGCGACCTACAGATACCAGACCGGTGAACCGGGTCTGGCTGGGGAAATTGTAGCCACCGCTCAGGGTTACCTGGTGATGCTGGTTGCTTGGAGCAAGAGCCAGTTGTCCATAGGCGGGCAGGGTTGTCCCGACTGGCAGTGTGGGATAGCCAACAAAAGGATCTTGCCAGGCCAGGCTGGCATTTTCGTTATCAAACAAGGAAACATGGTAGACCAGGTCCAGCTGCCCCTTTTTGTGGCTGTAGTGCACGCCTACATCCATTTCATTGGTTTCGTAGTCTATAGGCTCGGGAAGCATGGTGGCATAAGTAAACCCTACTGTCTGAGTACCTCCGCTATAGTTGGTGGCTCCCCCCATTTGCTGTACGCCTTCCTTGGTCTGGTGGCTGCCCTTAATATCAAACTTCCAGCTCTTACTGGTGAGGAAAGCGGCGCCAAAATCAAAGCGCTGACGTTTGGTTTTAAGTTCTACAGGATTGAGGTAGCTATTTAGGCTGGCCCAGTCATAGCCTGCAGGTAGGGTAAGAGTAGAAGAGCCTATGCCCTGGTAAGGAGATAGGGCAGTATTGTTCTGGTAGTTGGGTAATTCATCGTATACAAAGAAATATTCCTGCTGTCCCTGCACGCCGGCATCTAAACGGAGATAGCGTGATTCAAGGCCGAGATTGGTGCCGCGAATCTCCAGGTATTTTGCGTTTTCTTCATTGGTATTTTTGTAGTGAATGTTCGCGATGGCATATGGCCCTTCATCATAGAGACCGTTGTACTGCCCAAACTTCCAGGCAGTGTCTGAGACATAACCAACACCAAGTTCTACATCGTTGAAATGAATCACTTCGCCCGGGTCATCATCTGTGGATTCAGCAAATGCGGGACCGGCAAGACTAAGGGTTGTCAGCGTTGCTATTAATGTCTGAAATTTCTTGTCCATAACGAATTCTCTGTAATAGGTATATTTAACTATCGTTATCGTTGCAGGTAGGCGCCTGATGGATGATTGGTGCCGTGCACCTGGCTATGGCAGTTGGCACAATTCTGAGAGGCTATAAACCGGCCAGTACCCCCCGTGGTGTCACTGAAATCGAGCATGCGTCGTGTGTGCGTGTTGCCGCTGCCACCAACCTGGGAGTGGCAGGACTGGCAGAGTTGCGGTCCCTGCTTGACCAGCATGGCAGGGTGATTGGATCCATGTACCTGGTGGCACAGTGTGCATTCCTCGGTGGCAGGTGGGTGCTCCCACAGGAATGGGCCGCGTTTTTCGGCGTGGCAGGAATAGCAGTTGTCATTGATGCTAAGTTGCTGCAGGGATGCATCTCCTACAGAACCATGCGGATTGTGGCAGTCACTACAGATAACCTTGCCTTCGCGGACTGGATGGCGGAAGGCCCGGAAGGACTGGGCCTGTTTGTCTTTATGGCAGGTGTAACAGACATCGGCCTGTTCCTGTCTATCCAGCACGCTGTCCGGTTCATGTATCTCGTGACAGTCGACGCAGGCCGCATCTTCAGCTTCGTGCGTGCTGGCATGCCATTCGGTAAGTTTTCCTCCCTGGTGACACTGCTGACACATCGCGTTGCGAGCGTGGCTAGGTGATTGTGTAATGCCTTTGAAGGAGACCATGGGGTCATCATTGTTGATCAGATGGTTGCCGCCCGGTCCATGGCAGGTTTCACAGCCCCAGTCAGCAAATGGGCTATGTGGATCTGCAGACTGCCCATGTTTCTTTCCTTGCATCTGTTCGGCATGATCCAGGTGGCACTCAGAGCAGACCTCGGATCCCATATAGGCGCCGGCCTTTTCCAGCATGACGTCTATTTCATCGACACCTTCTGCATGAGTAAGCGGTGCGCAAAGGAAAGTAAGGCAGGCGAACAGGATTGGTATTCTGCGAACAGCAGTCATAGTTTGGCCCCGAAGAATATTGTTCTAATAATTAATAATATTTTGCAATAACTATAACTCTTATAAAGCACTGGTTAAACTGATGTGCATCAACTGTACCTAAAGTCATATTCATGTCTAAATATTCGAAAAAGATGACGCTGTCATGGCAGTGTGAGCAACTCTTTGAGCTTGCGGCAGACATTACCCGTTATCCGGAATTTTTGCCTGGCTGGAAGCAGGCAACCATACTAAGACGGTCGGATAATAATCTGCTTGTTGAGCAATATGTGGGATTGGGGCCAATTAAGAAACCGTTTGTGTCGGTAGCCGAGTTAATCCCCTGCAAAGAGGTCAAAGTGCACAGTAATGACGGGCCCTTTGATTACCTTGATATCCAATGGAAGTTTGAAACTATGGACGGCGGTAACTGCCAGGTATGCCTGCTTGTAGATTATGAAATGAAAAACAGATTACTTGATCGGTTGTCAGACAGGTTTTTCAAAACAATGACTGCCGATGTGGTTGATAAATTCAGAAAAGAAGCCGAGAAGCGTTACGGTCCGGGCACTATTTAATAATAGTTAGACGATGTAATACCGTATAAAGCTATTCGCTTGCCACCGCTTTGACCTTGCCGGATTCAATCGCTACAGCGGCCTTTGCAAGCAAGGTAAAGGTCAGTGCGCCAATCGCCCAGCAAGCAATAGTGATCATGACTTCAGGGAAGGTAGGAGAAAATTCGAAGATCTCGCCTATAGGTGTGGGAATAAAGCCCGGAATCACAAATCCCATACCCTTTTCGATCCAGATGCCAGTAAAACTAAGGCTACAGGCGATAACCAGGTAACGCATATTCCTGCGAAGTTTTTCAAACGAGAGCAATATGACGGCGATGACATTGAACACAACGGCTGTCCAGATCCACCCGGTTAAACCGTCATAGCCATGGAGACCAAAGTAGAGATAGCGGATGGATGCTGCATGTTCAGCTTCATTATAAAAATCAGTAAACCATTCAACGGCAACAAAGAAGAGGCTGATATACAGGGCAAACATCAGAATGACGGCCAGCATATCGATAACGGCCTGCTTGATCTGGTAATCCCAGTATTTACGGATGATCAGCAACGAAACTATGATGAGTGCAGGGCCCGAAACAAAGGCCGAGGCTATAAACCTGGGGCCAAGCAAGGCGGTATGCCAGAAAGGACGAGCAGTGCTGGCTGAGAACAGGAATGCGGTTACCGTGTGTATGGAGATTGCCCAGAAGATCGCAATTACGATAAACGGGAAATAATGTTTCAGCGATGGTTGCTGACCACGATAGTGCTTGTACAGGATGTAGAAGGGAATAAACAGGTTCAGGAATAAGTACCCATAAAGCACCACGACATCCCAGGCCAGCATCGACATGGGCAGATTGAATTTGCCAATAAACGGGATGATATGCCAGAACCTGTCAGGCCTGGCCAGATCAACCACCACCAGCAGTATTGCCGTGACAACAGCTGCTACGGCCAGTGCCTCGCCAATTAGTACGACTTTTTTAACATCATCTCGGTGAAAAAGGTAAGAAGGTATAACCAGCAGGACTGAGGCTGCAGCAATACCGACCATGAAAGTGAAGTTGGCAATATAAAAGCCCCAGGAAACCTGGTCGCTCATGCCCGTAATGATGAGTCCTTCCTTAAGCTGAAGGATATAAAACCCAGCACCAATGACCGTAAGTGTCGCCAGTAGCGCAAGCCAGAGATAGTAAAGCCTCCCACCCTGAAACATGGCGCGTAGCCCGTCGCGAAAAAATGCTAGTAATGTCATTGGCTGTCTCAGTCCGTGTAGTACCAGAACTTGGGCTCAGTGCCCAGTTCTTCTTTAAGTCGGAATACAGTCTTGTTTTCCAGGATGTAGCGAATCTCGCTGTTCGGATCCATCAGGTTGCCGAAAACCCTGGCACCGGTAGGACAGGCCTCCATGCAGGCAGGCTGAATGCCCTTGCGAGTACGCTGGATACAGAAGTGGCACTTTTCAACGACTCCCTTCATGCGCGGACGATTACCCAGGTAATGTGTCTCGATATTCAGTTCATCGGCAGGGATTTCAGGTTCGCCCCAGTTGAAATGACGTGCTGAATAGGGGCAGGCGGTCATGCAGTATCGGCAACCAATGCACCAGTTGTAATCAACGACAACAATACCATCTGGCTCGGTCCAGGTAGCCTCAACCGGGCAGGCCTTTACACAGGGTGGGTTGTCACATTGCATGCACTGGATCGGCATGTATTCTTTGCCGTCCTGAGGCACAAGGCTATGGTCATAATAATGATCACCGCTATGCAGGTTGCGGTCACCTTTGTCGAGTTCCACGACTCTTATATATTCCATTTGCCCGCCACGATCGAGGTTGTTCTCTTCAACGCAGGCCTTAACGCAGTCCCGGTAACCTTTGCACTTCGAAATATTCAGGGCATAGCCAAAGACAACACCTTCCATTGGAGGTGTATTGCTACATTCGATTTCTTTGCCAAATTTACGTTGCGCCTTACGTTCTATCCTGGCCAGGGCGTCTTTGATCTCATCAGGCGTCATGCGTTGGTACTGATCCTGAAAGAAGTCGCCAAACACGTCTTTTAGGGTGGAGCCGCCCCAGGCTGGTTCTTCAGTGCTTACTGCTGCTGTTGCCTTGACGGCCGTTGTAGCTGTTGCAGCAGCAGATAAGACACCGAGGCCTTTTAGAAATTTACGGCGGTAATTATTTATCTGCCCGCCATCTTGTTTTGGGGGTTTATTATTCGGCATCTTCAGCCTCTTGATCCTGGTATACGCATTGCTCCCAGCGGAACCGGCATCGACGTTCGGGGTGTTCGACCTCAGCCCTGCTCATTCCTTTTCTGACTCCAGGGGGTGGATAAGGGCTTCGAGGCTCAATCGCGGGTCCATGATGCGGATTGTGGCAGGCCATGCAACTGTGTATTTGTCGCTCTCCCTGCCAGTTGCCGATGCGCTTTCCATGAGCGCCATTTTTCCAGTGCCTGTAGGTTTCGTTATGACACTGGGCACAGAGCAGGTAGCCTTTATCCAGGTCGACCAGTTGTCCTGATGGGGTTATGAACTTGTCACGGCTTTCCAGTGAATGGCAGTTGGTACACCACATCTGGGCCGAACCATGTTTGATTTCAGCATAGTGGGGCGCTTCTTCAAGATATCTCTGTGTTGGGTTCGGTTCAGTATATTCATGGCAGGCAGAGCAGGGCATGAATTCGAAATTATCTACACGGGAAGGCACAGTAAAATCGAGATCTTCTTCGGCATACGAAGAAGTCGTAAAGAGAAACAAGCAGACTGCAAATATATAAATGAAATGACGAGCCAAACAAAACCCCTCTGGCAGTGTATCCCTGCCTTTAATTTGCTTCTGAACTGTGCCCTATGCTGCGAATCTATATGATAGTTTGTTAAAAAACCTTGCCCTAAGTCATGATTTGTCCATTCGTGAGATAACTTCCGATTCATCCTGGATCTTTTTACGCATCTGAGAGCGGAAGTTGTTCACGCCGATAAAGAATTCACGCATCATGATGACCCAGTAATACATGCCGCGTTCTGTTACCAGGAACATGCCCCGGCGTTCTCTGAGAGCACCAATAAACTTGAAAAACAACAGCTCCTTCCAGAGTCGGCCCTGGTATCGAGGACCATACTTTTCAATCATTGGCTGTTTGTCCATGCGTAGCCCGAACAGATGCATAAGGAAATCGTACTGAGCCTGTTCTTTGACTGTCATCTGTCGGCCTGAAGTGATGGAAGAAATACCTTTCTTAACAAGTGAAACGTAATGATTGATAGAGAAGGTCGTGGCGTATGTCGCATTGTTGATATAGCTGAATGAACCGCTACCTACGCCCAGATATTCATCATGATCAACAATGTATTCGTCTATTGCAGAGTGCTTACGCGAAAAACACCAGGCAGAACTCGCCTCATAATCATCAAGTAGCGACTCCTTTATGATGTCGTAGAATCTACGTTCGTTTATGAAATCCAGGTGCCCCATTTTTTTATCCATGGCACGCTCAGTAATATCTGATGGCATTAATGGATAGTAAGAAATCTGATCGACTGTCAGGTCTTTCAGTAATTGAATGTCCTGTTTTAAAGAGCTTTCAGACTGATGTGGAATATTAAAGATCATGTCGACGTTAAAGGTATCGAACTGACCTTGCGTAAGTTTAAGGTGCTCAATGATATCTTCACGGCTACCGTAAGTTTCAAAACGACCCATTTCTTTCAATAATGTGTCATCAAGGCTCTGCACACCGACAGAAAGTCGTGTTACGCCTGCTGATTTCAGGATGTCCAGGGTAGTTTGCTGCAGGTGATTTGGGTTGGTTTCTACAGAGATGCTCTTGATCTCATTGAGTGAGCGCAGAAGATTCAGGGTTTCAGCTAATTCATCCGGGAGTACTGTTGGTGTCCCGCCTCCTACATAGACGTCATCAAAGATAAACCCTGCTTCATGATACTGTCCTATCTCTTTGCGCAGGGCGGCAAAGTACTGTCGGGTACGCTCTTCATCAAACCGTACTCTGTGAAATGAACAAAATGGGCACAGAGACTCACAAAAAGGGATATGAATATAAAGCAGATACTTTTTACCGGGGGTAGGCTCAGGCCGAAACCCCTCCATGGGGAGTAACTGCATATGTTGTCGGTTGAATACCCTTAAAAATTTCGTAAGCGCTGTATCAATCAGGTGCAAAGCCTTGCCCTGTTATTGTCAATATGCTCGTAACTTTGCCAGTTTGTATAGATAAAGTCTGTCATTAAGTCAGGCGAGATTATCTGCCACCAGTTCAATCAGGCTTTTGGCCTGTTTATCCCAGTCAAAATGTTCCTGGCCTGAGTCAAAGTTCATGCGGCAGTCCGAACAGCTGGTATACAGTTCATCAGCACCACTTTTAGCTACCTGTTCCATCTTCACTTCGAAAGCGCTGAAGCGGAGGTGGCTGGCGCGCTGGATACTATAGACACCACCCCCGCCACCACAACACCAGCTAAGATCACCCGACACAGGCATTTCATGTAGATCAACGCCTAGCGCTTTCATGATCTTACGTGGAGCATCTACGGCACCACCGCGACGAGAAACCTGGCATGGGTCATGGAAGGTAATAGATTTATTCGTAGTACCGGTCTTTAACTGGCCAGCCTGAATAGCGTCGGCCAGAAACTCGGACATATGCAGGACTTTTAATGGCAATGGCCGACCGTAGAGGTTGGCTGCTTCCCAGCGCAGGGCGCCGTAGGCGTGACCGCACTCAGGAATAATAATGGTCTTTGCCTTGCAGGCCATGCCTGCTTCAATGAGCTTCAGGCTCATGGCACGCTGTGCGGCCTCATTGCCAGCCAGCATGCCGTAGTTGCTGGCTTCGTAACCATCGCTACGCATGGTCCAGCTTACCCCCATGTGCTTCATGATACGGGCGATATCAGCCAGGGTTTTGGGATACTTGACTAGCTCGGCGGAGGAGGCGCTCATCAGTACATCTACTTGTGCCTGATCCAGGGGAATTTCTACACCATATTCAGACTCAATGCCTGCAATGTTTTCCTTGAGTTTTTCAGCAGTAACCCCCATAGGGCTGCCTTCCTGCTCCTGGTTCCTGGAGGCGTCCCAGAGCTCCTGTGGCACCAGGCCGGCCTGATACATGGCATGTCGTGCCTTGAGGATAAGCGAGGTAATATCAATTCCCATGGGGCAAATCATGGAACAACGACCACAGATGGTGCAGGAGTCGTATAAAAGGTGCTGCCATTGCTCGAGTTGTTCCGTCGTTACCTTTTTCTTGAGATTAAATATCTTGTAAAAGACGGATAGGGGACCGACTTCGCGCTTATAGGCCTGCTTAAATGGTTCCAGTTTCCAGATTGGTGTGTACTGCGGATTGCCTGTAACTTCGTAAAAATGACAGGCTTCGGCGCACAGGCCGCAGTGTATGCAGGCCTCGAAGTAGTTGGCTGTTCTGAAGTCGCTATCTTTTATGAAATTGAGCAGGGCGCGGTGAGCTCTGTCCTGGTCGCTTAGTTCACCTTGCTTGTCGGCAACAACATTAGTTTCTTCATCAGGTGCATACAGATGTGGTTCACGGTGAGTTGTCATTGTACTTTTACCCCCTTGCGCGCAAAGACGGCGCCTGTGGAACCACGGGCTGTCCAGATGAAGAATGCATGCATAAGCTTGCCAAATGGGAACCAGATCATCAGCGCTGCCACATTCAGTATGTGGATTGCCAGAAGGGTTTCATATGGAAGACCGATATGTGAAGTCACCATAAGGCCCGTGATAACTGGGCTGATCGTCATAAACCAGCTGATGTAATCATCAGGATTGGCAATCATGCGCATGACAGGATTGGTCAGGCGCCTAACTAGTACTGCAAGCAGGGCAAGTGCTGTAATCAGTGATGTGTAATATATCGCCCAGCCGGGTAGTCCAGGCCAGCTCAGTCCGGTAACAGCTTCAATAAATACGATGTGGGGGACAAAGAGGAGGAAAACCACAAACCAGCCAATATGGAAGGTGTAGCCGAGAACCTCGCTATACCAGGTTCTGGGAAGGAACTCCTTGTGTGGCCAGGATCGCAGCGCCATCATGCGAAGTGCCCCGACAATCTGGCTGTTGCCGCGTGACTCAGAGAAGTCACTAGGCCATTTGAGCATAAGGACACCGAACAAACGCCAGGACACACCAAAAGCAAAGATCACCATGGCAAACTGCATAGCAGGGCCTTTAGCGAAGTTTAATAACTCCATAACTCAACCCACCTGATAGATATTTCAGTCATTTATTTTTAACACCGGGACAGTGAGTTCTCTACCTCAGAAGACAGGAAAACGGCTGCTAATTAATAATTAGTTAGCTTTTTTTGACCTCGGGCAATTTCTCGGTAGTTTAAATGCTTAGACGGTCATATGAATTACCGGCACTCAACACCGGCATTCAGAATTCTCTGTATCTCATCGCTGTTTAATGGTCTTGCGCCCACCTGCGTGGACGATCCCGTACCCAGGCTATCCCAGTGTTGCCAGGCGTCTTCGGCAATGCCGTCGGCTTTTTTTTCTGAAGTTGAATCAAAGGACCAGCCCGATGCCTGGCGAGTTAGTTTTCCTGAGCCTAGCCCCAGTGCGCTGCCATCACAATGACAGGACTGGCAGGTCCTGGACGGCCCGGCTGTATGCGGCGTCATGGGTGCAAATAGTCGCTTGGATAAAGGGGTATCAAGATCTGGATGATCCAGGGTAAAGATCATGCCTGGCACAAAGGGTCGAATGCGATTGTCGGCATCAACACCCAACGGGGGAAAGTCACTGAGGGTTAACCAGCGCGATTCTTTCCATCTGCCGGGCGTTATACGTCCTTCCAGATAATCATATTGAGCGTCTTTTTCGTCATAACGTGTATGGCAGCCATAACATAAAGGAGCCCACTGAGTATGACAGGCGTCGCAATTTAAGCGAGCATGCTCAGCGGAAAGGGGGTGGCTCTGTCTTGAATATGCCGGGACATTTACTTCTATGCCGGATTTCTTCAATCGAAGTTTTATGTCGGTCGCACTGACCGTTACATGATCAAGTGTTGTTTGAAAACGCTGTGTCTGGATGGTGCCTTCTCTGTCTGCTGCGGGCACATGGCAATCAATGCACTGAATATCCACGCCCTTGCTGATTTCTTGCTTGCTGCTGGAAAATCCCATTAAGCCCTGACCGGTATGACAGTCGACACATGACATACCTGCCTGGTGATGAACGTCAGACTCCCTGATCTGTACAAGTCGTCCATCTGGAAGCCTGGCCTGGTGGGGAATATTTGCTTGTTCGTCAACATCGAACTCAGCCAGGCCCGCATAGTTCAGGGAAATACGGGCCGAGCGGGAATGACAGCCAAAGCACCTGGCATCCGAGATGTTTTGTGTGAGCTGTACATGTCCTGTTTCCGGGTAGTCACCAAGATGACAGGCCAGGCATCCACCTCCGCGATTAAGCGTTGAATGGCTGTGTGTTTTTTTATCGCGTCCTAGGTGACAGCCAGCGCAGAGTTTACGAAGCAGGCTGTCAGAAACAGAATGGCCAAGCCCTGCGATATCCGCTCCATCATCGGGATCATTCAATACATGGCGCGTGGTTTCCACCATGCCACGAGCGGTTGTCATCAGGTGTTGTTGTATCGCCTGTGCGTGACCTGAATGACATTGGCCACAGCTTTGCTCTACGTTGGAGAGGTTACCTGGATAGGCCTGCAGTCCCTGGTGGGCAGCTTCCTTCTGTTCGGCCTGATTGTTGCCTGCATGACAGGTGACGCAACTAAAGCTATGAAAAGCCTGTTGCCCGACAGACTTATCCTGATGACACTGGATGCACTGATTCTGATTGTCTGCAGCACTGACGATCGTGGTCAGTATAAGTAACAGTACGAAGAGGAGCTTTAGATCAGGATGGTGTTGCCTCATCCAGATTAGCAACCCTCATCCAGTAACACGCCGCCACCTGATGAAGGAGGAGGTGTCTCGGTCACTGGCGTTAATGGTGGCACATAACCCTGTGATGAACCCGGGCAGGGCGTTTCACAGTTTTTAAGGGCGCGAGCTATGGCAGCTCGTCGGGCATCATCCAGCTGTTCCAGATTGGGGGCCTGAGCGGAGGCTGTTTCGGGATTAAGTGTGTGCATAACCCAGTGCTCATAGCCTCCGAGTAACACATAGGCATTAAGTCCCGCCAGACGCAGGGCAGTGGCTGCCTGTGCAGAACGTATGCTGGCGTTTGAGTAAAGCACAATAATTTTATCTTTGGGTAACTGCTTGATTTGCCCATTGCTGAACAGGGTGATTACAGGAATATTTATCGCGCCCTGTATATGGGAGGTTTCATAGTCTTCAGCGCTACGGATATCTACCAGGAGGTAATCCTGGGTGCCCTGTATAATCCAGTCGGCCAGTTCATCACTACGTATGACATCCTCACCTTTGCTAATCGAAGTGCCCAGGGTTCTTAACTGTGTTTCATCCAGTTCGGCTGCATAAGCCTGAACCATGGATAAGCTAAAAAATACCAGGGCCGACAGAATGCCTGTGGTCTGGCATAATTTAATGTTCGCGAATTTCATCGATTAGCTCCGCATTATATTGCTGTTCATATTGGGTCCAGGACGTCATCTGTCCTACTTCAACGGTGATGTCACGTAAGAGATATCCGCCCATCAGTATCAGAAGTGGCGGGATAATAATCATCATGGTGCTGCTAAGTCTCAGGCAAACGGTTTCCATGATGAGGGGAACGATGAGCCCCAGCAGGATAAATCCATACCAGAATATATCGGTATATTCGCCACCCATGATATGTCCGAGCGCCTTTTGCTGAATTGCACCGCCTGTGGACAGGTTAATCAGGAGTAGCGCAATGATTACGAGCTCTAGAACGATCAGGCCAATATCGATACGCGTGAATAAGTGACACTCTCCCGTTTTACGCCCGCCGATAACACCAACTGCGGCAGCAGTAGAAAGTCCCGACACAAGAAACAGAGGGCCTAGCAGAGCGGTATTCCAGAACGGACGTGCATTGAAGGCAGAAAGCAGGATGCCTGTGTAAATACCAAGGAATACGGCAAGCACGGCACTGCCCCAGGCAATTTGTTTTCGGTATTGCTCTGAAAGGTCCAGTAGCATGCTGCCATAGGGAATTCGCTCGAGATATCTGGCCAGGAACGGGTAGCCCTTTCGTAGATAAGTCAGTATTAGCAGGATGCTAAATGGATAGACCAGGATCAGAACCCATGAACCCCAGGACATGGGTGAGGTCGGTTGGAAACTGGTATAGAAACGCCATACCCAGAGCTGTCGTTCCAGATCCAGAAATAACATCAGCATACCCAGAGATAATACGATCGGGGCCAGTAGCGGTAACTGAGTGGTAACAAAGCGGGCCTGATCCTGGCGATTCAGGATTATGAACAAGGCCCCGAAAAACATAATGCCTGCAGTCAGGCCACCGAGAAACAGGTAGACCGAGATCTCCCAGGTCCATATTTCCAGTATGGGGTCAACCCTTGTGTTCGCGCGCGTGGTAATGATGAGTTCTTCAATCATGATGGCACTCAGGTCAGGTAATACACATTGGGTTCATTGCCAGTTTCAGGCAACAGAGTTTTGTGCTTACGTCTTTTCAGTAGCTGGCTCACGATACTGCGTGGATCGTTTAACAGGCCAAAATGCATACACTGGGTAGGGCAGGAGGATACACAGGCTGGACCCAGGCCTTCCGCCACCCTGTGATTGCAGAAGGTGCACTTATCAACATATCCACCGGGGTGCATGATCAGCCTTGCATCATAGGGGCAGGCTGCGATGCAGGCCTTACAGCCTGTGCATTTGCTAGGATCAACAACGGTAATATTGCTGTTGTTCCAGTAGTGACTTGCACCTGTGGGGCATGAATAAACGCAGGTCGCGTGAGAGCAGTGGTTGCAGCGTTCTGAGCGATACTCGCTGCTCAGGTCCGGGTAGGTGCCACGTGTGGCCTCAACAATCCAGTCACGGTTAAGACCAGCGGGGATATTGTTTTCTGTTTTGCAGGCCACTACGCAGTCACCGCAGCCTATGCAGGTGCGTGTATCAATGACCATGGCATATCGCAGCATCTCAGGCTTCCTCAGTCAGTATGGTGACAAAATTAGTGCGCATTCCTGTGCCACCCATCACGGGATCTATAGCTGGGCGCGTCATGAGTGCCGACCCATCGGCCCCCTTGGCAAAGGCCAGGCTCAGGCGTTTGTCGGTATGTCCAAAACCGTGGGGCAGGTAAACAGAGTCTGGGCGTATGCGCTCTGTAACGCGGACCCGGACACGGTTACTGGTAATTCCGTCAGGGTTCTGCAGGCGAACGTAGTCACCGGACCTGATCTGTTTCTCGCTGGCGATTAATGGATTAATCCAGACGACATTTTCAGGGGCCAGTTCATAGAGCAGGGGGTTATTCTGCGTGCGTCCAAACGTATGTGCAGCGACTCGGCCATAATTGAGCCTTAGATAGCCTTCAGGGACGGGGTCGGGCCGGGTGTAAGCAGGCATGGGATCGAAACCATGCGATGCCAGCGTTGGTGAAGACAACTCGATCTTGCCGCTCGGCGTTCTGAACCGGCGTGCTTCACCTTTTGCGAAATACAGTGGTGTTGTTCGGGGGAAGGGTTTGTGTCCCAGTTCTTGCATCTCTTCCAGGGAGCTGCCGACCTGTTGTAGCTGCCAGTCGAGTACTTCGCTGTAGTCATCCCAGGGGAAGTATTCGCCAAGTCCCAGGCGTTCGCCCAGTTGCTTGGCAATCCACCAGCCCGGTTTGCTGTCACCGAGGGGCTCCATGGCAGGCGCACGTAATGCCAGTGATGGAGCGCGTTCAGGTGAATTACGTATGGGGTCGAAGCGTTCCAGGTAAGTACATTCAGGCAGGATGATATCGGCATAGCCGGTTATTTCGGCAGGTTGTACATCGATAACAACAACCAGTTCCTGCTGATCGATGGCCTCCTGCAATTCACCGCGAATTCCGGGTATGGTCATTGGCAGATTGGTGCCATAAACAATCCAGCCCTTGTAATGCGCATCTTCCCCACGCGAGGCATCAATAATCGTGTTAGTGACGGCATGGTGCGCAAGGGGATACTTTGTCTGGGTGAAGTCACGCCAGGAAGATTTTGCCTTTGGGTAGGGTGGTATCGGGAATTTAGGAAGTTTGACCCTTTCTGGTTGATAGAAGCCGCCTTTTCGGCCCCAGCTGCCCAGCAAGGCGTTCAGTATTGCAATGGCTCGGCTGCGCTGAGTGTCATCTCCATACCAGGTGACATGGCGCCCCGGATGCACGACAGTTGCGGGTGAAGCCTTGCCCATCGCACGCGCCGTAGTGCGTATCGTATCGGGATCGATACCAGTCTCGGTATAGGCCCATTCCGGTGTAAATGGCTGAATGTAGCTGCTGAGCTCATCGAAACCTGTGGTGTATCGCGCGACATAATCACGGTCAAACAGGTCTTCATTGATCAGTACGTTCATCCAGGCCAGCAGCAAAGCGATATCGGTGCCCGGTTTGATGGGTAACCAGTGCTGAGACTTGCTGGCGGCAACGGAGAACCTGGGGTCAACTGTGATAACGGTTGCGCCGTTTTCAAGAGCCCTGGTGAAGGTCTGAACCTGGGCGTTATGCAGGTTTTCCCCGATATGGGAGCCTATCAGGACGATACAGCGGGCATTGGACATGTCGGTTCTGTCGGGTGATCCCACGCCCTCGCCAAAGGTGAGTTCGAAGCCCATATCACGTGGGCCACGGCACTGTGCATAAGATGGATGGGAATCACTATCAGAACCAAAGGCCTTGAGCAGGTGCCTGAAATGCGCAGCACCATCGCCATGAGTGAACATGGCAACCCGGTCAGCTCCGTGTTTGTCCTTGATAACCGTAAGGCGCTCAGAAATGTAACTAAGGGCTTCATCCCATGAAACAGGTTTGAAGGTCTGCTGCCCATTCACTTCGACGCGCATCAGGGGTGTTGTTAGCCGGTCGGGGTCGGTATAAGCACCAATCCCGCCGGTGCCACGAGTGCATAAGCGTCCCTGGCAATGAAGGTCATCTTTATTGCCGATAATCTTCCAGAGTGTTTCGCCTTTTTTATGTACAAAGCCTGAGCACTTCCAGAAGCACATATTGCATACAGTAGGAGAAACAGAAATCTTATCGCCAGGCGATTCAACAGCTAGTGAATCCCTGAATGGGTAGGCACATAGGAATACAGGCGGTACAGCAGCGCCGAAACCGGCTGTCAGGGAGAGCTTAATAAAGTCTCTACGCTTCATTGTCAGGCTCTGGATGTTTGTGGATCTGAATTAGGAAACCCTGATAAACAGGCCTTCATATACCGTTATTAATCTTAGCTTTTGTCAGGATTAATTCAGCATCTTTGACAATAAAACGGACAAGACTTGATGTGCGTCAAAATAATTCCATGCGAAGCCTGTGGAATTGGCATATATAAATACAGGGTATGGTGCAGTGGTGTAGTTTTTCGTTGAAGCATCATAAGTGGTAGGCAAGCCGCGCCCTCTAATAACTTAACAAGGCAGGAACTAAAGGAGTCTGAAATGAAACACCGTAGATTTATTCAGTTGATCTTACTACTGGTGGCCATTGCTGTGCCGTTAGCAGCTGTAGCTGGCAAGTATCCTCAGGTTGTAAAGGATTATGTGGCTGCCGCTAAAAAGGCTACTCCAGAGGTCACCCTGGACGAATTCAAGGCTGCTATGGATGATCCAAATATCTGGATTATCGATGTTCGTGAACCCAATGAATACGCAGCCGGACATATTAAGAGTGCTATCAATCTTCCCAGGGGTGTTATTGAGTTTAAGATCTGGAAAAAGGTTGGCTATCCAGACAAAACCAATATGGATCAGAAAATGTACCTGTACTGCAAGGCGGGTAGTCGTTGCGCCCTGGCTACTAAGGCTTTGCGCGATTTAGGCTTTACACAGGTCTATCGTACCGATATCAAGCTTGAGAAATGGTTAGAAATGGGTAACGAGCTGGTTAAGTGAGTGATCAGATGCAGCCGTAAGGAAAAAGGCCCCAGCAATGGGGTCTTTTTGTTTCATCGATATTGAAAGTACTGCGTAAAGATGTGAGTTCTATCCTTACAGGGCAATCAAGACTCGATGACAATGTCTGATAAAGCTGTAAGGCATAGAATATGCCTCATTCACATAACATTTACAGAATAATAGATAGCCTGATTTTCAGTTATGAGTAAAAACTTGTGAAGTACTTTGAAATGACTGTGGAAATTATGCCACAGCATATAGACATCAATGGTCATGTGAACAATGTACAGTATGTACAATGGATGCAGGATGTAGCCATTGCACATTCACAGACAGTGGGTGGCAGTCAGGCACTGCATGAATTTGAAGCCACCTGGTTTGCCCGAGAGCATTACATTAAGTATCTCTTACAGGTTAAAAAGGGTGAGGAATTGTTAATCAGAACCTGGGCAGATAGCTTTAAACGTACCAGTAGTATCAGAAAATATGATTTCTATCGTAGATCGGATACGGACAATTCACTTGTCGCTGAAGCGTCAACAGTCTGGGTATACGTCGATCTTAAAACAGGCAGGCCGCGGCCTATACCTGAGACCCTCAGGAAGTTATATATTGAAGATGACCATGGGGGACGCTCAGATTAAACAGGTGCAGCTTGGATAGTCGCTGGGTAAAACTTGTTATAGCAATCCTGCTTTCAGGTATCACTTTCATGATGTTTCGTGATAACCCTGATCTCGGATTGGGGCTTTCCATAGTCGTTCTAATAGCTACGCTTTGGGTAACCGAGGCATTCCATATCACCTTCACCGCTTTGCTGATACCCGTGTTAACTGTGCTTA
>CAZXNH010000002.1:172171-178502 GCA_964641615.1 uncultured Ectothiorhodospiraceae bacterium | reverse complement strand
GCGGCAAGGCGGGTGACACTCTCAAGATCAGCTGGGCCGACAACAACGGCAAGTCTGATTCCGCAGAGGTTGCGATTAAGTAAAGAATCCTTTGGCAGTGACTTTGTGCAGGGAAGCACATCTTTTTTTAAGGGAATGAATAGAAACGAATCCTTTGGCAGTGACTTTGTGCAGGGACGCACACTTTTTTCACGGAACGAACGAAACGAATCCTTTGGCAGTGACTTTGTGCAGGGACGCGCATTTTTTTAACGGGTAGGAGATAGTCGACTGCTTTTCCGAATCTGGCTCATGTTCTACCATGCTCTGGCGATCCCGGAGACAGAGAGTAGGCATGAGCCCACCCCTTGAGCACATCGAAGTAGAGACCGGCCCCAATCCCCAGGTCAGTGTGATCTGGCTACATGGGCTAGGTGCCGATGGCTATGATTTCGAGCCCATTGTAAAGGCGCTTGAGTTGCCTCCTGCGCCATCTATACGTTTCATCTTTCCGCATGCGCCGGTTCGGCCGGTAACCATTAATGGCGGCATGCCGATGCGTGCCTGGTATGACTTCCTTAGCCTTGAGCGTGGTTCCGGTGAGAATCATGAGCAGATCCAGGAATCCGTTGATGCCATCATGGCGCTGGTAAAGCAGGAACAGGATAGGGGTATAGCGTCAGATCGCATCTGTCTTGCGGGTTTTTCGCAGGGGGGTGTGATAGCCCTGATGGCGGCCATACAAAGCGCTCAGGCGCTGATGGGTGTTATCGCCTTGTCAACATATCTACCATTTAACGACAAGATAGCAACAGATGCCATCAAGATACCGGTATTTCAGGCTCATGGACGTTTTGATAATGTGCTGCCATTTGAATGGGCCGAGGCTGCCAGGCACCAGCTGGAAGCTGCTGATTTTCCCCTGCAGTGGCATGAATACCCCATGGAACATAGTGTCTGTGGGGAAGAGGTCGAGGATGTTAGTCGCTGGTTGAGTGCGTTGATCGCCTGAACTGGATATTTGCGCAACAGGTACTAAGCTCATTGTTTATGAGCCAGCTTGAACCAAAGCGTAATCAGCAGCCGCGTAAGAGTCTCAATCTTTTACCGGCCGAGCCCCTGTGGAAGCGTGCACCCGGGCGGGACGAGGAGGGCAGGGCGCTCAGCGATTTCATGATGATCATCCCGGGGCTGTGTCGGCAGTCCACCGATTATGTGCAAAACACCCTGTCTGAAATCGAAAAGGTGCTGAAGCTTTACGGCTCAGTCGTGGTGTTTGCTGAAATGAATCTGAAGATCAATACCTTATGGGTGACCGTGCGGCCGGTCCCAGGCATCTGTCTGGAATTGCCCGCAGTACTGAAATATCGCGTGCCAGAGGCCCTGCTGGTTGCGCACAAGCCTTCGCACTACCGTTAGTTCCCGATGCGTTCCCTGGCTGCGGCCACCTGGAGACGTACCTGCTCAGGTGCTGTGCCCCCAGTGTGATCACGGGCAGCAACCGAGCCTTCCAGTGTGAGTATCTCGAAAACATCACCGCCTATAGAGGCGTCAAACTGCTGCAGTTCCTGCAGAGACATTTCAGAAAGGTCGCGCCCGGTCTCTACGCCGAGGCCTACAGCCTTGCCAACAATCTCGTGGGCATCGCGGAAGGGAATGCCTTTGCGTACCAGGTAATCAGCGAGGTCGGTAGCGGTGGAAAAGCCCTGCAGTGCAGCCTTGCGCATGGCGTCGGCATTGACTTCAATAGCAGGCATCATGTCGGCAAATGCGCGCAAAGAGCCCTTCAGTGTGTCGATCGTGTCGAATAGCGGCTCTTTGTCTTCCTGGTTGTCCTTGTTATAGGCCAGGGGCTGAGACTTCATCAGGGTCAGCAGGCTGAGCAGGTGGCCATAGACACGGCCGGTTTTGCCGCGTACCAGTTCCGGCACATCCGGGTTTTTCTTCTGCGGCATGATGGATGAGCCGGTGCAGAAGCGATCGGGCAGGTTAATGAAGTTGAACTGGGCCGAGGTCCACAGTACAAGTTCTTCGGAGTAACGCGACAGGTGCATCATAATGATGCTGGCCGTGGCGTTGAATTCTATAGCGAAGTCGCGATCCGAGACCGAGTCCAGCGAGTTGCGGGTAGGGCGTTCAAAGCCCAGCAGTTTTGCGCTGTAGTCGCGGTCTATTGGGTAGGTGGTACCGGCCAGGGCAGCAGCGCCCAGGGGCATGATGTTGACGCGTTTGCGGCAGTCGGCCAGGCGTTCTGCGTCGCGCTCCAGCATCTCAAACCAGGCCAGCATGTGGTGGCCAAAGGTAACAGGCTGGGCAACCTGCAGGTGGGTAAAACCGGGCAGTATGGTTTCGGCCTCGCGCTCTGCCAGATCCAGCAAGCCAATCTGAAGACGCTGAATCTCTTCGAGGATGAAGTCGATTTCTTCGCGCAGGTAAAGGCGGATGTCGGTAGCAATCTGGTCGTTACGTGAGCGACCGGTGTGCAGTTTCTTACCCGTGGCGCCGATCAGGTCAGTCAGACGTGATTCCACGTTCATGTGGATATCTTCCAGAGATACAGACCATTCCAGTTTACCAGTCTCGATTTCATTCTCGACCTGGGCCAGGCCGTCGATAATGTCCTGGCATTCTTCTTTAGTCAGTACGCCGACTTTTTCCAGCATACTGGCATGGGCCCTGGAACCTTCAATGTCATGTTTGTAGAGACGCTGATCAAAACCGATAGAGGCGGTGAAGGCCTCGACGAAGGCATCGGTAGGTTCGCTGAAGCGTCCGCCCCAGAGTTTGTCTTCCTGCTCGCTCATGTCACATACCCTGTTTTCGCAAGGCGCGAATTATAGCACCGGGCTTGCATCATGGCGCATTCACACAGAAACTCATTGCCATGAATAAGAACAAGGCCAATCGCGAATCCGTAACAGGTCGGCAGGTACTGCCGGACTTCTGCCAGGCGAGTGTTTTCTTTATCGCGGTACTTGGCGGCGAGTTACTGGCCCTGGTACTGGCCTTTGCAGCTGTTGATCGTGCGGATGACTTCTGGACGGTGCTGGCCCTGATTTCGCTGCTGGTGCAATGGGTGGTCATGGGGACCAGCCTGATGTTCTGCCTGCTGCGAAGCTGGCTTAGCCGTCTGGAAGCGCGCAGGGCGCTGGGTTTTGCCTATGCGGTCATTATCCTGATTGCAGTCATAATGGGTATTGGCGCCGCCCAGCTTGCAGCGCCGCTGGGACTATATTCAGCCATTGCACTTACGCAACCGACCTGGTTCTACGTTAAGTTACTGGCCATTGCCGGTATTACCGCGGCTATTCTTCTTCGTTATCTTTATGTCCAGCAGCAGTGGCGTAGCCAGGTCCAGGCCGAGGCGCTTGCCCGTGTCGAGGCCCTGCAGGCACGTATCCGTCCCCATTTCCTGTTTAATAGCCTGAATACCATCAGTAGCCTGGTGCGGGGTCGCCCAGCCGATGCTGAAAGTGCTATTAGCAGCCTGGCCGGTCTGTTCAGGGCCTCCTTAAAGGCCGAGGCCTATTGTGCCCTGGGTGATGAGCTTGAGCTGACACGGGATTACCTGGCCCTGGAGCATCTGCGCCTGGGTGACCGGCTCAGTGTGGTTTGGGAGATCGATGAAGCCGTTGACATGACGAATAGCCTGCCAGCCTTGAGCGTGCAGCCCCTGGTTGAGAATGCGGTTTATCATGGGGTCGAGCCACGCATAGAGGGCGGGGAGATTAGAATAATTCTGAACAGAGAAGCCGATGGCCTGCATCTGAAAATCGTTAACCCGTTGCCACAAAAGTCGAACTCCCGGGACGGCAACCAGATGGCCCTGGACAATATCCGGCAGCGTCTCGAGTTGAGTTATGGTGTTAAGGCCAGCCTCAAGGCTGGTGCAGTTGGTGAGCATTATGAGGTTGAAATGATCGTGCCGAAGGAGAGGGCAGAGTCATGAAGGTATTGCTGGTCGATGATGAGCCGCTGGCCAGGGAGCGCCTACGTCAGCTGATGGGTGGCCTTCCCGGTTATGAGATCTGCGGTGAGGCCGCGAACGGGCTTGATGCAATTCAGCGCGTCGATGCAGATCATCCTGATATTGTACTGCTGGATATTCGTATGCCCGGCATGGACGGCATGGAAGCAGCCTTTCACATGTCATCCATGGATAATTCACCAGCTATCGTTTTCACTACTGCCTATGGAGAACATGCGCTCGAGGCCTTCGAGGCGCAGGCCGTGGATTACCTTTTAAAGCCGGTCGAGCCTGAACGTCTGGCCCAGGCGCTGGAAAAAGCATCACGTTTGACACAAGCTCAGGAGGATGGTCTGAAGGAGCAGACCGACAGCCAGCGCAGCCACATCTGTGCGCGGGTGCGTGGCAATCTCAAGTTGATACCCATCGATGACATCCTGTATTTCCAGGCGGATCAGAAATATGTCAACGTACGTTATGTCGATGGGGAAGTGCTAATCGAGGATTCGCTGAAGTCGCTCGAAGATGAGTTTGGTGAGCGTTTTATGCGCATACACCGAAATGCCCTGGTGGCCATTGACAGGGTGGCAGGCATGGAAAAGACCACGGATGGTGGTCATGAATTAACTATCAGGGATTCTGACGCGGTGCTGGAAGTCAGTCGGCGTCATGTTGCCGAGGTGCGCAAATATCTGCGTAATGCCTAGTATTTTTCGGCTAGCTGCTTCCGCCCGGAGGCAATGGCCTCGTCAAGGTCGAACCAGTAATAATCGATGAGACGGGTACCGATCAGGGGTTTTTCCAGCTGTTCGCCCTCGGGGCCAAGAAACAACACGGTCGGTGTTAGCCAGACGCCATATTGATCGGCAAAGGTCGTGGTGCTTTTCTTCTTGCCATCAAAGTCCCGCAGGAGTTCACCATCGTCCAGGTCGATTAAACCTAATGAAATATGGGGCAGGTAATCGCCGCTACGTATCATGGGCAAGATCACTTCTTCTTCCAGCAGTCGGCAAAACGGACAGTCCTCGCGGACAATGACCACTACAATCGGGCGGGCCTCTTTTCTTGCCTTTTCACCCCATTCCTTCAGATCCCTGGCATAGGGCAGGTCTGCCGCCTGTGCCAGGCCTGCAAGGCAAAGCCAGGCAGTGAAGGTCTTAAAAAAGGCAGTTATTCGTTGAGGTCTCATGTTCAGTACCATTCTGGTTATAATGCGTGCTTTGCTTTGACCAGCAAAATGCCATTTTATCCCGAATTGGATGATCAGTTATGCAGGAAAGGTTAATCAGGATTGCAACCCGTAATAGTGCCCTGGCACTCTGGCAGGCCGAACATGTAGCAAGTCGCCTCGAGGAAGCCCACGAAGGGCTCAAGGTAGAGCTGGTCAGCATGAAGACACGGGGTGACAAGATCCTGGATACGCCCCTGGCAAAGATTGGTGGCAAGGGTCTGTTCGTAAAAGAGCTGGAACAGGGCATGCTGGAGGGCAGGGCGGACATCGCCGTGCACTCTATGAAGGATGTGCCCATGGAGTTCCCCGAGGGTCTTGGCCTGAGTGTCATCCTCGAGCGCGAAGACCCCCGCGATGCCTTTGTTTCTAATGATTTTGCTTCTCTCGAAGACATGCCTGCTGGTTCCAGGGTGGGCACATCCAGTCTGCGGCGTCAGGCACAGATTAGTGCCCGTTTCCCTGAGCTGGAAATCCTCTTTCTGCGTGGGAATGTGAATACCCGACTGGCCAAGCTTGATGCCGGTGATTACGACGCCATTATCCTCGCGGGTGCTGGACTGATACGGCTTGAATTCCAGGACCGCATTCGACTTCTTCTGCCACCGGAGGATAGCCTTCCTGCCGTTGGTCAGGGAGCCGTCGGCATCGAGTGCCGCGTTGATGATGAAGAGACGCAGGCCCTGCTATCTGTTCTGGATCATCACGATACGCATACTCGTGTTGCGGCTGAGCGTGCCTTCAATCATCGCCTGCATGGCGGTTGCCAGGTGCCGATTGCCGGTTATGCAGAGCTGGAAGGCGATGAGATCTGGTTGCGTGGCCTGGTAGGCGAGCCAGATGGGTCTGAGATTATCCGTGGTGAGGTCCGTGGGCCTCGTGCAGAAGCGGAAGCACTGGGCGTTGCCCTGGCCGATGATCTGCTCAGTCGTGGTGCTGATCGTATCCTCCGCGAACTGGGTATGTTGCCTGAATAGAAATCCCGGGCCTTGATAGTCATGCCTCGTATTCTGGTTACCCGTCCCTCAGGTCAGGCCGAGGCATTTGGACAGCGGCTTGAGCAGGCTCTTTTCCGGTTTGTCGGTCGTGACTTCCGCAAAGGCGTTCACTACCCGATAGCGGGATCCTGGAGTGATTGGGTTATATTTCTTTACTGG
>CAZXNH010000002.1:170362-172161 GCA_964641615.1 uncultured Ectothiorhodospiraceae bacterium | reverse complement strand
GACAGCGGCTTGAGCAGATCGCTGCGGAACCCGTTTATTTCCCCGTCATAGAAACCCAGGCGGTTACCCCGCATCTCGATGACATGGAGCGCCTGAGTCACTGGGGCCGCTACGCGCTGGCCATTTTTGTCAGTACCAATGCAGTACGTTTTTTTGAGGCCCTGGTATCGCCGGAACAGGCCATGCCGAGACTGGCAGCTGTAGGTGCCCGAACCGCGGCGGCCCTTAAGGATGCAGGGATGCATGTCAGCCTGGTCCCGGAACAGGGTTTCACCAGTGAAGATCTTCTGTCCTTACCCGAGCTGCAGCAGGTGGCGGGTAGTGATGTGCTTATCATCAAGGGCGAGGGCGGTCGAAGGCTGATTGCGGATACGCTGCTTGAGCGTGGTGCCCAGGTTAATGAAATCGCGGTCTACCGTCGGGTAATCCCTGAGACAGATATCCAGCCTATAGTCGAGCAGATTACTGCCGGTGCTATCGACCTGATTGCCCTTACCAGTATTGAAATAGTAGAGAACCTGGTGACTCTGCTAGGGGGAGCTGCCCAGCGGCATTTATATGACATCCCCGTCCTTGCCGGGTCTGCACGCATCGCTGCTCGGGCAGGTGAAATTGGATTTAACACCGTGCTACAGGCCGATGATCCCTCGGATGAGTCTATGTCTGCTGCGGTGCTACAATGGATAAATGGTGACAGGGCGTAAATGTAATGACTGAAGAGAGCAAGGCACTGGCGATCAAGGATGTGGCTGAAGAAGCCGAGACAGTCGAAGAGCCGGTACAGGACCAGAAACCACGCCGTGGGGTGCCTCTCTGGCCTTTCCTGATGCTTATCATCATCCTGGGCGGCCTGGCAGGCCTGGGCTACTATGGTTACCAGTTCTATCTTGCGCAGCAAAATACTCTCGAGGAACAGGAGAAACAACTGGCCAGTCTGCAGGCCAGCCTGGCTGCGTATGACCCCACTTCGGCACTGAATGGCATGAATGCCCGTCTGGACCGGCAGGAGCTCGCGATTGCCGAGCAGCGTGGTCTGAATGCACGTGTTGATGCCCTGCAGGAGTCGGTGCAGGCCAGTCATGACCTGGTAAACAGGGCCCAGCGTGACTGGGTCGTTGCCGAAGTTGAATATCTGATTCGTATTGCCAACCAGCGACTGCGTTTAATGCGTGACTACAATGGTGCCATCGCTGCCCTGGAATCGGCTGACCAGCGACTACATGAGCTTGCTGATCCGGCACTCATTCCAGTTCGAGAGATTCTTGCCGATGATATCCGCACCCTGAAGGACTTTGAAAAACCCGACCTGATCGGAATTGCATTACGTCTGGACCGTCTGATCAGTCACCTTAAGCCCCTGCCGCTTAACGTACCGGCCCTGGAGCAGGAGCCACAGGCTGCAGAGGCCGAGGCGCAGGCCGAAGAAGCCCGTGATTTCACGAGCCTGATGTCCGAAGCATGGCGCAGGCTCAACGAGCGAGTCACGGTCAGGCATTACGAAGAGGGCGTGGAATCCCTGCCAGACGAGGAAAGTGAGCTGATGATGAATCAGTTGCTGCGTCTGCGCCTTGAGGCTGCACGCGTTGATGTGCTGCGACAGGATGATCATGACTTCCACCAGCAACTCGAATCTGCGCTGGAGATACTGGATAAGTATTACCGGCCTGAGCAGGCCGCAAAATTGCGCGAGGAAATCCTGATCCTGAATGCGATTAACCTGCGTCCCGCACTGCCAGATATCACTCGTTCCCTGGGCAGCCTGCATCGCCAGTCTGTGGTTAAGGATACTGCCCAATGAG
>CAZXNH010000002.1:0-170296 GCA_964641615.1 uncultured Ectothiorhodospiraceae bacterium | reverse complement strand
CACTTGAAAAGCCCGGTTTTGTGCTGCTTGCCTATGACCAGACCACCATCGAGATAGCCCTGTTTGATTTCATTGTCGCGACAGCCGTTGTGTTTGTTGCCTTTTATATGTTGTTGCGGTTCCTGGTTGGTCTGATCGTGATGCCATCACAATTACAGGCTCGCTATGCCCGCCACCAGCAGGAAAAGGCACAGAAACTGTTTTACCGTGGCCTGCTCGAGTTTTCAGAGGGTCGCTGGGCGCGGGCAGAACGCCTCCTGTTACGCTCGGTCTGGAATCATCACACGCCTTTGCTCGGCTATCTGGCGGCTGCGCGCGCTGCGCAGATGCAGTCGGCCTATGATCGCCGCGACGAGTATCTGAAAAAGGCGATAGAAAGTGATCGCTCGGCTGATGTTGCGGTGGGTCTGCTGCAGGCCGAGCTGCAGATGTCACGCGAACAGAATGAGCAGGCCCTTGCTACCCTGCGCCATTTGCGCGAGCTGGCACCCAAACATGCCTATGTGCTGGAATTGCTTGCCCGCCTGTATCGTAGTGTTGGGGACTGGGAAGAACTACAGGTCCTGATCCCCGATCTTCGCAAAAGCAAGGCCCTCCCTGCTGATCAGATAAACCAGCTGGAATCCGGTATTAACGTGGTACTGCTTGGGAAGGCCGCAGAGCATGAAGATGCAGACTCACTGAATAGCCTCTGGAAGGGGATTCCGAGGAAGAACCGCCAGGATCCTCGCCTGGTAGAGGCCCATGCGCGGGCCCAGGAGAAGATTGGTCAGCACGAACAGGCTTCGCGTGGCGTATTGAAAGCACTGGATAGCCAGTGGGATGAGGCCATGGTCCTGTTGCTGGGCGAGCTGAAACAGGCAGAGCCCCTTGACACACTGGGTCATGCTGAGACCTGGTTGCGGCAGCATGGGGATGATCCCGCCCTGTTGCTGACCCTGGGGCGGCTGAGCATGCAGGCACAGCTCTGGGGTAAGGCGCGTCTGTACCTCGAAAACAGTGCAGAAATGCGCCCGGCTCCCGAAACCTTTTCCCTGCTTGGCGACCTGCTGAGTAAGATGGGTGATGAGGAGCTGGCTCAGGATTATTATCGCCGTGGCCTGGGGCAGGCCGTTTCAGACCAGGGTGTCGCCACACTCGGGCGAGGCAAGGCGACCAGGCACGCGACAGACCTGGCCCCTGGTAGCGCCACATAAAAGCACTGTAGTTCTTGCAACATTAGTATTATCTAATATACTTGGCGGCCTCGATATTTCACCCAATCAAGAGGTACCAGCATGTCAGAGAAATGTCTGATGGATTTCGTCATGGATGCCAAGTCGCGCATCAAGGAAGTTGAGGTTGCAGAGGCACAGAAACTGATCGGCGAGGGCTATCGTGTACTCGACGTTCGTGAGCCCGCGGAATACCTGTCTGGCGCCATCGATCATTCTCTGCACGTACCTCGCGGCATGCTGGAAGCGGCAGCTGACCGTAAATATGATGGTGCTATTCCCGAGCTGCGTGATAACCGCGATGCCAAATGGCTGATCATGTGCCGTTCAGGCGCACGTGCCGCCATGGCCTGTGATGTCCTGCAGCAGATGGGTTTTAGTGACGTGACCAATGTCTTTGGTGGCATGGTGGCCTGGAAGGAGGCAAATCTGCCCCTGGTATCACCTTCTGATCAAGAATCGCTGGTACAGCTTAAGACGCCGTGTACGCCAGGCGTTTAATTCTGACAGAGGGGTGGTGTTCAGGCACCACCCCTTTTTTTCACATCTAAAGGCGCATTCCCGCTATAATCGCGCCTCATTTTTATCCCGGTAGCGCCCGCATGCTCGAAAATCTCCGTAATATCGCCATCATTGCCCATGTTGACCATGGTAAGACAACTCTGGTTGACCAGCTGCTTAAGCAGTCCGACACCCTGGACGAACGCACCCAGCTGGAAGAAAGGGCCATGGACTCCAACGATCAGGAGCGCGAGCGTGGCATTACCATTCTCGCCAAGCCGACCGCCATCAAGTGGGGTGATTACCGTATCAATATCGTCGACACACCGGGACACGCCGATTTTGGCGGCGAGGTGGAGCGCGTACTGTCGATGGTCGACTCGGTGCTGCTGCTGGTAGATGCGGTTGAAGGTCCCATGCCTCAGACTCGCTTTGTAACCGAGAAGGCGCTGGCCCGCGGTCTGAAGCCCATAGTTGTGGTCAACAAGATCGACCGCCCGGCTGCACGTCCTGACTGGGCCCTGGATCAGACCTTTGACCTGTTTGATCGCCTGGGTGCGACCGATGAGCAGCTCGACTTCCCCGTAATTTACGCTTCGGGCCTCAGCGGCTTTTCTGGCGAGGACCCTGAGGTGCGTGAAGGGGACATGAAGCCTTTGCTGCAGGCCATAATTGATCACGTACATCCGCCTCAGGTAGAGCCAGAAGATCCTTTCCAGCTGCAGGTTTCGCAGCTGGATTACAACAGTTATGTCGGTGTTATCGGGATTGGCCGTATCACCCGCGGTCGCATCAAGACCAACACGCCAGTAGTCATCGTTGATAAGGATGGTCAGCGTCGTAACGGTCGTGTGCTACAGCTATACGGGTTCATGGGGCTGGAGCGTATCGAGGTTGGTGAAGCTCAGGCCGGCGATATCGTCTGTTTTACCGGTCTGGATCCACTGAATATTTCGGACACCCTCTGTGATCCTGAAGCGGTCGAGGCCCTGGCACCACTGAGCGTGGATGAGCCTACTGTAAGCATGACCTTCCAGGTGAACAATTCTCCTTTCGCTGGTAAGGACGGCAAGTTCGTCACCTCTCGCCAGATCAAGGAGCGTCTGGAGCAGGAGCTGGTGCACAACGTGGCTCTACGCGTAGAGCAGGGCTCTGACCCGGATAAATTCCGTGTTTCAGGTCGCGGTGAACTGCACCTGTCAGTGCTGATTGAAAGCATGCGCCGTGAAGGTTTTGAGCTGGGGGTTTCCCGTCCAGAAGTCATCATCCGCGAAATCGATGGCGAGCCTCAGGAGCCTTTCGAGCAGGTCACTGTTGATGTTGAAGAACAGCACCAGGGCGGCGTGATGGAAAGACTGGGTACACGGGGTGGTGAGCTGAAGAACATGGAGCCAGATGGTCATGGCCGCGTGCGCCTGGACTACATCATGCCGGCTCGTGGTCTGATTGGTTTCCGTACCGAGTTTCTTACAGCAACCCAGGGTTCTGGCCTGATCTACAGTGTTTTCGATCACTATGGTCCATTCAAACGCGGTGATTACGGTAGCCGAATCAATGGTGTGCTGATTGCCAACTCTCCAGGTAAGGCCCTGACTAACGCCCTGTTTAACCTGCAGGACCGCGGTCGCCTGTTCATTGGTCATGGTGAAGAGGTCTATGAAGGCATGATTATTGGCCTGCACTCGCGTGATAATGACCTCGTGGTTAATGCCCTCAAGGGCAAGCAGCTGACCAACATTCGTGCTGCTGGTACGGATGAGGCGCAGGTGCTGACGCCGCCTATCACCCACACCCTGGAGCAGGCGCTGGAATTCATTGACGATGACGAGCTGGTAGAAGTAACACCTAATCACATCCGTCTGCGGAAGAAGCTGCTGCTTGAACACGAACGCAAGCGTGCCTCACGCCAGAAAGAAGACAGCTGATCTTTAACTAATCCATTGGCTCACAGCGTATTTTTCTGTGAGCCAGTACACCAAAAGCCTTAAAAACAATGCTACGATTGGGTCGGTTTCGGCCCAATAATAAAAGGTAACGGGAGTACTATGGATACGCAGAACATCACGCTGCCCAAGTCGAGGATCCTGGTCGTCGATGACTCGCGCACCATGCGCAAGGCATTACGCCGACTGCTCTGTCAGGATTTTGATGTCGTCGAGGCTGAAGACGGCGAAGAGGCATGGCGCCTCCTGACCGAAGATCACAGCATCCAGGTTGTCTTCTCAGACCTGATGATGCCCAACATGAACGGCTTCCAGTTACTGCGTAACATCCGCGAGTCGATTCACTCCCGCATCAACCAGTTGCCCGTCATCATCATTACGGGCCATGAAGATGATGACAAAATGAAACGCCAGTCGCTCTCACTGGGCGCGACCGATTTCATCACCAAGCCATTTGATTCCCTGCAGCTCAAGGCGCGTGCCAAGGCACATGCCAAGTCCGAACATGTCTCGCGTAAACTCGAAGAGGCCACCCAGGCCCTTGAACAGTCTTCTACCATTGACCCACTGACCGGGCTGGCCAACAGGCTCTACTTGAAGGAACACGGTCCTGAGCTTCTGTCCTTCGCCCTGAAGCAGGATACCCCGATCTCCGTACTGCGCATGAATGTCGATAAGTACAACGTGCTGTACAAGAAAAAGGGCAAGCAGGTCGCTGAAAAAATCCTGATTAATATCAGCAAGATCATTTCGGGTACGGTACGTCGTGAAGACACGGTTGTTCGTATTGGCCTGGATAAGTTTGCCGTGGTGATGCCTGGCGCCAACGAACAGGCTGCCCGCAAGATTGCCCAGAAGCTACACCAGATCATGTTAAAGACGGGTTACCGTATCGGTAATGCTCGCTTCCGTATGACCATCAGTTCGGGGCTGGTTACGCCAACCATTACCGAAGGCCTGGATTTTGAAGAGATTCTGCAGGTTGCTGAAGCCCGCCTCGGCAGCGCTGTTTCCAAGGGTGGAAATGCCCTGATCTTTGAAGATGATAAAGCCGCTGCAAAGGGTATGGGTGGTAAGAAGCTATCTGCGTATCAGTTGACCCTGGATGAGGCCCTGGTGCTTATAAAGGCCAATGAAACGCTCAAGGTGAAGGAGCAGCTGTTGCCTCTGATGGACTCCGTGTACCCGCTCTTCAACCTGGCTAACAAGGAACTCAGGCTGGGGCTGGATGGTAGCCTAATCCAGTTGCGTGAACGTCTGGATGCCATGAAGAAGGGTGTCTGAGTAAGAAGCGGTGCACAGTTTCTTACAACGAGATAAATATCGTATTCTGTTGCTCAGTGTAGCGGTTATGATTTTTTTACAGCCGCTATTAAGCGAACTTCACTTTGCGAAGTGGACCTTCTTTACCTTTACCAGCATTATCCTGATTGCCTGTGTCTACGCGGTCAGGGGTTCACGTAAACATTTGCTTATTGCTATATCCATGATGTTGCCCATCCTGGTGTTTTTCTGGCTGGATATTCCCACTAAGCATGACTGGTACAACCTGGTATCTAACTCCAGTCCTATCCTGCTGTTTTCCTATATTTCCTATCTCATCTTCAGAGATCTGATTCAGGTAAAGAACATTGATGCTGACATGATTGCTGGTGGCATCAGTATCTATTTAATGATCGGACTGATATTCGCCTTCATCTATATCGCATTGTTCAATTATAACCATGGCAATTTTGTCGTAAGTGAAATGCTTGAAGCCCAGAAATTAAAATATGATGAAAATATCTTCGTCTACTTCAGTTACGTGACCATGACTACCCTGGGTTATGGTGATGTCACGCCGGTAACCACGATTGCCAGGGTGGTGGTGCAATTCCAGGTGCTTCTGGCCCAGCTCTATCTCGCTATCTTTATCGCACGCCTGGTCAGCATGTATACCGCAAGCAAGATGTCAGACTGATTAATTCATCTATACTCAGCGCTATGAAAATATTATTGCGTGCAATACCCCTTCTGCTGCTTCTGCCGGCCTTTAGCTGGGCAGCCTGTACCAGTCCTGACCCAAAAGTCGTAGATAGTGCCTGGTTACCGACTTATGCCTTCACGGGTAAGGAGTCACCGAGTGATCCTCTGCCGATGTATTCCCTTGGCCACAATAGCTGGTTGTTCCTGGGTAGCATTGAACAGCTGAGCACGGAAAACCGTGGTTTTAACGGGAATGCCGGTTTTATTGTGACGGAAGAGGGCGTGATCGTAATTGACGCCCTGGGTACGCCTTTGCTCGGTCAACGCATGATCGCCAGTATTCGCAGTGTCACGGATAAGCCCATTCGTTATCTAATCATTACGCATCACCACCCGGATCATTATTACGGGATTAATCCATTCCGAAAAATTCCCGGTATCCAGATCATTGCGCATGAAGGGATTGATGCCTATCTGAATAGTGAAAGATTTGAAGGTTCCGTGGATTATCGCAAGGACATACTGCCTGGTGATATGCAGGGATTTTCAGGGGAGCAGCCTGACCTGAAGATTGGCAGTGAGACGGGTGATAAATTCCGCATTAAAATGGGTGGGCAGCTATTCGAGATTTATAACGTGGGTCGTCATCATTCTGATGGTGATCTGCTTGTTTATCATGTCGATGCCGGTTATCTGTGGGTATCTGACCTGGTCTTTAATCAGCGCGTCACCTTTATAGGGGATGGAAAGTCTGATGAAGCAGTAGCGCAACTGGAATGGCTGAAGACGGCCTTCCCATCCTCCCGTTTAATGATTCCTGGCCATGGTGGGGCGCAGACACCCCCGTATCCGATGCTGGAGCATACCTACGATTACATTACTCGCCTACGTTCGATCATGACCCAGGCGATTGAAGACGATGTCGGATTATCTGACGCCCTGGATATGGCCGAGTTCAAGGACTGGCAGGATGTGCAGCTATACCAGGAAAACCACCGGGCAAATGGTAGTCATATCTACCGTGAGCTTGAGATGGAGCTGTTTTAATCCATCGGGCGGATAACGCCGGTGACTATGCCCAGAATCTCGATTTCATCGTTCTTCAGGATAATGGGCTGCATATCCGGATTGGCGGGCTGTAGCCGGATGCCATCACGTTCGACATAGAATTTCTTCAGCGTGACCTGTTCACCATTAATCATGGCTACAACGGTCTGGCCGTTTTCCGCGGTCTGCTTTTTCTCCACGACAATAAGGTCGCCATCCTGAATATTGTCATCAATCATGGAGTGCCCCTGGACGCGCAGGGCATAGGTATTTTTTCGCACCATGTTGCTGGGTACGGAGACCTGTTCATTTTCACTGCACAGGTCGACGGGCAGGCCGGCGGTTACCATGCCAAGCAATGGGATCTCCGACATGAAATCAGCCTCAAGCGCTACTTCTTCAAGGCCGGGTGTAAAGACGGGTCGTTTCTGCTTGGGCAGCAGGAGATGGATATTATTCATGTTGCCTCCTATGGATAGGTAAAAACATAGCAGGCTTTATAGAAAAAGCAAAGACTTAGAAGGTTTTATTGAGAATATTTCTAGGAATTAGATGCGCTGGAATTTACTGCTGCGCTTGAGTTCGGTGAGGATGTCTTTCTCGAGCTTTTCCAGATCCTCCATCTTCACCTGGGCAGCATCACTGATCCAGGCCGCATTCTTGCTCTTTTTCTTGGAAAAGTAGTCGAGGATGAACTGCTCTGACATCAGCATGTACTTGATGGCCTGTTTGGCATCAATCTGGAGGAAAGGGTTGCGGGCTATCTGCATGGCAGAGGCCTCCTGCTGAGCACAGTACTTGGACAGCAGGTAGAACAGGGCACGGCGTGCGATGCCCATGACGTTATTCACGCGTTCACGCGTGAAGGGATGCACGCTGGCGTCCACGATCGTATCTAGCCACAGGGTCAGGTCGTTCTCTGAAATCGTGCCTTCCTTGTTCTGGCGTTCGGCAACCAGGGTGGAGATCAGGTTCTGCAGCTCTTCCATCTCATGATTCGACTTGTCGCGCTGGAAGGTGCGTTTCCAGACGCTTTGAGAGCGTTCAAGCTTGGCGCGCAGCCCCTCTATTTCCTGATCGAGAATAGCGGATTCTTCCTCGAAGCTCAGGATTTCCTTGTATCGTTGCTGCATCTCGGTATTCAGGGCCTCGAGACGTAGCAGGAAGAACTCGGCCAGGCGTTGTTCGATATACGAAGAACCTTTGCGCAGGCGTTCAGTGGAGGTCTTAATGGCTTCGGCATCTTCCTGAAGGATTGGCTTTGTTTCCTTCAGGAGTCTCAGGGCACGGGTCAGGCGCGCATTTTCTGCACGTACATCCAGCACCTGACCCTGCATATTCTTGATGCTGCTGATGAGCTGGTCACGTTGTTCGCGATTGCGGGTTTCATGCCAGCGTTTACGTAGCTTTTGCATGTCATCCAGCTTGTTCTTGAATACACGCAGGGTGGCCGTGTTCAGCATGGTTTTGCTGATATCCATGGCCTCAAGTAATTCATCACCATAGCGTTGCTGCAGATCCATGCGTTGCTGCAGGTGGTAGGAGTTTGCAGAAAGTATCAGGGTTTCCAGAGCGCTACGCGAATAGATCGGTGCCTCGTCGACTAGGTCGACAGGGATGTTCTCGGGTAATTTTTCAGGCGGGATCTTGGAAATTTCGTCCGGAGGCAGCGTCGCAATCATCTTGCGAAATACATCGATGGGGATTCTGGGTAGTTTCTCGGACATGTATCTTGACGTATCCCGCTTAATTCCAATAGTGCGGGTTAGTCTGTTCCCGCGAGTTGTGAAGCAAATTCAAGTTATTGTCGTAACTTCTTTATTTGTCACCTTATTTCATATGTTGAACATAGAGTCAATCTTGTCCTTGTGGAATTCTGATTTAGGTGGTGCTCTGGCCGATAACTGGTGTGTTCAGGGTCCTGGCAAAATCCAGCATGCGCTGGGTAGATTGCAGGGCCTTGACCCGGATGGACTCTTCAACATGGATTTCATTCTGACCTGTCTCAAGCACCTGCAGCAGGTTATGCAGTCCGTTCATGGCCATCCAGGGGCAATGCGCGCACATGCGGCAGGTAGCACCTGCACCGCCAGTTGGGGCTGCAATAAGGGTTTTGTGCGGAATACCCTGCTGCATTTTGTAGAAAATACCCTTGTCCGTGGCAACAATGAACGTCTCATGTGGCAGTTCATGGGCCGCCTTGATGAGCTGGGTGGTGGAGCCCACGGCATCAGCAAGTTTGATGACCTCGTCCGGTGATTCGGGGTGGACCAGCAGGGCTGCCTCAGGATGTTCTTCCATTAGCTTGCCTATGCCGCGAAATTTAAATTCATCATGAACCACGCAGCTGGCATTCCAGAGCAGCATGTCGGCGCCGGTAGCCTTCTGAATATAGTGCCCAAGATGCTTGTCCGGGGCCCAGAGTATCTTCTTGCCCTGCTCGTGTAGATGCTCAATGAGACTAACAGCGATGCTCGAGGTCACGACATAATCAGCACGGGCCTTCACGGCAGCACTGGTATTGGCATAAACCACTACCGTGCGGTCTGGATGCTCGTCGCAGAATTCAGTGAATGGCCCGACCGGGCAGCCAAGATCCAGAGAGCATTCGGCATCCAGGGTCGGCATGAGCACGCGTTTTTCCGGTGTGAGTATCTTGGCTGTTTCGCCCATAAAGCGTACGCCTGCGACAACCAGCGTAGAGGCAGGGTGGTCATGTCCAAAGCGGGCCATATCGAGCGAGTCTGAAATATATCCACCGGTCTCCTCGGCCAGCTCCTGGATGTCGGCCTCGGTGTAGTAATGAGCGACCAGCACAGCGTCCTGTTTCCTGAGTAGCTGTTTGATGCGATTTTTGACCGCCTGTTTCTCTTCCTCGTTGTAATGAGGAGTTGCGTTCAGGATCCGCTGGGTTTCCGGCGCTGTGCGTGCATCATAGAAAGGAATATTCAGGTCAATACTCAAGGCGCTTCTCTTTTACGTGGTTCGGGGGTATGTTTTGCCAACATCTTATGTTCCCATATTGGGCAGAATCATTCGACCTACAAGATCTGGAACCGAAATAGCGGGAAACTGACTAAGCCTTCATGACAGCCGTCAAGAACAAAAAACGTCGCATCGTCATTCTACTGGTCGAGCTACTTATCTTCTTCCTGGTTTATCTGGGTATTCGCGCCTGGATGCAAAGAGACATGGTCCAGGGGCCGGCCCCCGCATTGCCGGCGATCACGATGCAGGGAGAGTCGTTTAGTCTGGAGTCCTATCGCGGCAAACCCGTTCTGGTACATTTCTGGGCCAGCTGGTGCGCCATCTGTGATTTGCAGCAGGGTGCAATCAATTCGATCAGTGAAGACTGGCAGGTCATCACAGTTGCCATGCAATCGGGCAATGCAGAAGACGTAGGCAATTATATGAAAGAACAGGGCCTGGACTGGCCCGTGATTATCGATACATCTGGCGTGGTAGCGCAAAGCTATGGCGTCAGGGGTGTGCCAGCAAACTTCATTCTGGATAAGGATGGGGTTGTACGGTTTAGTGAATCAGGGTTTACCACAGAACTGGGCCTGCGTGCCCGGCTATGGGCAGCAGGTAACGATTCCTAGGTCTTGAGTAGCCGTTTCTGTATTTCCTGCCATAAATCGATATAGGCCTGAGCGGCATCGCTGGAATGCGCAAAGGCCGTCACAGGCAGGCGTTTTTCTCCCATCTGCTCGATTACAGATGCATAGGGAATGCTGACCGGTAGCAGGGTTTTGATCATGACAGGCAGGTCTTTTTCCAGTTCCCGGTGCAGCTTTCGTCTGCGATCAATCATCGAAAGGAAGGGGTGCAGCTTTACATCTTTGATTTTGGCCCTTGCCTGATGTCCCACGATCTGAGCATAAGTGCGAATTGACAGGAAGGTCGGAATAATCGGGCAGGCGATCAGGTCTGCAGCATGCATGATGTTTTCCGCGAGCAGGCTATAGCCGGGTGGACAATCGAGTATCAGTAAAGAGTAGTCTTCATGCAGGGGCTCGATCAGTTTTCTGAGCTGTTTTCTGGGCTTCTCGCTTTTCTGCAGCCAGTGCTCAATCTGGTGATTTTCAAGATTGGCAGGAATGATATCGAGATTGTCGAACTGGGTGTGATGGATGAATTCTGCAAGCGGAGTTTTACCTTTGATGAGCCCTTTGCCCATGCCCTTGAGCCCGGTCTCCTGCCCAAAATACCAGCTCGAGGCACCCTGAGGGTCCAGGTCCCAGAGCAAAGTTGGGATATTGGCCTGCGCGGCAAGGTGCGCAAGATTCACGCTGGCGGCTGTTTTTCCGACACCGCCCTTGAGATTGTATATGGCTAATACCTGCATTTTTTAATGCTACCACGAAGCGAAAGTTTCTGTGTTAAATGCTAGGCTGTTAACATTAAGTGTATAGAATAATCCCGACAAAATCGTTAAGAAAAAAAGCCGCAAGGCAGCATTATAAATTTCGTTTTATTGCCAGATAAAAAAAGATAAATGAGGAGTCGACATGCCTGGGACAGAGAATAAAATTACTATCCAGGAAGCGCCTACTATCAGCATGCTCTTTCGTGAGCGTGTAAGACAGTCAGCCAGTCAAACCGCCTATGTTCAGTTTGATATCGGCACCCGTCAGTGGCAGGAGACCACATGGTCTGACATGGCCAATGAGGTAGGTCGCTGGCAGGCTGCCATGCAGAAGGATGGTCTGGTGGCGGGTGATCGCGTGGCCATCATGGCCAAGAACTCTCGAGACTGGGTGGTGTTCGACCAGGCCGCTGCTGGTCTGGGTCTGATTACCGTTCCGCTCTATACCGACGATAGACCTGATAATGTTTCGTATATCATTCAACAGACTGAAGCCAAGTTCCTGGTCGTCGACGGGCGTAAGCAATGGCGCCGTCTTGAAGGCGCCAGCGATGGCCTGCCTACCGTGCAGCGCATTGTCAGCCTCACCTCAATCGAAGAAGATGACAAGCCCAGAGATCCCAGGCTTGAATCACTCAATGACTGGTTGTTCGGTCTGAATGGTGAACTAATCACCCGAGAAGAGGGCGGTGATGAGCTGGCCACCATTGTATATACCTCGGGTACTACGGGCCGACCCAAGGGCGTCATGCTCAGCCACACCAATATCCTGTTTAATGCCGATGCCTCGCTGACCTGTGCCTCGGTAGTCGAAGACGATGTACTCCTGTCTTTCCTTCCCCTGTCACACATGCTTGAACGCACAGCGGGCTATATCATGCCAATGATGGTTGGTGCCCGGGTTGCCTACGCACGATCTGTCCCGCAGCTGGGCGAAGACCTCGTTACCATTAAGCCAACGATTCTTATCTCGGTGCCACGTATTTATGAGCGCGTATACGGCAAGATCATGTCTGGTCTTGAGAAAAAATCCCCAATTGCCCGCAAGTTGTTTGAAATGGCAGTCAGTGTCGGCTGGCGCCGATTCGAACATGAGCAGGGCCATGCGGGCTGGCATCCCAAGTTATTGCTGTGGCCGATTCTAAACAAGCTTGTCGCCAGCAAGGTGCTGGAAAAGCTTGGTGGGAGAATGCGCCTGGCAGTATGTGGCGGTGCGGCCATATCTCCCGAAGTATCCAGGCTGTTTGTGGGTCTTGGCCTTAGAGTTCTTCAGGGATATGGCATGACCGAGGCCAGCCCAGTAGTTTCTGTTAACCGTCCCTGGGACAATGTACCGGCCAGTATTGGTACGGTTCTGCCGGGTGTAGAAGTGCGCTTAGGCGAAAACCAGGAACTGATGACACGTAGCCCCAGTGTCATGCTGGGTTACTGGAAGAATGAAGAGGCGACTGCAGCCACTATTGTTGAAGACGGCTGGCTGAAGACCGGCGATAAGGCCAGTATCGATGACCAGGGTCATATCTATATCACGGGCCGTATTAAGGAAATTATCGTACTGTCCAACGGTGAGAAGGTGCCGCCGGCAGATATGGAAATGGCCATTACCATGGACCCGCTGTTCGAACAGGCGCTGGTATTTGGTGAAGGCAAGGCCTTTCTTTCTGCCATCATCGTGCTCAGTGAAGAGCACTGGCCTGAATATGCGGCCGAGCTCGGTGTCGATGCAACAGATCCTGCAGTGCTTAAGGATAAGAAGGTGGCAAAGGCCGTTCAGCGCAGGGTTGCAGAGCAGTTGAAGGACTTCCCTGGTTTTGCTCATGCGCGCGGCATCATACTGACGCTAAAGCCATGGACGGTAGATGATGGGCTGCTGACGCCAACCATGAAAATGAAGCGTGCCAGAATCATGGAACACTATGCAGACGAAGTTGAATCACTCTACAAAGTTCATTCATGATTGATGTGAATCAGGGACTGCCTGAAGGCAGGGAACCAGTATTGAGGGTCCCTGCCATACCGGCGCATACAAATGCCGGGGGCGATATATTTGGTGGCTGGCTCATGTCCCAGGTGGATATTGCAGGCAGCATACCGGCGGTACTCAGGGCCAAAGGACGCGTGGTTACGGCCTCGGTCAAGGGCATGAGTTTCCTGAAGCCGGTTAAGGTTGGCGACATTGTCAGCCTGTATGCAGAGATAAGTGCGATCGGGCGTAGCTCCATGACTGTTGAGGTCGAGGTCTATGCCCAACGCAATGCCAGGGCGCCTGAAACCCTGAAGGTTTCAGACGCAGCACTGGTTTACGTGGCAATCGATAATCAGGGGAAGCCACGAGCTATTGATTCATGAAACCAAAAATAACTACGTAAAGTAGAAGGGGAGCAATAATGCGAAAAACAAAAATGCTGCGCATGGTGCCTGTTGCCTGCGCATTAGCACTTTCTGGCATGGCCACTTCCGTTCATGCGGCTGGTTTTGCCCTGATTGAGGCCTCAGCCTCGGGCATGGGTAATGCCTTTGCTGGTGGTTCAGCAATTGCTGAAGATGCATCTACCATTTATTTCAATCCAGCCGGCATGATGAATCTGCAGGCAGGTGACCAGATCGTTGCGGGTCTGCACATTATCCAGCCTACCGCGGACTATACGGATGAGGGTTCTACTGGTTGGGGTGGCCCCTATGTCCTGACAGGCCCAAATTCTGATGGTGGCACTACTGGCATCGTGCCTAACTTCTACTGGGCCACTGAGGTTGAGGAAGGCATCAGGTTTGGTATTGGTGTTAATGCACCGTTTGGTCTTTCTACAAAATATGATGAAGACTGGATTGGGCGTTACCACGCCATTGAATCATCATTAATGAGTGTCAATGTGAACCCTGCTTTCGGTTTCGAAGTAACTGACAAGCTCGACGCAGGTTTCGGTATTAATATTCAGTATGTTGATGCCACACTTACCAATGCGGTTAACTATGATGTTATCACCATGTCGCCGCCGGGCACTCTGGGCGATGGAACGGTTGAGGTGGCCGGTGATGGTGTCGGTTTCGGCTTCAACTTTGGTTTTCTCTATACCATGGACAGCGGCACGCGTCTTGGACTGGCCTATCGTTCAAAGATTGATCATAAGGTAGACGGTACCGTAAATTATTCTTCACCGGCTCCAATTCCTGTGGCTCCGGGCGTAACCGGATTTAATGATGGTGATGCAACTGCATCGATAACCCTTCCAGAAACTGTTTCAGCTAGCTTCTATCACGACATCAATGACAAGTGGGCCGTGATGGGTGACTGGACCTGGACACGTTGGAGCCGTTTCAAGGAACTGACCTATGAATTCCCTGGGAACATCCCCGGGTCGAGTACGACAGAGGAAAACTGGAGTGACTCCAGCCGTTTTGCTCTGGGTGCAAACTATCGCATCAATCCAGCCTGGTTGCTGAGAGTTGGTGCGGCCTATGACAACACGCCAATTCCTGATGAGTACTACAGAACCGCGCGTATACCGGGTAATGATCGTACCTGGGCATCGATTGGTTTTAACTGGCAGGCAAGCAAAACTATTGGCATCGATGTTGGTTATTCACACCTGTTTGTAGATGATACAGACATCGAAAACTCTGAGTCTTCCCCCGATGGTGCCACGCTGATTGGTACCTATGAGGCCGATGTTGATATCCTCAGTGCCCAGGTAGTCTGGGACTTCTAAGGAGTCCTTCCGAAGAAGGAAAAATGCCGGCGTTATGCCGGCATTTTTTATGCGCGTTGTCTTTGTTTCAGGAAGTCAGCATTGCGTAAATCTCATCTTTAAGGAACAGGCGCTTTTTCTTCAGTTCCTCAACGTAGATATCTTCAGGTGTTTCGATCTGCGCCTCTATGCGGTGAAGCTCCTTAACAATGTCTTCATAGCTATCTGACAGCTTTGAAAAATAATTGTTTTCCATTTTCAGCTGACGGATGCGGTCGTGGTGATCAGGGAATTCGTGGTGCAGGTCATGAGGTTCGCCAAACATATTTTCCAGTCCAGAAGAGGTAAAGATACTAGTAGACACCTTATCGGTGTGTAGGTCATTGATCCGTATCAAGCGGCCTGTGTGCCGGCATCTTCAAGTGGTAACTTAATATGGATAAGACCGTTTTCCACATCGAGTTCCGAGGAAAAGCCCAGAGAATGCGCTAAAGCTAGCATGGCCGTATTATCGGGCAGGACGTCACCCTGTATAGACCTGAAGCCATAAAGTCTTGCGCCGAGGATGAGTCGCTTCATCAGGCGCTTGCCCAGCCCCTTCCCATGCATGTCATCACGCATGAGTATGGAGAAATCGCAGTCCTCACCCATACGCGCAAAGCGGGCAATCCCTACCGGTTCGTGTTCCGGGTCCAGGCCGGCAATAAGTGCTAGCTCGTTATGGAAATCCAGCAGGGTGAGCTGCCGCACCATGTTATCAGTCATCTCCGGCACCGAGTGCAGAAAGCGCTGGTAGAGTGAGTCACGTGAGACATGTTTGAGAAACTGATCGGCTTCGTCGGCGTCTCGTGGTATCAGTGGTCGGACAAAGAAGGTCTTTCCATCATCCAGGCGTTCCTGGTATTCAAGATCAGGTGGGTAGGGGTGTAGCAAAAGGTGCTGGTAGCGACCCTGTGGATAATCATCACTTAGCACAAGTCGTGCATCCTCGACTCTTGCAGAATCATCATCATAAAGATTGATGTCTAATTCCATGCTACTGATTTGTGGGAACTCAGAGGCCAGAGTGGAAACCTTTAGCAGAATCCCGGCCAATGCTGGCGTGTATGGCACCTGGCCGCGATGCAGCAGGGCCTGAATCAGTAATTCACTGAGGGGGAATAATTCGCAGACTGAAAGCCCGGAGCTGCTCTTAATTGTCAGGCGCCTTTTCCAGACTGGGTGGTCATCGATCCTGAGGCGTAATGATAGCAGCCGTTCTCTGCTGGTATCGGTATGCTGGATGAGGACACCTATACCACGGCTCCAGAGCTTTTGACGCTGTTGTTCTGCGATCAGGCTCAGATAGAGATAGCGCAGACTTTTCATATCACTGGCCCAGATGCCTTCACTGCGTCTAATGCTAATTGGGGCCTGGGGTTTAACACGCAGGGGGAAGCCAGTGTTTTCGGCATGAATGAGGGCCTGCTTCAGGGAGCCAGCTTCCAGGTACGGCGGTAAAGGCAGATCAAGCTGACCGAGTAAGTGGTTGATCTCGCTACGCAAAGGCGTCCAGTGCTGCTCTTCTATCCATGAGTGAATGGTTTGCCTGGCATCGGCTATGCGTGGAGCTAAATCGTTGCTGTAGGCCAGTGGAAGGTCTTTAACCAGTTCGCGTTGTCTACGGTAAGCAGCCAGTCCGGCGAAAACATCGACGGCGTCCGCAGGTGTATCAAAAACACTCAGCCCATTTTCCCTGAGTGTATTGCGCAGATGCTGTACACGGGCCGCGCCCATAATGCAGATGACAACGAATTCCTTTGCCTTAATGGTTAACAACGCCTCAGCCAGCTCTACGAAAGGAACGCCGGGCCTGGGTGTAATGATGATTAACAGGGGTTGTTTACCCTGTCCGCCCAGTATTTCTGCGGCACGCGAAAAATCTGTTGCACTGGCCGTGGCGGGGAGTATGAGCGCCTGCTCCATGGAGACAGGCCTCGGATCGAATTTGGATAGCTGTTTCTGTTGTTTTTCGTTGATGGGAATGACGTCGACGCCATATTGCTGCAATTGCCTGCTGGCCAGAAAGTCAGGGCCGATGGCATTACTGATAATCAGTATGTCTTCGCTTTGTGGAATGTGGCCGCTTAACAAATGGCGAATAATAGGAAAAAGCTGATCAACAGTGTGCAGGATAATGGCGCCGCAACGGGTTAAAGCGGCTTCCATGCAGGGGTCTACAGGTGCGCCGCCGGAAAAGACCAGTACAGGTTTAAGGCTGGAGGCCAGGCGCATACTGTTAAGCAGAGCATCGGCATCATGAATATGCTCCATGTAAACAAGGAGCAGCTGGGTATGCTTTTCCCGGGCTAGATAGTAAAGCGTCTCACCGATATCGATATCGAAACTGTCGCCCATGGTCATCACGGTGGAATAGCCGACATCGTGTGTTTCTGACCAGTCGAGCAGAGCATCGCAGAGTCCTGCAGATTGAGAGACAAGAGCGATCCGGCCATCCCTGATCTGATTGCGGTTATACAGCAGGTTCAGGCCCAGTTGCGGCCGGAGTATGCCCATGCTGTTCCCGCCCAGAATGCGGATATTGAGCTTACGGGCTGTTTTCAGGAGTTTTTCAGTCCAGCGTTGATGCTTTTTTCCATCTTCAGGACCGCGTGAAAGGACTATCGCAACAGGTACGCCAGCATTGCCACATTGCCTGAGGATTTTTTCGACTGAGTTGAATGGGGTGCAGATGACAGCAAGGTCTATGCGGGCCTTAATCTCCTTGACGGAGTCATAGCAGCGTATTCCCTGTAGCTTTTTATGTCCTGGATTGATGGCATAAATGTTACCGGTAAAGCTTCCTTCTACCAGGTTAGTAAAGATGAGGCCGCCAACTTTGCTGGTGTCCAGGCTGGCGCCGAAAACAGCAACCGAGGAGGGATTAAACAGTGCTGACAGGTTATTCATCTTTTTTGGTCAACAGGACGCGCTGAGTGCTATGGTTTAATTGTAGGCTACCATCAGCCGAAGATGACGGGAACTAAAGTTCTATAATGAGTATTGGCATTATTACTCACCACGATTGCCTGTTGCATGAAATGGGTCTGGGGCACCCCGAAGCACCGGGGCGCATCTCCTCGATTGATCACCAGATCGTTCAGGATGGGCACAATATCGAGATGCGTTTCATCGATGCGCCCAAAGCAGAACGTGAGCAGTTGTATCGTGTGCATGATCCGGAATATGTCGACAGTATATTTGCTGCCAGCCCGAAGCACGGCATGGTAGCCCTCGATCCGGATACCCAGATGAATACCTTTAGCCTGGATGCCGCGCTTCGTGCTGCGGGTGCGGTCATAGAGGCCGTGGAAATGATTCACGATGAAGAGTTAAAGCGGGCCTTTTGCCTGGTACGCCCCCCCGGCCACCATGCCGAATATGCGCGTGCCATGGGGTTCTGCCTGTTTAATAACATCATGGTAGGTGTTGCCCATGCGCGTAGCCTGGGTGCAGGGCGTATCGCAATTGCGGACTTCGATGTCCATCATGGCAATGGTTCCGAGGATATCGTCAATCGCATGGATGATGTCCTGCTGTTATCCACCTTTCAGCATCCGTTTTATCCCTATTCGGGAGTAGGTACGAATAATGACAAGTACCTGGGTGTGCCGCTTGTTGCGGGCTCAACGGGCGATGAGTTTCGTAAGGCTGTTCAGGATCAGTGGTTGCCTGCGTTGGAGGCCTTTGAGCCTGACTGGTTATTTATTTCGGCGGGTTTTGATGCACACAATGCAGACCCACTGGGTGGTCTGAAATTTACCGAGAAAGACTATGCCTGGGTTACGCGCCAGTTATGTGATGTAGCCAATAAACATGCGAAGGGAAGAATCGTTTCCAGTCTTGAGGGAGGGTATAACCTGGATGTGCTGGGAAAGAGTGTTTGTGCCCACCTGGACGTACTTCTCGACGACTGAATAATTCCTGTGAGCGATACTAATGGCATTTCTTACTATAGAGCCTGAAATTTATACCTACGATATCGACTTCAATAACCACGTAAGCAATATCTCCTGTATTGGCTGGATGGAAATTGGTCGCCTGAAGTTGCTGGAAAAAGACAGGAATGCCCGTGCATGAAATTCAAAGCCAGGGGTTTGCGCCGGTCCATGAGAGAACTGGAGTTTCCTATAAAAAGCCATTGCTACTGGGTGACAAAGTTCTTGTCGAAATAGGCATCTCAAAATTAAGAAATATATCTGGAACCCTGGTATTCAGGTTTATGTGTGGCGATGAAATTATTGCAGAAGGAGAACAGGATGCCCTGTTTATCTCCGTGGAAACAAGGAAGGCGTACAGGCTGACAGAAAAACAGCGCAGACGTTTTGAAGCCTATCTTGTTAAAGAATAACGAATAGTTATGGCTTATTCTCAGAAGCAGTTTGATGAGGCAATCTGGCGGGTTGTAAAGAACATCAGGCCCGGACAGGTAATGGCTTATGGTGAGGTCGCCCGCGCCGCTGGTTATCCGCGGCATTCAAGAATGGTCAGTCAGTCTATGGGGCGCTCACCGGAACCCTTGCCCTGGTATCGCGTAGTGCGAAGTAATCGCACCCTGGCCTTTGAAGAAGGCTGTAAATATTTCCTTAAACAGAAAGAACTGCTGGAACAGGAAGGTGTGCAGGTCATCAAGGGCAAGGTGATACCAGTCGTGTCGGATGACGACAGGGAAATGGATGAATTGTTATGGGGGCCAGGTGGGCTGGAAAAGTAAAAACATACTGCAATCACATGGTAATAATTGCTCAGGTTAACGTAGGAGAATGTAGAAATGGCTAATCCAGTAGTTGCTGATAACAAGCCTGTTAAAGTTACGCTTTCAAAAGGCCAGGAATATCATTTCTGCACCTGTGGAAAATCTAAAAGCCAGCCGTTCTGCGATGGATCGCATGTAGGTTCATCATTTAACCCGAGGGTTATCGTTGCGGAAGAAGACGGCGAAGCCTATCTATGTGCCTGTAAGCATACCGGTAACACGCCTTTTTGTGACGGTGCGCATAATCAGTTCAGTGATGAAGATATCGGCAAAGAAGGGCCAGGCAGGAAAGCACAGGCCTCGGATAGTCCCGTTGCGAAAGCCACAGAAGAAGAGCCAACTGTTGAGTTTATTCATCAGCTGGCAAGAGACGGCTTATCTAACTTCGGCCATCATGGCCCGATGACTTCTATGGGTGTTCCACGTCATGAACTGCCTCATTGGGACGACCTGCAAATAATGGTTGCGCAGTTGGCGACCAGGCCGCTGATGGAAGATGTGGCTGTGGCTTCTGAGCTTATTATCGGGCCAGAGTCGAGGAAGCCCTTAAGCCTAAAAATACCGCTATTTGTTTCTGATATGAGTTTTGGTGCCCTCTCTGAAGAAGCCAAGATTGCTCTGGCCAGAGGTGCAGAGCTCGCGGGTACAGGAATCTGTTCAGGTGAAGGCGGGATGCTGCCTGAGGAACAGGAGGCAAACTCAAGATATTTCTATGAGCTCGCAAGTGCGGGCTTTGGTTATAAGGACGAACTTCTGGAGAAGGTACAGGCATTTCACTTTAAAGGTGGCCAGGGCGCAAAAACGGGAACTGGTGGTCATTTGCCCGGTACGAAAAACATAGGAAAGATTTCTCAGGTGAGGGGGATACCCGAAGGACAACCAGCAATATCGCCACCGACATTTAAAGACCTATCCTCGGTACAAGATTTCAAACGCTTTGCGGACAGAGTAAGAGAAATAACAGGTGGCATTCCTGTGGGCTTTAAACTCAGCGCAAATCACATTGAAGAAGATATTCAGTTCGCACTGGATGCCAGTGCAGACTACATCATACTCGATGGTCGTGGCGGCGGAACGGGTGCCGCGCCAGAGATGTTCAGAGACCACATCAGTGTGCCAACAATTCCAGCGCTAGCACGCGCACGTCGCTACCTTGATAAGCAGGGAGCGAGTGGCCGTGTCACGCTTATCATTACCGGAGGCTTACGTGTGCCGACCGATTTTGTTAAAGCACTGGCATTAGGTGCAGATGGTATCGCGATCGCTAATAGTGCAATGCAGGCAATTGGTTGTGTTGCAGCCAGAATGTGTCATACGAATAACTGCCCTGCTGGAATCGCCACGCAGAAAGAGGGCTTACGTCAACGCCTTGATATTGCGAAATCCGCGGAGCAGTTACAAAACTTCTTCAATGCCTCTGTGGAATTGATGCAGGTTATGGCCCGAGCTTGTGGGCATGATGCCCTGCATAAATTCAACAAAAAGGATCTTGCAACCTGGCAGCGAGAAATGGCCTTGCTATCCGGTGTCAGGTATTCAGGCCTGGATTTAACAGGTCAATGATAAAGACAACCTGAGCACATCAAGTTATGTATTCAGTTGGCGCTGGCTGTTGTGTCCGGCGCTACAGCAGAATTTTTCAAATAGATATGTCAGGCCCGTTCAAGAGTAGAAGCAGGAATTTATTCCTAGCCGTAATACTCTGGCTCATTCCCCGCCTTCCACTTGATATTGCAACCCAGGCTAGGCACCTGGTTTTCAGGAGAGGGCTGTCCGGCAAGCAAGGCTTCAGCTGCCGTGCGCATGTCTTCACCGGTGACAGAAATATCACTGCCAGGACGTGACGCATCAAACTGTCCGCGGTAATAAAGTTTCCTGTCGGCATCGAACATGAAAAAGTCTGGAGTACAGGCAGCGCGGTAGGCCTTGGCTACAGACTGATCTTCATCGAGAAGGTAAGGGAAGGTATAGCCAAAGCGACTGGCTTCCTTGGCCATGTGCTCGGGGCCATCGTTCGGGTAGGTTTCAATGTCATTGGAGTTAATGGCTATCACGGCCATGCCCTTTTCGGTGTATTCACGACCAAAACGCGCGAACTCATGGCGCAGCAGCTGAACAAAGGGGCAGTGATTACAGATGAAGGCAATCACATAACCTTTGGCTTCGGGAAAGTCGCTGAGTGAAACGATATCGCCAGTCGATGGGTTGGGCAGGGTAAACTGGGGTGCCTCGGTGCCGAGTTCCAGCATCGTGGAAGGGGTGCGTGCCATCTTAGTACTCCGGGATTATTGATTTCGTATTTGTGAGAACTCATCCAGCATCATGCAGTGATCATGAATAGCGGTAAGTGTCTCGTATTGCGTGCTATCAAAGCCGATATCCTGGGCCGCCCACATCTGGGGTACGAGATAGCAGTCGGCCAGGGTAACAGTATCGCCGTGACAGTAACGGCCACGTGCAGGATTTTCCTTTAGCAGGGTCTCGAGCAGGTCAAAACCCATTTTCAGCCAGTAATGCTGCCACACCCTGGTGTCCAGGCCGACGTCATTCAGGTGCGACATGGTGCGCTTGTTAATCAGTGGTTCAATATCTGAAGAGATGATTTCCATGAGTGATCGTGTCTGGATGCGATCACGTGCCATGCCCATGAGTAAAGGGACTTCAGGGTAGGACTCATCAAGATATTCCAGTATCGCGTGGGACTGGATATAGGTGCGGTTCTGGTCGTGGAGTATCGGGGTGATGCCCTGTGTTACGACCAGTTCATGCTCGGCCAGTACCTTGGGCAGTCTTTCAGTCAGCTGCGTTAGAGGCAGGGTCTCGTATTCTATTTCCTTGAGTCGCAGGGCAACCCTGACCGTGTCAGATAATGTGCAATGATCCTGAATGAATAAAAGCATGGCCACAGCCCTTCTAATTGGTTTTAAAAACTATAAAGGAATCTCAGGCCTGCATCTATGCGCCTAATCAATTGAATCAGTAACCCCAGGTTTCCTGAAGCAGTTCTTCATAGCCCTCATACTTATAGCCATCTGTCTTTTCAAAGCCTTCAAAGTTCAGCCTGGCCAGCATGGCTTTGCCCTTGTCGGTTTCAGCGGCACTGATCATGGCGTCCTGCAGTTTCTTCCTTGCCTCTTCGGTAACAGTAGGGGCAACAGAGAAGGTCATGTGTGGGGCAGGTTCAGTTGTGGAGACGACATTAAGGTCGGGGAAGGCGTTAAGCATAGGTGTTGGCACGATGGCAGCATCGACCTTTTCAGATTCGATCAGATTCAGAGCCTTCTCTGAACTATTGCTTTCGACGAATATGGGTTGCCTGAGTGGATTGGGGTACATCTCGAGCAAACGCACCATGGCCAGGCTCGGAGGTTCATTGGTGGCAACTTTTTTACCAATCAGTTCACCAGGTTCAAGAATCAGCAGGTCAGGGCTGGTGACCAGACTATAAGTCACGGTTCCAGGCAGCTTGGCAATGGGGATATAGTCATTGTTATCTATCCGGTAAGCCGTGAAGTGTGCAGCATCGAGAATCATGTCGAACTCACCCTTGAGCATCTGTTGCCAGTAGGTGAGGAAGTTGACTGAGGCAACCATCTGGATGTCCAGCCCGGTCTCGGATTCAAGGTACTGTACCAGGGGCTGGTAGGCCTGCAGGGACTGATCCCGCTCCAGTATGGGCTGCACGGTAAAGCGAATGGTTTCTGCCTGTAGCTGCAGGGGAGCAATAACCAGCAGCAAAGCAACGCACAGGTGCCGAATATCCATATTTCCTCCATTTTTCTCTGGTTTTTTAACCAGTTATCGTTTTATTTATAATTGTGAATTCTGATCATTTCACGAAGTGCTCAGGAGAACAAGCTGGTAATTAGTCTTAATTGTTTATCCATGCGTTTGACCGAAACTGGCTCCGGAGTGCCGAGTTGTTGAGCGAATAGAGACACGCGGAGTTCTTCAAGCTGCCAGCGAAAGGCCTGTACGTCCGGGTGCTCAGAGGCTTCAGGGTGCTTTTCCAGTAACTGATTAAAATTCTCGCTAAGGGGCTGGATCTCGATACGTTGCAGGCGGTCTGCATCAGGGTGATGGTCGAGCCTTTCCAGACGACGCTCGATGGCTTTGAGGTAACGCGGCATCTGTTGCAGTACCGGCCAGGGTGTTCTGGCAATAAAGCCGGGATAGATCAGCTGCGATAATTGTTCCCGGATGTCACCTACCGCCTCTATCCAGCTTAAGGGAAGGTTGCCCTTGATGGACTGCAGAATCTGGTGATGGCGTTCGAGTATATCCAGCAGCCGGCGTGAAAGTTCTTCGGCAGTTTCATTAATCTTTTCCTGATGGGTGGTGCATAGCTCAAGGAATGCCTCGCGATTATCGGGTGTCTGCTTGTATGTCATAAACACATGAATAAAGACGGCCCTTGTGAAGTCCTGCTTAAAGGCCAGGCAGCGCCCGATGCTGGCAAACAGAAGGCAGAGTTTCTGTTCGTTTGGTACGGTCTTTTCCAGGGCGCGGCTTTGCTTATGCAATTGCAGCATGAACAGGCGTAGCAGACCATCTCGATGCTGGGTCGCCGCCTGCTCCTGGCTGTCGAATAGCTTGATGGCCACCGAATCGCGGTTATCGACGAGGGCAGGCCATGCCGTAATGGAATAACCACCCTGGTCAATTTCGACCTGCTCGGGCAATGGCTCGAAGTCCCACTCCGTGATGCCCTCGCGCTCCAGGCTGTCATCGATCTGCTCCTCGAAGTGCGCCTCGCTGGCCTCTGACCAGCGTTCACGCAGGGTGCCAAGGTCGCGGGCGCTATCGACGATCTCGCGTTCTTCGTCCTCCAGGCTGAAACGCATCATCAGGTGCTCAGGGATGTCCACGGCATCCCATTCTGTGGCCTCAATGGGGACGCCGGTCATCCGTTTCAGGCAATCGGCAAACTGCTCCAGCAGGATGCCTTCACCAAAGGGCAGGGAGCTTGCACAGGCGCGGGCAAAGTCCGGTGCAGGCACGTAATTCTTTCGCAGGGCTTTTGGCAGGCCGCGTATCAGGGCAGTGAGTTTTTCCTCCAGCAGTCCGGGCACCAGCCAGTCGCAACGCTGTGTTTCGATCTGCCTGAGCAGCCCGATGGGGACATGCAGGGTGACACCATCGGCTTCATGGCCGGGCTCAAAGTGGTAACTCAATGGCAGGCGTACCTGGCCGATTTGCAGATGATCAGGAAAGCGCGCCGAACTGATTTCGCTGGTTTCACGCTGCACCAGGTCTTCGCGGTTCAGGGCTAGCGGCTCACGACCCTTTTTCTGCTGCTCGCGGTACCAGCGTTCAAATGCCGGGCCGTTATGTATGCGATCCGGCAGACGCTGGTCATAGAAATCAAACAGGGTGTCTTCATCGATGAGGATATCGCGTCTGCGTGAGCGGGCCTCCAGATCCTCGATATCCTCGATCAGTTGCCGGTTCTGTTCGATGCAGGCGGCCTGGCTATGGTACTCACCCTGCACCAGGGCATGGCGGATAAAGATCTCGCGTGACTGTACCGGGTCTATGGGGCCGAAATTAATGCGCCGTTTTGCCTGTAGCACCAGCCCATAAAGGGTGACGCGCTCATAGGCGCCAACCTGGGCGCGGCGTTTCTGCCAGTGAGGCTCGAAGTACTGGCGCTTGATCAGGTGGGCGGCATAACGCTCTACCCATTCGGGTCTGATGGCAGCCACTTCCAGGGCATAGAGTCGGGCAGTATCCAGAAGCTGGGCAGCCATGATCCACTTGGGGCCTTTCTTTGCCAGGCCGGAGGCCGGGAAGATGCGGAAATGCCGATTGCGCGCACCCAGGTAGCCACCGTCTTCCTCGCGGAACCCGACCTGGTCGAGCAGGCCGGTGAGGATCGCCTGGTGTACCGAGTCAAAGTTGTCCGAAGGGTCGCGTTCATGGAAGCCCATTTCCAGCATCTGCCCACGGAGTTGCTTGTAGAGTGACAGCCACTCGCGCATGCGCAGGTAGGAGATAAAGCGCTGCTGGCAATACTTGCGTAGCTTGTTGTTTGAGAGGTGTTTTGACTGTTCCTGGAAGTCTCTCCACAGGTTCAGGCGCGCGATAAAATCCGAGCTGGAATCCTGGTAGGGTTCATGGGCCTCATCAGCGGCCTGGCGTTTGTCGTGGGGTCGTTCGCGGGGATCCTGCACGGCCAGGGAACTGGTAATAACCAGCAATTCAGAAAGCACGCCGAGTCGTTCACCCTCGAGCAGCATGCGGCCCAGCCGCGGGTCGATAGGCAGGCGGGCCAGTTGCTTGCCAAGCCTGGTAATGCGGTGCCGGTCATCGACGGCGCCCAGTTCGAACAGTAGCTTGTAGCCATCTTTGATCAACCGAGTATCGGGCGGATCGATGAAGGGAAAGGCCTCAACGTTGCCCAGGCCCATGCTGGCCATCTGCAGGATGACCGAGGCCAGGTTGGTCCTGAGAATTTCGGCATCGGTAAACAGGGGGCGGCCTTCAAAGTCCTCTTCACTGTAAAGGCGTATACAGATGCCCTCGGCAACACGGCCACAGCGCCCACTACGCTGGTTGGCCGAGGCCTGGGAAATCGCCTCGATGTGCAGGCGCTGTACCTTGGCGCGCCAGGAATAACGCGAAATTCGGGCCACCCCGGTATCGACCACATAGCGGATGCCGGGCACAGTCAGCGAGGTCTCAGCCACGTTGGTGGACAACACAATGCGACGCCCCGGATGGTCCTTGAAGACCTGTTGCTGTTCCGAGGCAGACAGCCGTGCATACAGCGGCAGTATCTCGGTGTGCGGTGGGTGATGCTTGCGCAGTGCCTCGGCAGTCTCGCGGATCTCGCGTTCACCCGGCAGGAATACCAGAATGTCGCCCGGACCTTCCATGGCCAGTTCATCGACTGCCTCGAGCAGGGCCTGCTGGCGGTCGCGGTCTTTGCCATCCTCATCCTCACTGACGAGGGGGCGATAACGCACCTCGACCGGGAAACTGCGGCCACTGACCATGATGATGGGGGCGTCATTAAAGTGTTTTGAAAATCGTTCGGGGTCGATGGTGGCCGAGGTGATTATGATTTTCAGGTCTGGACGTCGTGGCAGTAGCTGGCGGAGATAACCGAGCAAGAAGTCGATATTGAGGCTGCGTTCGTGGGCCTCATCGATGATCAGGGTATCGTACTGGCGCAGGTCCGGATCAGACTGGATCTCAGCCAGCAGGATGCCGTCGGTCATTAGCTTGATATAGCCTTCCTGGTGGCTGTGATCCGAAAAACGCACCTTGAAGCCCACGCCCTGGCCAAGCGGTACTTTGAGTTCTTCGGCAACACGAGTAGCCACACTACGGGCCGCGATGCGCCGCGGCTGGGTATGGCCGATCATGCCGGCACTGCCTCGGCCCAGTTCCAGGCAGATCTTGGGTAGCTGTGTGGTCTTGCCGGAACCCGTTTCACCGCAGACGATAATCACCTGGTGCTGTGCTAACTGCTCGGCAATATCCTCACGTTTCTGGCTGACGGGCAGCTGTTCCGGGTAGGAAACCCCGGGGCGATTATCCAGTCTCTGCTGTCTTCGCGCGACGGATCTTTCGACCTGTTCCTTCAGCCCTGGCAGTGCACGATCGATGGGCTTTTTCTGTTCCAGGCGTTTGGCCAGCGAGCGGGCACGACGCCGCAGGCCGGGCTGGTCTCTGGCCAAGCAGTCCCTGATCTGGCTGGAAATCTGGTCCAGTGCCTGTTGGAAATCGCTCACGTATGGGTATGGGTTTATATTGTTGGATGACAGGGTGCTAATGATACCCTATCGCCTGTTTATTTAAGGATGAAGTCTATGTCTGAGATAGTCGTTGAACACGACCCGGATACTGCCGAGCTGAAAGCACGGGGTGTTATGAGCTGGCCTGTCTGGGAGAAAGAGGTGTCCACGTTTCCCTGGACCTATGATGACCGTGAGACCTGTTACGTGCTTGAAGGTGAGGTCGTTGTGACCCCAGATGGTGGCGCCCCGGTGATCATTCAAGCGGGTGATTACGTCACCTTTCCAGCCGGTATGTCCTGTACCTGGGAAGTGAGACAGCCAATCAGGAAGCATTATTCCTTTGGTTGAGACGCACATAAAAAAGGCCCGGATTACCGGGCCTTTCTGAATCCTTCGACGGGCTTATACCTGGGCCATCACTGCAAAGCTTTTGATAAACGGGCCGGCCATGCGAGGGTCTTTAACCATGGCGCCATAGTCACCAACAACAAATTTCATTTTACCGGTAGTGAAGGCCATGCCGAGGCCGGTCATGCCGGGAGGCTTGGCAATCCACTTGTTCCACTGGTCTTCCTTGGCGCGGATGTCCCAGTTCAGTGCCTCGCCGTTGTAGGCGCCGGCGCTCGTGACCACGCCGTTCTCGACATTGATGAATCCCTGCGGGGCATCGTCGCCGGGGAAGCCATAACCAATGGCTGAATTAAAACCGATCTCAGCGAGGGCGCCAGAAAGCTCGGGTTCGTTGTTCCAGGCTTCGCCGAAAGCCACCATCCAGTCCGCATCAAACAGGGCCATAAGATCACTCCTTAAGGTAATTATTTGTTTTTTGATATTTAGTACTTTAGAACTAAAAAGCATGCGCCTAACAGGGATATTTTTCAAGATATGTATGGCCCTTTTGCTGATGGCTTTTTAAAGCCAAATGTGACGCTTCATGTCATAATCAGGCCTTATTTGACCCGACCTATTCTCAGGACCTGTTTCTTGTACGAACGTCTCGAAAAACGCCTGCATGCCTTACAGCAGTCTGGCCTTTCCCGCTTGCTGGGCGAGAGCCGAATCGGTCTGGAAAAGGAAAGTCTGCGTGTCTCTTCTGAAGGCACCCTGGCGCAGACGCCGCATCCCGCCATACTGGGCTCGGCGCTCACCCATCCCAACATCACCACCGATTATTCCGAGGCCATGCTGGAATTCATTACGGAGCCCTATGCCCGTATTGATCAGGCCCTGCACAGGCTGGAGCAGATCCACCAGTTCGTGCATCGCCAGCTGGACGAGGAAATCCTCTGGGCCACCAGTATGCCCTGTGTACTGCATGGTGATAACAGCATCCCTATCGCCCGCTATGGCACGTCTAACCGCGGTCAGATGAAGACGGTTTATCGTCGTGGCCTGGGTCATCGCTATGGCCGGCCCATGCAGGTTATCTCGGGCATCCATTTCAATTACTCGCTGCCGCATAGCTTCTGGGAGGCCTTCCAGGAGATGGAAGGTGTCGACGGTTCGCCCCAGAATTTTCGCTCTGCGGGTTATTTCGGCCTGACCCGTAACCTGCAGCGCTATGGCTGGCTGGTGCCTTACCTGTTTGGTGCCTCGCCTGCGGTGTGTAAATCCTTTGTTGATCCTGCCGACACCCAGTTCCAGGACTTCAACGAGAATACCTTTTACGACCCGCACGCCACTTCGCTGCGCCTTGGCGATATTGGCTATACGAATAAGCGTGAACACGAGACCGGGATTAACGTGAACTACGATAATCTCGATAACTACGTGGAGACGCTGACCTGGGCGATAGAGACCCCCTGCGAGGAATATAAAAAGATCGGCCTTGAGGTCGATGGCCAGTACCAGCAGCTCAATGCCAATATTCTGCAGATCGAGAATGAGTACTACAGTACGGTGCGGCCCAAGCAGCCCCTCGTCGATCTCGAAAAACCGACCCTGGCCCTGAAGGCGCGCGGGGTAGAGTACGTCGAGTTGCGTTCACTCGATATTAATATTTACGAGCCGCTGGGCATGAATGCCACTCAGTTACATTTTCTGGAAGTCTTGATGGTGTTCTGCCTGTTACAGGACAGCCCGGTGGTGCATGCAGCTGAGCATGCTGAAAATGATCACAATCTTCTTGCGGCGGCACATCGGGGGCGCAAGCCCGGTCTGAAGTTGCAGCGAAATGGTGCGGAGATTTCCCTGGCCGACTGGGCAATAGAGCTGCTGGACCAGATGCAGGAAATTGGCCGCCTCCTCGATGGTGACGCAGCGGGCCCCTACGCGTATGCCCTGGAGCAGGCGCGAGCTATCGTTAATGACTCGGAACTGGCCCCCGCAGCACGCATGCTCAGTGATATGCGTGAGCGTGGTGAGGGCTTTTATCACTTCTCTAAATCGATGTCGCAGCAGCATCACGATTATTTCCTGTCCTTACCTGTAGATGCGGATGCTGAGGCTGGCTTCAGGGCCCAGGCGCAGGAGTCCATCCGACAACAGCAGGCCTTTGAAGCCGAGGAGCAGGAGTCATTTGGCCAATTTCTGCAACGTTATTTTGCACAGGGACATGAAGCCTGATGAGCCGCTACTTATTGTTCTTTCTCATACTCTTTAGTCAGTCTGTCTTTGCCACAGGCCTGAAAGATTTTGAGGGCAGCTCGCATGAACTGAGTGAATTCATTGGCCAGGGCAAGTGGTCTGTCGTCATGATCTGGGCGCATGACTGTCCGATCTGCAATGAAGAGGTGCAGGCCTACGACCTGTTCCATCATGACCATGCCGATACAGATGCCGAGGTCCTGGGCATTTCAGTGGATGGTGGTGGCAGGGAAGAAGAGGCCAGGGCCTTTCTCGAGCGACATGATCCTGGCTTTACCAACTGGATTGCCGGACCCCGCGAGGTTTCCCGCATGCTGAAGGAACTGAGTGGCCGGCCCCTGATGGGCACACCGACTTTCCTGCTGTTTGATCGAAGTGGCAAGATCAGGGCCTTCCAGGTGGGCAAACTGGATCCTCAGATCATCGAAGATTTCATTGCGCGCCAGCAAGGCGATGCCGCCCCCGAATGACATGATCTACTTCACGTTTTCACCCTTTCCCTGCTCCGTGACTGGTACTTTGGGCTAATATTCGCGGTTGAGGCTGAGCAAATTAGCCATATAAAACAGGTAAGACGGGTTGCAGCATGGCAGACATCATCGACGAAGATAACAATCAGACACTTGGTGGCAACACAACAGATAACGTCCATGTTGGATTGTTTCATGAGTTGCTCAATTCCAGGTTAAGACTGGAGCTTGAGCATGGCGGCAAGACCTATGAAATGCGTCCTGCCCAGCGTGTCTTCGTTCTGGGCCGTAACAAGGACAATGACCTGGTTATCAGTTCCACTGCCATCTCACGTGTCCATGCCCGTTTTATTTTCCGCAATGGCAAGTTCATCCTCATTGATCAGAGCACGAATGGCACCTTCGTCTGCCCGGAAGGGGGGCGCGAGGTCTGCCTGATGTCCGAGGAAGAATATCCACTGGCCGAGAATGGAAAGGGCGTGATTGGCCTGGCCACGCTGACCAGTTCAGAAGGAAATCCGGACCAGATGGTCCATTATCGTTGCTGGGAAGAAGAATAGCCCTCTATAATCCTACCCTATGCACTTTGCTCATAGGGACAATCATCTAAGCGTCTGGCGGTATCTGTTTGCCGCTCTCCTGCTGTTGTTTGCCCAACTGGCTACGATCGTCCATGCCAGTGCACATGAGTTTCATGAACATACCGAGGCCTGTGATGTCTTTCATCATGCTGACAAGCAGCAGGGCAATGCCCAGCTGGGATCGGGTCTCACCCTTCTTGTTGATACTCAAAATCTTATAAACAGTGAGCCACTGGTCAATGGTCCTGTAGAGACTGTCGCTGGCCACTATCATCAACGTGCCCCTCCACACTCCTGATTCGAAAACACACAAATTTTTGTTTTTGATTCAAGGAGATCCAAATGAACTTCAAATGGTTAGTACTGCCTGCCCTGGCAGTATCATTGTCGGCCCATGCCGACACAGACGTTGATGCGCTTAAGAAAGAAGTCGAGGCGCTGCAGCAAAGAATCGAGCTGATGGAAGCGGCCGATAAGGCCGAGGCTGAAGCAGCTGCGCAGAGTCAGCAGGTAGCCGGTAAGGCATCCCGGGGTAATTCCTTCAATCCTGGCATCAGCCTGATCTTTAACGGCCGTTACGCGGATTTTAGCCGTGATCCAGAGGAATATACCCTGCCCGGATTCTCCGAAGGTCCTCATTCTGAACTGGGGCCCCAGGGCTTCTCCATTGGTGAGACCGAACTGAGTATCAGTGGCAATGCCGATGACCTGTTCTATGGCTGGGCGACACTGGCACTGCATGATGACGGCGATGAGCTAGAGCTCGACCTTGAAGAGGCCTACCTGGAAACCCTGAGTATGCCCGCGGGTACCCGTATCAGGGCAGGGCGATTCTATTCGGCGATCGGCTATCTCAACCAGCAGCACCCTCATGCCTGGGACTTTTATGATGCGCCGCTGATCTACCGCGGCCTGTTTGGCAACCAGCTGACTAATGATGGTCTGCAGGCCAGTGTGGTCCTGCCAACGGACCTGTACCTGGAACTCGGCGCCGAGGCTGGAACCGGGGATAATTATCCGGGTGCTAATAGCACCAGGGACATCGGTAGCTGGACGCTTTATGGTCTGACCGGCGGTGATATCGGTGTCAGCCATAGCTGGCAGCTGGGGCTGAGTTACTGGGATGCGTCGGATATCAACGACCGTACCGGTGGTGGCCATGATCATGGTGGCGCAGCACATGAGATCAGCTTTTCCGGTGAGCAACAGATTGCGGCCCTGAATGCTATCTACAAGTGGGCGCCAAATGGCAATCCCAGGAACCAGAATTTCAAACTCCAGTTCGAGTACTTCGACAGTCAGTCTGATGGTGATCTTGCCGATGAAGCAAATGCAGAGTATTCGACCCTTGACCAGGATCAGAGTGGTTTCTATGCCCAGGCCATTTACCAGTTCCGGCCGCAATGGGCAGCGGGCATTCGCTACGACCTGCTGGATAGTAAGGCCATTGGTTCGGAGCCTGACCTGATCGATGAGGCGGGGCTGGATGCCGGCGGTCATAAGCCGGAACGTTATGGCGCCATGATCCAGTGGGCGCATAGCGAATACAGCCGGATCCGCCTGCAGTACAACTACGATGAGTCCATGCCTGAGGGTGAGCACGAAATCTACCTGCAATACACCCTGAGTCTGGGTGCGCATCCCGCGCACCAGTTCTAGGAGGCAGTCATGTCAATATCGAGGATATTGAGCATTGCCCTGGCGCTGTTCCTGTTTTCAGGAACAGCCCAGGCCCAGGTGAATATATTTGCCTGTGAGCCGGAGTGGGCGGCACTGGCCGGGGAGATTGCTGCTGACAGTGCAAAGATCACCTCTGCTACAACTGCTTTGCAGGATGTGCATCATATCCAGGCGCGGCCCAGTCTGATTGCAAAGGCGCGCAGGGCAGACCTGTTGTTCTGTACCGGCGCAGAACTCGAGGTTGGCTGGCTTCCCATGTTACTGCGCAAAGCCAACAATCCACGCATTCAGCCAGGAAATTCCGGCCATCTGATGGCGGCAGATTATGTTGAGTTGCTGGACAGGCGCGACCAGGTGGATCGCTCCGAGGGTGATATCCATGCCGCGGGTAATCCGCATATCCAGACCAATCCACACAATCTGTTGCCTGTTGCCAGGGAGCTGAGCAAGCGCCTCGGCCAGATCGACGCGGACAATGCGCAGATCTATAGCGACAGGCTTGCTGCATTCGAACAGAAGCTTTCCGATGCCATACTGGGCTGGGAGGCCCGTGCCGAACCCCTCAGGGGAAGAACAATAGTTACATATCACCGAAGCTGGATTTACCTGCAGGACTGGCTCGGTATGGAAGGGGTGGGTACCCTCGAGTCTAAACCCGGCATCCCGCCTTCAAGCCGACATCTTTCGCAGCTACTCAGCGAGATGGAACGATCTCCAGCCGACATGATTATCTATGCAAGCTACCAGGATGACAGTGCTTCAAAGTGGCTTTCGGGCCGCTCGGGCATTCCTGTAGTTACGCTGCCGATATCTGTCGGTGGTAGTGATGCGGCTAAGGATCTGTTTAGTTTTTATGATGACCTGATCGACCGCATGTTGGCGTCATTCCAATGAGCCTCGAGTACCTCGAATGGAGCATCCTGGGGCCTGCATTGCTTGCGGGGCTGCTGGTAATTGCAACGCATGTTCCGCTTGGAAAGGAAGTACTCCGTCGAGGGATTGTGTTTCTGGATCTTGCCGTTGCCCAGCTTGCAGGCCTGGGCGTCATCCTGGTGCATGTGGTCTGGCATGATCCCGGCAACTGGGTGGTTCAGGGGGTAGCGTTCGTGGTGGCCTGCGCCGGGGCCATGTTGCTGAGGCTGACCGAGCACCTTGAAACAAGCATTCAGGAGGCCCTGATCGGTGTTGTTTTCGTCACGGCTTCCAGCCTGGGTATCCTGTTGCTGGCCAATGATCCGCATGGTGGCGAGCAGCTCAGGGACCTGCTGGTCGGTCAGATTCTCTGGGTGGAATTTGGTGACCTGGCTCTCGTCGCGCTCGCTTACCTGGTCGTTCTTCTGGTCTGGTTCCTTCCAGGGCGACCTGCTTCGGGGGTGCTCTTTTACCTGCTATTCGGTTTTACGATCACCGTTTCGGTTCAGCTTGTCGGTGTTTACCTGGTATTTGCCAGCCTGATTATCCCTGCCCTGGCAACGGTGTCGCTGAAAGGCACAGCAGGCATGTTGGTCGCTTATGTAATGGCCCTGTGCGCTTACCTTTCCGGGCTCATTGCATCGGCCATGTTCGACATGCCTAGCGGGGCAGTCATAGTCATCAGCCTGTCAGTCTTTGGACTGGCGACCGGGGTTATGCTTGCCCGTGGTAACAGGGCAAGCTAATCAGTCGGGATTTATTTTTTTACCGGGGTGCTGAACTCGAAGGAGTCTGAGAACATCTGCTCTTTCGGCAGGCCTGCTGCAGTAAAGTCTTCAACGGCTGCATTCACCATTACCGGTGGCCCCGCCATGTAAATATCGTAGTTGGCAATATTGGGATAAGCCCTTAACACGGCCTCGTGGACAAAGCCGGTCTCACCCTGCCAGTTGTCTTCTTCCATGGGTTCAGAAAGAACCGGCGTATAAGAGATATGGCTATGCTGTTCAGCCCATTCGCTGGCCAGTTCATCGCGGTAAAGATCACGCTTTGCACGCACGCCCCAGAACAGGTGGATCGGTCTTGGGTCATTATCTTCTATTGCATGTTCAAGTATGGCCTGCATGGGCGCAAAGCCGGTACCGCCGGCGACCATGATGATGGGACGATGGCCTTCATCATCCAGGTAGAAACTGCCGTGGGGGCCCTCGATACGCATCAGGTCCTTAACCTGCAGATCGTTAAAGACGAAATCAGTAAAGCTACCGCCCTCAACATGACGAATATGTAGTTCCAGCAGGTCATCGCGGTGTGGCGGATTGGCCAGTGAGAAGGCGCGGGCAGGCTGATCTTTCTGAAGAATGTCGATGTACTGTCCAGGCATGAACCGCAAACGCTCAGTCTCGGGCAGTTTCAGCTTGAGCTCCATTACATCGTGGCATAGCAGGTTCTTTTCCTCGACGCGAACTGGCAGGCGCTTGACCTCGATCTCAGTCGCGCTGGTGAGTTCCTTGGCGTTAATGACCAGGTCGGAGGTAGCCACGGACTGGCAGGTCAGCATTTTACCTGCGGTTTCCTGATCTTCATTCAGGGCTGAGCGGTTACGGTCGTCATAGCTCACGGTGCCTTCGGCCAGTTCGCAGACACAGGCACCACAGGCGCCGTTGCGACAACCGTAAGGCAGGGATAAACCCTGGCGCAGGGCCGCTTCCAATATTTTTTCACCGGGCTCGGCCTGGAAGGTATGATTGCTGGGTTTGAGGGTAATTGTGTAGGTCATGATCGGGCCGATTGTGGGCAAAGCGCACTAGTTTACTGATTTTCTCGGGGATATAAACGCATGAAAAGTGTCTTTATTGTCGGCTGTGGTGATATTGGAAGACGTATAGCACGCCAGTTGCAGGGGCAGGTCTCCATACAGGGTCTGGTTCGCTCCAGGGAAAGCGCAGAGCTTATGAAGGAAGCAGGTGTCGAACCCCTGCTGGCAGACCTGGATACGGGTGCAGGCCTGGACCAGCTCGATATCGAGGGTAAGACGGTATATTACCTGGCGCCGCCACCGGCTGATGGTGAGACCGACTCGCGCATGCAGCACTTCATCGAGGCCGTGGGAGAGCAGCGCCCGGACCGGCTGGTCTACATCAGTACCTCGGGTGTCTATGGTGACTGTGATGGAGCATGGGTGACCGAGGACTGGCCGGCCAAACCCTATGCCGGTCGTGCTATACGCCGATGGGACGCCGAACAGCAGCTCATGCAATGGTCTGCGGAAAAAGACTTCCCTGTAATGCGCTTACGGGTTGGCGGTATTTATGCCATCGACCGGTTGCCTGTTGCGCGCATCAAAAAGGGGCTGACCGTAATCTGTCCGGAAGAGGCGCCCTGGAGTAACCGTATCCATGCGGATGACCTGGCAACAGTCTGTATCGCGGCAGCAGAAAAGGGTGAGGCAGGCGAGATCTTTAATGCGGCTGATGGCCACCCCAGCAGCATGAGTGATTACTTTTTCAAGGTGGCAGATTACCTGGGACTTGAACGACCACCCTGTGTGCCATTGTCTGATGCCGATGAAAAACTGACTCCTGCCATGTTGAGCTTCGTGCGTGAGTCACGCCGGCTGGATATCATGAAGATAAAAGAAAGGCTGGGGGTCGAACTGACCTATCCCAGCCTAGAGTCGTGTTTGAGTAAAGAAGATTAGTCCTTGATGAAGTAACGGCGAACGAAATAATCGATGCTCAGATATTTGCCGGCGCCGATAAAAAACAGCGTGAGCAACATCACGAAGTAGGTTGCCGCAAACTCAATCCCGTTGTTCAGAATCACAAAGCTGCCATTCTCGGTGAGCCAGCCATAGTTGCCATGCTCTTGTAGGATCTCACGGCCCATAGCCAGTCGCTCGGCCGCACCCATGGTGCGCTCGGTAGCAAAGAGGCCATCACTGGCCGCGATGGCCAGCCAGCCATTTTCCCAGTGCACCGTCACCGCCGCCACCATCATGGTGATCATCAGTGGGATAGATATCCAGCGCACAGCCAGTCCGGCAACCAGGGCAATCGCCCCGAAGATCTCGGTAAAGGTGGCCAGGTAGGCCATCAGTGTCGGGAAGGGCAGGCCTAATCCCCAGTCGGGGTTGCCGAACCATTCGATGGTGTTTTCCATACTGGAGAGTTTCTGGGTACCGGCCATCCAGAAGATGGGGGCGAGATAGAGGCGAAGTAATAAGGGGGCGATGAAATCAAAACTTCGGGTTTTGTCGAGTAGTTCCTGTACCTTTAGCAGATAGGGCATGAGTGGACTCCTGGTTATTTTTTATTTGTGAAGTTTTCGAGTTGTTTATGGAGTCTTTAGTTCCGGCCTTATCACAAGGGTATGCAGCATGACAGGTCATGCCCTGCTCGAGAAAATTAGAGCAGTTGTTATGGTTAGGAGCCTCTATTCTTGTTAGGCCATAAAATATATAGATAATATTTCTCTCATCTACTGTTGGTGTACATGCGGCATGTTCCTTTAGGACGCATGATATTACATTAGTTTTTTATCGCCCCAGAACAAGTTGAGCTGGTCCAGTCGTCCTGGTCAGAGGTTTATGGACTAATGGCAGGTACGATGATGGATGCGGCTTATTCGTAATAGTTGTTGTTCCTAAGGAAAGATTAATTTTGCATGCCACTTCGTGGATTATGCGACCTACTTCTTTATCGCTATTAATAAAGAAGTAGGTAAGAAATAGCCGCTCTGGAGATCTTGCCCTTCGGCCTCTTTCATCATCTCCGTCCTTCGTTAAGTAATGACGTAATGCGCATTAATGCGAAGCATCTTCCTGAGACTTCCCTGTCTCAGGCTGCTCAAGTCTGTCGCTCACCAGGTATAGTCTAGGGTGTTAGGCCAGGCTTCGATGATTGTTTGTGAAGTCGTCGCTTTGTTACTAAGGCGTCGCATTACTGGCAAACCAAAGCCTGTTGGGAATTCACGAGTAGACATAATGCCTTTTAAAAAGAACCCATAAGATCGACTATATTTCCAGATATGTAATGGATTTTAAATCTTCTAGCATGTCTCTCGCTTCCAGGTTGCTTTAATGCGATTGCGAGGAAAAACACATACCATTAAAGTGTGAGTTCTTGTTCCTTTGCAGTCTTAATAAATTGGATAAAGTATATGCGCTCTGCAGTTTTCCTGATCACACTTTTCTTTATTATGCCTGCCGTGGCCGAGCCGCCGCAGGGCTATCCATTCCAGTCATTTGACAAAGCTATGCAGCAGGCACGTACGGAGAGTAAGCCGCTGTTTGTTTATTTTGGTCGTTACGGTTGCGGGTATTGTGAGAAAACGAATAAGGAAGCCTTTTCCGATCAGCAGGTTCGTGAGGCCTACAGTCAGAATTATGCATTGGCTTATGTCGATGCGGAGAGTGGTAAGCGCTTACGTCTGCCCAGCGGTGAGCGGGTGACCGAGCGCGAGGTAGGTACTCGTTACAATGCATTTGTCACCCCTGTTTTTACCTTTATGACGGCAGAGGGTGAGGTGCTCTTAAGACTCGTAGGCGTACAACGTATTGAGGATTTGCGTGAGGCCGATATCGAGGTGCAGAAACTCATAAGTAAAACGGATGCCTCATGAAACTAGTGTCAGTATTGCCTGGAATATTATTGGCATTAAGCCCACTTTGCATACAGGCGGCCCCCTGGACGTTTGATGAGCCGGTCGCAGTGACATCGACCCATGGGGAGAAGATATTTCATCATCTTGAATCATCAGGTCGACGTAATATCGCTATCTCCAATGATACGGTCGCGGTGGCATGGGAAGATGATCGTGATGGTACGCCACGGATTTATCTGGCACATAAAGGGCTAGACGATCGAGAATTTAAGCATGAAGTAAGAATAAGTGGTCCCGGCGAAGCTTACGAGCCGTCGTTGGCGGCGCTGGACAATGATCTCTTCGCTATTGCATGGGAAGAGGACGCAAAAATTCATCTGCGCCTCCTCACACCGATCGAGCTGGGGCCGATCATCGTGTTAGATACTCAGGAGGCGATGCAACCCAGTCTCACCAGTTATAAGCGGGGTTTGCTACTCGCGTTCTCCCGGCGTGATGGACGGTATGGTCGTATCTGGATGCAGCAGTTCAAGGTTGATGGATTAGCATTACATCTAGAGTCAGGCTGTGCAGTGGATTCCGAACCTGCACGGGCCGAACAACTTTACCCCGCAATTGTGGGCCTGGGGGACCATATTATTGTGGCCTGGGAAGATCGCCGCCCAGGGCATACGATCATCATGGCATCGGAGAATGATGCTACAAAGCTCTGCCAGTTTCACAGTCCACAAAGGGTCAGTGACGAAATAATCGACAGGACAGCGGTTTATGGCAAGGGCTATGGCGTGGCGAGGGTGGCGCTTGCACGATACGGTGCCGATAAGGTGCTTGCGGTCTGGGCAGATAAGAGAGACTTTCGAACCGGTTATGATATTTATTCTGCTGATTACCAGCCGGGCAAAAAACAACTATTTGGCGACAATGTCAGAGTGCAAGATGACTTTGGCGGCCTTGCCGAGCAGTGGCATACGACGTCAGCCGGTGATGTTTCTGGCAGGCTGGTCGTCGCCTGGGATGATCGGCGAGATGATAATGCTGATATCGTGTTGAGCTGGTTGGAAAATGGTGGATGGAGTGACGACCTTGTCGTGCCGGGCGCCTCAGGCACGGGAGAGCAGAACCATCCTACTGTCAGTCTGGACAGCTCTGGCAATTTACATCTGGCCTGGATTCAACGCGAAACCGTGAATGGGCCTACTCAGGTACTTTACGCGTTTGGCAGGCTCATTGAGAAGTAAACGGGGAAAGACATTTCATCTGTCAGCTTAAGCTGGATGGCCACTGAATGTGCTTCTGAATCAGCGGTTCTTTACAGAACCTCCGGTTTCCGAGTTTGCGCTAAAGCGGACTATAGAACAAATGAGACATGTGCCCACGTTCCTTCATGTGATATACGTTTCCATCCATGGGCCGATTTATATTGGATCAACTGCGTACATGGGTGCTAGAAGTGATACGAGACAATAACCGATCGTTATTATTGGGCACATGCGGGGTTTAATATTCGTTAGATTTTTACAGGTATGGATACAGTAACCGCAGAATTTGAACAAGGCTCGAAATACGACGCATTACTCCTGTTTACAGGAGTTGCTCTCATTATTACAGGATTCCTTACACTTAATGATTATGACTTCTGGGAGTCAAGAGATGATCTATGGGTACCTATATCGGGTCTAGGGTTCGGACTAATTATCCTAAATGTGGCTTTGAGATTTGTAAGGCCTAAGTTGAAGCTAGATATCCTGTCTAAGTATGACGATACATTGCTTATTCAGTTGCCATCTAATATACAGTTTTCAGCCTGGGTCAATGATCATATTAAAGAAACAAAGATATCAGATATCAAAAGTATAGATGTATCCGATAATAGACGTACAACTCATCATGGACCTGTAGGCATGCTAACAGTGGGTTTTGACTTAAGCTCTCGCCAATATATTGAGGGTAATATTGACGATCCATTAATAGTTAAAGACATAATTTTATTTGCAAAGCATCACTTACCAGGTGTGCCTTTACACATGGATGAGTTAGTAAAATCCAACAAATCACTCAACACGGACGTTCCTCGCTGACGGGTTGAGCGCCCTTTAGCTCAAACGTTAGAGTAAATTAATGACACTCATACTTACTGGAATAGGATTTATTGGTTGGGTTCTATTTCATATATTGAAGTATAAAAGCCTCAAGAAATGGCGAGTTGTCGACGGCATTATAAGCAACTATGGCACTGAGACATACGAGGAAGCTCAGGTGTACAGTAAAGCCGAAATGATACGCCCAATCATACAGTACACTTATGAAATTGAGGGGCAGAAATATACAGGCACAAAATTAACCCTAGAAGATTACAGCCTTAAAAGTTCGCCAGAATCTAATTCATGCTCTTGGCCATCTTTTAAGCAGAATCAATTGCATACAATTTACGTAAATCCGGCCAATCCAAATAATGCAGTGCTATTTAATAAAATGTTGCCATATCGGGTTAATCATTACGCCGCATTGTCTATTGTAGGTATTTTTCTAATATTGTTAGGGGCGTATTTAAACTATGTGTAGTCCTGACCAGCGGGACAAGTTCGCCCGCTACGTGGGCTGGTACTTCGGCTTCGCCTTGGCCCCTTACCCAAACAGTCCGCTTTAGTGACAAAGCAGAAATAAGGAACGGCAGCATCTTTGTACAACTAAGTATCATTGAAAGAGCTTCTTGCAGCTAGCTCCCATGTATCAGTGAAGTTTCTGTAAAAATTTCAGGCAACAAAAAACCCGGCACGAAGGCCGGGTTTTCTTTAAGCGATAAAACGAAATTAGCCTTCGTTATGGTAATCCAGAACGCGCTGTACTTCGTTCTTGGAACCCAGTACTACAGGCACACGCTGATGCAGGTTGTTAGGCTGGATTTCCATGATGCGCTCACGACCGGTGGTGCAAAGACCGCCAGCCTGTTCAACGATGAAGCCCATAGGATTGGCTTCGTACATCAGGCGCAGCTTGCCTTCGTTACCAGCCTTCTTCAGCTTCTCGTCGATGGGGTACATGAAGATTCCGCCACGAGTCAGGATGCGGTGAACTTCGGCAACCATGGAGGCAACCCAACGCATGTTGAAATCCTTGTCGCGTGCACCGGTGGTGCCAGCCAGGCACTCTTCGATGTAACGAGAGATAGGCGCTTCCCAGAAGCGGCTGTTAGACATGTTGATCGCGAATTCCTTGGTGTCTTCAGGAATCTGTACCTTTTCCTTGGTCAGCAGGAACTCACCGAAGTTTTTATCCAGGGTAAACATGTCGACGCCGTTACCAGTGGTCATAACCATCATGGTGGAAGGACCATACAGGCAGTAGCCTGCTGCGACCTGGGTAGTGCCAGGCTGCATGAAATCTTCAGCGGTATATTCTTCCTTCTCACCAGGGGCCTTCAGTACCGAGAAGATGGTGCCGACGGAAACGTTGATATCGATGTTGGAAGAACCGTCGAGGGGATCGAAGGTTACCAGGTACTTGCCGCGACGAGCGCCGGCAGGCAGGTTGTAGACTTCTTCCATTTCTTCAGAGGCCAGGGCGGCAGAATGGCCATTGACACTCAGGGCCTCGAGCATGATCTCGTTAGAGATAATGTCCATTTTTTTCTGCTCTTCACCCTGTACGTTTTCTGAGCCAGCTACACCCAGTACGCCGACCAGGTCACCCTTGTCCACGAGGTCTGAGATCTTCTTGCACGAAATCGCGATGTCGTTGAGGAGGCCGGTGAATTCACCTGTAGCGCCTTCAATGTTGCGCTGGGCTTCGATGATGTAGTTGGTCAGCGTAGTACCGATATGCATTTGCTTGCTTCCCTATGTCTGTGAAATTGGCGGGCCCCGCCAGTGGCGGTGATCCTGAGTTTGGCGGCGTACTATACCAAAAAGCGCCGTAAGGCGCATTGCGCCCGTATAATTAGAAGCACGATTGATGAGGCAGGGCAGGATGTGGTTACTCGACAAGCTGGCTGAACAGCATATCCAGGAAGCGGCAAAGCGCGGGGAATTCGAAGACCTGGAAGGTGCCGGCGAGCGCCTGCAGATCGAGGAACCTAATCCCTATATCCCTGTGGAACTGCGTTCCGCCTACCGCCTGCTGAGCAACGCCGGATACCTGCCCGACGAGGTAAGGCTGAGAAAGGAGATCAGCGAGGCCGAGCAGCTTTTGCTGACCCTGGAGGATGATGCGCTGAGACAGGAGGCTTCAGCCCGGCTCAGGCTCTTGCTGAGTCGCCTGGGTACAACGCGTAGTACCTCCCTGGCCACGGAGCAGGCCTATTATCAGCGACTCTCTCGTCGCCTCTCCGGTGATGACTAACCCCGCCCTGAACATGCCGGTATAATCCCCGCCATTGTTTCCAGGAGAAATTCCACGATGAAAACTGCCGTTCTGGGCGCCGGACTGATGGGGGCGCCACTGGCGATGCGCCTGCTGAGCGCCGGCCATGATGTTCATGTCTACAACCGTACGCGCGAGAAGGCCGAGCCGCTGGGTGCCGGAGGGGCCGAGGTCTGTGATACCCCGGAGCAGGCCATAGCCGGCGCCGATTTCATCATCCTGATGCTGGCCGATGTCCGTGCCATTGTTGAGGCCGCCCTGTCCGAGGAATCGATGAAAGCCCTGTCGGGCAAGACCATTATGCAGATGGCCACGATTGCCCCGGCCGAGAGCAGGGAGCTGGCAGCCGAATTTGCCCGTCATGGGGCACAGTATCTCGAGGCCCCGGTGCTGGGCAGTATCCCGGAGGCCAAGAAAGGTAAGCTCCAGATCATGGCGGGTGGCGAGGCAGAAACCTACGCCCATTGCCTGCCGCTGCTGGAGGAGTTTGGCGTGCCGATGCTGGTTGGCCCGGTGGGCCAGGGGGCGGCGATGAAGCTGGCTATGAACCAGATGATTGCGGCGCTGACCAGCGGCTTTGCCCTGAGCCTGGGCCTGGTGCGTCGCGAGGGTGTCGAGGTTGAGCAGTTCATGGAGGTGTTACGAAATAGCGCGCTGTATGCCCCGACCTTCGACAAGAAGCTTGAGCGCATGCTGAGCCGGGATTTTCGCAACCCGAACTTCCCCCTTAAACATCTCGACAAGGATGTAAAACTTTTTCTGAATGCGGCCTCGGTCCACCCGCTGAGCCTCTCTGCGCTCAAGGGTATAGAACAGATTATCGAGCGTGGAATCCTTGAAGGGTTGTCCGAGGATGACTACTCAGCCCTCTACGCGGTTGTCGACCGGGAGAAATGAAATATCTGACCAATCTGCTCAAACTTTCAAAACTTGGTCTATATATACCTCTAAGGGTCTGCATCAAGGCGGGCCTATATTAGAAGATACAAATGGAGGATATATAGATGGCACGAGCAATGCACCACGCTGGTTCCGATAATGAAAGCTGGGGCGTCACCAATGAGCTGGACGACCTGGGCCCCTGGAACGAAACTCTGGCAGAGGAAAGAGCCTATGCCGTGGGGATTTCAATGACGAACGATCACTGGAATGTCATTCACTTCCTGAGGGCACAGTATGCCGCTCATGGACTGGGTGTGAATTCCTGCAAGCTAGTACGAGCACTGCAGAAGCGTTTCAAGGACAAGGGCGGTAAGAAATATCTTTTCGAGATGTTCCCAGGCGGCCCTATTCGTCAGGGCTCGATGATTGCCGGCTTGCCTAAGCCAGCGGATTGTGACGACCTTTCATTTGGTAGCGTACATTAAGCTGTCTTCCATTATTCGATGTGCCGGCAAAACCGGCACATCGTTTTTACGAATAGTCGAGATTCATACAAAGAATCATTACCTATGAGTAATTTTCTGAAGGAGTTATTGTGAACGCTGATATTAATGAATGGGGTGTCGATAACACCAAGGAACCAAAGCCTGAAATCGATAAGCAAGGTGTTGTGAGTCGAGCCGAAGCAGCCGGTATCGACCTCACTGCAGAACACTGGGGTGTGTTAAAGATTATCTTCCAGTTCGTGGCCGAGGATGACGACTCATCCGGACGAGAGCTGACACAGGCATTGCAGGAACAATTTGAGGAGCAGGGAGGCAAGAAGCATCTGTATGAACTTTTCCCAGGTGGTCCGATCCATCAGGGCTGCCAGTTATTGGGTATTGAAGAACCGGGAGATTCCCTGGACCTTTCATTCGGTAGTGTTCATTAACACCGCGTTTTAAAGCGGGACTTCCCAGGGGCCGTTTAAACGGCCCTTTTTTATTCCGTATAGGCATCAGGGCTTCTGATCCTGGTCGATTTCGCGCTGATCTCAATTATTATTTCTGCATTCAACGAAAACAGAAGGGGGTCATTTACCTGAATAGATGGTGTGCCTGTTATGTTGTTTCTATGCTGTGCTGTAATAGATAGTACGAAAGCACGAGTTTTAGTAAGGATATTTCGTGTATTTTTCGTTAGATATCAAGTATAAGTAGAAGCCCAATAAGAATAATATATTTGTCTCATCAGGCTTCCAGAGCATAGTTTTTTGTTAATCCATAGAAGGGGAACAATAGATGGTAAAGAACATCGGCAAATTAGACATGGTATTACGACTGGGTATTGGCTTAGTGGCGCTGTATATAGGCCTGATAGATAAGCAGTTGGTTACCGATGCACTGAGTTCCTATATCCTGATTGGTATTGGTGTGATAGCGCTTGTTACAGCAGTTACCCGTTTCTGCCCGCTGTATATGATTCCTGGAATCAATACCGGCGCCGAAGATAAAAGCTAATTTTTATATCCTGGGTTCCTTGTTGTTTTGTACTGGCGATCTCACCCAGGAATGGGTGTTTCTGCAGTAATTCAGTATGACGCTCAATAAGCAGATACTGCTATCTATCTTAGGGGTCACTATACTCGCACAGATTGTCTTTGGCGTGCTTGCGTATCGTCAGCTTTTAGATAGTCGAAATGAGCAGTTAACCGAGGTACTGACGCGATTTTCAGGGAACATCTCCCAGCAAATTACACTGGCGGACAATCAGCGGGATACCCAGGCTTATCTTGATCGCTTGCAACAGAGGTTCTTTGGGCAAGATTCTATTCTGTTGATACAAAAAGATGGTGAGTTGCTCTATCGTTCGGGTGAAGCAGAATTTGCCTATGATGTGCTTCTGGAAAGGCTGAAAGAGATTTCAGCAGATCATCACAGTTTAATTGAGTTATCCGATAGGCAGTATTACTGGGCAGTCAGCCCATTGCCAGATGTACAGTATGAGCTCGTCATGCTCAAACCGGCCAGTACTGGCGATTCAGATATTGCATCAACACTCAAGCTTCGCCTGGTCACTTCAGGATTTGTAATCCTGTGGGTTGCAGTCTGGATAGGCCTCATCCTGAGCTCCAAGATCTCGCGTGAGCTGGATAAGAAAAACCTGCAACTTCAGCATCTTGCCCTGCATGACACGTTAACCGGGTTACCAAATCGCACATTGCTCAATGATCGTATAGAGCGGATTCTATTCGATGCAAAAAGATACCAGCAGAGTTTTGCCTTGTTTCTGATTGACCTGGATCGCTTCAAGGAAATCAATGACACTCTTGGACACCAGTTTGGAGACAAGTTGTTAAAGGTTGTGAGTGTGCGCCTGAAAGAGTCAGTGCGACTCAATGACTCAATAGCGCGCCTTGGAGGAGATGAGTTCGCGGTATTATTGCCGCATACAGATTATAAGGGTGCAGAATTATGTGCTAACCGTATCCTGTATGCGATGAGTAAGCCGTTTGTTATTGACAACATCACTACAGAGAGTAAGGCGAGCATCGGTATCAGCATCTTTCCGGAACATGCACAGGAAGCTGATGATCTTATGAAATATGCTGATATTGCAATGTACCAGGCGAAGCAATCTCAATCCGGTTTTGCACTCTATGACCCTGAACAGAATAAACATACTGTGCGTCGTCTGCGCCTGATGAGTGACCTGCGTGATACTGTTAAAAACCAGAATATTCACCTGGCCTATCAGCCTGTTGTGGATACGTCATCACATGATTTAGCCTATGTAGAAGCGCTTGCGCGTTGGGATCACCCCGAGCTTGGTGGGATACCACCGGATGAATTTATATCGATGGCAGAGCAAATGGGGCTTATCAATGTTCTGACCATGCAAATACTGGATCAGTCCTTGAAGGACCTGGCTCGCTGGAACAAGCAGGGGTATGACTTCGGTGTCAGTGTGAATCTTTCTGTATACAGTATTCAAAATCTTTCTCTGCCTGATGATATACAGGCACTTTTACAGATGCATGGTGTCGCTGCCGAAAAGGTCCAGCTCGAGATAACAGAAACGGCATTGATGCAGGACCTTGTCCGAGCAGGGAAGATACTGAGTGCGCTCAGTGAGCTCGGCGTACAGATTGCGATCGATGATTTTGGAACCGGCTTTTCTTCCCTGAATTACCTGAAGAAACTACCGGTGGATGCACTGAAGATTGATCGAAGCTTTATTTCCGATATGTGTACAGATCAGACCGATCGGGCCGTTGTTAAGACGGTTATTGAGCTGGGTCATAATCTCGATTGCCAGGTCGTGGCAGAAGGCGTGGAAGACCAGTCGACTCTGGACCTGCTGGATCAGATGAGCGTGGATAAATTGCAGGGTTATTTTATCAGTAAGCCGATTGGAAAATATGATCTTGAAGCCTGGCTACAGAAACAGGGATAGATATTGAACGACATGCTGTCGTTATTAGAATTTCACCGCGCAACATAGTATGAAGTAGCAAACTCAGTATTCCGTTTGTTGTGTATGGCTAGCACTTAAGCCAGGCCTGATTCACTTTTCAAGGACAAACTGACTGCCGTCGAAGCGATAAACCAGTTCCCTGAATCCTCCTCTGGGACAGCAGTTTGGATCTTTTTCACCAAAGACGGGGTATTCGCGGATCAGGACATCGCGATAAGCGAAGATTCGGTCATGCCCCCGGTATCCGGGCTGTGCCTCGCTATCTACATCAGGCAGGGCTATGGGCTTGAGTTCTTCGCCTTCATTAATGATGAGTGTGGCACCGCCATAACTACCGGAACCCGCGTTGCGCGTGATCAGCAGCAGCTCGGGCTGTCGGTTGCGGTCCAGGTCGGTAAATTCCATGTGCATCAGTGGATCGCTGCCACGCAGGGTCATTCGTAGCGGCGAACCATGGCGAGGGCCTATGGCAACATCGATGTTTACGAGACTGCATCCACCGGCCACCCCTTTCGTCTGTACTGCAGCCTGCAACTGGTTATGTACGATTTGTTGCGAGGTCTCGCACTGAGACCAGGGCCAGGCTGAAAGCGGCAGGCATAGCAGGAACAGCCCTGCCAGATAGTTATTCCACGTTTTCTGCATCATCTTTTTTTGCCCTCCGAGAGCCCCGGGTTTTGCGTGGCTTTTTTGGGATGTTGTGCCAGAGCCCACCAACATTCATTGACTGCCAGCCCCAGCGTAACCAGTTAAGTAGTGAAAAGGCCAGCCACAGCGCCCAGGCCAGCATCAGAAGACGATAGGCCAGTAGTGGCAGGGACATTATCCAGGCCTCGGGCATCTGTCCATCAGTACGGTCCAGGTACCACTTTAGCTGGCTGGCACTAGAGCCATTGCCTGAGATCTGCATCTCGGGCAGGCCAAGCAGGCCCTGTTTGACGGCAATGAACAGCGAGGTAATGGCAATCAGGGTAAACAGGGCAATGCCCAGTTGCATGGCGTTATGTATCCCCGGGTCGATGGGCGTCTCCAGGCGATTACGTGCACCGAGGATTAGCAGCCAGCCGACGACGACCAGCCCCAGCCATACCGGTGTCTGTGACAGCCCGATCAACAGCAGGAACCACTGCCAGCTCTTCAGCGGTGTAAGCTTGATCAGGCCAAGGCCCAGGCTGATCAGGACAAGCACCAGGACTATGCCCCAGAACAGCACGGCGGGGCCGAGGCGCGGGCCACCGGTAAATAGCACCCAGCGATCTGTGCCCTGTTTGACCAGGAGATTGGTGTTCACGGCCGGCGTACCCAGGTAGACAGATGGAGTGTTAAACCAGGTGGCATGGCCAGCCTCCTGTCGCCAGGTGAGCCTGACCTTGTGGCTGCCGGGTTCTATGGGCAGGACTAGCTTGCCCTGCTCGATATTCAGGTTGTGGCTGCGGCCGTCGATAGTCGCCTCCTGCAGCACGGCATCTTCAGGTAAACCAAGCACATGCTGGCCGCCCTGGCTGCTACGCAGGCTCAGTTCCAGGCTGTGTTCCGAGGATCGTTTGCCCGGTGTTGAGGTCAGCTTGCTGTGATCGATGGTCAGGGTCTGGCCCACAACCCCCTCGGGGCGAATCACCTTAACCAGCACTTCTTCACCGGGCCAGGGGCGCCATTCTGGCAGCCATTGCCCGGAGGCATCTGCCTGGTGAATCACGGGAATGCCCGTGAACTGGACATGCCATACCGGGCTGACATCAAGCTGCCAGGTCTCGATCCAGGAGGTTTGCCCTGGCTGCAGAGATGGCGAGGCGGCCAGGCGTATCTGTTCCTGTTTTTCGAGTCGGGATTCCCAGCTGAACTGTCTCTCTCCCGGCGGCATGCTGACCTGCACATAGCCATCTTCAACCTGTACGCCGGGCGTGGTTACTGACTCTCCATCAAGCAGGGGCAGTTCAAGGATAAAGGAACTGTCTGCCGGGGTGGCCCGTATCACCGTGGTACTGACATGCCAGTCCAGTCCCAGGTGCAGGGTGCGGCGTAATTGTGCGAATCCGGGCAGGGGGGTGGGCTGAATCTCATCCGGTTTTGCATCACCACCATTGCTGGTCTGCTGTCGGATCAGCTCCAGGCTGGGCTCCATCCTGCCGTCATCGAGCAGGCCCACCACGGTCCAGCCCTCAGCGGCAACATCGATGCGCTTGGGTTTGAGGGGGAAGTGTACCTGGTGCCGGTCACCCGGAGGCAGTGGAGCGGCGAGGACGAGATGGTGCACCCCAGCGCTGGCAGGTATCCAGAGCACATCCTGGGCAGAGCGATACAATAGGCCGGCAGGCTGACCGTCCATCTCCACCAGGGCCGGTGTCCAGCCCATGGCATGCCCGGGTACCGGAATGGCAACGTCGGTGTCGGCGTGGACCTCAAGCTTGAGCGTCAGTACGTTTTCATCCAGGTCGAGCTGTGCGTTGGCAATCTGGGCGCACTCCGGTAAACAGCGGTCGGCGCGCAAAAGCCGTTGTTCAAGCTGTTCGAGAATCTCGGGTGATGGCCACTGTCCGGCATGCGCAGGCTTGTCGACCAGTCCTGTTACCAGCAGCGGTGCCAGCAGGATGGCGACATGTGTGCCATTGAGCCTGGGCAGGCGCAGCTTGCCGGTGTCGGAAAGACGCCAGGCCATAACCACCAGGAGTAATGACAGGATCATCTTGATGGCGCTGACGGCCAGTGGCGGGATCAGCGCCAGGTGCATTTCCTGACCCTGGGCGACCGGGCCATTCCAGCGCAGCGGAATGCTGTTCCATTTCCAGTCCGGCAGGCCAGGGCCGGTCTGTACCAGTGCATTGGGATCGATCTCATCCAGGCTCTGTTTGTTACGGTAATAAGATTTTGGTTCGGACCTGGAGATGGACTTTTCAACCACGCCAGCCTCCATGGCGACATCCTCGGCGACCTGGGCAACCGAGCTGGGCAGACTGCGTACCGGGCTGGCATAGCTTACCGACCAGGGGTTTTCCAGTTGCGGGTAAATACCAGTGCGAACTTCGTTCACGATGAAGGGCAGACCGATAAGGATAATGAGGATGAGGGCGAAGCCACGATAAATCTGCAGCAGGCGGCGAATCTTGCCACTGGGTAACAGGCGAATCAGGGCAATGGCGGCCAGCAGGTTCAGCCAGCTGTACTGGGGGGCGCCGGGTTCATGCCAGCTCAGGGTCAGGGTCAGTAAGACCACGCCTCCCCAGACCGGGCCAAACAGGCGGGCGCTGGCGATAGCGGCAATCAGGACCAGGAAGATATCGAGCAAGGACCAGCGCTGTACCCAGGTACGGGGAACATTATCGACGCCGGTGGCCGAGAACAGGCGCCAGCCCGGCGGCAGGTGCAGGGTGGCCTCGACTGACTGGAAGTCCAGGTTCCAGCCGTTGGCGGGCAGGTCCTTGAGGTCCTGTGTATAACGGCTGTCGGCCTGCAGGTTCAGGTTGCCACGACGTATTTCTATGCCGTCCTGTGCGTCGCCTGGCAGGCGGGTAATAAACTGGGGCTGATTATTGATCTTGACCTGGCCAAGTTTTAGGTCACTTTGCGTCGACAGGCGCCAGGTATTGCGCACCTGTCCGTTGATATTGTCCTGCAGGGTGTAGCCCATGCCATTGAAGTCTAGCCAGAGCTGACGCTGAAGTGAGAGCTGATCCTGGAAGGTCTTTTCGGCGCCGCGGCGGATGAGCTTGAATCCCATGCCCTCGCCGGGCAGTACACGAAAGGCGGGCAGTTGTTGCCACTGGGGCGGTAGTCGTGTCTGGCGCGGATCTATGCGGGTCAGGCCGGTCAGTTCGACCTGGCGCAGGTCCTGCCTGGCCTGGAATACCCAGACTTCCTGCTCGGGCCAGGGTTCGGCATGCTCCTGCAGTACGATCGGATTGATTTCCTGGTCCGAACGCGCCTGGATGCTGATGGTCCAGCGGCCGGGGCGTAGCTGGACCTGCAGACTATCGTCATCGTTGAGCTTGGCGGGTAGCTGGGAGGTCAGGCGTAATGCCGTAAAGCCCTCAGGTAACATGTTTTCAAGACGTATTTCCCGGGTCTTGCCGGATATGGTGAGATCGATCTGGGTCGTGACCTTCTGTGGCAAACCATCCTCAACCAGCCGGAAGACCTGTACATCCAGGCTGTTACTATCTTCAGCGCGCTCCTGTTGCTCCTGGTTTTGCAGCCATAGCTGGCCACGCTGCGAGATGTTTGGGTTACTGATCGACTTTCCATTGATCTGCAGACTAATCAGCCCGGTTTCCGGTGGGATGCCTAACTGCTCCGGCATCCGGTCCCAGAACAGTTTGCCACTGATCCGGTATTGCCCCTTGCTCAGATGAAGTGCAGGCAGCCCTTTGCGCGAGACAACGCTAGCTGGCTGATCATTGACCATAACCTCCTGGGGCCAGTACCGACCTGAGCCTGGCAGCCTTATCCAGGACTCGGTATATACCTCCCAGTTCTGTTCGAACTGGCCCTCGGTCTGGCCCAGGTCCAGGATTAGCTGGTCGGGCCAGGCACAGATCCTGGGCTTATTCGTATTATGTTCATGCAGGCAGTGAATATCTTCATGCGGGAAGAGTACCCAGCCCTGCCAGGGCGCCAGTGAGTCGGGGATATTGAGTTCAGTGGCATGGACAGGCAGGATCAGGCTGAAAAGTAAGTAGGCAATGGACAAGAGGCGCATGCCGCAGCTCCCGGTTTAATAGATGATGTACAGACAAAAAACCCCTGTCCGAGGACAGGGGTTGAGTAATCAGTTCAGCAGGGCCCTTGGGCCATAACGGCGAATTTGCTCCATGACGTATTTTCGGTAGTAAAGCACCGCGCTCTGACCGTTGGACGAGACATCATAGACTTTCCAGCCTTCCTTGCCGTTGGCAAAGCGGAACACCAGGCGCACCGGGTAGCCATTAGCGGGCAGGATGCGTGCAGCCACCTCGATCTCGTTATAGCCACGCTGGCGAGGGCGCATGAAATCGACACGGGGTTTGGGACTGGAATAGGCGCCCAGGTTGCGACCCAGTGCCGAGAAGAACATGGTCTGCAGACGGCTCTTGAACAGGGCGCGTTCGGTAGGACCCAGTTGCTGGTAGTAACGACCACCTACCATCTGGGCCATGCGGTCAAAATCGAAGAAGGGAGCGATCTGTTCGTTGAGGAAGGCCGTAAGTATTTCAGGATCGTTGATGCCCTTTTGCTCAATAAAGGCCTGCAGGCGTGCTATGCCGTCTTCGAGCAGGTCCGCAGGGGTTTCCTGCTGATAATTAGGCAGTGAAGGATAGTGGCCTGGACTGCCGTAGTAATAAGGGGCTGCCTGAACCTGGCTGACTGCCAGGGTGAGGAAAAGGGCAAGGAGCAGACGTGTCTTCATGGATCCTCCGGAGTCATTATCGTTGTGCGCTTACTATGCACCGATGCGTTGGTAATGCCAAGCCATTGCACCGGCTTTGATTTATCGTGCTGCCAGTAGCCGGTTGATCATGCCGGCAGCCTGCTGGCCATAGCCTCCACCAAACAGGTTGAAGTGGTTGAGTATGTGGTAAAGATTGTAGAGGGTCCTGCGGGTTTCATAGCCCGAGTCTATCGGGCGTATGCCGTGGTAAGCATCAAAGAAGCGGCTACCAAAGCCACCGAATAATTCGGTCATGGCCAGGTCGGTTTCAGGGTCGCCAAAATACACGGCCGGATCAAAAATCACCGGGTTGCCCGAGGCATCACCTGAGACATTGCCGCTCCAAAGATCGCCATGAAGCAGTGAAGCAGTCGGCCGGTAATCGGTGAAAAAATCATCCAGCACGGCAGATAGTTTCATGCCCTGATCGTAAACCGATGAACCAATGCCCTGGTCTCTTGCCAGCCTGAGCTGAAACTCCAGGCGCTGCTGGCGGAAGAAATCAATCCAGTCGGGTGTCCAGTCATTGTGCTGGGGCGTGCTGCCAATAGTGTTGTCGCGGTGCCAGCCGAAACGATCGGTATGTGTCAGGTGCAGTCGAGCCAGTTGTTCGCCCAGCAGGGCGGCGTCACAGCCTCCGCGTAGTTCCAGGGCCTCGAGCACGATATACGACTGCCTTCCCTGGATACCTGTGCATATGGGACGGGGTACGGTTATGGCCTCGGGTCTACGCAGTTCCTCCAGGCCTTCATATTCGGCCTCGAACATATCGATAAGGCCAGCCTCGTTAAGCTTGACGAAATAGGACTGCGTACCGTCTTTTATTCGGTAGGCCTGGTTGATGCAGCCACCACCCTGTGCAGAGATATCCTGCGCCTTAAAGGGGCGACCACTAGCCTGGCTGATCTTTAGATTGATGTCGTCCCAGTTCATACGATTCTCTTAACGCTTCCCAGGAGGAGGGCAGCGGTCCCAGGTACCGGGTGCCAGTCCGTCCAGGGTCCAGGAACCAATGCGATAACGAATCAGGCGCAGGGTAGGAAAACCGATGGCTGCTGTCATTCGCCTTACCTGGCGATTGCGGCCCTCGGATATGGTCAGTTCGATCCATCGGTCAGGGACGTTTTTGCGTTCCCGGACAGGCGGGTTTCTTGGCCAGAGGTTCGGCGGTTCATCCATCAGCCGTGCTCGGGCAGGGCGTGTCATACCGTCTTTGAGTTCAATGCCATCACGCAGGGGTTGCAGGTCTTCTTCGTCAGGTGCACCTTCAACCTGGACCCAGTAGGTCTTGCTCATGGCATGTCTGGGATTGGCGATTTTGTGCTGCAGCTTGCCGTCATCGGTCAGCAACAACAGCCCTTCGCTGTCACGATCCAGGCGGCCGGCAGGGTAGACGTTGGGGATATCGATATAGCTGGCCAGGGTCTCACGGCCATCACTATCACTGAATTGCGTCAGGACACCATAAGGTTTGTTAAAGCGTATCAGCACGATGGTGTTATTCAGTGACAGAGATATTTTCGAGTATAGTTTTTGCTGAGTCCGGACGGCCACAATGGTAACCCTGCATATATTCAATACCCAGCTTATCGATTGATTCAACAATTTCCTGCGATTCGACAAACTCGGCTATGGTTGCCACGTTCAGGACCTCGGCAATTTCGCGGATGCCTTTAACAAGGGTATGGTGAATTTTATTCTCATTAATATCCCGGACAAACTGTCCGTCAATCTTTAACAGGTCTACTGGTAGCTTGCTCAGATAAGAATATGAGCTGAAGCCGGAACCGAAGTCATCCAGCGCAAAGCGATAGTCCAGTGCACGTAGCCTGTTGATTAATTCAGTGGTCGCCGCGAGGCTGGTTATCGCCGAGGTTTCAGTGATTTCAAAATAAATGCGGGAAGGGTCAACCGGGTAAGCCTCATTAGCCTGCAGAATTCGGGTAACCAGCATTGGATCGGTCAGAGACTGGCCAGACAGGTTGATCGAGAAACAGACATTATCTGGCAGCCTGTAGGAATGAATCAGTTCAAAGCAGTGATAAATAACCCAGGTATCAATTTCACGCATCAGGTCATAGCGTTCAGCAGCGGGTAAAAAGCTTCCTGGAAGGCTGGGCGTGTTATCAGGGTGATTTAGCCTGATCAGGAATTCATATATCCGGGGCAGCTTGTTGCTGGAGATTGGGAGAATGGGTTGCAGGTTTAATGTGAAATGATTTTCTCTTAGGGCATCCTGGAGTATTGGTAGCCATTGCATCTGCCCATGCCTTTCAGAGATAGATTCATCATCACTCTGATAGGTATATATCTGATCTCTGCCGCGATCTTTAGCAGTGTAACAGGCAACATCGGCAGCAGATAACAGTTCAGTCATGCTTTCTGCGTTATCGGTGATGGGTACCAGGCCGATGCTTACACGCAGATCAAAAACCTTTTCTTCCCAGGGAAAACGAAAATCATGAATAGAGCATCTGATCCGTTCGGCGATTTCCTGGGCCTTATCAAGCGGACAGTTACTCAGAAGGATTCCGAACTCGTCACCGCCCAGCCTGGCAAACATGTCCTGTGATCTGAGCTGATTGTGTATCACGGAAGTAACCTGTTTAAGAACCTCATCTCCAGCCATGTGGCCACAGGTATCGTTAATTAGTTTGAACTGGTCAAGATCGAGATAGCACAGGACATGATGCGAACCATTGCGATGAGAAGACTTAAGTGCGGCCTGCAATTCCTGGTCAAAGGCATAACGGTTCATCAGGCCGGTAAGCAGGTCATGTGTAGCCTGATAACGAAGCTCCCTGCTGAGCTCTCTTTCTGTGCTGACATCCCGTAGAACAATAACCTGACCCATGTCTTCTTCGTGATTACCATGCAGGTTACGAATGTCGATTTCGACGGGAAGTTCGGTATTGCCTGAACGAGAGAGAATAATGTGGTTTCGAGAAATATCGTGCTCACGTGAACTAAAGAGGCCGAGGGGTTTGCCGCTTTTTTCATCGATGAGCTTGATAACACTGTTTGCCGGGGAGCCGACCAGTTCTTCACTTGTTTTGCAGAGCAGTTTTTCTGCTGTTGAGTTGACGCTTCGAATAATCAGGTAAGAGTCCACGGTAATGACGCCATCCCCAATAGACTGAAGCGTGGTCTCGGCATGGCGCCGCATGTTCTGTAACTCGAGGGTTGTGGCCTGCTCATTTAGCTTGATTCTCCTGCGGCTAATAATCAGCTGGGAAAAAATCAGCCCGAGGACTGTAGCGACTATGACTGCTAATGGGACGGGTGAACGAGATAACTCCGAGAATCCAAGCCCCTTTTCCATATGAATGCGAATGGGAAATGTTGGGACGTCGAGGCTCTCATTGAGTCTTAATAATGAGGATTCTGAAGAGCCTGAATTTTCCATGGTAGTTAGCGTTAGTTCTGCGTCTTCATCTTCACAGTAATTGAGTGAGAGTTTTGTGTCCGGGGTCAGGTTCTGCCCCTGTGCCCATTGGTCGATACTGAACGTAAAGAGTAGCAGGCCCCTTGCGTGAAGCAGGCGCATATCTTTACTGGAAGGTAATGCCATGCCTGAATAAACAGGGTGTATCAGTGCAAGCTGGTTATCATGGTCCATCAGTGAGTTGAAAAGTACTAGTCGGGATTCATTGCTCTCTATGGATTGAATGATGTCCTGTTGAATCTCTTTTCTACCAAACAGATCTTCTCCCATGAATCGGGCACTTAATGGATCAAACGGCTCAATAAACTGTAATGGCAGGAAATACGTCTGGGCATCTGAATCTTTCTGGGTTTGTATGCTGAACGTAGGAAAGCCTTCATCACGCTGCGCTGTAACAAATGCCTCTTTACGACCGGCTTCTAGCCATGGTGAATAAGTGATTGTGCTGAGTGCCGTGTTCGCATCAAGAATATCGGTGGCAATAAAGCTAAACGATGAGGAGTCGATATGTTCATGAGTGCGGTAGAGTGTCCCCATTGCGACACTCAGGCCACGGGCGGATTCCAGTGACTCAAGCAGGGAGGCCTGTATGCGCTGGGCATCTGACTGAAAGCTCTGGGTTCTTGCCTGAAGAGTAAGATGTCCCGAAACAATGGCACTAATAACTGCAAAAAGCAGGGTGAATAGAATCGTGAAGCCCCACTCGGTTCGCGTCATGGGCTAGTCCCGCTCATAAATTTTGCTTTTTGCTTAAGCCTTTCTGGCAGGTCGATCCCGGTTGCTGAGATCAGTTGTGAATTGATCCAGATATCCCATAGCCGATTGGCTACAACGGGGATATCAATGGGTTTGATATCCTGTTCAATAATAGCAAGGGCTGTTTTCCCGGCCCAGACGCCCTGTTCTTCAGGGAGCTTGGTAAATCCTAAGACTGAGTAAGGCATCATCCATTGATGCACGGTAATACTCAGCCGTTGTGTATGTTCGGGCAGTGACTGGATAAGCGCTTCACTCTGCCAGTCATTGATGCCGGCGTTGCTTCCCATTATGACGAAGTCTGATTGCTGAGCATCGATATAATGCTGTTTCCATTTGGCACTGGTAGAAGCGAAGCGGGGTGTAATGTCGATGCCCATTTTTTCCCCAAGAACTTTGTACCGGTCGTAGTTCTTCCTTTCTGTCAGCGTGTCCGCGCCAATATAGGTGGCTGTCCTTGCAGGAGGCGCAAGTCGTTGCGCCCATTCCATCAGAGGTTTAATAGGGGCAACCTCGATCATGCCGGTCACATTACTGGCGGGGAAGCCATAATTTTCTGCTGACCAGTTGATACCGCAAAAGACAAAGGGCGTTTCAGAATTGATGTAATAGGGCTGAATCAGGTACTTGGCGGCATTGTCATCTGCAGTAATCACTACATCGGGTCTTGAATACTCAATAAGGCGGCGAACAGCCGTAATTTTTTTCTCGATCTGTACGGGGTCCTTGATGCGCTTTGTGTCCAGATCAAATTGTTCCAGCTCACAACGACCGGCCAGAGTTTCACGCAGGCCCTTTTCTACACCATCTGACCAGGCGTAGCCGGGATGATAAGAAGAAACGAATAGGCAACGGGGCAGGGGCTCAGCGAATACCGCATTCAGGTAAATGCCGATCAGAATGCATAGAGCGCCCAGGCTGGAAGTGCAAATGTGCATGTTCACTTCTTAACACTCCTTGTCTGAGGCGGCAGCACTGATATATCTCATATGTTACCGGCTTAACCCGTTATGAGCGTCTAGCTGCCCAGGGCGTATTTTTTCAGCCGGTAGAGCAGGGTGTCCCGGGTAATGCCGAGCAGGCGGGCGGCCTGACTCTTGTTGCCGCCGGTCATATCCAGTGCCTGGCTAATCGCGTCACGTTCCAGGGTCTCGAGCTGAATACCATTAGATGGGAGCCTGAAGCCAGTATCGGTTTCCGTCCTTTCTTCAGGAAGGCCCAGATTGGTTGGCTGAATGGTCTGTCCCGGCAACAGGATGCACAGACGCTCACAAAGGTTGCGCAGTTCCAGCACATTGCCGGGCCAGCGATACTGAATGAGTCTCTGCAGGGCCTTCTTGCTGAATTCTGGTGTTTCGAGGCCATGTTGTGCGGACAGCTCGTCCATGAAATGTTGGGCCAGCTGCACAATATCTTTATTGCGTTCCCTGAGTGCGGGAAGTTCCAGCGGCACTACGGCAAGACGGTAATACAGGTCTTTACGGAAGCCGCCCTGTTTAACCAGTTCGAACAGGTCTTTATGGCTGGAGACGATGATTCGAACGTTTACTGTGGTCGGCTCACTACTGCCAGGCTGCATGACTTCGCCCTGCTCCAGCAGACGCAGCAGCTTGCCCTGGGCCTGGAGGGGTAGATCACTGATCTGGTCGAGGAAAAGAGTGCCGCTCTCAGCGCGTTGCACCAGGCCTTCGCCCGTGGTTTCGCCAAACAGTTCGTTATCGGACTGTTCCTCGGTATAGCCGGCACAGTTCACCGCGACAAATGGCTGCTCTGATCTTGGGCTGCCATCGTGCAGGGCCCTGGCCAGTAATTTTTTGCCGGTACCGGTCTCACCGTTAATGAGCACGGTGACATCAGCACTGGAAACAATGCTGGCAGCGCGCAGGGTGGTCTGTAGTTCGGGTGAGTTGCCAATGAAGCTGGCAAACGGTGAGCTGGTTTCTTGTAGCGCCATAGTCTTAATGCACGATTTCAGATGGTGAAGGTGGATTATGAAATCTTACGCGTTTCAAATCCTTGAGTTATATCAGTATTTTCATGGCTGGCCGTCAGGTGGCGAATGGTTTCTGCCAGTTTGCGAAGCGATTCTCCGCCCATCAGCTCAGCCCGATTCAGGACTTCATCACGATAGATGGGTTCTTCGATCATCAGGCGAATCTGGGCGTGGATGCCGAGTTCGCCATGGAGGGCATCCGTGAACTTCAGCAGGACTCGGTTGAGTTGGTTTTGCATGATGGTATCCAGTGACTTTGGTTCTAATTATCTGTTTTATTTGTATTTTCTTCAGCGGACTGGGTCGGGTTTCTTAACAGCCAGTACGTTAGCACTATCGCTGGGGCACCGAGGATACCAGCATAGAGGAAAAACAGGAAATAGCCGTAGCCATCCACCACCACGCCGGCAAAACCACTAATAAATTTTGCCAGCAGGGTCATCAGCGAACTGAAAAGGGCGTACTGGGTGGCGGTATAGGCGGTGTTGGTCAGGCTGGATAACCAGGCAATAAACGCCGCCGTGGCCAGCCCACCACTGAGGTTGTCGGCACTGATGACGGCCGTCAGGATCAGGGTGCTGGGTTCGGTGGCGGCCATGTAGGCAAACAACAGATTGGTCGATGCCACCAGGATGGCGCCGGCCAGCAGCGGCCGGAACAGGCCGAAACGTATGACCAGTAGACCACCCAGGGCAGCGCCGGCAATGGTCATACCAAAACCGAAGACCTTGGTGATGCTGGCAATCTCCGACTTGCTAAAGCCTAGGTCCAGGTAGAAGGGATTGGCCATCACGCCCATGGTGATATCACTGAGCTTGTAGACCCCAATCAGGAGCAGTATTAGAAGCGCATGTTTGCCATTACGTTCAAAGAAGTCGACAAATGGCGCAACCATTGCCTCGGCGAACCAGCGGGCCAGACGCTGTGACTGACCATGTAGATTCGATATGCGTAGTTTTTCTTCGAGGCTCTCCTCCATTTTCAGAGTCGCCTGGCTAATATCCCTGTCAGGGTCTCTGATCAGCAGGGTCGTGAGGATGCCGATACCCATGAGCACAGCCATGATCTGGTAACTGACATGCCAGTTATAGAAGTCGGCCAGGTAGAAGGCACCAGCACCTGCAACCAGCAGGGCCACGCGATATCCGCCCACATAGGCGGTTGCCATGGCGCCCTGGTAGGTGCTTTTTACCGACTCGATACGCCAGGCGTCGATGACGATGTCCTGGGTGGCCGAGGAAAAGGCCACCAGCAGGGCAAGCAGGGCCAGGGTGGTGGTCTGGGTCGCCGGATCAATGAGGGACATGGCGACCAGGCCAGATGCAATACCCAGCTGGGCCAGCAGCATCCAGCCACGACGTCTTCCAAGTAGCGACGTCAGGACAGGCAGGGGCAGGCGGTCAATGACCGGGGCCCAGAAAAACTTGATGGAATAGGTAATGCCGACCCAGCCAAAGAAGCCGATCACGCTGCGGCTGACACCGGCATCGGTCAGCCAGGCTGTCAGAGTGGAGAAGACCAGCAGGAAAGGCAGGCCAGCCGAGAAACCGAGAAAGACCATCGCCAGGATCTGCGGCTTCGTATAGACGCGGAGGGCCTGAAGCCAGGGATGGTTGCGTATGTCCTGCAAGCCTAAAACTCGTAGTCGTAATCGATGATAAGCGGGGCGTGGTCTGAGAAGCGCTCATCCTTGTAGATGCTGGTTGCCTGTACCTTGCTGCCAATGCCAGGCGTGACAACCTGGTAATCGATACGCCATCCGACGTTTTTGGCCCAGGCCTGTCCGCGGTTGGACCACCAGGTGTACTGGTCGGGTTCCTGCTCGATCTGCCTGAAGGCATCGACGAATCCTGCGGGGCCGAACAGTTCATCCATCCAGGCGCGTTCATGGGGCAGGAAGCCGGAATTCTTCTTGTTGCCCTTCCAGTTTTTCAGGTCGATCTCTTTGTGCGCGATATTCCAGTCGCCGCAGATAATATATTCGCGTCCTGACTCGTGCCGCTCCTTGAGGTAGGGCATGAAAAAGTCGAGGAAACGGTCCTTGGAGGCCTGGCGGTCTTCGTTGGAAGAGCCGGAAGGTGCATAAAGCGATACCACGGCAAGCTTGCCAAAATGGGCCTCGATATAACGCCCCTCGTTATCGAACTCTTCTGCGCCCATGCCGACGATCACATCATCGGGCTCGCGGCGGGCATAGATGGCGGTGCCGCTATAACCCTTTTTTACTGCATCGTTGTAGTAGCAGCTGTAGCCCTCGGGCCAGAAGATTTCATCTTCCAGCTGATGTTCCTGGGCCTTGGTTTCCTGGATGCAGATAACATCGGCGCTCTGTTTTGGCATCCATTCGAAGAAGCCCTTGCGTGCTGCCGCACGAATGCCATTGGTGTTAACACTGATAATGCGCATGTGATTCTTGTCGGTTTTGGGATGGGGCATTGTCCCTGTTAGCTGGCTTTGGGTAAAGTGAGCAGCTTAATAACGCCCTTATCCAGGAGACTGGCTCCATGCGCTATACCGATTTAGAGTATAAACGCGTACTGATTACCGGCGCCTCGGGCGGCCTGGGAGCGGCTATAGCACGTGCCTTTGGTGCCCATCATGCAAAGGTGGTTGTGCATTATCGTACCCGTAAGGCAGGGGCCGAACAGGTTTGTGCGGAGATACTTGCCTCAGGGGGTGAGGCCGTCATGATGCATGCCGATCTTCGCTCCGAGTCTGCACTCGATCGGCTGGCAGACGATGCCTGGGATGAGTGGGGTGGTATCGATATCCTGATTAATAATGCCGGTGTGGTAATGAAGTCCGCGATTCTCGATGCCGAGGCAGCGCACTGGGATGACATCATGAATGTGAATTTGCGTGCCCCCTATCTGCTGAGTCGACGCCTGGCAGAAAAGATGATCGAGACTGAGCAGCATGGCGTGATACTGCATAATACGAGTATTCATGCCACCAACAGTGTGCAACATTTTTCAGCCTATGCCGCATCAAAGGCCGCACTGGAATCGCTGGCAAAGGTTCAGGCGCTGGAGTGGGCACCGTATAATGTACGGGTAAACTGTTTTGCACCGGGTGTAGTGCCTGTCGAACGCACGCAGCAGGCGCTGGAGGCGGCGAAAGATCAGTGGATGCCGCACATGCCACTGGGGCGTTATGGTGTCGGTGACGACATTGCCCAGCTGGCCCTGTTCCTGGCCTCGGACGCAAGTGCCTGGACCACAGGGCAGTCCTATGTGGCGGATGGCGGCATGCTTGCACGCATGGATATGCCCAACAGACCGAAACCGGACCGGCCGCCCATGCCCGATCCGATCGAAGATTAATTCACTTCCAACAATTGAGATCACCATGAAAGACTATCAGAAGGCCTTCCTTGAATTTGCCATCGATCAGGACGTACTGCGCTTTGGCGAATTTACTCTCAAATCTGGCCGTGTCAGCCCCTACTTTTTCAATGCCGGCCTGTTCAACACGGGCGGTGCCCTGTCGCGACTGGGGCGTTACTATGCCCAGGCCATTGTCGATTCAGGCATCGAATTCGATGTGCTGTTTGGCCCGGCCTACAAGGGCATCCCCCTGGCGGCAGCAACAGCCGTCGCGCTTTATGATCACCATGGCATGGACGTGCCCTATGCCTTTAACCGCAAGGAAGCCAAGGAACACGGCGAGGGTGGCAACATCGTTGGTGCTGCCCTGGAGGGACGCATTCTCGTCATCGACGACGTCATTACTGCCGGTACTGCAATTCGTGAATCGGTAGACATCATCAATGCCAATAATGCCGAGCTATGTGGCGTGGTCATCTCGCTCAACCGCCAGGAGCGCGGCAAGGGAGAAATATCTGCGATCCAGGAAGTTGAACAGAACTATGGCATCCAGGTGGCCAGCATCGTTGCACTGGAAGACCTGGTGACCTACCTGGGTGAACAGTCCGGTCAGGACGAGGCCCTGAAAGCGATCGAGGCCTACCGTGCCGAGTATGGTGTTTAACCGATAATCAGTTTCAGGCCGACCAGCAGGGTGACCACCTCAAAGCCGCGTTTGATCCAGCGGTTGCCTTTCTTTATGGCGAGGTGGGCACCCAGGTAGCCCCCGATGAGCGAGCCGGCCAGTAGTGCCGGCAGCCATTCCCATTGGATCTCACCAATAATGCCCAGCGTTAAGGCGCCGGTGCCATTCCAGAACATTCCGACAAGCACCAGCGTGTAGGCGACGGCATGCTTGTAATCCAGCCCAAACCAGCGAATCAGCCAGAGGGTGACAAAGAGTCCAGTGCCCGAGGTGAGTGAGCCATTGAGCATGCCAATAAAGAACAGCACGCCACCGCCTATGGTCATGCCCCGAGTATGACGGTTGCGGACTTCAGCTTGCTGGCCCAGATCAGTTTTGAAGACCGAGTAGAGCCCCAGGCCCATGGTCAGGCAACCCAGTGCGATCTCTGCCATGCGCCCGGGAACGAACAGGATGATGCTGGCGCCGATGATAACGCCTGGCAGGCCAGTGGCGAGTATGTACAGGGCAAAACGCCTGTCCAGGGAGCCTTCTTTCATATGCCTGATCGTGGCGCCAACACCCAGGGCAACACTGGCAACCTTGTGCGTGGCTAGTGCAATCGCGAAGGGCAGGCCAAGGAAAATCAGTGCGGGTAACTGAATCAGTCCTGCGCCGCCACCGGAAAAGGCAGAGAACAGGTTGGCCAGCAGGGAAATGATAAAAAGCAGAGTTTGATCAATCAGGCTCAAAATAGGTCCAGACTTTCTATATGGGGAAAAATGACTACAATGAATTAACTATTATAAGAAGGATGGTGTGGCATTGGAGTTTTTTAAGAAGTCACTGGTTATTACTAGCCTGCTCATAATCGCTTTGCCGGCCCTGGCCGGAAACCTCTATCGGTGGATGGATGAAACCGGTCGTGTACATATCAGTGACAAGATTCCCCCCGAGGCCACGCAAAGGGGCTATGACATCATTAATCCTCAGGGCCGTGTGGTTAAGCATGTTGCACCACCCTTAACCGATGAAGAAGTTGCTGCGCTCGAGGCTAAGCGTGCTAAGGAGCGAGAAGCGCTCAGGGCGAAAAAGGAACAGGAACGCAAAGACCGTATTCTGACACTGACTTATGGTGAGGTTGAAGAGATTGAGTTCGCCCGCCAGGAACGTCTTTCGCTTATCGAGGCCCAGATCAAGTTGCATGAGAAGCGTTTAAGGGAGAAGGAAGCCGAGCGTAAGAAGCTTAATACAAAGACCCAGAAGTTCAGTGATGAAGACCGCCCGGTACCCGAGGGTCTGATGAAGCGAGAGCGCAGGGTGATGGAAGAAGAGGCGGCGTTAATAGAAATGATCCGGATGGGTGAAGTTCAGTACCAGAAACTGAATGAACGTTTTATGAACGATATCAACCGGTTTAAATACCTGCAAAAGCAGAAAGCGCAGGGTGAATAAACCACCCTGCAAATTCAGTTCTTAGCCTTTAATTAATGTGCCGACGCCGCTGTCGGTAAATAACTCCAACAATACTGCGTGTTCTACACGACCATCGATAATATGAGCCGTCCTAACACCCGAGAGTACGGCATCAAGGGCGCATCTTATCTTGGGGAGCATGCCGCCGTAGATGGTGCCATCTGCAATCAGTTCCTGAACCTTGTTGGTATCCAGTCCGGTCAACAGTTCGCCATCCTTGCTTAACAGGCCGGGTGTGTTGGTCAGTAGCAGAAGCTTTTCTGCACCCAGCACGTTGGCCATTTTGCCCGCGACCAGGTCCGCATTGATGTTGTAGGAACAACCGTTTTCACCCACGCCTATGGGGGCAATGACAGGGATAAAGTCACCACCGTCGAGCATGTGGATGACGGAAGGATCGATGCTGGCGACTTCGCCGACATGGCCCAGGTCGATAATTTCTGGTGCATCAAGTTCAGGGGCATTGCGCTCAAGCTTGAGTGGCCGGGCATGAATAAGGCCGCCATCTTTACCCGTCAGGCCAATGGCCCGTCCGCCGTGCTGATTAATGAGGTTGACGATCTCTTTATTGACGAGCCCCCCAAGCACCATCTGAACAACATCCATAGTCTCCCGGTCAGTGACGCGCATGCCGTCGATGAACTTGCTTTCCTTGCCCAGTTGTTCCAGCAGTTTGCCGATCTGCGGCCCGCCGCCATGGACAACAACCGGGTTAATGCCGACCTGTTTAAGCAGCACGATGTTTCGTGCAAAGCTGTTCTTCAGGTCCTCATCGACCATGGCGTTGCCGCCATACTTAATGACGATGGTTTTGCCGGTAAAGCGCTGGATATAGGGCAGTGCTTCATTGAGTACGTTAGCAACGTTAATGGCTTGTTGCGTGTCCAATATCTTTCCTCATTTGCCTGGGATTTTCAGGCCTGTATTAGTAGCTTAAATCAATGACGTCCGGAATGGCCAAAGCCGCCTGCACCGCGGTGGCTGTCCTGGAACTCTTCTACGATTTCGAAATCCGCCTGCACCACGGGCAGGAATACCAGTTGCGCGATGCGTTCGCCGACTTCAACGGTGAAGGGTTCGGTGCCACGGTTCCATGTCGAAACGAACAACTGCCCCTGGTAGTCAGAGTCGATCAGGCCAACCAGGTTGCCCAGTACGATGCCGTGTTTATGGCCCAGCCCGGAGCGGGGCAGGATCGTTGCAGCCAGGCCTGGATCACCAATATGAATCGCCATGCCCGTAGGGATCAGGGCGGTCTCGCCAGGATTCAGGGTCAGTGCTTCATCAAGGCAGGCGCGCAGGTCCATGCCGGCAGAGCCGGGTGTGGCGTGTTCTGGCAGGGGAATCTCCTGTCCGAGCCTGGGATCCAGGATTTTGACTTCAATTTTTTGCATGATGCAGATCGATAATGTTGTCGTTATTCGGTAATGCTTCGGCAATAAGTTTTACAAGAGAGCGTGCCAGTTTCTGCTTGTCCTGAACCGGCAGAGAAATGTGCATTCCATTCCTGGTCAGGACTTCCAGCGCATTTTCATCCTGGCCGAAGCCCCGTCCCTCGCCAACCAGGTTGGCGGCGATCATATCCAGCCCCTTCCTCTTCAACTTGTCTTTGGCATATTCCAGCAGGTTCTGTGTTTCTGCAGCGAAGCCAACGGTAAAGAGAGTTTCTATTGCAGCCATCTCGGCCAGGATGTCGGGGTTGCGGGTAAGCTCAAGGCTCCAGGTCCCGGACGTTTTTTTCTGTTTCTGGCTGAGCCTGTCGATGACGCGATAATCGGCGACTGCGGCCGTGGCGATAAAGACCTGGGCAGAACTCGTAGCCTGCTTACAGGCCTCAAGCATTTGCTCGGCTGTCTCGACAAATTTTACGTTGACGCCATCAGGCGACTCGATACTTACCGGGCCGGATACCAGGGTGACCCGGGCGCCAGCCTCGTGAGCGGCACGGGCTATGGCATAACCCATCTTGCCGGAACTGTGGTTGCTGATATAACGCACCGGGTCGATAGGCTCACGGGTAGGGCCTGCGGTAATAACTACATGTTGCCCCGCCAGTAGAAGGTTCTGAAAAAGTCTTTCGGTGGCCAGGAGAATCTTTTCGGGTTCTTCCATGCGGCCAACACCGGTTTCACCGCAGGCCTGCTCCCCAGATGCCGGGCCAATAATGTGGATGCTGCGTTTACTTAATGTTGCCAGATTGTCCTGTGTTGCGGGGTTGGACCACATCTTGTGATTCATGGCCGGGGCAATGAGCACAGGTGCTTCGGTTGCCAGGCAAAGGGTCGAAAGCAGATCATCGCCTCGGCCCATGGCAAGACGTGCAATCGTATTGGCACTGCCTGGTGCAATAACGATGGCATCTGCCCAGCGGGCCAGTTCTATATGGCCCATGGCGGCTTCTGTTTCGAGGTCGAATAGTTGGGTATGGACCTGATTGCCGGACAGGGCCTGTAGGGTCAGGGGGGTAATAAATTCCTGTGCACTCTGGGTCATGACAACGCGCACCTCGGCCCCGGCCTTTTTCAGCAGGCGGGTCAGCTCAGCACTTTTATAGGCGGCAATGCCACCTGAAATGCCAAGAACAATGCGTTTGTTGCTTAATTTGCCCATGGCAGGATTCTATCAGGGTTTTGAACGCCTGTAGTCAGAGCAGAAGGAGCAGGCATAAAAAAAGGCGCTCAGAAGAGCGCCTTTTTAATCAAGAATAATTAATCAGGGATTAATTAGTTTTTCTTGATAAAGAAGGTGTACTCGCCACCAGCTTCTTCGCTAGACAGGAGATCGTTACCAGTCTGCTTGCAGAATGCTTCGAAGTCCTTAACTGAACCTGGATCAGTAGCAACGATCTTCAGGGTTTCACCAGCACCCAGGCCAGCAATCGCTTTCTTGGCGCGCAGGATTGGCAGGGGGCAGTTCAGGCCGCGAGCATCGAGTTCTTGGTTGAAATCAGCCATGGTTGATATCCTCAGTTATGCTTAACAAAAATGTATCGAAATCTTTTGGACAATGATTAAAAGCACGTCCAGATGGGGCAGAAACAGTAGCAAACTAGCGGGAGGATTGCCAACATTTTGTCATTTTACTGATCGTGGCCCGGGAGCCCTTCAAAATGCCATGTAAAATCAGGGGATTATGCGGTATAAGTATTTGGAAGAATAAAATTAAATGCCTTCGGAGGGCTTTATGAAACTCTTGAAACAGGCGATTTTTCTGGTTTTATTCCTGGCTCTGGGTTGTGCTCAGGCCCAGGAGGAGGAAGAAATTCTGCCAATAGAAACCAGGGTTAATGCCAGACTGGCGGCAGTGGATAAATCGCCAAAGGTCTGGGAAAAGGTCAGGAAGGTCGGTGCGGAGCGAGCCCTTTTTTGTAGCGTGTGCCATGGTGAAGATGGCAACAGTAAAAAGGATAACGTGCCCAAACTAGCTGCACAGAACCCTGTATACCTTCTGGACCAGATGGAGAAGTTCGCTAATGGCACACGTAAAAGTTTTGTCATGCAGGACCTCGCCAAGAGCTTTAACGATCAGGATAAAATAGATCTGGTCGTCTATTATGCGCGTTCCTCGCGTGCGATTGGCGCCATTGGTGATCCGGAACTAATAGCACGCGGTAAGGAACTTTATGCGAAATGCCAGGGCTGTCATGGAGAAGATGGTATGGGCGCTTCTGGTTACGCCAATATCGCTGCCCAGCATGCCGCCTTTGTCGAAGCGACCCTCATCGATTTTCGTGATGAAACCGGAAATCGTAATAACCCCGTCATGACTGCCATGACACAGGGTTTGTCAGATGCAGATATCAGGGCTGTTGCCGCATACGTTGAGTCCATGCCGCCTAAGAAATTCGAGTTAGTCAAACCTCAGCCTTCAGAATCAGCAACAGAAACAAAGCCTGAGGCTGTAAGTTCTGAAGAATAGCCATGCTAATACGATTTACCAAGATGCATGGCCTGGGCAATGACTTTGTCGTCATTGATGCCATTAATCAGCAGGTCGATCTAAGCCCGGATCATGTGCGTTTTCTATCCCATCGACGTTTTGGTGTCGGTTGCGATCAGGTCCTGCTGGTCGAAGAGGCCGCATCTGATGAAGCCCTGTTTCGGTATCGAATTTTCAATGCCGATGGCAACGAGGTTGAGCAATGTGGCAATGGGGCGCGTTGTTTTGCCCGCTTTGTTATTGATGAAGGATTAACTGATCTTAAGGTCATTCCTGTGGAAACTCATGGGGGGCTGATCACCCTGCGGGTTCAGCCTGATGGGCAGGTCTCGGTAGATATGGGTGTGCCCAGACTGGAGCCCGAAGAAATACCTTTCCTGGCCGATGAAAAGTGCATTGCCTATGATGTCGAGGTTCTTGGCCAGCATTACCAGCTCGGTGTGGTATCCATGGGCAATCCGCATGCGGTGTTGCAGGTGGATAATGTGCAGACAGCACCGGTTGCTGAACTGGGGCCTGCCATCGAGGGTCATGCGCGGTTCCCCAATCGGGTCAATGCGGGGTTTATGCAGGTGATGGATACCCGCCGTATACGTCTGCGTGTCTATGAAAGGGGAGCGGGAGAAACACTGGCCTGCGGCACAGGTGCCTGTGCCGCAGTTGTATCAGGCAGGCTGCAAGGGCTGCTTGAAGATGAAGTAACCGTTGAGCTGCCAGGTGGCGAACTTGTGATAAGCTGGCCTGGACTTGATCAGCCGGTCATTATGACTGGCCCTGCAACTTACGTATTTAAGGGACAAATTGTATTATGAGTTCACAGGAAGCCACTCTGAGTTCAAGCGCTATTAGTGAGGCGGATGTTGAAGAGTTTCTTCAGGGAAATCCTGAGTTCTTTGAATCCCGACCAGAGCTTCTGGCAATAATGCAATTACCCCATCCTTCCGGTTCTGCGGTTTCACTGATTGAGCGCCAGGTGCACATACTCCGTGAAAAGAACCAGTCACTTGAGCGTAAGTTGCTGGATCTCGTCGAAGTGGCCCGTGACAACGAGCATCTGAGTAACCAGCTGCACCACCTGTCTCTGGGCCTGCTCGAGGCAGAAGACCTGGATTCTGTTCTGACTATTTCGCAGGAATTGTTGCGTAATGAACTCAAGGCGGACTTTGTCTGCATCCGTCTGCTTGGCCTGGAAGCTGGGAATATCCATGCCTTACCGAACGACGAAGATTCCCTGGCGCAGTTCGAGGAACTCTTTTCCGGTAACCGGCCCTCCTGTGGTCGCATCAGTGAGGAGCAGAAAAAGATCCTGTTCTGTGATGAAGGCGATGAGGTTGCCTCATCGGTGCTGGTTCCCCTGCAGGATCCTGAGCGACTCGGCATTCTGGCAGTAGGTAGCCGCGATGCGAACCGTTTCTATCCTGGCATGGGCACGCTGTTCATGGGCACGCTCGGAGAACTGATATCCCGTGCCATTCGCAGCTACCGTGGTGACAATGGCTGAGTCCCTCGTCGGGCAATTCATTAATTACCTGGAAAGCGAGAAACGGTTTTCCCCGCATACCCTCGACGCCTACCGGCGTGACCTGAATTACTTCCTTACTCAGTTTCAAATTGAACAGAACGACGACTGGCACAGGATTACCCCGCAGCAGATCAGGGCCAGTATTGCCCAGGCCCATCGGCAGGGTTTAGGGGGAGCAAGTCTTCAACGGCGTCTCTCAGCGCTGCGTCGTTTCTATACCTATCTTGGCCGTAAGCAAGGTTTTACAGAGAATCCGGCAGTAGGCATATCTGCGCCGAAAAAATCCCGGCCCCTGCCAAAGGTGCTGGACACCGAGCAGGCCGGCCGCCTGATGGTTGGCAGTAGCGAAGACCCGCTTCAGCTTCGTGACGTGGCGATGCTGGAACTGACCTATTCCTCAGGCCTGCGCCTGGCGGAGCTGGTCTCCCTGGATCTGAAAGATATAGACCTTGGTGCGGCTAGTCTCAGGGTGACGGGTAAGGGGGGTAAGACCCGTGAGTTACCGATTGGGCGTTATGCCCTGCAGGCCATTCAGCGATGGCTGCCTATACGCAACGCCCTGGTAAAGGGTGATGACCTGGCCCTGTTTGTCAGTAAGCGGGGTAAACGTATATCACATCGTTCTGTTCAGCAACGGTTTCGTCAGCGAGCTACCCGCCAGGGTCTGGATGTCCCCCTGCATCCCCACATGCTCAGACATTCCTTTGCCTCGCATATGCTGGAATCCTCCGCCGATCTTCGGGCCGTTCAGGAATTACTGGGGCATGCGGATATCAGCACGACACAGATCTACACGCACCTGGATTTCCAGCATCTGGCCAAGGTCTATGATCAGGCCCATCCACGGGCCAGGAAAAAACAGTCTTAGTATTAATAGAGATCGATGGGATCAACATCCAGTGACCAGCGTACCTTGCGCGTCTCCGGGTCGATGCCCAGCTGATCCGTCAGGCGTTTAAGCAGCCGGTGTAATGGAGGGCGAGCCTCGGCACTTAGTAGCAGCTGGTAGCGGTACCGGCCAGCCCTTCTTTCCATCAGGGCAGGCACAGGCCCCAGCATGATAACCTCTTCGGTCTGTCCCAGGTTGCGCATGGTGTGCTCGATAAATGCCGGCGGAACTTCACGTTTCTGGGCCTCAACTCTCAGTAGCGCGATATGGGCATAGGGTGGCAGGCCTGCAGCCTGGCGCTCACTGAGTAGCTCCTCTGAAAAGGCCTCGAAGCCCTTATGTATCAATGCCTGAAGCAAGGGGTGTTCGGGGTGATGGGTCTGGATCATGACCTCGCCGCGTCGACTGCCCCGACCCGCTCGCCCGGCCACCTGGGTGATTAACTGCGCCATGCGCTCTGCAGCCCTGAAGTCGGCGCTGAACAGGCCTTGATCGCTATCAAGGATGCCAACCAGGGAGACGCCGGGAAAGTCATGGCCCTTGGCCAGCATCTGGGTACCAATAATGATGCGGCTCTCCCCTGACTGGACTCGCGCCAGTCGTGATTCCAGGCTACCCTTGCGACGTACGCTGTCGCGGTCAAAACGTTCCAGGGCTACATCCGGAAACTGTTGCTCCAGTTCCTGTTCGATACGTTCGGTACCTTCGCCAAGCAGGTATAGGTTTTCACTCGTGCACTCGGGACAGCTTTGAGGGCGGGGCTGTTCTGCGCCGCAATGATGGCAGCGTAATAGTCTTTTTCCTTCATGCCAGGTCATGCGCGCATCGCAGCGACTACATTGAGCTATCCAGCCGCAGTCCTCGCAGAGTAGTGTGGGAGCAAAGCCGCGGCGGTTAAGAAATAACAGTATCTGACCATCTTCACTGAGATGCTTATGCATGGTCTTGACCAGGGTTTCAGACAGCCCCTGGTTATGCGGTATGCGTCGCATATCGATCAGGTTCAGCGCGGGCGTAGTCCCGGCCCCGGCCCGGTAATCCAGTTTCAGGTGCTGGTAGGCACCTGCTCTGCAGCGCGCAAGACTCTCAAGCGAGGGCGTTGCAGAGCCCATGATAATGGGGATCCCGAGGCTCTGCGCCCGCATCACGGCGAGGTCCCGGGCGTGATAACGGAATCCTTCCTGCTGTTTGAAAGAGGCGTCATGTTCTTCATCAATGATAATCAGGCCAGGTTCTGGCAGGGGTGTGAAAATGGCTGAGCGGGTACCAATGACGACCCTGGCGGCGCCACTACGGGCCATGGCCCAGCTACAAAGGCGCTCGCTATCATTGAGATTGGAGTGCAGCAGGGCGATCGGCTGTGCAAGCCGGTCTCTAAAGCGTTGCACCAGCTGTGGTGTGAGTCCGATTTCAGGTACCAGCACCAGTACCTGCCTGCCTCTGGCAATGACCTGCTCGATCACCTCGAGGTAGACCTCTGTTTTGCCGCTGCCGGTTACGCCATGCAGTAGAAAACGCTCGGGTTTATCCAGTGAGATGGAGATTTCGTCAACAGTCTCCTGCTGGGCCGCATTCAGCTGATGCGGTGTGGATACGGCCGTTTCATGAGGTTTTGTCTCCCAGCATGGTCTCTCAATGTTGTGTACCAGCCCCTTCTTATCTAATTCGCGGATTGCGTATCGCCATTTTTCATGCGCACTGTCCAGGCTTTCTTCATCAATACCCTCCGGGTGTTTCAGTAATAAGCCCAGCAAACTGCGTTGGCTGACAGCCCTGGCCGAAAGCGATTCCGGATCTGCGCCTTCGCTGGGCAACCAGTATCGAATTCCCGCGCCATCGGGGCTTGCCCCCTGTCTGAGTTTCACGGGCAGGGCTGTTGCGAAAACCTCGCCTATGGGATGGTGATAATAGCGTGCCGACCATTTCAGGAGTTCAAGGATATCTGAAGAGATGACGGGGCGAGCATCAATACACCTGTTTATAGGACGAAGCTTGCTGGCCGGAATATCACTATGGTTGGTGACATCGACAATGCAGCCAATGAGTTTCTGGCGTCCGAATGGTACCTCTACCCGGCAGCCGATTAGGGATTTATCTGCAGACTGATCCTCCGCGATATAGTCAAACAAGCGGGGCAGAGGAGTGGGCAAAGCAACCTTGTAGATGGGCAGAGACATCGATTGAGCTTAGGGGGCTTACTTAAAGTAGATTCTTGTCATGCGTGCTAAGTTGCTGCTGTGGATAAGGATTCGCGTTTAATCCACAAAACCTGTGGATAACTTTGTGGATAGTTTGTCATAAAAGCTCTTTTTCCCCGAGAAAATGATGTTCAGTGTTAAATTGGTTAAAATTTAACCATCCCCATAAATTATTATTTATCAGTAACTTGCGTTATTTACTATGCATTTCTTCATGATTCTGAAAAAAAATTGTAATAAGAATAGGCGTTTAGCGTGTCACTGTGCATAAGTTGATTGTATTGCTTGGCATTATGCCTTATTTCCGCCCGGCCAGAGCTCTTATTTGTATTACGAGACGCCGCCGGATGTAGCCAGAAAATACTGTGTCTCATGGATGATGGGAAAAGGGGGCAGAAAAGCCCCTGGTGTTTAGCCTGTAGCCGGTTCTGAATGCTATACTCGCCCCTTTTTTTATCTGGGCGAAAAACTCATGTCTGAGTACGACGTTTCCAGTTTTCAGGGCCTGATCTTTGCCCTGCAGGACTACTGGGCTAAACAGGGCTGCGTCATTTTGCAGCCATACGACATGGAAATGGGGGCAGGCACCTTCCATTCAGCGACCTTTCTTCGCGCTATCGGGCCTGAACCCTGGAGAACAGCCTATGTTCAGCCTTCGCGTAGACCGACCGACGGCCGTTATGGAGAGAACCCCAACCGTCTTCAGCATTATTATCAGTTCCAGGTATTGCTCAAACCTTCTCCGGATAACATACAGGAACTGTACCTTGAATCATTAAAGGCTATTGGTTTCGATCCTCTGGTCCACGATATTCGTTTCGTCGAAGACAACTGGGAGTCGCCCACCCTGGGTGCCTGGGGTCTGGGCTGGGAAGTCTGGCTCAATGGCATGGAAGTAACCCAGTTCACTTATTTCCAGCAGGTGGGTGGCCTTGAGTGCCGCCCTGTTAGTGGTGAGATCACCTACGGTCTTGAACGCCTGGCCATGTATCTACAGGGTGTTGAAAGTGTTTATGACCTGGTCTGGGCCAGGGGGCCTCAGGGCACAGTCACCTACGGGGATGTCTTCCACCAGAATGAAGTCGAGCAGTCGGCCTACAATTTTGAACATGCCGATACCGAATCACTGTTTGGCTGGTTTGATACCTGTGAAGCTGAGAGTCAGAAGCTCATCGAGGCTGGCCTGCCATTACCTGCCTATGAGCAGGTGCTCAAGGCCTCGCATAGTTTCAATCTGCTGGATGCCCGTCACGCCATCTCTGTGACCGAACGTCAGCGTTATATCCTGCGTGTTCGTAGCCTGGCCAGGGCGGTTGCCGAGGCCTATTACGCTGCCCGGGAAAATCTCGGATTCCCCATGCTAAAAGAGGAGGCAGGCCAGTGAGTGAGACTAAAGACCTGCTGATTGAAATTGGCACTGAGGAACTGCCACCCAAGGCCCTGAAGAACCTGTCCAGTGCCTTTGAGCAGGGAGTCAGTCAGGGGCTGGCGGATCAGGGGCTGAAGCCTTCTGCGGTTCATGTTTATGCCGCGCCCCGTCGCCTGGCCCTGTGGTTAGAGTCTGTACCCGTGGGACAGCCTGATCAGGAAATTCAGAAGCGTGGCCCTGCAGTGGCCGCAGCCTTCGATGATGATGGCAATCCAACACCGGCGGCCGCTGGTTTTGCCCGTTCCTGCGGTGTCGAGGTGAGTAACCTCGAGAAACTGGAAACGGATAAGGGTGCATGGCTTGCTTATACCGAGCATCAGCCTGGCAAGAGTACAGTAGAAGTTCTGCCTGAACTGGTTAGCCAGGCCCTGGCAAAGTTGCCCATACCCAAGCGTATGCGTTGGGGTGACGGCGATGCAGAATTTGTACGCCCCGTGCACTGGCTGGTTATGTTGCAGGGTGATCAGCTGATTGAGGCTGAGGTGCTAGGCATTCCATCGGGCCGTTATACCCGTGGACATCGTTTCCATCATCCGGAACAGATGCTGATTGCCGAGCCTTCGGCCTATGCACCCATGCTCGAGACGGAAGGCCATGTGCTGGCTGATTTCAGTGCGCGCAGGGCGGCCATCAAGGGCCAGGTCGTTGAGACCGCTGAGTCCCTGAATGGTGTTGCTGTCATCAATGAGGGTCTGCTTGATGAAGTCACGGCCCTGGTTGAGTGGCCCATGGCGATTGCCGGTAGCTTTGAAGAACGCTTCCTTGCCGTGCCCCAGGAAAGTCTCATTTCCACCATGCAGGACCACCAGAAGTATTTCCCAGTGGTCGATAAGGATGGCCGGCTCATGCCATGGTTCATCACCATCAGTAATATCGAAAGTGGTGATCCGCAAAAGGTCCGCGAAGGTAATGAGCGTGTTATTCGTCCACGTTTCAGTGATTCAGAATTCTTCTGGAACCAGGATCGCAAGCAGCCACTCGCCAGTCATATTGTGCAGCTGGAAGATGTTGTTTTTCAGAAGCAGCTTGGCACCCTCGCCGACAAGGCACGTCGGGTAGAGAACCTGAGTGCCCACATCGCTGCCCAGATGGGCGTGAGTGAGACCGAGGCAAGGCGTGCGGCTGAGCTATCCAAGTGCGACCTGATGACCAGCATGGTTTTCGAGTTCCCGGAGCTGCAGGGCATCATGGGACGTTACTATGCGGAGCATGATAAAGAGCCCGGTGACGTTGCGGCCGCTATGGATGAGCAGTACATGCCACGGCATGCTGGCGATAAGTTACCGGCTACGGGGGTGGGGCGTGTGCTGGCGATTGCCGACCGTATTGATACCCTGATGGGCATCTTTGCCATTGGCCAGAAGCCTAGCGGTACCAAGGATCCCTTTGCCCTGCGTCGCGCGGCGCTCGGCGTCCTGCGTATTCTGATCGAATGTGAGCTGGACCTGGATCTGCGAGAGTTGTTTGAAAAGGCAGCAGAAGGTCTGCGCGGTCAGGTCGAAGTTAATGATGCGGCCATTGAAGAAACCTTTGAATACTGCCTGGAACGACTGAAGGCCTATTACCAGGATCAGGGTATTCCGCTGACTGTCTTTGAATCAGTCATGGCCCTGCGTCCCGGTTCACCCCTGGATTTTGATCAGCGCATTCGTGCGGTAGAAGTCTTTAGCCATCTGGATGAAGCAGAAAGTCTTGCGGCGGCAAATAAGCGTAGCGGCAATATCCTGAAAAAACTGGAAGGAGAACTGCCGGAGCGTGTTGATAGCACCCTGCTGCAGGAAGATGCTGAAAAGGCCCTGGCCCTGGAAGTCGATCGTGTTCGGGCGATTGTTGAACCGTTGTTTGATGAAGGCAGTTATCGTGAGGCTCTGGAAAAGCTGGCCAGTCTGAAGGAGCCTGTAGACCGTTTCTTCGACGAGGTCATGGTAATGGCTGAAGATGAGGCGCTGCGTAACAATCGTATTGCCCTGCTGAATCAGTTGCGTAGTCTCTTTCTGCGTGCCGCTGACCTGTCTCGGCTTCAGGCCTGATTCTCAATGAAGCTCATCGTTCTGGATCGGGACGGAGTCATTAATTACGACTCTGATGACTACATTAAGAGCGTAGATGAGTGGATTCCTCTGCCGGGCAGCCTCGAGGCGATCACGCGCCTGAACCGGGCCGGGTATACCGTGGCGGTTGCGACTAACCAGTCAGGTATTGCGCGGGGTTATTATGATCTGGATGCCCTGCAGGCCATGCACAGCAAGATGCGTACAAGCCTGGAAGAGCTGGGTGGTGAGCTTGGCATGATTGCCTATTGTCCTCATGGCCCTGATGATGCCTGTGGTTGTCGCAAGCCCCTGCCAGGCATGCTGAACCAGATAGCAGCGCACTACGGTGTGTCTATGGAATCAGTACCAGTTGTGGGTGACTCTCTGCGTGACCTTGAGGCGGCGATAGCCGTAGGTGCCCATCCTGTCCTGGTACGCACTGGCAAGGGTGAGCGCACTCTGGCAAAAGGTGGTTTGCCGGACGATCTCGAAATCTATGATGACCTGGCCGAGTATGTCGACCAGTTTCTGAGCGGAGAAAGACCCTGATGTCTAAGTTGTTTGCCGGAGTGCGCGGTCTGCTTTTTTCCCTGCTGTTCATCCCGACAATTGTAATCTGGGGTGTCCTGATGCTGCTGGTATCGCCGTTGCCATACAGGATGAGATGGAATGTCCTTAATGCGTGGGTGTATCTGATGGTGTTCTGGTTAAGGCTCACCTGTGGTATCCGCCACGAAGTCATCGGACTGGAGCATCTGCCGCCTGTAGACAAGGGCGCCATTATCATGGCCAAGCATCAGTCGACCTGGGAGACCATCGTATTTCAGGCCATCTTCCCTCCACATGTCTGGGTACTGAAACAGGAGCTTTTAAATCTGCCTTTCTTTGGCTGGGGTCTGCGTGTCATGGAGGCCATTGCCATCGACCGTAGTGCAGGTCGTAAGGCTATCGTGCAGATGATCAGGCAGGGTAAGCAGCGACTGGAGGCCGGGCGATGGGTTGTCGTTTTCCCTGAAGGCACACGCACAGCCCCGGGTGCGCCGAGTCGCTACAAGATTGGTGGCGCCGTGCTGGCAGCAAAAACGGGTTACCCTGTTGTGCCTGTCGCGCATAATGCCGGTGAGCACTGGCCCAAGCACTGGTTATACAAATATCCCGGTGTGATTAAGGTGTCTGTTGGCCCTGTTATCGAGGCAGAGGGAAAGAATCCGGAAGAGCTGATGAACGAGGCCGAGGCCTGGATCGAAAATGAAATGGTTCAGATCAGCCAGGTACCGCCGTCTGCCGGATCAACTGTCGAGGGGTAGTTCGTCCAGGGGTATGGACTGGCCCACATGGTAGCCCTGGGCATAGTCAACGCCGATGTTTTTGACTCTTTCGAAGATTTCTTCGCTTTCCACAAATTCAGCAATGGTCTGAATATTCATGGCATGGGCAATATCCGTTATGGACTGTACCAGCGCGGCATCAACTGGATCGTTGATGATGTCCTTCACAAAGATGCCATCGATCTTCACATAGTCCACCGGCAGATTTTTCAGATAGCCATAAGACGACATGCCGGTACCGAAGTCATCCAGTGAGAATTTGCAGCCCATGCGTGAAAGGGTGGAGAACAGGTGCTGGGCATTGACCAGGTTGGCAATGGCAACGGTTTCTGTGATCTCAAAGCAGACCTTACCCTTTGGCAACTGGTAGCGTTCAAACTCACGAATCACAAAATCCAGGAACGATTTGTCACCCAGTGAGTGGCCGGACAGGTTGATAGATGCGCTTTCCAGTGCATCCAGGCGTTCGCGGTTGCGACTCATCCAGGCAAAGACATTACGAATAACCCAGCGGTCGATTTCCGGTGTCAGGTTGGCGCGCTCTGCTGCCGGCAGGAAGGTGCCTGGGTTGATGTGGTTACCTTCCATGTCGTCCATCTTGATCAGGACCTCTACATGCAGACCGGGTTTTGGTCCCTGCAGGGGTTTGAGTTCCTGGTAATACAGGTGAAAGCGATCTTCCTTGAGGGCCTGGTTGATCTGGCCAAGCCAGAGCATATCGCCGCGACGGCGCAGGAAGCCTGTGTCATCTGGACGGTAAATGCGAATCTGGTTGCGCCCATGGTCCTTGGCTGAGTAACAGGCGGTATCGGCAGCACTCAGTATGGTAGCAGCGCTGGAGCTGTGGCTGGTGATGGCCACGACACCGATACTGACGCCGAGCTGGTATTTTTCACCCTCCCAGAAGAAGCGGTAGTCCTGTACCAGCTTGCGGAATTTTTCGGCAATCTGTTCACCAACATGCAGTTCGCAGTTCAGCAGCAGTATGCCGAATTCATCACCACCAAGACGGGCAAGCGAATCACCGCGGCGAATTTCGTATTTCATCTTGTCGGCGATGTTGCGCAGGAGCTCATCACCGGCAGTATGGCCGCTGTTATCGTTGATGACCTTGAACTGGTCTAGATCCATAAACAGCAGCACATGGGCGCGCCCTTCGTGACGGGCACTGTTTAATGCACGGTTGATGCGGATTAGTAATTCGGAGCGGTTAATCAGGCCGGTCAGGGTGTCGTGACTGGCCTGGTATTCCAGCTGCATGGCCAGTGAATGCTGGCGGGTAATGTCACGGAACACGGCAACAGCACCGATCAGCTGTCCGCCTTCAATCAGTGGATGAGAGGAAAGCTCGCAGGGGAAGGAGTGTCCATCCTTGCGCCAGAGCAGAACCTCTTCCATGCGTGCCGGGCGTCCTGTTGTCAGGACCTGGGACACATAGTCGATGATTTCATCATCTTCATTCTTCTTGTGATCATGGATCAGCTCGAACATGTTCTGGCCCAGAACCTGTTGACGGCTGTAGCCGATCAGTTCCTGTCCGGCCCTGTTCAGGAATGTACAGTTGCCCATGCGGTCCACCGCATAAATACCATCACCTGCCGAATCGAGCAGCAGCCTGAGGGTGTTGTTCTGGCGTTTGAGCTGGTCGCGTTCCTGGGTACGTTCGGTGACATCCTGTATAAAGAAATAAAGGAACTGGGCGCCATCCTGTTCAGCCAGGGCGCCTTTAAATTCAAGCAATAACTCGTCACCATGCTTATTGCTGGCACCGGCCCGGAAGGTGGCTTCGCCCTCATCAATGACCTGCCTGAGATTGTCGTGCATGGTGCCCGCCAGTGGAGAAAGGCTGGCTAGTTCGTATAACTTGATTTCATCCAGGTTCAGGCCCATCAGGTGACACATGGCCTGATTGGCCTCAAGCACCTTGCCTTCCAGGTCAGTCGTGATGAATCCTTCGGGCAGGCCGTCATAGAGTAGCTTTAGGAGCAGGGGTTGTTCTGATGACTGGGGTAGAGGAGTATCATCTGAAATGGTTTCTGCCGTGGAAAAGAGGCTGATGGGTTGTCCATCGTCATCAGCAATGACGCGCCCTGTTGAGCGCAACAGCTTTACCGTGTTACTGGCAGTAATAATGCGGTAAATCTCTTCGAAGGGCTTGCCAGTACGATAGGCCTGGAAAATGGCGTTGCGTAGATTCTTGCGGTCTTCAGGGTGAACGACACGAATAAAATCATCGAAGCTCACGCGTTCCTGAGGGGCATCGAATCCCATTAGCCTGGCCATTGGATCCGACAGGGCGAGAGAGTTATCCGCAAACACCCACTCCCAGCTGGCAGCAGTTCCCTGCTCCGGCTTACCCGGCGTTGTGTCGTTTTGCGGAAGATTCATATTGTTATAATCTTATCCAGATACCAGTAATAATATGCGTTATTACTCCGAAATGCAGGCTTTCTGGCCATTTTTCATAAAACTTTTCAGGGGATGAATCAGGTTTGACCCTCAATATCAAACAGGCTATAAAACGCGCCACTTTGGGCGTTACAGGGCCGGGCGGACCGCTCTGTTGCAATCCATAAACAATCAGAGCACACTCACTGCCGTCATGAGCGAATATATAAACAAGGTCATTATCAAGGGGTTAACTAAAGAGGGCGAGCGATTTCGTCCCAGCGACTGGGCGCAACGCCTGACGAATGCTGTCGCATCGGTAGGCCCTAACAGGCGTATTATTTACCACCCTAATGTCACTATGGCGACAATAGATGGGGTGAATGCGGTGCTGATTGATCACAGCATGGCCGCGGCTGATGCACGGCTTTATGACTTTATGATTGACTTTGCAATGAGCAATGCTTTGCAGGTAGAGAACCTGCCTGGCTAGGCAGGTTTACATTGTCTATATCTTTCGTCTGGGTTCAGGCAGATTCTTCCGGCCAGTTCTTGATGTAGTTTTTCATGATCCGGTTTTCAAATTCTGTCTCATCCAGCATGGCATCCAGCAGGTCGCCATTTGAAACAATTCCGACCAGCTTGCCGTCTTCAGTGATAGGCAGGTGGCGTATGCGTCGCCCCAGTTTGTTGTCGAACATCAGGGTCATGGCATCCTGAATTGGGCATTCGGCAGTACAGGTTACCAGGTCGCCTGCCATGATTTCTCTTACAGAAATTGTCTGGATATTTTCTGCATGGCTATTCAGGGCAAACATGACATCACGCTCGGTGATAATGCTGACCAGGGCGCCATCTTCTACAACAGGTAAAGATCCGATGCGGTTTTGCATCATGAGTGACACTGCATCAGTAATCTTGGTCTCTGGGGTAACGGTGATCAGACGAGTGGCCTTGTGATTCAGTAGGGATTTTACGTCCATCGTTTATCTCGGTATCTGTGGTGATTCGGGTAAATTTAACACAGGAAGGCAGAGTGTACACTTTACAAAAGTCCTGCAATCATCCTCTCCAGGATCCCTTTACTATTGTCACTGTAGCTTGCGAGAAGACTGACAATAACCGGAAGGCAGAGTAAACTTCTTCAAATCAATTCAGCTATAAGGTGTTGGCCCCATGGAAATTCCAGTCGGAATAGCCCTGATCGTCGGTAGTATTATCCTTCTGATTGGCCTGCTTATTCTGCTTATTCAGGCCTTCAAGCAAAGCGCCCTGTGGGGCCTGGCCGTTCTCCTGATTCCCTTTGCCGGCATTGTGTTTGCCATACGATTCTGGGAAGAGGCGCGTAATGGTTTCCTGGTATTCATAGTGGGTCTGCTGATTACGGGCGTTGCCTTTTACGGCGGTGGTGAAAAAGAGATACAGGCCGAAAAGCACCTGGGGAAGGTCGACCAGGTACTGGATAAGGCCGGTGTAGATGTCTCTAAAATCCCTGTGCCTGAAGCAGCGACCGAAAAGGTCGCTGAAATTCTGGAAAAGCGCCCGGGCAATGTCGAAGTGCCGAACCAGGCGGTAGCCGAAGCCCAGGGTATTGATACTGAAAAAGATATTTATGTGCAAGAGGCCGAAGATGAAGAAGCGGGTGTCATCATTGAGCCACTTTCTCCCGAACCCCAGGTGGCTTCTCCCGAGGCTCAGCTAACGACCGTCAAGATGAGTCTTCAGCCCGTAGCCAGAAAGCGCCTGCCCGATTACATCGGTTATGACATGCGCGTCCATCTGGCTGGTGGAGAAATTGAAGAGGGCGTGCTTGATTCATTAAGTACCACGGGTGACTCTCTTAGCCTGAAACAGCGTGTATCTGCCGGTGAGATTACTTATGAGTATCCCTTCAGCAAGATCGAGTGGCTCGAGGTTTTTGCCGAGGCTGACACTGTGCCCGCACCTGAAGAGGAAGTGCCTGCGCCGACTGAAGTAACGCCGCGCTTCCTGCCCAAGGACCAGCTACCGCCAAAAGATGAGCCTGTTGTGCCGGCCGCGGACCCCGTTGTTACCGAGCAACCCGCAGAAGCAGTTAAGGAATAAACATGCAGTGTTATGTCTATCGCAGTAGCCGGAAGCCTGAGACCTATATCTATCTTCCTAAAAAGGATGAGTTTGATGATATCCCTGAGGCACTGATGCGCGTCTTTGGAGAGCCGGAGTTTGCCCTCGAATTTGAACTCACGCCGGATCGCGCCCTGGCCCAGGAAGATCCGACCGAGGTCCTGCAGAATCTCGAGGATCGTGGCTTTCACCTGCAAATGCCGCCCGAGAACGAAGAGCCACTCTAGTTTCTATTCTTCCCTGTTACGCATATGGTCAGCGACTTTGAAGAAGCTGGCCTTGAGCTGTTCACGGAATATCGAATCAATCTCCATCTCATCCAGCGCCTGGTTCATGCACATCAGCCACTGATCACGTTCGCGTTCAGCGATCGGAAAGGGGAAATGGCGCCTTCTTAGCATTGGATGACCATGTTTCTCAACATAGAGCTGAGGCCCGCCCAGCCATCCAGAAAGAAACATATAGAGCTTGTCGACGGAGCTAGACAGGTCATCAGGATGAAGCTTGCGAATCTCCCAGGCCTCAGGAGACTCATCCATGATCTGGTAAAAACGATCTACCAGTTTTCGTACACCTTCGTCACCACCCATGAGGTCATAATGGCTGAGCTGGTTGGGTTCATTGATCATTTCGTTCTACACTGCACAAAAAAACAATAGAATGCGATTCAAAACAAGGGAATCTTCAGACCTTCATTATGCCTGACTGGTCCAAGAAAACGATATCGAGCAGCATTACCCGGGAGATCAAGCAATCCCAGAAACAGGTGACGATCCTGTTTACGGATATTGTTTTTTCCACCATGCACTGGGACCTGAATGGCGATATCAAGGGCCGCCTGATGGTCGACAAGCATAACCGCCTGGTTATGCCCGTAGTGCAGCACTTTCGTGGTGAGGTGGTAAAGACCATAGGCGATTCCGTCATGGCTATGTTCCACAGGCCAGCCGATGCTATCAAGGCCGCCATTGGTATCCAGCAGACCCTGGAAGGCATGCGCGAACAGGATGAGGACTTCGATATCCATGTACGCATAGGTATGCATACCGGTATGGCCATCGTTGAAACCAATGACGTTTTCGGTGATGTCGTCAATGTCGCTTCCCGTATCGAAAACGAAGCCGAGGGGGATGAGATATTCCTCTCGGATACCATGGCCGAGATCCTCAAGGATCAGGGCTATTTCATTAACAAGGCCGGCATCTTTACCTTCAAGGGCAAGAAGGAACCAATGACGGTTTACCGTTGTGACTGGACCTATTGCAAGAATATGACCAGTGGCATGGCTCCTGGCGGAGTGTTGCCTCTGAGTCCGGAAAAACGCAGGGAGCAGCTGGTGCACCTGGTAGCCGTGGTTGTAGGGCTGGTGGCGGCATATTATCTGTCTCTGCGATATATCCTGGCCGATCAGTTGCCGCTTGGTATCAGGGAGTTGAACCCAGGGCTGGTACTGCGTGAGGGTGGCCAGGTTGAATGGGGGCTAATGGCTGTTCTTTTCCTGTTTTCCATACTTGCCCTTAGACGTTTCAGGCTCTTCTCTACCTTCAAGCAGCGACTGCTTAAGGGTAGTTTTGGTTTTGTCGTGGGTTTCCTGCTGTTTACGATACCGACCATGATTCTGCCTTCTGGCCCCCTCGATCATCTTAAGGCCGAGGTCTTTGAGACGGGGACACAGTTTGTCACCGTGCGCCAGGAGTATGCCCCGGTGTATGCCCAGCCGAGTGAAACCTTTGAACAGGTTCGTGAGCTCAGGTCGGGTGATGTCGCTGTCCTTGAAAAGGAACTGCGCAATAGCAGCGGGTCCTGGTACCAGATAAGCCTGAATGGTCTTTCTAACGGCTGGGTCCAGGGCTTTGTGGTGCCCCAGAAGCAGGAGCGAGGCAGAGAGGTCAGTTCTGCTTCAAGCTACACACTGAACCGCCGGGACCTCTTTTCTATCCTGTTTGGCGTGCTGGGATTTTTCTGGGGCTTCTTTGATTTCAGGGTGCGCCCCGCCTGATTAGCCAATCAGGCGATCAAAGATCCTGAAGCCAGCCACATAGGTGCCAATGGCCGAGCCGAGTGAACTCAGGATGAAGACCAGGAATAATCGCGCCACTCGGTTCTTCCACCAGCCTCCCAGATGTGTCGTGTCATGACGCAGGTTATCGAAATCCCCCACGGTGGGTTTACGCAGGAATAGTTCTGCGGCTCCGGTGACCATGCCGGCGCCAATCGTAGGATTGAGCGAGGTTAGTGGTGCGGCCAGGAATGCCGTGACCACGGTGAGCGGATGACCGCCTGCAATCAGTGCCCCCAGGGCAGACAGGCTACCATTGATCAGTACCCATTCCCAGATCAGTGTCATGCCCAGTTCGGGGCTGCGCATAAAGCCAATGACGAAGCCGGTGATGATGATGGCAACAATCAGCCAGGGGAAAATCTTCCAGAAGGGGCCTGCTGCTGGCGTCTCATCCAGGGCCTTAATCTGGTCATCCATGGTTTCTGCATCGATGGGGCCTGCATACTGTTCCAGTTGCTCGTAGATGCCCTGCAGGTGGCCGGCACCGACAACGGCCAGGATATGCTGGTGATCATCTGCAGCAATTTCCTGTAGCAGGCGGGCAGCCATGTACTGGTCACGTTCATGGATTAAGGGCAGATACAGATGTTTTTCACGCTCAGCGAACTGGGTGAAGGCGCTTTCCAGTACATCACCTTCCTTGAGTCGCTCTATCTCTTCTTCAGGGATTTCTTCCCTGGAAATTACACTACTGATGAGCCCGCTAAAGACCATGAAGCGTTGCCACCAGGGCACGTTTCGGTAAACACGTTTGAGCGTGATACCGACCTCACGGTCGATCAAAAGCACAGGCAGATCATGTTCCTTGCCCTTGCTGATGGCGCGCTGCATTTCTTCGCCGGGTCGAATGCCATACTGGTCAGCCATGCGCTGCTGAAAGGCGCCTAAGGCAAGGCTGGCTGACACCATCGGTATCTTGCCCTCTTTTAGTACCTGGAAAAGGTCCATGCGTGACAGGGCATCAGGATCAACAAGGGCCTGGTAGCGACTGGGGCAAAGCTCGATAGCCACGGCGCTATAGCGTCCGGAGTTGAGTTCTTCTTCAACGGCGTCGGCGCTGGCCCGGGACACATGGGCAGTACCCAGCAGGGTAATTTCGGTGTTGTTGATGGTAATAGTTCGCTGAGGCTGTGCGTCGGTATCTGTAGGCTGCATGGTTTCGGGGTTCAGCTGGGCTTTTAATAGGCGTGAAAATAGCCTGCGAATATACACTATGCTTCTAGCTAAGCCCACGTAAGTACGTATTTAACCGGGAGGATGAAACTATCAGGCAGGACCTGGATATACAGCTCATCTGTGATGAAATGCTGGCCCGCCTGTGTCGATGGCTGAGAGCAGCGGGTTACGACTGTGCCCTGTTACCTGGTGGTTCCCCCGATCGGAATATCATGGCTCTGGCCAGAGAGGAAGGGCGTATCATCCTGACACGTGATCGCCAGTTCATGCATTTTCGCGATGCCGATAAATTCGTCTTCATGATAGATGATCAGGTCCTTGATGATCAGGCCCGTTGCCTGGCAGAGCGCCTTCATATCGACTGGCTTTATCGCCCCTTTACACGGTGCATGATGTGCAACGTAGAGCTGGTGCAGGGCACCGAGGATCAACGCGCCGGACTCAGCATCCGACTCAGGGACGATGAGCCCCTGAGGTGTTGCCCGGAATGCCAGCGCCTGTACTGGAATGGGGGGCATGTTCACAGAATGGAGAAGAAACTGACCGAGTGGAAAAGAAAATGGGGAAAAAGCGAAATAAATTAGGTGTTTTTCCTGTCAAACGACCAAATATGGTTTACATATAAATGTAATAAACCAGATGCCCGGGTAATTTAGTAGGCAATGCAAGAAAAACAACACAGGGACATGGACTTACTCAGGGGCAACTCATTGCTTGATGGTAGTAATGCCGCCTATCTTGAAACCGTCTATGAGGCCTACCTGGAAAATCCTGATCTGGTCGAGCCTCACTGGCGACAGTATTTTGATCAGTTGCCCCGGGTCGACGGCCATGAACATGATGTGCGCCATTCCCGTATCCGGGCAGAAGTCCGCGAACACACCCTGCGTCCTGACCACAGCCATGGCGCACCTGTCGAAGCTGCGCAGCCAGGCGACTTCGAGCACGAGCGCAAGCAGGTCAGGGTGCTCAACCTGATCCAGGCCTATCGGAACCAGGGGCACCTGGTGGCCCGGGTGAATCCCCTCGACAAGCCGGTGCAGGATATTCCCGAACTCTCACTGGATTTTCACAGCCTGTCCGAACAGGACCTGGACACCTTCTTTGATTGTCGCACCCTGGCGGGGCCGGATGTCGCAACCCTCTACAACATTGTCGATGTGCTCAAGCGTACCTACACGCGCAGCATTGGTGCCGAGTACATGCACGTGCTCAACACCGAGGAGCGGGAATGGATTCAGAGTCGTTTAGAAGGCGTGGTTTCCTCGCCCACCTATTCACCTAAGTTTCAGCGCTTCATTATCGAGCGCCTGACTGCGGCAGAAGGTCTTGAGCGTTATCTGCATACCCGTTACGTAGGCCAGAAACGATTTTCACTGGAAGGAGGGGAGAGCCTGATTCCCCTGCTGGACGAACTCATCCAGCGAGCAGGTCGCCAGGGCATCCAGGAAGTTATCCTCGGCATGGCCCATCGTGGTCGCCTTAACGTACTGATAAACGTGATGGGTAAGTCCCCGGCCAAGCTGTTTTCCGAGTTCGAGGGCAAGCATGACGATACCGGTCGTACCGGTGACGTGAAATATCATCAGGGCTTTTCATCGGAAATCCGTACGCCGGGTGGCCCGGTGCACCTGGCCATGGCCTTTAATCCCTCGCACCTGGAAATCATCGGGCCTGTGGTCGAGGGTTCGACGCGCGCCCGGCAGGACAGCCGCAGTGACCGTGAAGGTATCGAGGTGCTGCCTGTTGTTATTCATGGGGATGCGGCATTTGCCGGCCAGGGCGTGGTGATGGAAACCCTCAACATGTCCCAGACCCGCGGTTTCTCTACCAAGGGCACCGTGCATATCGTCGTTAATAACCAGATCGGTTTTACCACCAGCTTCCACCAGGATGCTCGCTCGACCTTTTACTGTACCGATGTGGCAAAGATGGTGAACACGCCAATCTTCCATGTGAATGGTGATGACCCCGAGGCGGTCATGCTGGCTACCCAGGTTGCCCTGGATTACCGCATGACTTTCCACAAGGATGTTGTTATCGACCTCATCTGCTACCGGCGCCAGGGTCATAACGAGGCCGATGAGCCTGCAGTAACCCAGCCGCAGATGTACCAGAAGATTCGTAATCTGCCGACGACACGAGAGATCTATGCCCAGCGTCTGGTTAATGCGGGTGTTCTGGAACCCGATGAGCCTGACCAGATGGTAAAACAGACACGTACCAGCCTCGAGGAAGGCAATAACATGGTGCCGCATCTGCTCGATCGGCATCAGATTGATAGCCCCTATCGGGTCGACTGGTCCCGCTACTGGGGGCATGACTGGGATCATCATGTCGATACCGCGGTGTCGCGGGAGACCCTCGAGGTGCTGGCCGGAAAGCTGGATCAGCTGCCCGATGGCTTTGAGTTACATCCCCGGGTTGCCCGAATTGTCGAAGATCGCAGAAAAATGGTGGCCGGCCATCAGCCGGTGGACTGGGGTTTTGCCGAGATCATGGCTTATGCAACCCTGGTGCATGATGGCTATAAGGTACGCCTGTCCGGACAGGATAGTGGCCGTGGCACTTTCTTCCATCGGCATGCAGTGCTGCATAACCAGGCCGATGGAAGCAGCTTTATTCCATTGCGCCAGTTGAATAAGGACAATCCACGATTCCTGGTAATCGACTCCCTGTTGTCTGAAGAGGCCGTGCTGGCCTTTGAGTATGGTTATTCCGCCAGTGATCCAGATACGCTGGTGATCTGGGAGGCCCAGTTTGGTGACTTCGCCAATAATGCCCAGGTGGTGATCGATCAGTTCGTTTCTTCCGGTGAACAGAAGTGGGGGCGCCTTTCCGGCCTGACTATGTTCCTGCCGCATGGCTTCGAGGGCCAGGGTCCGGAGCATTCTTCGGCCCGTCTGGAGCGTTACCTGCAACTATGTGCGCAACACAATATCCAGGTCTGTTCGCCAACTACCCCGGCGCAGACCTTCCACATGCTGCGTCGTCAGATGCGCAGGCTATATCGCAAACCCCTGATCGTGATGACGCCCAAGAGCCTGTTACGGCACAAGCTCGCTGTATCCGATATTGATGCCATGGTGCATGGCAAGTTTGCACCGGTACTGCCAGAAATTGATGATATCGATCCACAGAAGGTGGACCGGCTGGTGATGTGTAGCGGCAAGGTTTATTACGACCTGCTGGAAACGCGCCGTGAACAGGAGCTGGATAATGTCGCCATTATTCGCCTCGAGCAGATGTATCCCTTCCCCAGCGACGAGGTCGATGAACAGCTCGAAAAATATGATGCTGCCAGCCATATTATCTGGTGCCAGGAAGAGCCGCTCAACCAGGGCGCCTGGTACAACATTCAGCACAGAATCCGGGCCCTGATGGAAGACAGGCATTATCTGCAGCACGTGACACGCCCGGATGCAGCATCACCGGCAGTAGGTTATTTCTCCATGCATCAGGAGCAGCAGCGTGATCTCGTTGCCAGGGCCCTGGGTATCCCGCATGGACCATAAGAAAAGGGGTGGGTTATGAGCGTTGAGGTCAAGATTCCGCAGTTACCAGAGTCGGTAAGCGATGCTCTGGTGTCTGCCTGGCACAAGAAACCTGGTGACACGGTAGAGCAGGATGAAAACCTGGTCGATATCGAAACCGATAAGGTGGTCCTTGAAGTGCCTGCGCCCCAGGCCGGCGTGCTGGAATCTATCGTTGAGCCGGAAGGTAGCACGGTCACGGCGGGACAACTCATCGCCATGATTACCGATGGCGAGGCCTCGATTCATGTTATCGAGCCCAAACAGGCCCAGGCTCCTGCAGAAAAGGGGCCCTCGATCAGTCCGGCTGTACGCAAGCTGTTACATGAGCATGACCTTAAGGCAGGAAACATTCCCGCCACGGGTAAGAATGGACGCCTGCTTAAGGAGGATGTGCTGAAGTACCTTGAGCAGCAGAAGCCAGTTCAGCCAGCAGTAAGGTCTGCGTCTGTTGCGCCAGAGCTGGTCAAAAGCGTCGCACCCGAACCCAAACCTGAGCCCATGACAGTGCCTGCGGAAACGCCCAATCTTTACAAGGCGCCAGCCCCGGCAGGCGACCGTGTAGATAAACGCGTACCAATGACACGGTTACGCGCCCGCATTGCTGAGCGTCTGTTAGAAGCACAGCAGAATGCGGCTATCCTGACGACCTTTAACGAGGTCAATATGAAGCCGGTCATGGATCTGCGTAATCGTTACAAGGAGCAGTTTGAAAAAGCGCATGATGTGCGCCTGGGTTTCATGTCTTTCTTCGTCCATGCAGCGGCAGAGGCCCTGAAGCGATTCCCGGTCATCAATGCCTCGGTGGATGGTAGTGATATCGTGTATCACGAGTACTTTGATATCGGTGTGGCTGTATCAACGCCACGTGGCCTCGTGGTTCCCGTGCTGCGTGATGCAGACCAGATGAGCCTGGCTGATATCGAGAAACAGATTCGCGATTTTGCCGTCCGCGCGAAAGAAGGCAAGCTGGAGATGGAAGAACTCACTGGCGGTACCTTCTCGATTACTAATGGCGGTGTGTTTGGTTCCATGTTGTCCACACCTATAATCAATCCGCCCCAGAGCGCGATCCTCGGCATGCACAATATCGTGGAGCGTCCGGTGGCCGAGAATGGTGAGGTTGTCGTACGACCGGTGATGTACCTGGCCCTGTCTTACGATCATCGTATAGTCGATGGTCGTGATGCGGTGAGTTGCCTGGTGACCATCAAGCAGCTGCTGGAAGACCCCGCGCGCATGTTGCTGGAAATCTAGCCCGTGCAAAGGCCTGGAGCCGATTTCTGAAAACATTTCGTACAGCGTGGGCCAAAGTCCTTTATAATCTTTACTTTCGTTAGGTTTTTGCCTAGCTCCATCATTCTAATTAGGCATAAATCATGACCGACCAAGAATCCCCCGTTTCTGTTACTTTTCAGGATCTCAATCTTCCTGATCCATTACTTCTTGCCCTGAAAGATCTGGGCTATGAGACACCTTCGCCTATCCAGGCCGAGACTATTCCAACCCTGCTGGAAGGGCGTGACCTTCTGGGCCAGGCGCAGACCGGTACCGGTAAGACCGCAGCCTTTGCGCTGCCCATGCTGGCGAGGCTCGATCTCAGGCTGAAGCAGCCCCAGCTGCTGGTACTGGCTCCTACGCGTGAGCTGGCCATCCAGGTGGCTGAGGCCTTCCAGAGTTATGCCCATCATCTGAAAGACTTTCATGTCCTGCCTATCTACGGTGGTCAGTCTTACGATATTCAGCTGCGCCAGTTAAAGCGTGGTGTTCAGGTGGTAGTCGGTACACCGGGTCGCGTTATGGATCATATGCGTCGCGGCACCCTCAAGCTGGATGCCCTCACGGGTCTGGTGCTGGACGAGGCCGATGAAATGCTGCGCATGGGATTCATCGATGATGTGGAATGGATCCTGGAACACACACCGGATGATCGCCAGATTGCGCTGTTCTCCGCAACTATGCCGCCCGTTATCAAGAAGGTGGCAACCACGTATCTGAATGAACCCGCGCTGGTTCGTATCAAGGACAAGACCACAACGGCCAAGACCATCCGCCAGCGTTACTGGCAGGTAAGTGGATTGCACAAGCTCGATGCCCTGACGCGCATACTCGAGTCAGAGCCCTTCGATGCCATCCTGATTTTTGTTCGCACCAAGAATGCCACTGAAGAACTGGCAGAAAAATTATCGGCACGAGGTTATGCCGCCGAGGCGCTTAACGGTGATATCCAGCAGAAGATGCGTGAGCGTATCGTCGACAAGTTAAAGAAAGGCCAGCTCGACATCCTGATCGCAACCGATGTGGTTGCACGTGGCCTGGATGTTGAACGCATCAGCCATGTCATAAACTACGATATCCCTTACGATCCAGAGTCTTATGTACACCGTATCGGCCGTACTGGTCGCGCCGGTCGTAGTGGTGAGGCCATCCTGTTTGTCTCTAATCGCGAGATACGCCTGCTCAAGGCGATTGAAAGGACCACGCGGCAAAAGATTGAGCCCATGCAGATGCCCTCGGTATCAGATATCAATGTCCAGCGAGTTGCCCGATTCAAACAGCGTATTGCCGATACCATTACCAGCGCTAACCTGGATGTCTGTTACCAGGTCGTCACAGAGCTACAGCAGGAACAGGATATTGATCCTGTGCAGATTGCTGCTGCACTGGCGAAAATGGTGCAGGGTGATGAGCCGCTGCTGATGGAAGAAAGCCGACGCAGGGAACGTCCAGAACGACCAGAACGTCAGCGCGATGAAAAAGGCACGGGCCGTGATCGTGGTGATCGTGGTGAACGTCCCAAAAAGGCCATGCCCTCTTTTGAGCCAAAGCCTCTTATAAAACATCCTGAAGTGGAAATGGTGCGTTACCGTGTTGCTGTAGGTTATGAGCACGATGTAAAGCCCGGAAATATTATTGGTGCGGTTGCCAATGAAGGCGGAATTGAAAGCGAATATATTGGCCAGGTGGAAATCTTCGATGACTTCAGCACCATCGATCTGCCAGAAGGCATGCCTCCGGAGATTGAAAAGGTACTGCAAAAGGCCTGGGTCTGCGGACGCCATCTGAACCTGAAGCCCATCAAGGACTGGCGCGAAGGTGATGACAAGCAGCCTGAGAAACGTGGCGGTGACAGAAGGCAGGGTGTAAAGGCCAGGAAAAAATTTGATTCAACAGACAGGAAACGCAAAGGTCACGATAAGAAACGGAAAGACGCCAAAGGCCACGGTAAACCTAAAGCCAAAAAGCGTAAACCTAAGGAATAATCATTCGGGTTGAGCGATGACTGTTCTCGAGAAGTCTTTAAAGAGCTGGGGCGCTGACACCTTCAAACAGGTGCTGAAGGAAGAATTAGCTGCGTTGCCAGAAGGCCAACTGCCGCTGGCGCAATGTAGCTTGCGTGGTGGCAGTATTGATCACAGCAGCCTGAGTGTTTCCGTACTTACTGTTACCGAGGACGAGCAATCCATCCATGCAAAAATCAGTGTCTTCTTTAATGAAGTCAGCGCCGGTGGATCCTGTGGTTTTGACCCCACCACTGAGAGTGGTTATGGGGAGATGCTGGTGAAGATTGATAAGTCTTCAGCAGAGGCTGAATTCAAAGTGATATTTGAATAAATCATTTCGCTCTCTGTCCTGCACAGCCAGGGGGCGAAATGCTTGTATCTAAAAAAGAACAAAAATAAAACACATCCCTGTGTTCAAGGAGCCCAATGAATAATATTAATTAAAGCTTCTTGCGATACTTTGCAATAAAGTCTTCAAAGTGCGCTTCTGCACCACCCTTCATGAAGTAATAATCAGAAGCGCGCTGATCCTCCAGGTAGTACTGTAACCAGCGTACCTGTTTACCTACCGCGTCATAGATCATCAGGGTTTTATTCTCGGCCTTTGCCTGGTCTACATACTTTTGCAATTTGGCGTTATCCAGAGGTACTACGTTTTCTCTATGGGCGAAAATCTGTAGACCGTCTCGTTGTACTGGGTCACGTATGTCGAGAATAATGACATCGTCCGACTTTGCCTGCCTGACAAAAGATTTATGATCAAGCATATGTTCTTTAAGATCGGCTGAAGAAATTAGTCGATCCTTATCCTTGAGAAGGTTGCCAAGCAAAATGCTTTCTTCCGGGTATGCTTCGGCCCAGTCAAAAATACCAGCATCAAAAACGAATACTGAGGGGATCTTGGCCTTAACAGCCTTTAGAGCTGCCTTATAAGATTTCTTACAGGTCTTGCCGTTACAGTAAAAGATGATGGGCTTGTTGCTGGTTTTTCTTAGCTTCTCAAGGCTGCTTGTAAAGTCGGAAGCATTTAGCGGAATATTTATCGCATCTTTGATATGAAGCGTATCGAATTCATAGGCTGAGCGTACATCTATAATGATGGTGTCGTTTTTTGTGGCTTTTAACTTATCGAGACTTATAGGTGTGGTTTCAGGAAAAAGCTTTCGATTTGGGAATTCTTCATTGTTTGCCAGGCCCACAGATGAGAAAAAGCCAATTATCAGAATAACGACGGCTTTTGAAATCACGTTCATGTTTTTGCTCCTTTGATACCCGGGCCCCGGCTAAAGCCGGGGCAAGGTTGTTTTTGTTATTTCAGGTGTAGAGCAGCATACTCGTTACCTTGTGCCGCAGCTTCTTTGTACCATCTGGTTGCCTCGATGTCACTTTGGGGAACGCCCTTGCCGCTGCTATATAGCATGGCCATGTTGTACTGTGCGCGATGATCACCCTGTTTGGCCAGAGGCTCCCACAGGGCAAAGGCCTTCTCATATTCACCACTGTTATAGGCAATAACTCCTTCATATAAATCAGAAGCAGAAGTAGTTCCCTGTATTAGCAGCAATCCTGTCGCTGCCAGCAATGTGCGTATACTCTTTGACAGTTTCATCCTTAACATCCTTTTGTTTTGTGTTGAGTACAAAGGCAAGCAGGACGCGTATTGTTATTGCATCGGTATCAGGGTTGAATTCGTTGAAGAGGGGAAACCGCAGATGGACATATGCCCGGAGATTCTGGCGGCCCCGCTATCATAGGATTTTCCCTTAGACCGGTGACTTTGCGTCTTCACCCTTTCGAGTGAGTTGCCTTTAACACTATTAAAAATAGGACAAGAATTGTTTGTCGTCAAACAAGAGTAGAAGAGTTTTAAAAATATTGTTAACTGGTTATCAATTCTTGCGGGGATCAGAACATGTTTGGGTATGACTGTTGTATGGCAATCCCTCGCCATGCAACAGAAAGTAGTACTTAAGGGCGTACGTAGGCGTAACCTTCACCCTGAAGTTCAACAATACGGGCAATACCCGAAGGAGTGGTATTTACGCCTTCCGATAGCATGGGTTTTTTGCCGGTCTTCTTTTCAACGTTCTTCATGGTGTTCATGCAGGCGCTAAAGTTGATGTTCTGCATGGCCAGGCTTTCAACACGCTTGGCATTATCGCTGGCCTTTGTCATCAGGCTCAGGCCTGGGCCATAGGCGACAATTTCAACAACAACGTTATCCATGCCATAAAGCTTTTGAAGATTGACGGCATTGTTCAGCGCTATCTTCTGAGTAACGGGATCGTTGCTGCTAACCTGAATAACAACCTGTTTAGGTTCGTTGGCAATAGCTACATTTAATAGTGAAGTTACAACGAGCAGGAATAGTGCCGCAAGGCTTAGTGCTTTGGTTTTCATTTATGGACTCCTTTTGTTTATACCCATGTTTGATATAAGGACTTATTTTTTTCATGGGGGTCGCAAGAGTATACCCCTGACTTTCAGACGGGAGTATAAAAAAGTCCACGATAAGGAGGGTTAAATTGCAGGCACGTGAGCCTTACTGGCGACGAAGCCAGTGACCTCGACTACTGTAACTTACCGATAAGCTAGTAGTGCCACATCACGCGTACATCTAATTGCATCAGGGGATGTACGCGTGATGTGGCACTGTCCGAGAGATAAATGTTGGCTACTTATGTTCGGGTAACAGTGCGGATCAGAATGTCGACCGTGACGGCAAGGCCAGGTAGCTGCTGCGCAGCATCGCGGCCTTTCTGGCTAGCGCGGTAGAGATGAGGGGTCATGGTCAGCAGGTCCATTAGCTGCGCATGGTTAAGTTCATCAGGGGTGAACCGGAGTGTCTGGCTGTTATCCAGGCTGAAGCCGGTTTGTTCTGCCCGTTCCAGCGTGGGTGCCGGTGTCTGTTTAACGCGGTCATAGATGATGCGGCGTAGTTCAATCAGATGATCTGGACCGGGATCAATGAGTACCACCCTGCCGCCAGGTTTCAGGGCGCGGGCAAATTCTTCCCAGACGGGAAAGCCGAACAGGCAGATGATGATATCCAGGCTGCCAGGCAATACGGGAAGGTGTTTGTTGCTGCCGACGATCCAGGTCGTCTCTTTGTTACGGCGTGTCGCAGTGAGGATGGCCGGTTTGGAGATGTCCAGGCCTATGCACTCAAGTCGCTCCTGGTCGAGGGACTGCCAAAGTCTGTCCAGGTAATAGCCTTCCCCGCAGCCGGCATCGAGGATGCTGCAGCTATCACTATCGGGCAGGATTTCTGAGACCCGCGTAACCAGGGCATCAGCAATGGGTATGTAGACGCCGCTATCGAGGAAGCGTTGGCGCGCTTCGATCATGAACTTGCTGTCACCGGGATCTTTTGAACGTTTGAACTGAACAGGCAGCAGGTTGACGTGGCCCTGGCGGGCGATATCAAAACTGTGGTTTCCTGGGCAGCGTAACTGGCCATCCATCAGGCTCAGCGGTTCGCCATCCAGTGGACAGCTCAGGTTGGCCGGGAAGTGGGTCTTTTTCATCAGGCCGTCAGTGTCAGCCTGGTCAGTCTGTGCTCTTGAGCCAGGCAGCGATAATCAGGAAGGCGCCCAGTCCATACAGGGCCAGCGAGAAGGTGGGTATACCCATAGTCAGGGCCAGTCCGGGTACCTGCATCAGGCCGACCCCGGCAATAATCGAGCTTGCCCCCGCTATGGCGGTGATAGTTCTCTCATTGCTGGAGCGCAGGGTGTTCTGGAGTTCTTCAAGTTGCTTTGATTCATATTGAATGCGCAGTTCATCACGCGAGGCCTTGCGCAGCACGTCGTAGGCCAGCATTGGCATCTCGGGCAGTTTTTCCATGAACAGCGGTAGATGGTATTTAGCGCTGCTGGCCATGCCCTGCACGCCCAGGTGGTCCATCATCCATTTTTCCAGGAAGGGCTTGGCGGTCTGCCACAGGTCGAGATCAGGATAAAGTGAGCGACCAATGCCCTCGATATTCAGCAGGGTCTTCTGCAGTAGCACCAGCTGGGGCTGAATCTCCATGTTAAAGCGACGCGCAGTCTGGAACAGGCGCAGCAGGAGCTGCCCGAAGGAGATCTCTTTCAGGGGCTTCTGGAAGATGGGTTCGCAGACAGTCCGTATAGCCGATTCGAACTCATCGATACGGGTGTCCTTGGGTACCCAGCCAGACTCTACGTGGAGCTCGGCCACGCGCTGGTAGTCACGGTTGAAGAAGGCATGGAAGTTCTCGGCCAGGTAGCGTTGGTCATCCGGAGACAGGCTGCTGACGATGCCAAAGTCTACGGCAAGATATCGTGGATCCCTCGGATTGGTGACATCGATAAAGATGTTGCCGGGGTGCATATCAGCATGGAAGAAGTTGTGTCTGAATACCTGGGTGAAGAAGATCTCGACACCGAGTTCTGACAATCGCCGCATATCCGTGCCGGCGTGGTTCAGGGCAGCGATGTCATCGATGGGCAGCCCATAGATGCGTTCCAGCACCAGCACGTTGCTACGACAGTAATCCCAGTGCACCTCAGGGATGTACAGCAGACCCGTGTCGGCAAAGTTGGCGCGTAGCTGGGTGGCATTTGCAGCCTCACGTAGCAGGTCCAGCTCGTCGATGATGGTTTTTTCATATTCACTGACCACCTCAACCGGACGCAGGCGGCGGGCCTCAGGCCAGTAACGCTGGGCCAGCTCGGCAACCGTGTAGAGCAGGGAGATGTCGTGTTTTATGGTCTTCAGGATGTTAGGGCGTACCACCTTGACGATGACCTCTGAGCCATCTTCCTTCAGCTTTGCGCTGTGTACCTGGGCAATAGAGGCCGAGGCCATGGGGGTTTCATCAAAATCATCGAGGATGTCTTCGATAGGGTGGCCGTAGGCCTCCTCGATAATCTGGCGCGCCACCTTGCCGGGGAAGGGTGGCACCTGGTCCTGCAGCCGCGATAGTTCCAGGGCGATGTCATCGGGCAGGATATCTGGCCGGGTTGAGAGCATCTGACCGAACTTGACGAAGATGGGTCCCAGGTCTTCCAGGCTGCGGCGTATGCGTTCACCTCGACTTGCGCGTTTGCGCGGTATCCAGTTCCAGGGTGAAAGATAGAAAACAAAGCGCAGGGGTCGGAACAGGTGTATAGAAAAGACCAGGTCGTCCAGGCCATGGCGCAGCAGCACGAAGTTAATCTGGCTCAGTCGCCATAGCAGCGAAAGTCTTCTCATTGATGCTGTTCCTTTTCCAGGCGCTGTATGCGTGCCTCGAGTCGGTCGACGTCGGAACGGGTTTTGCTGACATCATCCATGAAGGCCTCGATCTCGTTGCGCGAGGGTAGCAGGCGAACCTCTTCCTGGAGATATTCCCCGATATCTTCATGCAGCTTACCACGCGTGCTCACGATCCAGTTCAGGCTACCGCGTAACAGGCGCCCGGCCTGGTGCGCAGGAATGTCACCAATGTTCTGAGCCAGCATCTCTTCCCAGTCGATTCCCCTGGGCGAGATGAGCGCACTAAAGGCCTGGGCGGTGTTGTTGTCTCCCTCGATGCGTGCTTCGCCAGCCAGCAGCCTGGAACCGGCATCGGGTCGTGAGAGGTTGGCCAGCTGGGCAGGTGTACCGATAATCATGGCGTCGGGCTTGCCTTCATAGGCGGAGAAGACGTCCACGCCGTGCTTGTGTGCGATGAAATAGAGTTCCTGATCCAGGCCCTCGATATGGATACCAAGTACCTTGCCGGCCAGGGGGAGAAGCTGTTGCTGAGCCTCCGGGTTAAGCCGGAGCATCTGTTTTAGACTGGCTTCAATGATGCCGGCGATGAGCATGTCAGGCCTGTAGTTTGTAGCCGCGATGCAGGGCGACGATTCCACCTGTGAGATTGAAGAAGTCAACGCGGTCAAAACCGGCGTCTTCCATCATCTGCTTGAGGGTTTGCTGGTCAGGGTGCATACGGATCGACTCGGCCAGGTATCGGTAACTATCAGGGTCGTTGGCAACCAGCTTGCCCATGAAGGGTAGTGCCTTGAAGGAGTAGAGGTCGTAGACCTTGCTCAGTGGCTCATTGGTGGGCTTGGAAAATTCCAGTACCAGGAGTTTTCCACCAGGCTTGAGCACACGCAGCATCGACTCCAGGGCCTTTTCCTTGTTAGTGACATTACGCAGTCCGAAGGCAATGGTAATGCAGTCGAAGTAATTGTCGGGAAAGGGCAGGGCCTCGGCATTGGCTTGGGCATATTCGATATTCCCGGCCACGCCTTCATCGGTCAGGCGATCACGACCTTCACCGAGCATGGAGGCATTGATATCGGACAGCACAACCAGCCCTTCGGGGCCGACAATGCGGCTGAATTTCAGGGCCAGGTCACCGGTGCCGCCGGCCAGATCCAGTACCCGATCACCGGGTTTTACGCCGGCAATCTGGATGGTGTAACGCTTCCAGAGTCGATGGACACCCATCGACATCAGGTCGTTCATGAGGTCGTATTTATTGGCTACCGAGTGAAAGACATCGGCTACGCGGCGCGCCTTGTCTCGGGCATCTACGGTTTCAAATCCGAAATGCGTAGTTTCTTTTTCGGCCATGACGACCTCCGGTCAGGATTAGATGATGTCGGTGTCAGGTGCCTTACGTTCGTGGCCCGCTGCCTTGAGCTGCTGCAGGTAATCTTCCCAGTAGGCGTCCTGTTTAACCCCTAGATCATAAAGGTAATCCCAATCATAAATTCCGGAGTCGTGGTTGTCATCAAAGATGATGCGAATTGCATAGTTACCGATGGGTTCGATGTCCTTGATGGCGACGTTTTCCTTGCCGATCTGCAGTTTGCCGCTGCCGGGGGTATGGCCACGTACCTCGGCCGAAGGTGAGAGTACACGCAGGAACTCGGCAGGCAGACTAAAGGCCTTGCCATCTTCGTAGGTCAGCTCCAGGTTGCGCGACTTCTGGTGCAGGGTGATCTCGGTTGGCCTCATGCTCATGGGCTGATTCTCCGTTCTTAATCGTTTGGTGTATTAAAGAATGTAGCGGCTCAGGTCTTCGTTCTGGGCCAGATCCGCCAGTTGTTCGTTGACGTAGGCCGCGTCGATAGTAATCGTTTCGCCATCACGATCCGGGGCCTCGAATGACAGGCTCTCCAGTAGGCGTTCCATCAGGGTATGCAGGCGGCGGGCGCCAATGTTCTCGGTCCGTTCGTTGACCTCAAAGGCCACCTCGGCGATGCGCTGGATGCCTTCCTCGGTAAAGCCCAGGGTCAGCCCCTCAGTATTCATCAGGGCGGTGTACTGCTCTGACAGCGAGGCATTGGGTTCGACCAGGATGCGGCTGAAATCATTAATGGTCAGGGCATTGAGTTCAACGCGAATCGGCAGGCGGCCCTGCAGCTCGGGAATCAGGTCCGAGGGCTTGGCGATATGGAAGGCGCCCGAGGCGATGAAGAGTACGTGATCCGTACGCACCATGCCGTACTTGGTATTCACGGTACAGCCCTCGACCAGTGGCAGCAGGTCACGTTGCACACCCTCGCGGGAGACATCGGCGCCTGAGCGACCTTCGCTGCCGGCAATCTTGTCAATTTCGTCAATAAATACGATGCCGTGCTGTTCAGCAAGATCTATGGCGCGCAGCTTCAGGTCTTCCTGGTTAATCATTTTCTGCGCCTCTTCCTCGGTGAGGATGTTGAAGGCGTCTTTGATCTTCAGTTTTCTTTTCTGGGTCTTGCCGCTGCCCAGGTTCTGGAACATGTTCTGCAGCTGACCCGCCATGTCTTCCATGCCCGGGGGAGTCATGATCTCTACACCCATGGGCGTGGCGCTGACATCGATCTCGATTTCCTTGTCGTCCAGATCACCCTTGCGCAGCTTCTCGCGGAATTTCTGGCGGGTCGTATTGTCTTCAGGTTTTTCTTCATTGCCGAGGAACCCGGTGCCGCTTGCGCGTGGCAGCAGGTTGTCAAGGATGCGTTCCTCGGCAGCTTCTTCGGCACGGGGGCGGACGCGATCGACTTCCTGTTCGCGCAGCATGTTCATCGCTGCATCCGCGAGGTCGCGAATAATTGAATCCACTTCCTTGCCGACGTATCCAACCTCGGTGAACTTGGTCGCTTCAATCTTGATGAAGGGTGCGTTGGCGAGTTTCGCAAGTCGACGGGCAATCTCGGTTTTACCAACCCCAGTAGGGCCGATCATGAGGATATTCTTGGGCGTGACTTCCGGGCGCAGCTCATCAGAAAGCTGCATGCGACGCCAGCGGTTACGCAGGGCGATGGCCACGGCGCGCTTGGCCTCAGCCTGGCCGATTATATGTTTATCCAGTTCCTGGGCGATCTCTCTGGGTGTCATTTCAGACATGGGTTGCTCCGGCGATCTTAAAGTTCTTCAACGGTGAGATTCTGGTTGGTGTAGATACAGATATCGCCGGCAATCATGAGGCTTTTTTCTGCAATTTCTCGCGCAGACAGATCAGTGTTTTCCATCAGGGCGCGGGCAGAGGCCTGCGCATAGGAACCGCCAGAACCAATTGCGAGCAGGTTGTCTTCGGGCTCAACCACATCACCATTACCTGAGATCATCAGCAGCGCAGTCTCGTCGGCCACGATGAGCAGGGCCTCGAGCTGGCGCAGGGCCTTGTCGGTGCGCCATTCCTTGGCCATCTCTACCGCGGCACGAGTGAGCTGGCCATTATTACTCTGCAGCTTGGTCTCAAAGCGTTCGAAAAGGGTGAAGGCGTCAGCAGTACCACCGGCGAAGCCAGCCAGTACCTTGTCGTTATAGAGGCGACGCACCTTGCGGGCATTACCCTTCATAACGGTGTCGCCAAAGGTGACCTGGCCGTCACCGGCTAAGGCGACCTTGCCGTCACGCTGGACGGCGAGAATGGTAGTTCCATCAAACTGTTTCATAGGATTGTGTGCTACTGAAATTGCGGGGCGATTGTACACCATGACTTAATGTGGCGCTGATTTCCCCCAGTTCAAGCCGGGGAGTTCGATAAATCAGGGTAATAACGCGCGGCGTTCTTATGTTGTGGCCAACATTTCTTTACAATAGCGGCCTGATTGACCTCTCTGGAATAACACCTTGAAACACGCTCTGGAAAAACTCGTCGCTCAAGCACTGCAGCGATTACATGAAGATGGCATTTTGTCCGAACCTTTCGAGGGGCAGATACAGATTACCCATAGCAAGAACAAGGACCATGGTGACTTCGCCTGTAACGTCGCCATGCAGCTGGCCACACTGGCCAGGCGCAATCCACGAGAGGTCGCCCAGGCCCTGATCGAGCGTCTACCAGCCATGGAAGCACTGGTGAAGACCGAGATCGCAGGCCCTGGTTTTATGAATTTCTTTATCGACCCCAGTGCCGGCCGCTCCGTTATCGGCACCGTGCTCGAGTCCGGCGAGGCCTATGGCCGTAGTGAGGTTGGCAAGGGCCAGCGCGTACAGGTCGAATTCGTTTCTGCCAATCCGACCGGCCCCCTGCACGTGGGTCACGGGCGTGGTGCGGCCTATGGCGCGACGGTTGCGGATCTGCTCGAGGCAATTGGTTGCGAGGTGCATCGCGAGTACTACGTGAATGATGCCGGCCGCCAGATGGATATCCTGGCCACCAGTGTCTGGTTGCGTTACCTGGAGTTGGCTGGTGAGGAACTGGTCTTCCCCAGTAATGGTTATAAAGGGGATTACGTCTGGGATATTGGTGCGACCCTGCACCGCGAACATGGCGACGATTACCGTCATTCCATCGTCGATGTTTACGAGGGTGTTCCTGCCGATGAACCTGAAGGCGGCGATAAAGAGGAGCATATTGATGCCCTGATCGCGAAGGCAAAACAGCTGCTGGGTGACAACCGTTACCGTTATGTCTTTGAACTGGGTCTGAATACCATCCTCGATAATATTCGTTCCGATCTCGAGGCCTTCGGGGTGACCTACGAAGAGTGGTATTCTGAGCGCGGCCTGACCGAGAGTGGTGCCGTTAACAAGATGCTCGAGCGCCTGCGCGATTCGGGTCATGTCTATGAAAAAGATGGTGCCCTGTGGTTTAAGTCCTCTGATTTTGGTGACGAGAAGGACCGTGTGGTGCAGCGTGATAACGGCCAGACGACCTATTTTGCCTCGGACATCGCCTACCACATGGAAAAACTTGAGCGCGGCTTTGATCATGTCATAGACGTCTGGGGTGCCGACCACCATGGCTATGTACCGCGTGTACGCGCAGCCCTGAGAGCCCTGGGTGATGACGACAGCAAGCTCGAGGTGCTGCTGGTTCAGTTCGCCAATCTCTATAGCCAGGGTGAGAAGATGCAGATGTCTACCCGTTCGGGTGAGTTTGTTACCCTGCGCGAACTGCGCCAGGAAGTGGGTGCCGATGCGGCGCGTTTCTTCTACGTCATGCGCAAGTGCGAGCAGCACCTGGATTTTGATCTGGACCTTGCCAAGTCGCAGTCATCCGACAACCCGGTCTATTACATACAGTATGCCCATGCCCGTATCCATAGCGTGCTACGTCAGCTGGACGAAAAGGGTATGAGCCATGATGTGGCTGTCGGTGCCCAGCATCTGGATCTGCTGACCGAGTCTCATGAAGAAGACCTGATTAACAGGCTGGGTCGCTTCCCCGAGGTGGTTGAGTCTGCTGCCCTGAATCGTGAGCCACACCAGCTGGTCCATTTCCTCAGGGACCTGGCAAATGCCTTCCATACCTATTACAACGCCCACCAGTTCCTGGTTGAAGCAGAAGAGTTGCGTAGTGCGCGCCTGAATCTTTGCCTTGCAGCACGCCAGGTGCTCAATAATGGCCTGCGCCTGCTGGGTGTGTCTGCCCCTGAAGAAATGTAATGACGCGGGATTACAAGAAACCGATGCGCAGCAGTAAAAAGAAACCATTACCGGGCTGGGTCTGGTTATTCACCGGCCTGGCCATCGGCCTGTTTGTGAGTGTGCTGATATGGCTGAAGGACCTGCCTGATTCCGGAGCTGCGAGCGTGGTAGAGCAATCTCGCGAAGAGATCCGTACCCGCACCCAGCAGGTCGAGGAAGTTGAAGAAGAAAAGCCTCGCTTTGATTTCTATACCCTTTTACCTGAACTTGAGGTGGTGATTCCCGAGGGTGATTATGTCGTTGAGCCGGCCCGCCAGCCAAAAGAATCAACGACCAGCAAGCCGGTAGTCGAAGAGCCGGGCAGCTACCGCCTGCAGGCCGGTTCCTTCAAGAGCCTGGATGAAGCCGATCGCCTCAAGGCCCGCCTGGCCCTTTTGGGTGTCGAGGCCAGCATTCAGACGGTTAAGGTCAACAAGGCAACCTGGCATCGTGTTCAGCTGGGGCCCTATGGCAATCTTGATGAGGTCAATGCGGTACGCAAGCGGCTTGATCACCATCACATTAATACCCTGCTGATGAAGAATTCGGGCTGATCCAGACCCACTGCCGCTAAATTCCCGGTTACAGTGGTCGATATGCTGGGAAGATAGAGGGAGTTTTTCCATGGATAAAACGTCGCTGATCGGGATCGTCTCCGGTCTCACCCTGATACTGCTCGCCATCATACTCGGTGGCGATATGCACAATTTTGCCAACCTGCCCGGGCTCATGATTGTGCTGGGGGGTACGGTAGCGGCCACCCTGCTGACCTTTCCCTTCTCAGAGGTCAGATCCGCATTCCGGGGTGCCTGGTATGTCTTTACCCGGGAAAAGCAGACGGCTGAAAATATTATTGGCCAGATGCTCGACCTGGCCAAGATCAGTCGCAACCAGGGCATTGTGCGCATCTCCGAGGTCAGTTCGGATTCCCCCTTTATGCAGCGCGCCATCAACCTGGTGGCCGAGGCCTCGGACGAAGAGCTGATCCGCAAGATCCTGCGCAACGAAATCGATGCCCTGAAGTCACGTCACTTCGAGGTGCAGGACGTATTCCGCAAGATGGGGACCTATGCCCCGGCCTTTGGTCTGCTGGGTACCCTGATTGGTCTGATCCAGATGTTATCGACCCTGAACGACCCTGCCAGTATCGGCCCGGCCATGTCGGTGGCCCTGCTGACGACCTTCTATGGCTCCCTGTTGTCGACCATGATCTTCCTGCCGATTGCGGGCAAGCTGAAGGCACGCACCCTGGCCGAGGTGATGCATCTCGAGATCATTTACGAAGGTGCCATTGCCCTGCTGCAGGACAATAACCAGCTGACCCTTTATGAGCGTCTGTCATCCTTTGTGCCGGCCTCGGAGCGGAAGAGCTTTAATGCCTTCAGGAATGCGCAGAAGGCCGAGGCCCGTAAAAGCAGGCGGCCTTCTGCCAAAAAGGCCGCAGCACGAGGCGCTAAGTAAGTGGAAACCGATGACCTGAAAAGGGTTGTGAAAGACAAGGCCGAAGATGAGGTCGTCGAGCCCGAGGTCAGGGTCGTTTATCGAGATCCACCGAAAACGGCCGTTGATGAAATCATCGAAGATCAGGATAGCCGCGCCTGGCTCATGACCTTTACCGATCTCATGATGTTGCTGCTGGTGTTCTTTATCCTGCTTTACTCCATGTCTTCATTAAAGGTTGAGCGCTTCGAGGCCGCCCTGCGATCGATCCAGGCTTCTCTGGGCAGCCCGGATGTGGTCTACGTGGTGCGTGAGGTGGTGAAGGAAGTTGAGATTGAATCCCCGCCGCAGACCATTGAAGAGGCCACGGGTATTGCTCCGAGAGAAGAAAAGGTGGTTCAGGAGATCGAGCAGATCATCCAGGACCAGGACATCAGTGAATACGTAGATGTCTACCGCCAGGGTGAAAAGATCATTATCCAGATTCGAGGCACGGCCCTGTTCAATACCAGTGCAGCAGACCTGAATGTAACAGCACAGCCCATCTTTGAGGACGTCATGAAGGTCTTCGAGCGCTACACTGAATACAACATCAATATTCGTGGCCATACCGACAACCTGCCCATCCGCAGTCGTCGTTATCCCTCTAACTGGGAGCTTTCAACGGCACGTGCTGCCTCGGTGCTGCGCTGGTTTATCGAGCGGGGTGTTGCCCCGGAGCGCATGAGTGCCAGTGGCTATGCCGACTATGCGCCAGTCGCACCCAACGATAACCCGGAGAACCGGGCCAGGAATCGTCGGGTCGAGTTCGTGCTGGAAAAGGAAGTCGCCTACTAATGCTTACTTTGCGAAGGACTGCATGAAGGGGTTGGTGTCGACGCGCTCGATCTTGATGAAGGGTCGCTGAACCTGGGTGTGGCACTGGTTGCAGGCAGTCACCATGTCGGCAAACTGTTCATCGGCCTTGTCCAGGTCATTTTTCTTGACGGACTTTTCAAAGCGCTCAAAAGCAGGCACCAGGGTTGTCCTGATCATCTTTTCGATATTGTGCTGCTTAAACTTCTCGATCTCCTCAACTGCCTCGATGTTTTCCTCGATTTCGTGCGCATAGAAGTCCACCAGCTCCTGGTTACGGGCATCAAGAGAAAGGGCGGTCTTATGCATGAAGTACTGGAAGTTCTGCATGACAGTAATCAGGCCGCCTTCTTCGGCGCTGGCGGCCATTGGGGTAGTGATCAGGGCAAGGCTCAGGGCCAGAGTGAGATGCTTGTTCTTCATGTGTCTTCTCCGCGCAAAAGGTTTTGCGAAAAATAGCACAGTACAAATGAAGCTGGTAAGAAAGCGATAAATTTTTGTGGGAATTACTGCGATTTATCAATGGGAATGTGAAGGGTGATCTCGAGGCCTCCATCGGGGTGATTGTCTGCCCTGCAACTGCCATCGTGAACCCTTATTGAGCCGGCCGTGATGGCAAGGCCCAGTCCATAACCGCCACTATCGCGGTCCCTTGCCTCGCTGGCGCGCATAAAGGGTTTAAAGATTTCCTGCAGTTTGTCCTCGGCGATGCCCGTCCCATGATCACGCACGGAAATCAGGAAGCCTGATGTCTCTTCCTGCAGTTCGATATCGACACTGCTGTTCTCTGGGGTGTGATGCAGGGCATTGCGTACCACGTTTTCTATGGCAGAACGCAACAGGACAGGGTCGGCCTGTATATCGAATTTTTCTCCATCGACAGAAAGATGAACCTGACGCTGTCTAGCCTGGGCTTCAAAGTCTGCATCACGTGCAATCTGTTTCACCAGCTCATCGAGTTGCACCGGTTTCCTGTTGATCTGTGCATTGCCAGACTCGAGCCGAGCCAGCGACAGTACATGGGTAATGAGCTGTTCCAGCTCATCAGCCTCCTTACTGATGCGGGCCAGGGCCTTTTCCCGGTCCTGGTTCTGATCGGCGATTTCCAGGGCCACGCGCATGCGTGCCAGTGGTGAGCGCAGCTCGTGCGAGACATCGCTGAGCAGGCGGCGCTGTGCCTCCAGCATGTCATTTAGCCTATCAGCCATGAGGTCGAAATCCTGTCCGAGGGCGGCAACCTCGTCACTGCCTTTGGCATGCACGCGGACATCGAGGTTGCCAGCAGCGAGGGCCTGGGCTGCTTCACGTAACTGGCGCAGGCGACGGGTAAGTAGTGCCGAAAGCCCCAGGCTGACAAGACCGATGATCAGGCCTGCAATGGCAATACGCGACCAGACTGGCAGGGCCTGAAACTGCCCGACGGGTATCTCAGAAAGCAGGAAGAGTTCGTCATCATCTTCGCCGTAGATACGCACGGGTGTGACGATGACGATATGTCCTGGCGCAATCCGATAGCGGCCGGCCTCCAGTTCATGGGGCATCCAGTCCCTTAGATGTGGTGGAAGTGGCTGGCGAAAAATGGTGTCGCCGTCGTCATCGACCAGAAAGGGGCGAAGCTCCTGAGGCTGCTGGCGTAACCATCTGCGCAGCAACATGTGGCGATCTTCGTCCCAGAGGGTGGCTACGGTATCGGCCTTTTCCCGGAGTCGTTCCTCGGCTTCATGAACAACATCTCCACCGTAGATGCCCTGAATAGCAGTAAAGACCAGTACCAGCAGCAGGGCGGCCAGCCAGAAGGAAAGGAATATCTTGGTAAACAGGGAGCCCATCAGCGCGCCACGTACTGGTAGCCGGAGCCACGCACGGTCTGTATGCGTTGTTCACCACCTGGTAAGGGACCAAGCTTGCGCCTGACCTGGGTCATATGGGTTTCTATACGTCGATCGTAGGCCTGTAAGGGGCGACCGAGCCCTTTCTCTGCCAGTGTTTCTCGGGAAACGACGTGACCGGCCTGTTCGACCAGACACTGGAGCAGGTTGAATTCAGCCCCGGTCAGTTCTACCTGACTACCGGAAACCTGAACACTGCGACTGGCTTTGTCGATGCTGAGATCGCCCACTTCTATGGTATGACTCTCCGCCTGGCCGGGGCGACGCATCAGTGCGCGTAGTCTGGCGACCAGCACCCGCGGGCTGACTGGCTTTGCCACGTAGTCGTCCGCACCGAGTTCAAGGCCGAGCACGGTGTCGGTATCTTCGCCGCGGGCAGTGAGCATCAGCACGGGAGACTCGAGCCCGGGCCTGACCTGCTTGAGGATGTCGAACCCGTTCATTCCCGGCAGCATGACGTCCAGTATTACGGCATCCCAGTGGCCTGATCTGAGTGTTTCAACGGCTGTGGCTCCATCGAAAACGGCATCCACCTCGAAGCCTTCTCCTCGCAGGTATTCACTGAGCAGTTTGCTGAGTTCTACGTCGTCATCAATAATCAGTATGCGATTCATGGGTGCATTCTCGCGCGCGCGGGGGGCATAAATAAAGCGCTAGCGGCTGAGCTTTGCATTTCTTTGCATTCCCTTGCATGGCCTGACCCAACTTGATCTGTCGCGGACATACGATAGACCCAACTGCAATGGGCAGTGATTGATTAAACAGGATTCAGGAGAAAACCAATGAAGACATTACACAAGACGCTACTGGCTGTTGTCATGGGTGCCGCCCTGGTTGCGGGTGCCGGAGCTACGGTCGCCTCTGGCTACGAGCGTTATGGTAAGGGCTGTGATCGTGAGCATGGCATGATGAAACATGAAAAGGGCCTGAAGGCCGTGTATCGCCTCGACGATCTGACGGATGAACAGCGTGACCAGCTTAATGATCTGCGTAAGGAACAGCGCAATGCCATGTTCGATGTCAAAGACGATATGCAGGATGGTCGCAGGGAACTTCGTGAAGCCATGCAGTCTGGTGCGGACATGGAAACGATCCGCAAGCTCGCCCGCGAGCAGGGCAACCAGGTCGAGGCCATGATTATTCAGCGTGCCGAAGCCCGGCAGAAGCTGGCCGCTATTCTGACGGACGAGCAGATGAAGGAGCTGCAGTCTATGAAAAAGCGTAGCCGGTTGTACCACGATGATGACTACGAAGAACGCGATGACGATTAATTTCTGACCAGGGGGCTGCAATGCAGCCCCTTTTCTTTACGGGGATAAACAGATGAACGATAGCCTGGATCGTTATGGCCTGGGTGGCTCAGCTTAAATTTGCACTCCGGGGGAGGCACGGATTTGTTTAAATGCTATTGTTTCAGCTCAGTGTTTATTTGGAACCAGTCCAGTAGATTTATCTTTTGATTAAAACAATACACAGGGGGAGATGATGGCCACTGAATTTCTGGATATGCCGAACAAGGAAGGGTACTTCGGCGAATATGGCGGGCAGCTGTTGCCGCCTGAACTTGTCGATATCATGAATGAGATTGACGAGTCCTATGAGAAGCTAATCAAGACCGAGGCCTTCCAGACTGAGCTGGCACAGCTCAATGCGGATTTTATTGGTCGTCCCAGCCCTATTTTTTATGCACGTCGCCTGAGTGAACAGCTGGGCGGGGCACGTATTTTCCTGAAGCGTGAAGACCTGAACCATACGGGTGCTCACAAGATTAACCACTGCCTGGGCGAGGCCCTACTGGCCAAGCATATGGGTAAGACCAAGGTGCTTGCAGAGACTGGTGCCGGGCAACATGGTGTGGCACTGGCGACAGCCTGCGCCCTGGTCGGTATCGAATGCGAGATCCACATGGGGGAAATCGACATCGAGAAGGAACACCCCAACGTGACCAAGATGAAGATTCTGGGTTGCAAGGTGGTACCGGTCACGCGTGGTACACGTACGCTCAAGGATGCCGTTGATAGTGCTTTCGAGGAATACCTGAAGGATCCGGTGAATTTCTTTTATGCTATCGGCTCGGTGGTGGGGCCTCACCCCTTCCCGAAGATGGTGCGTGATTTCCAGAGTATCGTGGGCAGAGAGGCGCGAGAGCAGTTCCAGGAGAAGGTAGGCAAGTTGCCTGATGCTATCGTGGCCTGCGTTGGTGGTGGCTGTAACGCCATTGGTATCTTCACGGCCTTCCTGGAAGATGAGTCTGTTGAGCTGATCGGTGTCGAGCCTTCCGGTAAGGGTCTGGATACGCCGGATAACGCAGCGACACTGACGCTGGGCAAGAAGGGCGCTATTCACGGCATGGCCTGTTACAACCTTCAGGATGATGAAGGCAACCCTCTTCCGGTCTACTCAATTGCGTCTGGCCTCGATTACCCGGGTGTAGGTCCGCAGCATTGTTATCTGAAGGATGTCGGTCGTGCTCAGTATGTTGCGATTACCGACCAGGAATGTCTCGATGCTTTTATGACACTGTCACGGGTCGAGGGCATTATCCCGGCACTTGAAAGTTCGCATGCCGTTGCACATGCGATGAAGATGGCTAAGGAGATGTCCTCTGACAAGAACATACTCGTGAACCTGTCAGGCAGGGGTGACAAGGATGCAGACTTTGTAGCCGAGTATCTTTCACTCTAGCCGCTAATCCCAAAGCTAGCTCGGCAAGGACGCCGGGCTAGTGTTTTGTTCCTGCTGATGGGAAGTCAAAAATCACATAGAATGCGTCCGCATGGATGTTTCCCACATATTAGAAAATCTCAACGAGGCCCAGCGTCAGGCCGTCACCGCCCCTAACCAGTCTCAGCTCGTGCTGGCAGGTGCCGGTAGTGGCAAGACCCGCGTACTGGTTCATCGAATAGCCTGGTTAATCCAGGTGGAAGGTCTATCACCGTTAAGCGTGCTGGCTGTGACCTTTACCAACAAGGCCGCCAATGAAATGCGCGGTCGTATCGAGGGTCTGCTCGGTGTGCCAGTTTCCGGTTTCTGGGTTGGTACATTTCATGGTCTGTCCCATCGGCTGCTGCGCCGTCACTGGCAGGAGGCAGGGTTGCCGCAGGGCTTCCAGATACTCGACAGTGAAGACCAGCTGAGGCTGGTCAAGCGCGTGCTACGTAGTCTGGATCTCGAGGAAGATCGCTGGGACCCAAAACAGGCCCGCGGTTTTATCAACAGTCAGAAAGATAAGGGGCTGCGTCCCCAGCACCTGGATGACCATGGTGATCCGATCAACCGCCAGATGGTACGTATCTACTCGGCCTATGAGGCCGCCTGTGCCCGTGCCGGCGTGGTCGATTTTGCCGAACTGATGCTGCGCTCCCTGGAGTTGCTACGTGATAACGCGGAACTGCTCAAGCACTACCAGGAACGTTTTCGCCATGTCCTGGTCGACGAATTCCAGGATACCAACGACCTGCAATATGCCTGGCTGCGCCTGATCGCCGGAAAGAACATTCCTGTCTTTGCCGTGGGTGATGATGACCAGTCCATCTATGGCTGGCGTGGCGCCAAGATCGAGAACATCCGCAGCTTCCAGAAAGACTATCCGAATGCAGAGGTGGTCCGTCTGGAACAGAATTATCGTTCGACCAGTACCATCCTCAAGGCCGCCAATGCACTAATTGAATTCAACGAAGGCCGCATGGGCAAGAACCTGTGGACGGCCGGAGACGAGGGCGAGCCCGTTCGTCTCTACCGCGCCTATGACGAGCGCGACGAGGCCCGTTACGTGGCCGACCAGGTCCGTGACTGGTTTGACCAGGGCAACCGGCGCAGTGAGGTTGCAGTGCTGTATCGCTCCAATGCCCAGTCACGCATCTTTGAAGAAACCTTTATCTCCATGGGTATCCCTTACCGTGTTTATGGCGGTCTGCGATTCTTCGAGCGTGCCGAGATCAAGGATGCCCTGGCCTATCTACGCCTGGTTGCTAATCCCAATGAAGATACATCGTTAGAGCGTGTTATTAACCAGCCTACACGTGGCATCGGTGAACGCACCGTTTCTGAAATTCGCACCCATGCCCGCGCCAACCAGCTGTCCATGTGGCAAAGCGCCGAGGAGATGGTGCTGGGTTCTGCCCTGACCGCGCGTGCCCGTAACGCTGTCGCTGGTTTCCTGAGTATCGTTCGAGGCCTTAAAGAAGTGTGTGAAGGCCTGCCCCTGTATGAGCAGGTCGAGCATATGCTTGAGCATTCCGGCCTCAAGGAGCACTACGGTAAGGACAAGAGCGACAAGGCACAGTCTCGCGTAGAAAACCTTGAGGAACTGGTCTCGGCCGCTCGCGGTTTCAGGCTCGACCCGGATGAACACGGTGATATGGATGAGCTGACTGCCTTCCTTTCGCATGCTGCCCTGGAGGCTGGTGAAGGTCAGGGTGACCCCTGGGAAGACTGTGTACAGATGATGACCCTGCATAGTGCCAAGGGCCTAGAGTTTCCGCAGGTTTTTCTCTGCGGTATGGAGGAAGGGCTGTTCCCGCATCGCATGTCGATGGAAGAGGGTAATCGCCTAGAGGAAGAGCGCCGTCTTTGTTATGTTGGTATTACGCGTGCCGAGAAACAGCTGACCCTGACCTGCGCCGAGCGGCGTCGCCTGTTTGGCAGCGAGACCTATAATCCCCCCTCGCGTTTTCTCGGCGAGATTCCTGGTTCCCTCATTGAAGAGGTGCGCCCGGGCCTGGTGACACACGAGCCACTGTTCCAGCCGAGTACTGCCATGCAGGGTGAGGCCGTCGGTGGTTACCAGATTGGCCAGCGCGTGTTCCATGCCAAGTTCGGTGAAGGCATGATCACCTCGCATGAGGGTTCAGGCAGCAGTGCTCGCGTGCAGGTCAACTTCGAGTCCGCCGGCAGCAAGTGGCTGGTGCTGGCCTATGCCAATCTTCAGGCACTTTAGTTTTAAACGAAACAAACATGAGGTGTAGTGATGGGCGAGGAAAAACAGGCAGTCGTTGTTACTGATATCTCCATGCCGTTCTGGTCCATGGTGATATTCATGGTGAAGTTCGTTGTCGCCTCTGTTCCAGCCATGATCATAGTCTCGATTCTGATGACTATTTTCATGGCTATCATGGGCAGTATTGGCAATAACCTGACTCTGCATTAAGCCTTATAGATCCTCGTTATGGATCGGGCATGTCTGGCGCACGCATAGATCGCGAAAAAAAGACCATTACGGCCATGATGCAGATCTACTGTATCGCGCATCGTGCATTTCTGTTGAGCAGGAATGCAGAAGTCTGCAAGGCGATCTCCTGAGTCGACCACTACCAGCGGATGAGGTAGAAAAACGCTTCTAGCGAGGCTTTTTGTTTCCAGACTATCGGCATCTTCGGTTTCGGCAGAAAATCTTCTGTACCATAATGGATAAGAGAGTGTCATTTCTGATGCCTCGTAGTGTGGGATGCAGGAAGCCAATGACTAAAAGAGATCCAAAGCAACCACTAAGCACCGAGCAGCTCTACCACAGCTGTGTCCCCGATGCTCTGACCTTCACTACCACCGATGAACTGGAGCCGCTGGCCGAAACCATAGGCCAGGAGCGGGCGCTGGAGGCGGTCGAGTTCAGCATCGGTATGCCGCACGATGGTTTTAATCTCTATGTCATGGGCTCAACAGGCCTTGGCCGCCATACCCTGGTTGAGCAGGCCCTGAAGAAACAGTCTGAAGACGGGGCGGCCCCTTCTGACTGGTGCTATATCGCGAACTTCCATCAGCCCCATGTTCCGGGTGTGCTCAAAGTGCCGGCAGGTATCGCTCGGCAGCTGAGACGTGATATGGAGCAGCTGGTCGATGATCTGCTGAATGCCGTACCGGCCTCTTTCCAGGGCGATGAATATCGTCGTCGCTCCAAGGAAATACTCGATAACTTCAAACACAAGCAGGAAACAGCTGCGACGCGCCTGGGTAAGAAGGCGGCGAGCCTGGGTATAGGCCTGGTACATGAGCCGGACGGCGTAACCCTGATGCCGCTGAAGAATGACGAGGTTATCTCGCCCGAGGAATTCGACAAGCTGCCAGATGAAGAAAAGGCGCAGATCGAGGAGGCCACCGAGAAGGTCAAGGAAGACCTCAAGGAAACCATGAGTCATATCCCGGAGTGGCAACATGAGCTGCGTGATCGTTTCAGGGAGCTTAACCGTGAGACGGCCACGATAACGGTTGCCCAGTTTATTAACGCACTGGAAAAAAACTACCAGGAGCTACCCGATGTGCTGGCTTACCTGAATGAGGTGCGCGAGGACATCATCGAGAACATCGATGTATTTCGGCAGGTTGAAATGGGTGATGTTTCGGGAGTCTCGGCGAAAGATCCGGGTTTTATGCGCTACCAGGTCAATGTGCTGGTAGACAACGCTGAGACAAGGTCGCCCCCCATCGTGACCGAAGACAATCCTACCTATCAGAACCTGCTGGGGCGCATAGAACATCTTGCCCACATGGGTACTCTGCAGACCAACTTTACCCTGATCAAACCAGGTGCCCTGCATCGGGCCAATGGCGGCTACCTGATCCTCGATGCTGAGAAGGTGCTGATGAATCCCTTTGCCTGGGATGGCCTGAAGCGTTCGATCCGTGCCAGGGAGATTCGAATCGAATCACTGGAACGCCAGCTCAGCCTGGTTAGCACCATCTCACTGGAGCCAAGGGCAATTCCCCTGGATGTAAAGATCGTGCTGGTTGGGAGTCGGCTCCTGTATTACCTGCTCAAGGAATACGATCCCGAGTTCGAGTTGCTGTTTAAGGTCACAGCTGATTTTTCCGAGGTCTTTGATCGCAGCGGTGAAAGCGAAATGCTGTATGCGCGGCTCATTGCTACCCTGCAGAAAAGAGAGTCATTACGCGCGATCAACAGGGACGCCGTAGCCCTGATTATCGAACAGGCGGCACGTCGTGCCGGGGATGGGGAAAAGCTGTCGCTGCATATGGGCAGACTCCTGGATCTGCTCAAGGAGGCCGATTACATGGCTGACAGGGCCGGCAGTGAACGGGTCAGGGCTGAAGATATCGAAGCAGCAGTTGATGCCCAGATTCATCGTGCCAACCAGCTGCAGGAGCAGCTGCGTGAAGCCATGATCAAGGGCACCATACGTATTGAGACTGATGGCTTCCAGCTGTCCCAGGTCAATGGCCTGAGTGTGATGCAGCTGGGTAATTATGCCTTCGGCGCGCCAACGCGGATTAGTGCGACCGCTCGTATTGGTAGTGGCGATGTCATCGATATCGAACGTGAAATCCAGCAGGGCGGCCCGGTACATTCCAAAGGGGTGCTTATCCTTTCGTCTTACCTGGGAGAACGCTATGCCAAGCATCAGCCTCTATCGGTCTCGGCGAGCCTGGTATTCGAACAGACCTATGGAGAGATCGAGGGTGACAGTGCCTCGGCGGCAGAGCTTTGCGCCCTTTTGTCTGCGATCGGGGATATTTCTATCAGGCAATCTATCGCGATCACTGGCTCAATCAACCAGCATGGCGAGATGCAGGCCGTAGGCGGTGTCAGCCAGAAGATCGAGGGATTTTTCGACCTGTGTTATGAACGTGGCCTGACCGGTGAGCAGGGAGTGATAATTCCTCAGGCCAACATCAAGGACCTCATGCTCAGGTCGGATGTTGTAGAAGCTGTAAAGAATGAAAAATTCCGGGTTTATGCCGTGGACCATGTTGAGCAGGCAATGGAGCTACTGACCGGTATGCCCGCAGGCATGCCCGATGCAGAAGGAATCTATCCTGAAGGCAGTATCAACTGGAGCATACAGCTCAGGCTGGCTGAGTGGACCTCACTACGGCAGCAATACGCCACAGGCGCAGGCCAGCTCAGGCCAGAGTCCGAGAGCTAAACGGTTCCGGGCAGTGTCCTGGTTGTGAAATCCGTATGCGTTTGTCCCTGCCAGTCTCACCCGAGAGTATTTCAACCTGTGATCTGGGCACCTTGAATAATTTCGCAAGGAATCTGATGACCTGGGCATTGGCCTTTCCGTCTACCGGTGGGGCATTGACCCGAAGCTTGATCTGTTCGCCAACGACCTCGGCAAAGCCTTCCTGGCTGGAACGAGGCTGGACCCTGACACGCAGTACCAGATCCTCGCCCTGCCATTCGAAGTGACTCATCCGCCGATCAGGCTGCGCAATATCCCGTTAACAATAATCAGCACAACATACAGCCCGATGATGGCCAGCATGGGTGAGAAGTCGATCATGCCGGTGCGCGGAAGAATGTTGCGGATCGGTTTCATAATCGGGGCCGTGAGCTGATGCAGAATAGACACCATTGGGTTCTGCATCTGATACATACCGGGGTTAATCCAGCTCATGATTGCCTGCAGGATCAGGGCGATAATGTAGACCCAGATGGTCAGCTTGATCAGTTCAAAGATGGCCAGCACGAACAGGGCGGTAACCGGTACGGGATGACCGATAATAAAGGTACGCAGCCAGAGTTCCAGTAGCTGCAGGATCAGCATCAGGACGATGGCCGAGGTGTCGATGCGGCCAACTGGCGGGATGATGCGTCTGAGCAGAACCAGGGGCGGGTTGGTGAAACGCACAATGGTCTGTGAGATGGGATTGTAGAAATCCGCCCGTACGATGGCCAGCAGGAAGCGGATCATCACCAGGCTGATATAGATGGAGAAGATCGTACCGAAAAGAAAGAGGGCGATTTCCTGTCCTACGCTTAGCATGCTTATTCTGCTCCCAGTTGTTCTGCCAGTTCCGCAGCACGGTTGGCCGCGGCCTTCATCGCCTCATCAAAGATCAGGCGCAGCTGCTTGTCTTCCATGACCTTCAGAGCCTGTTCGGTGGTGCCGCCTGGCGAGGTCACCTTCTGGCGCAGGGTGGCGGGATCGTCGTCGGACTCCAGGGCCAGCTTGGCCGCACCAAAGGCCGTTTCGATACTCAGTAATCGTGCGGCCTCGCGATCCAGGCCCAGCTGTACGCCGGCCTCCTCCATAGCTTCCATGACCAGGAACAGGTAGGCGGGACCACTACCGGATACGGCAGTGACAGAATCGATCAGGGACTCATCCTTGACCCAGAGTGTGCTGCCTACGGAGCGCAGCACGCTCTCTGCCTGGTTGCGCTGTTCCTCGCTAACCAGCTCGTTGGCAAACAGACCGGTAGCGCCAGACTGAACCAGGGCCGGGGTATTGGGCATGCAGCGCACCACGGCCTTGTTGCCGCCGAGCCAGCGGTCGATATCACCACTGCGCAGGCCAGCCGCAATGGAGATAATCAGGTGACGGCTGGCATCGATGGCATGTGCCAGTTCTTTAGCCACCACACTGAGTATCTGGGGTTTAACGGCCAGCACAATAATGTCGGCCTGGGCGGCCGCCTCGGCGTTGTCGCTATAGGTCCTGATACCGGGAAAGCAGGTACTGAGTGTGGTCAGCTGTTCTGTGGATTTGTCCGAGGCATGGATCATCTCAACGGGCCAGCCATTGTTGATCATGCCGCCGATCAGGCTACGGGCCATGTTGCCGCCGCCGATAAATGCAATATGTTTGTTCATATCATCGAATCGTTGTCTGTATAAGTTAAGTCTAACAGGCAATCAGTCCCGGCGCGGGTAATCACGCGCGCCGAAAATGGCCGTTCCGATGCGCACCATGGTCGAACCTTCTGCCACTGCCGCCTCGAGGTCGCCCGTCATACCCATCGACAGGGTGTCGACATCCAGTCCTTCGGCCTTCAGCGTTTCAAATAATTTGCGTACCTGGGCAAATGCCGCACGTTGTTCTGCCGGGTCTGAGCTGGGTGCCGGCAGGGCCATAATGCCGCGCAGCCGTATATTCGGCAGATTGCTAACGGCGTTCGCCAGTGCGGGCAGCTCCTCAGGGTTGACGCCGGATTTGCTCTCTTCCCCCGATATATTGACCTGCAGGCAGATATTCAATGGCGGCAGCTCAGAGGGTCTTTGCTCGCTGATGCGTCGTGCAATCTTTTCGCGGTCTATGCTGTGCATCCAGTCGGCGTGTTCGGCGATGATTTTTGTCTTATTGGATTGTAAGGGCCCGATGTAATGCCACTCGATATCCAGGTTTTTCAGGGCTTCGGCCTTTTCCAGTAGCTCCTGGGCATAGTTCTCACCAAAGGTGCGCTGGCCGCAGGCATAGGCCTCTTCGATCGCGGAAGCCGGCTTTGTTTTGCTGACGGCGAGCAGCGCGACACTACCTGGATCACGAAGATAAGTATGTTCGGCTTTACTAATTTTCTGCCGTATGGACTTTAGTTGGTCACAAATCATGGGGATGAGGGTATGCTATAGATTGTGCTTAAATATGCATGTTTAATAAGAATAAACACTATAACAACTGAACTAACTAAATAAACCACAAGGGAGTATCGATGGATATCGCCCAGCTTCTCGCCTTCAGCGTAAAGAACGGCGCGTCGGATCTGCATCTTTCCGCCGGCTTGCCCCCCATGATTCGTGTAGATGGGGATGTGCGACGCATTAACGTTCCGGCCATGCAGCATAAAGATGTTCACGACATGGTGTACGACATCATGAGTGATAAACAGCGCAAGGACTTCGAGGAATTCCTCGAGACCGATTTCTCGTTCGAGATCCCTGGCCTGGCCCGTTTCCGTGTTAATGCCTTCAACCACCACCGTGGTGCCGGCGCGGTATTTCGCACCATTCCTTCCAAGATTCTGACCCTGGAAGACCTGGGGGCACCGAAGATCTTCCAGGAAATCGCCTCCTATCCACGCGGCATTGTGCTCGTTACCGGGCCTACCGGTTCGGGTAAGTCGACCACCCTCGCGGGCATGGTGGATTACAAAAACGATAATGAGCAGGGCCATATCCTCACCATCGAGGACCCCATCGAGTTCGTACACGAGAGTAAGAAGTGCCTGGTCAACCAGCGTGAGGTGCATCGCGATACACTCGGCTTTACCGAGGCACTGCGATCGGCACTGCGTGAGGATCCCGACACCGTCCTGGTTGGTGAGATGCGTGACCTTGAGACCATTCGACTGGCACTGACCGCTGCCGAAACCGGTCACCTGGTATTCGGTACCCTGCATACCAGTTCCGCGGCCAAGACTATTGACCGTGTTATCGATGTCTTCCCAGCCGCAGAAAAAGACATGGTTCGCGCCATGCTTTCTGAATCACTGCGCGCGGTAATCTCGCAGACCCTGCTGAAGAAGATCGGTGGTGGTCGTGTTGCGGCCCACGAGATCATGATTGGTACACCGGCAATTCGAAATCTGATTCGTGAAGGCAAGATTGCCCAGATGTATTCAGCCATCCAGACCTCACAGGGTATGGGCATGCAGACCCTGGACCAGTGTCTGCAGGATCTTCTGGGCCGAGGACTGATTACCAAGGATGATGCGCGCCGCAAGGCCAGTAATCCGGATGCAATTGTTTAAGGGGAGTTGATCGATGGATCGTGATAAGGCGATACGCTTCATGCATGACTTGCTGAAAACTATGATCAGCAAGAGTGGTTCGGATTTGTTCGTAACGGTAGGTGCTTCACCCTCGATGAAGATCGACGGCAAGATGACACCAATTACCAACCAGCCGTTGTCTCCCTCGCATACCCAGGTGCTGGTTCGTTCCATCATGAACGACAAGCAGGCTGCCGAGTTTGAGCAACACCAGGAAGTTAACTTTGCCATCAGTCTGCCCGGTATCGCGCGTTTTCGTGTGAATGCCTTCACCCAGCGTGGTTCGCACGGCATGGTCCTGCGTACCATTAACAGTGAGATCCCAACCTTTGATCAACTGAGCCTGCCACCCGTCCTGAAGGATATTTCCATGACCAAGCGTGGTCTGGTGATCTTTGTCGGTGGTACCGGTTCGGGTAAATCGACCTCGCTGGCGGCCATGGTGGGTTACCGTAACGAAAACAGTTACGGTCATATCGTGACGATCGAGGACCCGATCGAATACATGCACGAACACAAGAACTGCCTGATTACCCAGCGAGAAGTGGGTGTGGATACCGAGTCTTATGATATCGCCCTGAAGAATACCCTGCGTCAGGCACCCGATGTCATCCTGCTGGGTGAGATTCGTGACCGTGAGACCATGGACTACGCGATCGCCTTCGCAGAAACCGGTCACCTCTGTCTGAGTACCCTCCATGCCAACAGTACCAACCAGGCCCTCGATCGTATTATTAACTTCTTCCCGGAAGACCGTCGTGACCAGCTGCTGATGGATCTCTCACTCAACCTCAAGGGCGTTATTTCCCAGCGACTGATTCCGCGCGCCGATCAGAAGGGTCGTGTACCCGCGGTAGAAGTCATGATCAACTCGCCACTAATGGCCGATCTGATCTTCAAGGGTGAAGTGCATGAGATGAAGGAGCTGATGAAGAAGTCCACCGAGCAGGGCATGATCACCTTCGACCAGGCGCTCTTCAATCTTTATGAAGAAGGCCAGATCACTTACGAAGATGCCCTGCGCAATGCAGATTCGGTCAACGATCTACGTCTGCGCGTCAAGCTGGAAAGCAAGCAGGCCAAGGAAAGTGATCTGATGGATGAAGTCGGACACCTTGAGATGGAAGCAGGTGATGACGACGAAGGCATCATGATGCGCTAACCGCCATCAGTATGGAGATAGGAACGGAATGAATATTGAGCCTTACCTGAGGCTGATGGCCCAGAAGAATGCCTCGGATCTGTACTTCACTACCGGGGCGCCACCCAGTATCAAGATTGAAGGTCAGCTGAAACCCATCAGTAACAAGCCGCTGGAGCCGGGCATGGCCAAGGCCGCGGCCTATAACATGATGAACGAGCAGCAGGTCATGGAATTCGAGGCCGAGAAGGAAATGAACTTCGGTATCTCGCTCAAGGAAGTCGGTCGCTTCCGTGTGAATGTTTACGTTCAGCGTGGCGAGCCTTCGATGGTTATTCGTTACATCAAGAACGTGATTCCCTCTATCGAGCAGCTCAACATGCCGCCCGTGCTCAAGGACCTGGTCCTGCACAATACCGGGCTGATTATGGTCGTAGGTTCCACAGGCTCCGGTAAATCAACCACCATGGCCTCGATGATTAATTTCCGTAACCAGACAACGGCTGGTCATATCCTAACCGTGGAAGACCCTATCGAGTATGTTTTCGAGCATAAGTCCTCGATCGTGGGTCAGCGAGAGGTGGGTGTTGATACCCTGAGTTATGAGAATGCACTCAGGGAGGCGATGCGTGAGGCGCCCGATATGATTATGATCGGTGAGGTGCGTGATCTGCATACCCTGGAGGCCTGTATCGGCTTTGCTGATACGGGGCACCTGGCCATGTCGACCCTGCATGCGGTGAACTCGTTCCAGGCACTGGAGCGTATGATCAATATGTTCCCTGCTGGCTCCAAGCAGCAGGTCCTCATGGATCTCTCGCTTAACCTCAAGGCTGTTATTTCGCAGCGACTGGTACCGACAAAAGATGGCGGGCGTATCCCCGCTGTTGAGATACTGATTAATACGCCTTACATCGCCGAACTCATCAAGAATGGCGAAATGGGCAATATGAAAGAGGTTATGGAAAAAGGTGCCTCTTCCGGCATGCAGACTTTCGATCAGTCACTCTTCGAGCTCTACAAGGCCGGCATGATCGATCTGCAGGCAGCCCTGGCCGCGGCAGATTCACGCGGTGACCTGGAGTGGCGTATTAACTTCGGCGGCGGTGTTAAGGCGGCCAAGAAGGAAGATGTTGCTCTCGAGATGCCCAGTGAAAGCCTGGACGGGGATCTTAATCCAATGGCCGCCAAGGCAGCACTGGCTGAGGCAAAGGTGCCGGATGAGAGGAGCGAGGCCGATAAGAGCCTTGACGATGCGCTGGGTGACTTAAAGCCACTGGATGAGGTTAAGCTCATCGAGGACGAGTAGCCTGTAAGGTAATAGTATTGGCTGCATTACTGAAAGGCCTCGTGATGGGAATCGCGGGGCCTTTTTCCTTGTGTCAGAAATAAGGCAAAGCATCCAGAACAAACTATGCTTAAGTTATGAAGTATAGAACTGTTCATAACAGGATGTTGGCCGTGTTCCTTTTGCTGACATCAGCTTTCATCATGATGGCCGCCTCAGGCCAGGAAGAGGTCTCTGTCTCTGCGTCAAATAAGGTGGTGCAGCTTCAGATTGAGGATGCCATCGGCCCCGCAACACATGATTATATTGAGCGGGCCATGGAGTCAGCGTCAGTTGGTAATGCTGAGCTTGTCGTTATTATGATGGATACCCCTGGAGGCCTGGATTCGGCCATGAGGGCCATCATCAAGAACATCACCTCGGCAAGCATTCCGGTGGCAACCTATGTCGCGCCTACGGGATCCAGGGCCGCCAGTGCGGGTACCTATATTCTTTATGCCAGTCATATCGCGGCAATGGCACCTGGCACTAACCTGGGTGCAGCAACCCCTGTCCAGATTGGTGGTATTTCCCCGCCCAAGGTTGATGACCAGGCTGACAGCAATGGTGATGAGGCTAAGAATAAAACAGAAGATGCCTCGAAGAATAAGGCCATTAATGATGCCGCAGCCTATATCAGGGGTTTGGCAAAACTACGCGGACGTAACGAACAATGGGCTGAAAAGGCGGTGCTCGAGGCTGCCAGCCTGTCGGCAACAGAGGCCCTGGAAAATAACGTTATTGATTTTATTGCTACGGACCTCGATGACCTGCTGGCCCAGTTGGATGGCTATGTCATAGAGATACAGGGTGTTGATAGAATCCTGCAGACAAAAGATGCAATTGTTTCGGTAATTGAACCAGACTGGCGTAGCGAACTGTTGAGTGTCATCACGAATCCTAATGTTGCCTACATTCTTCTACTGGTCGGTATTTATGGGCTGATCTTTGAGTTCTCTAATCCTGGTGCACTGGTGCCCGGCACTGTGGGTGCCATCTGCCTGCTCCTGGCCCTGTATTCCCTGCAGTTGTTACCAATTAATTATGCGGGGATGGCCTTACTGCTGCTTGGGATTGCACTCATGATCGGCGAAGCCTTCCAGCCCAGTTTTGGCATGCTGGGTATTGGTGGAGTTATTGCCTTTGTGATTGGCTCCATCATTCTGATGGATACAGAAGCGCCGGGATTCGGTATTGATCTTTCGGTAATTTTCACCTTCGCCTTAGCCAGTGTTGTGATGTTTGTATTCGTGGTTGGCATGGCGCTCAAGTCGCGAAGACGGCCCGTGGTTAGTGGGGTGGAACAGCTTTTAGGTTCTGAGGCTGTTGTTATTAGTGATTTTGAAAATAACGGCGAGGTGTTTGTTCATAGCGAAGCCTGGTCGGCACAAAGTGATAAGCCGTTATCTAAAGGTCAGAGAGTAAGAGTGATCGGAATAAATGGTCTTATCCTGGAAGTAGAGCCTATGGAATCTTCGGGCGAGGAGGAAGTGTCATGACTGCATATGGTCTGTATATCGTTGTCACGCTGGTCATTTTGTTTTTTGCCAGTGCGATTCGAATCCTACGTGAATATGAGCGCGGGGTTGTATTTACACTGGGACGTTTCTGGAAGGTAAAAGGGCCCGGTTTCATTATTATTATCCCGGTTATCCAGCAGATGGTACGAGTGGATCTACGTACCATTGTTATGGATGTGCCAACGCAGGATGTCATCTCTCGCGATAATGTTTCGGTTAAAGTGAATGCCGTGGTTTATTTCCGCGTCATTGATCCAGAAAAAGCCATTATCCAGGTGGAAAACTTTTATATGGCTACTAGCGAGCTGGCGCAGACAACACTAAGATCTGTGCTGGGGCAGCATGAGCTGGATGAGATGCTGGCAGAACGTGATCGGCTGAATGCCGATGTGCAGAACATACTGGATCAGCAGACCGATGCCTGGGGTATCAAGGTCTCTAATGTAGAGATCAAGCATGTCGACCTCGACGAAAGCATGATTCGTGCGATTGCCAAGCAGGCAGAGGCAGAGCGAACCCGTCGAGCCAAGGTTATCCATGCTGAGGGCGAACTACAGGCATCAGAAAAGTTATTGCAGGCGGCACAGATATTGTCTGAGCAGTCGCAGGCATTGCAGTTACGGTATCTACAGACACTCACCGATATTGCCGGGGAGCGTTCCAATACTATTGTTTTTCCATTGCCCATGGATCTGGTAGAAAACCTGATTAAGAAAAAACAATGATAGCTGCTCAATGATTATGCTTTTTGAAGGGGTGCAGTCCGGTCGTTATGGGTAGAGCTTGAAAAATATTTTCGAGTTTCCTTAATAAGAAAGCTTTATGTTTGTTTGACCTGGTCATATGAGTTTTTATGAAGATTAGGCACTTTCTTTACAATTCTTTCCTGATAGAAAGTGGTAACAATATAATTGCCATTGACCCGGGGTAATATTTCTCAATTTTTAATTTCAGGAGCCTTATTCCTAAAACAGAATGGGAAAGTATTACTCATATTTTAATTACACATGGTGATTCGGACCATCATTGGCAATCTGATCGGGTGGCAGAAGTGAGCAATGCGCCTGTTGTATGTGGAAAGGATCTGGCAAAAGTCGAAGATGGTAAAACACTACTTGTAGATCCCCGTGGTAGAGAGCTGACTTCCTGGATTCCGTTTAACAATGCGCATCCGCTAGATGTAGGAGAGTCGGTAACTTTGGGTGATGTGGAAGTTGAAGCAGTTAAATCCGTGCATGGCTCTATCAGGGTTCCGTTCTTGTGGTTCAATATAGAAAAACAACCTGGTCCAGGAGAGCGCGTTGGTATTGGCTCCATGGGTTTCAAGATCACTCTGGACGGTAAAAGTATTGTGAACCTGGGAGATTCTATTCTTCTTGAGGAGTGGTCAGGGTTGGCTCCGGATTTGCTGATGCTTCCTATTGGTGGGCTAGGAGATAATACCTGGACAATGGATGTGTCTGATGCAATTGAAGCGGTGAAACGTATAGCGCCCAAAAGGGTTATTCCCTGTCACTATAATGCCCCGTTTCTGTGGATTAAGAATGTCGCGCCAGCAGATGATCAATTATTCAGGCGTGAAGTGGAGAAGCTAGGTATCGAATGTTTCATCATGCAGTCTGGTGATGAGGTTGAAATATAATATCTAAGCAGTTCATCAGAATCTCTTGATAAAAAATATGAACTGACGCCTCGTTAAATAAGGCGTTTTGAAATATCGGTCGCGTATCTGCGTGTGTGATATGGTCGATAATAATTTATTAGAGCCAGACCATCAGGTCGCTTAGGGCTGTTGATGAAAGCAGGTAACTTTCGTTTTGCTGCCTCGCACGTTTCTGGATTTCATTAAGCAGTTTTCTATGCGACCAGTTGTTAATCTCATAATTGTCAGCTTCATCCTTATCAGACACATACCCCCACATGTGCTGAAGTGCGTTATACAGGCCACCTTTTTCAGGAGGGGCTCTCAGAATTTCTGATAGTAGTAAGGCAAGTTCATCAAAACTTTGTTCGTTATCGGCAACATCACTGCCAATGGTTTTATAAAGTATCGGGTGGCGTGCTAGCACGGAATATTTATGTTGTGCCCAGAGTTGCTGAGTGTTCCAGGGGATATGAATGCGGCCAGGGTCTTTGTTTTTATATTTTTCAGCGATGAGTTCAAACTGTCGCGCGGGCTCATCAATATATGTATCGGGCCATTCGCCTCTGCCAGAGCGCATCCTGACCGGTGAACGGTCGTGATAACCGCGCAATGCCATTTCGCAGGAGAGCTGCTGGTGGCGCATCTTTAATGCCCAGCCATGTTTGACCCAGCGTAGTGTTTCGGGGTGGCGCGAGTAACCTTTCTTATGTTTGGTAATGACTGAGACAATGCCGTGCAGTTCACGGTGTTCGCCAAGCAGGCTTTGTCTGTTCAGATAGCCCGGATGTATGTCCCAGATTCTCATGCCTTGCAGTTTGTTCTTTTACTCTTGCCAGTAAATAGTCACTAAAGCGGAAGGTGCCCTTTCCAGTTTCGTGGTATCACCTTCTCTTGCGCTATATATCCCGGTTGCACAGGGTTCAGCTCATTGCCTATACCCTGATAGAGGAGTAAGGTTTGCCCCAAACCTGTAATGGTTCCCAGTTAAGTATATGAGCAGCATCAGAGAATAGGAATTTCAAATATGGCTTTAGATCAACTTGAGGCATTTTTAAAGAAAATGCAGTCTGACCCGGCACTTAAAGACGAGGTTATTGCAGCCTCAACTGCGGATGATGTTGCGCGTATCGCGCTAAAGCTTGGATTTGAATTTTCAGGTGATGAGTTATTAAGGATGTCGGGTAAGAAGGTTGGCAGCGTTACGGTCAAGAAGAATGACATGCCTGGAGAATACAATTAACAGCTCATTTAACTTCTGATTGCACAGGTAAAGAATATGATTCACCGCCACAGGTGCAGTCAGAGCGTGGAATGACCTGTCTGGCTAAATTTATATGTGATTAGTTAAAAACTGAACCAGCATCAAAAACTGGTCCATCCACACAGACGCGCTTCATCGCAGGACCATTTTCAGTTGTCACCTCAACCACGCAGCCCGCGCAGCCGCCCACGGCGCAGGCCATGAATTCTTCCAGTGATACCTGGCAGGGAATATCATATTCCGCGGCAAGCCCGGCGACGGCCTCGAGCATGGGATGCGGGCCGCAACTCATAATCTCTACTTCATTGCGCTGTTCTTCTTTAAGGGCATCCAGCCACTGACGTGCAAGGTCGGTGACATAGCCTTCGTGACAACCTGCATATCCCTGCAGGCTGGTGAGGCGCGAAGGTATGCCCCAGTCTTCAAGCAATGGCATAGAGGCAATCACGCCTTCAGGCATGCCTGGCACCATGATCTGGGAAGGTTGTGTCTGGAAAGGGAAGGGGACTTCAGAGCCCATGATAACGAAGGGTTTCCATTGCCTGCCTTCTTTGAGCACGCTGGCGCAGAACACCATGGGCGGTATGCCAACACCACCACCGATTAGCAGGGTGCGCGGACGTTCTTCATGAAAGACGAAAGGGTTGCCAATGGGGCCGAGTACGCTCAGGATTTCTCCAGGCTTGCGCTCGCTGAGCAGGCGGGTACCTTCTCCCACCGCCTTGTAAAGCAGCTCCACCCAGCCCTCTGCTGGCGAGGTGCGCATGATGGACAGGGGGCGACGCATGGAGCGCTCAGGTGAGACCTGGATATGGACGAAGCTTCCGGCCTGGGCCTTTTCTGCACACTTGGGGGCCTCGACGCGCATGATGTACTGATCACCCTGGAAGGCCTGGTGAGAAATAATCGGTGCCTGTTCCAGGAAGATCGTGTCGCGATGAGGTTTGTTCATAATGCAGACCCTGTCTAATTGTTCAGTGCAGAGCCGGGATGGAAGTGAGTGTTCAGCATGCCGGCAGATAAATGCCAGTATAAATGCTTGCGGGGCCGACTCCTATAGAGAAGTCGCTTCTGGCGTGTTGGAACTGGACAGGAATACCAGTTCGCAGTCGCCGATTTTCAGTACATCTTCATGCTTCAGTATGTCGTCACTGACCGGGCGCTCGTTGAGATAGGTGCCACTGTGGCTATACAGGTCTCGTACACGATAGACGGTGCTGTTCGGATGGGGCTCAGCAATAATCTGCGCATGGTGTGGTGAGACATCCGGCAGGTTCAGTGAGAGGTTGCAGTGCAGGGCGCGGCCGATGGTGAAGGTTTCACCGACCGGGTATTCGCGGGTGATGCTGCCATTTTCCCTGATGACGAGTTTGCCCAAGTTGTGCTCCTGACTTATGCCTCGTAGACGGTTTCTCCTGCCAGCATGGTGCGTATCACTTTGCCTTTAAAGGGCCATCCGTCAAACGGCGAGTTCTTACCAGCGCTTAGCATAGCCGCGGAATCGAAGTGCCAACTGTGATCTGGATCCAGAATACAGATATTCGCAAGCTTGCCATTGCCCAGGGTGCCGGTATCGATGCCCAGGATCCGGGCCGGCTTACTGGTAACCAGGCTAATTGCCATTTCGAGGCTGAGGATACCGTCTTCGTGCAGACGCAGGGCTAGCGGCAGCAGGGTTTCAAGGCCGGAAATGCCAGGCTCTGTAGCCGGGAAAGGCGCCAGTTTGGCATCGGCTTCGTGTGGCTGGTGGTCTGAGCAGAGTACCTCAATACTTCCGTCTGCCAGGCCATCACGTAGCGCCTTCATGTCGCGTTCGGTGCGCAGCGGTGGGCGTACATGGCAGAGCGCGTTGAAGTCGCTGATGTCCATCTCGGTCAGGAAGGCCTGGTGTGCGGCAATGTCCGCACTGATGGGCAGGCCATCCATGCGGGCGCGGCGTACCATGTTGGCGCCACGTGCCGTGGATAATCGGCAGAAATGTGTGCGGGCGCCAGTCTGCTCGACCAGGGCGATCAGTACTCCGAGGGCGGCGGTCTCGGCGGCCTCGGGGATGCTCTTCAGACCCATGCGCGTGGCAATGGCGCCCTCGTGGGCGCACCCGCCTTCAGCGAGGCTGTAGGCCTCCGGGTGAAAGTAGACGGTCAGCCCCTCGCTGGCCGCATAGTCCATGGCATTGCGCAGGACCTGCAGGTCGTTGCCGGGTGTTAATTGCTGACTTACACCCACGCAGCCCATCTTCTTCAGGGCAGCCATTTCACTCAGGGCCTTGCCCTCCAGTCCCTGGGTCAAGGCGCCAATCACGTGGACTTCGGCATAGCCAGCATCTTCAGCCTGCTGGCAGACAAAGTCGACGGCAGCGGGTGAATCGATGGCGGGGTCGGTGTTTGGCAGGCAGGCGATGCTGGTAATGCCGGCTGAGGCGGCAGCGCGGGTTTCAGAGGCGATGGTGCCCTTGTGCTCCTGTCCGGGTTCGCGCAGGCGCGCACCCAGGTCAACGAGGCCGGGGATGATCCACTGATCACTGGCATCGATGGTTTCATCTGCCTCAAAGTCGGCCGGGGCGTCGCCCACAGCAACGATACGGTCATCCTCGATATAGAGATTGGTTACTTCATCGACACCGTTGGCCGGGTCGATTACGCGACCGTTCTGGATCAGTATGCTCATTGTTGTGTCCCCATCACCATGGACATGATGGCCATGCGTACCGCGATGCCGTTGCTTACCTGTTCGAGTATGACGGACTGGGGTCCGTCGGCGACGTCAGAGGCAATTTCGACACCGCGGTTGGCGGGGCCGGGGTGCATGACGATGGCGTCTTCCCTGGCCAGTTGTAGTCGCTCGTTGGTCAGGCCGTAGAACTGGAAGAACTCGTGCTCGGAGGGCAGCAGGGCGTTTTGCATGCGTTCGCGTTGCAGTCTCAGCATGATGACCACATCGACGTCTTTAAGGCCTTCATTCATGTCGTGGTAGACATGTACGCCAAGTTTTTCCACATCGGCGGGTAGCAGGGTCTTGGGGGCGATGACGCGCACCTCGTTGGTGTTGAGGATGTTAAGGGCATGGATCTGCGAACGGGCGACGCGTGAGTGGAGGATGTCGCCAACTATCGCGACCTTGAGCCTGGTGAAGTCGCCCTTGTGTTTGCGAATAGTGAATACATCGAGCATGCCCTGGGTAGGGTGGGCGTGCTGACCATCGCCGGCATTTAGCACAGCGATATGCGGTGCCACGTGGCGGGCAATGAAGTGGGCCGCGCCGCTGTCAGCATGGCGCACTATGAACATGTCGCAGAACATAGCCTCTATATTGCGCAGGGTATCCAGCAGGCTCTCACCCTTGGTCGTGGCCGAGGTAGCGATGTTGAGATTGAGTACATCAGCTGACAGACGTTTGGCTGCGAGTTCGAAGGTAGTGCGGGTTCTTGTGCTGGGTTCGAAGAAGAGATTGACGACGGTCTTGCCGCGTAGCAGTGGAACCTTTTTAACAGACTGGGCATGCACGCTGACAAAAGATTCGGCCGTGTCGAGGATGTCGATCAGGGTCTGCCGGGGTAGTCCCTCGATGCTGAGGAAGTGGCGCAGGCTGCCATCCTCCCTGAGTTGAAGCCTGGCCGGTAAGGGGCCTGCCTGATGCTGCGTTAACGTCATACACTGGCCTCCCTGGTTTCAATGTTGTATTCGAGCGGATCAGGCCCGATGACCTTGACCTGCTGATTGCTCTCAAGCGCCAGTCGGGTGCCAATGATCTGGGCCGCAACCGGTAGCTCGCGGCCGTCGCGTTCGATCATGACAGCCAGTGTGACACTGGCCGGGCGCCCGTAGTCAAAGATCTCGTTCAGGGCTGCGCGTATGGTTCGACCGGTGTAGAGCACGTCATCGACCAGCAGCAGGTGCTGCCCTTCAATATCGAAGGGGATATCAGATGGACTGACCTGCGGGTGCAGGCCTATGCGGCTGTAGTCATCACGGTAGAAGGTGATGTTGAGGGTGCCTGCAGGGGACTCGATGCCGAGGCGTTTTCTGAGGGCCTCGGCAACCCAGGCGCCGCCGGTGTGTATGCCGATGATCTGCGGATTGTCGATGCCGTTATCAGCAAACCAGGACTGGCAGTCCCGGGTCATCTTGTCGAGAAGTTCGTTGACGCTTTCAGTCATGTTGTATCCCTGAGAGCCAGCTCTCCAGCTGTACTGCCGCTGCAAGCTGATCAATTTCCTGTTTATTAATTTTTTTACGTCGCCCCTGCTGGCGTTGCAGCTTGAGGTGCTGCTCCGCCTCGGCTGAACTCAGGCGTTCATCGACCTGGTGTACAGGTAGCCCGTAGCGCCCGTGCAGTTGCCGACAGAACCTGTTAATCCGTTCGCCCATATCGCTGGCGCTGCCATCAAGATGATAAGGCATGCCGACAACAAGCGCCTCAGGTTGCCATTCATCGATCAGGGCCGATATGCCGTCCCAGTCCGGTTTCCTGTCCCTGCTATTCAGGGTTGTCAGCGGTGTGGCGGTGCCAGTCAGTTGTTGTCCAACTGCTACGCCTATGCGTTGTTCGCCGTAGTCAAAGCCGAGGACGCGTCCGGCCTCAGGCATGACCTGTCTCTGAAGACAGCAGGTTCAGGTCGATGCCGAGTTTTCCGGCAGCGGCTGCCCAGCGTTCCTCAACCGGCGTATCAAACAGTATCGTGGTATCGGCTGGCGTGGTCAGCCAGGCATTTGCGCTGATTTCCTGTTCCAGCTGGCCGGCGCCCCAGCCGGCATAGCCCAGTGCGATAAGTTTGCGTTCCGGTCCCTGGTCACCTGCTATAGCCTGCAGGATGTCTCTGGATGTAGTCAGTGCCAGGTCATCGGCAATCGTCAGGCTGTGCTGCCAGTCGCCGATGGGCTGATGCAGGATGAAGCCGTGTTCTTCCTGGACCGGGCCACCGCGGTAGACGACGGTGTCGCTATACATATCAGCGTCTTCAATCATTTCCAGTTGCTGTAGCAGTTCACCCAGGGCGAAGTCGGTCGGGCGATTGATGACAATGCCCATGGCGCCTTCTTCATTGTGCTCGCAGATCAGGGTGACGGTGCCGGAGAAATTGATGTCTTCCAGCGTCGGCATGGCGATCAGGAAGTGGTTGGTGAAGTTGCTGAGATCAGTCATTTGCTCTGGCCATTATTCCGTTGTCAGGCTCCGGTTGCTGTGGAAGACCCAGGTGCGTGTAATCATCAGATGATCATAGGCCTGGCGCATGTCGTTCGGAAAGGCCGAGAAAGGTGCGGAAAGTTCCACAATACGCTTGGCCGCATCATCCAGTATCTGTTTGCCGGAGCTTTGTGCCACCTCGATGCCCAGCACCTCGCCTTCCTGATTGATGCGCACATGCAGAATGAGTTTTCCGCTGAGCTTGTTGCGACTGGCTTCGTCAGGATAGTTCAGGTTGCCGATACGTTCGACCTTGCGCACCCAGGAATCGATGTAGCTGGCCTCTACCACGCTTTTGGCGCCGACTGCCTCGATAAAACGAACGCGTGGACGTTTTGCGTAACGTTCTTCCTGGGCGCTCAGCTCCGAGGTCAGGCGCGCAATTTCCAGGCTACGGTCGATAAGTTGCTGGCCGGAATATTTCCTGTCCGGTTTCTTGGTTTCCGTGACCTTTTTGTCGGCGACTTTTTGCTCTGACTGCTGCTGTTTAAGGACTTTGGTTTCGTCGTCCTGCTGTTCATGGGGGGCGGCGGATCGAAGCTGAACAGGCGCCTGCCCGGTATTAGGGCGCGGATCCATGGAGGTGACCGGGCTGCTGGGGCGGCCCTTGTCATCGCTGCTGCCGCTGGCCTCCTGGTTGGCCTGAGCCAGAAACTCAGCCTCGTCCGGGGCCTTCGCAGATTCGGTCTGAACCAGGATGATATTGATGGCTGGTGGGGTGCGAAGCTTATCCAGGCCCAGTTCTGAAGAGAAGCCGATGCCCAGAATGAGAATGCCATGAATGATGGTCGCTATGAAAAGCGTCATCGTCAGCCGGTCGCTGGGAGTGATGTCAGGTTGCGGCGAGATCGTCGCGGTCATGCTGTTGGCGGTCATATCATGTCTTGCATCGAAGTGCTGCTATTGTACCGGCAGGCCAGCCGAATACCAGTGCGTTGCAGGTGTTTGTGAACCGCATCATGTCTGGAGCCGGGTTTCGATGGCATCCATCAGCAGGCCGCTAATGTTGAGTCCAAACTGTTCATCCAGCTCCCTCACGCAGGTTGGGCTGGTGACATTAATTTCGGTCAGATAGTCCCCTATCACGTCCAGGCCGACAAACAACAGGCCCATTTCCTTCATTACTGGTCCAACCTGGTCGGCAATCCACTGGTCGCGTTCAGTCAGAGGCACCCCCTGACCGGTACCACCGGCAGCGAGGTTGGCGCGGGTTTCACCTTCGGCCGGGATGCGTGCCAGGGCATAGGGTATGGCCTCACCATCGATCAGGAGTATGCGTTTATCACCCTGTTTGTATTCGGGCAGGAAACGCTGGGCTATGACGGTGCGGGTGCCGTACTCCGTGATGGTTTCGAGGATTACCGAGGTGTTGGGATCATCCTTCTGGATACGAAAAATGGAAGCGCCACCCATGCCGTCCAGTGGTTTGACGATGATGTCGCCCAGTTCGTGGGCAAAGTTTCTGAGTCTGCCCATGTCGCGAGATATCAGCGTTTCGGGGCTGCACTCCGGGAAACGGCTGGTGAAGAACTTTTCATTCACCTCCCGCAGACTGCCTGGTTGGTTCACGACCAGTGTGCCAGCCTGTTCAGCAAGCTCCAGGGCATAGGTGGAATAGATGTATTCCATGTTGAAGGGCGGGTCCTTACGCATCAGGATCACCTGTAACTCGCTGAGGCAGATCTCCCTGCGTTCGCCCAGTTCGAACCAGTTCTCCAGGGCATTATGTACGGTAAGCCTGCAGCAACTGGCCCAGGCCTTGCCGTCCCTGACGTAGAGATCCTGCTGTTGCATGTAATGAATGTGCCAGCCACGGCGCTGTGCCTCCAGCAGCATGGCCAGGCTGGTGTCTTTTGCAGGTTTGATGGACTCAACGGGATCCATCACGATACCGATATTTATGTTCATTCCTGGCTCCGGGCAGGTTTTCTGGGCCTGAGTGGACCTTTAGGCCATTGCTGTGAGGTTCAAAATGCGATTAATATCCGAAAAATACAAGTGATCGCATGCAGGCATCGAGTATTTTGTGACGGTGCTGAAGGGGTGAATAAGTAGTATTTAAGCATGCGCTAATATTTAAGAAGTAACATAACAAAATTAACCTAACTGCTTTTCCCGTAATGATTTATTTGCGAAATCAATAGTCATGGGTTAAATTCCAAGCAGTCAGCCATAAAACCAGTATATAGGGTGCCCAGTGAGCGAATTAGAAGAAAACGGAACGGCGACTGGAGGGGGAACAGACGGTTTTAAAGTCATGGTAATCGATGACAGTAAGACCATCCGCCGTACAGCTGAAAACCTGTTGAAAAAGCAGGGCTATGACGTCGTAACAGCAACGGATGGTTTCGAGGCCCTTGCAAAAATCGCTGAACACAAGCCAGACATCATTTTCGTCGACATCATGATGCCGCGTCTGGATGGTTATCAGACCTGCGCGTTAATCAAACACAATAAGAGTTTCAAGAATACTCCGGTCATTATGCTTTCCAGTAAGGACAGTATTTTTGACAAGGCGCGTGGCCGTATCGTTGGGTCGGAACAGTATCTGACCAAACCCTTTACAAAAGATGATTTGCTCGGGGCAATCCAGGCCTATGCCAGCCACTGAGCATAAACAAGTCTCATACATCAATTTGATAAAAAATTACCAGGAGAGGAATAAATGGCAAGCATCCTAGTCGTTGATGATTCGCCTACTGAAATCCATGTGTTCAAGACCATGCTGGAAAAGCATGGTCATGAGGTTAATACAGCCCAGAGTGGCGAAGAAGGTGTGGAGAGAGCCAAGGAGCTTAAACCTGACCTGATCCTTATGGATGTAGTTATGCCTGGCCTGAACGGTTTTCAGGCAACCCGCCAGCTGGGTAATCAACCTGAGACCGCAAACATCCCCGTTATTGTGGTTACTACGAAAGACCAGGAGACAGACAAGGTCTGGGCAATGCGTCAGGGCGCGAAGGATTACATCGTTAAGCCAGCCAAGGAAGCAGACCTCCTTGCACGTATTAAGGCAATCCTGGGTTAAAGACTGATGTCTGCAGCCACTTCAGCACTCGACAACCCTTACGTCCTTCTGGCACAGATGGATAGTAAGTGCCGCACCAATGCGGCCGGTCTCCCTGTTGATGTGGATACCAGGGAAGAGTGGACCGGGGTTGAGTTTGCCCTGCATGGAAAAGAGCTGCTGACATCGATGGGCGAGATTTCTGAAATTGTTTCGATTCCCCCCATCACGCGCATCCCGGGTGTCAGACCCTGGGTGCTGGGCATGGCAAATATGCGCGGTATGTTGTTGCCTGTTATCGATATGGAAAAGTTTATCTATGGCGATGACAGCGTGACCGCCACGGGAACAAGCAAACGATTGCTGGTCATCGAGCTGGGCGAGGTTTTCGTTGGGCTCGTAATAGAAAATGTTCTGGGTATGCGACATTTCTGGGTGGATGAAAAAGAGGCTGAGCTCCCTGCATCCGTCGATCAGCATATCGCACCATTTATTGAGTATTCCTATAAGCGTGTAGGAAAGAATATTCCTGTATTTAGTATGTCTCGTCTGGTGGATAGCGAGGCATTTATGGATGTTGCTGTTTAGACAGTAGATAAAGATTAATAACCAAAGGTTAGAACAAATAAAGGGTTGGGAGATAAACCATGAGTGCACTTGCTTCTAGTATTAAGCAGGGTACCAACAAGCTGATTGTTACGTTAAGTGCTTTGTTGGTCCTGTTTATTCTTGTGATGATTGGCTCGTTTGTATACAGCACCATCCAGGATAACTACGACAAGGAATTTATTGCCCTGGCGGCAGAGCAGAGGCTGTTGTCACAGCGACTTGCCACCTACTCGATTGAGGCTGCAAGCGGTAAGGAACAGGCTTTTGTCTTCCTGAGAAAACTGCGCGACGACTTCGATAAAACCTTGCAGAAGATGCAGGAAGGTAACCCTGAAACGGGCCTCCCAGCTGCCCCTGCATCTCTTCAGGGTGAGCTCGATGCGGTCTCCGCGGAGTGGAGAAAGTATCGCAAGCAGATCAACGCGATCCTGAATGGTCAGGAGCCGATCTCCGAAGTAAACGAATACGTAACCTATATCAATGAATTTATTCCTCAGCTGCTGGCTTTCTCGGATGAGGTTGTCGGTATTTTTGTAAAGACCAATGCCGATCCCCAGCAGGTCTATATCGCTTCACGCCAGCTCATGCTTACCCAGCGAATTGAGAACAACCTTAACCGCGTACTTGCGGGTGGTGAGGGTGCTGCCACGGCGGCGGATCGTTTCGGTCGTGACGCGGCCCTGTTTGGTCGAGTCCTAGAAGGCATGATCGCCGGTGATGAAGACGAGGGCATCAAGCAGGTACGAAACGAAGAAGCGGTCAACAAGCTGCGTGAGGTCGCGATGCTGTTCCGAACCGTTTCTGACCTTGTTGGTTCAATCCTGGAGGCATCTCCTCAGCTGTTTGAAATCAAGGATGCAGCCAACAACGCTGAAAAGATCAGTGCCCAGGTTCTAAAGAAAGCGACCGATCTGGAGCAGGGCTTCATTGACTACAACAAACGCCTGGTTATCTGGCAGATTGTCGGCGCCCTGTCTGGCGTAGTCGCTGTGGTGCTCATGATGGCTCTGGGTTACGCACTGTATCGCGATACCCGTAACAGTCTGGCGGTTACCACCGAGCAGAACCGTCGTAACCAGCGTGCGATCCTGAGGCTGCTGGATGAAATGGCAAACCTTGCGGAAGGTGACCTGACTGCCCACGCAACGGTAACCGAAGATATTACCGGGGCGATCGCTGACTCGGTTAACTATGCGATTGACGCCCTGCGTACCCTGGTTGCCACGATTAACCAGACCTCTGAGCGAGTCACTGAAGCTGCGGCGAAAACACAGTCTACGGCGATGAATCTTGCCGATGCGTCGAACCACCAGGCCCGAGAGATTGCTTCGGCCTCGGCGGCGATCACGGATATGGCCGACTCGATCGAACAGGTATCGAAGAACGCCGCGACCTCTGCAGACGTTGCACAGAAATCGGTGGATCTGTCTCGTAAGGGTGCGGAAACAGTACGTCTGACTATTGATGGTATGGATACCATCCGTGAACAGATTCAGGAAACATCGAAACGTATCAAACGACTCGGTGAATCGTCACAGGAGATCGGAGATATCGTAAGTCTGATCGATGACATCGCCGACCAGACCAACATCCTCGCACTTAACGCTGCGATCCAGGCATCGGCCGCTGGTGAAGCGGGTCGAGGCTTCGCGGTTGTTGCGGACGAAGTTCAGCGCCTTGCGGAACGTTCGGTTAACGCAACCAAGCAGATCGAAGCCCTGGTTAAAACGATCCAGGCGGATACCAACGAAGCGGTTATCTCGATGGAACAGTCTACCGCGAACGTTGTGGCCGGAGCCAAGCTGGCGCTCGATGCGGGTGACGCACTTGATGAAATCGAGGGTGTATCGCATCAGCTTGCAGAACTTATCCAGTCGATCTCTCAGTCGGCACGTCAGCAGACCGCGGTGTCGGTCAGTGTGACCAACACTATGAACGTCATCCAGGAAATCACCATGCAGACTTCTGATGGTACCAACGAGGTAGCAGCCTCGATCGGTAACCTGTCGGATCTGGCGACCGAGCTTCAGAAGTCGGTATCTGGCTTTAAGCTGCCTGGTGACGAGTCCATCGAGACCATGATTATGAGTCCCGAAGATGCCGAGCAGGCCATGGATGAGACACAACAGATAGATCCAGTTAAGGCCCAGGCATCCTGATAGTGGTTGCAAGCCTGAGCCCTATAAGAAAACCTGCCACCAAGGTGTGATATGAAGCAGGACGATACCATTGAATACAATGCCCTGGGATGGGTGAAGAAAGAGCTGGATGCCGTGCTCAACGAGGCACGGGTCGCTCTTGAAGCCTATATTGAAGATCCTGAGCAGCAGGGTCGCCTGGAGGAGTGTGGCGCACACATTCGTCAGGCACAGGGCACCCTGCAGATGGTGGAGCTGTTCGGCGCTGCCATGCTTGCAGAGGAAATGTCTGAGCTGGTTCAGGCGATAACTAATGGTAGTGTTAAGAATAAAGATGATGCCTACGAGGCGCTGATACGGGCTATCATCCAGCTCCCTGATTATCTAGAGCATATTCAGGCAGGCAACAAGGATATACCGATTGTCCTGTTGCCGCTGATGAACGATCTGCGTGCCGCGCGTGGCGTGCCCCTGCTGTCTGAAAATGTCCTGTTTTTCCCCGACCTGGATACACATGATGAAGGTCCGGCTGTTGCAGAGGCAGAAGCGCAGCGTACCGAAGCAGAGATCCAGAAACTTGCCCGCGGACTAAGGCATAGTTACCAGCTGGCACTGCTGGGCTGGTTCCGTGATCGCGATGTGAAAAAGTCGCTGAAGACCATGCATGCGGTGCTGGAACGTCTGCGTCGTGTTTCTTCATCTGAAAAGGCCCGCAGGCTCTGGTGGATTTCAGAGGCGCTGGCTGAATCCCTTTATCTCGATGGCGTGGAATCCGGCGTATCAACCAAGCAGGTGCTGGGCCAGGTCGATCGTCAGATCAAGTTGCTTATTGATTCAGGTGAAGAGGCCCTGATCAAGGCCATTCCCGATGATCTGGTCAAGAACCTCCTTTACTACATTGCGACTTCTGAGACTGTTAGTGATCAGATTAAAGAGGTTAAGAAGGCCTTCAAGCTAAGTGATCTGTTGCCAACAGGTCAGGACCTTGAAGTATCAGAAGGCCAGATGGGTGGCCTGAACTTTGAGATCCTTGAGACGGTAGCCACAGGTATTCGTGAAGACCTGAACGAGATCAAGGATAGTCTTGAGATCTTTATCCACGCAGATAATAAGGTGCCCGAAGAGCTTGAGCCCCTGGCGGACAGACTGCGCAAGGTTGCAGACACTCTGACCATGCTGGGGCTGGGGCAGGCACGCTCAATTGTGCTTGAAGATGAGAACCGTATCCGTGATATGGCCTCAGGCGCGGATGCAATTTCTGAGGATGGCCTGCTGGATGTGGCGGGTATGATTCTCTCGGTTGAAACTGTACTGAATAACTTTATCGAGAATCGCGGGGTAACCGCAGATATCGAAGAGGTTGAGGCCGCGGCACCACCGGAAGAAGGTGCGATGCCAGAGCCGGATTACCGTGATCTGCTCAATGCCGTAATCCGAGAAATTCTGACAGAAATGAATCGTTCCAAGGAAGCCATCCTGGAGTTTATTTCTGATCCGGCGCAGTCAGAGCACCTGAACGAAGTGCCGGAAATGCTTGAGAGCGTTAAGGGTGCTGTTTCCATGTTGCCCATGGAACGCCTGGTTCTTGTGCTCGAGTCCATTCAGGCCTACATCAATCGTGAAGTACTGAGCACGATGAAGATCCCTGGCTCAGGTAATCTTGAGGCGCTCGCCGATGCGATTACCTCTGTTGAGATGTATCTCGAGTCACTGAATGAGAACCGAGGTGATCATCTCGATATCCTGCAGTTTGGCGAGAAGAGTGTTGCTGCTTTAGGTTATCCGGCCGGGGCAATCCCCGAGGAAACGGAAGCTGCAGAAGAGCCTGAAGAGTCTGCGCCTTCACTGTCAGACTTCCCTGAACTGGCTGAGCTTGAAGAGACCGAGGTTCTTGAACAACCTTCCCCCGAGTCACTTGAAGAAGCGCAAACAGAAGAAATTAATATTCCAGATATCGATGAGTTGCCCGAAGAGTCTGAGCTGGGTGAGTCGATAGATTTCGATAGTTTTGCCGCAGAAGCCGGGGAGGATGCGACTGAAGTACTTGAGATTGGTCTCCCCGATGAGCCAGCATTGGAAGAAGTTGCCGAGATTGATGCAACACAGGTTATGGAGCTTCAGCCCACCGAAGAGCTGGAAAAGCCCGAACCTATCGATGCAGAAGTAGAAGAAACCGAGGTGCTCGAGTTTGGCCTTCCCGATGAGTTTGAAGCTGATACTGAGCTTACCGAGGCTGAGGCTGAAGAAGAAATTGCTCCAACCATGGTCATGGATATGGGATTCCTTGACGAGGTTGAAAAGGCTGAGGAGCCAGCTGAAACGGCTGAACCAGAGGTTGTTGACGAACTAAGTCTTGAAGTCCCCGAGACTGAAGAGCCAGTCGAAGAAGAGGCCTCTGAAACGGTTCAGATCGCCATGCCTGATTTTGGTGAGACCAGGGAAACCGTTACTGTTGTCGAAGATGAGCCAGAGGCTGCTGAAGACAAGCTTACCGGTGGCGAATTCAAGGATCTCGAACCTATTGTCGGTGAGATGGATGACGAAATCCTTGAAATCTTCCTTGAAGAGGCCGAAGAGGAAATCGATCGGATCAAGGAGTTTCTGCCTCGCTGGAAAAACAATTCTTCTGATGAAGAAGCACTGACAACTATCAGGCGTTCCTATCACACCCTGAAAGGTAGCGGCCGCCTTGTTGGCGCCCAGTTGCTGGGTGAGTTTGCCTGGGCTTTTGAAAGCATGCTGAATCGCGTTATCGATCACACGATTCGCGTTGATGAGCACGTACATCAGGCCCTGGACGAATCAATTGTCGGCCTGGAGGGGCTGGTAAAACAAATCACGGAAGAAGGTCAGCCCGAAATTGATGTCTTCCACCTGATGGCTAAAGCGCATGCGATCGCAAAGGGGGATTTCGGAAAAAAGCCTGAAGGCCAGGCCGAGGAGCCTGGTGAGGTAGACGAATCCTGGGCTGAAGACATCAACAAGGAGATCGAGGAAGAAGAGGCCGCTGCAGCCAGTATTACTGTCCAGGAAGTTGAAGAAGAGGATGAGGTTCCGACCGTTGTTGTTGGTGCGCCTGAAATCTCAGTTGCCGAGGCCATGGCTGGTGCAGAAGATGAGCTGATTCCTCTCGATGAGACAGAAGAGATTGTCGAAGAGCAGACTGTTGAAGAGGATATCGTTCTTTCGACAGATACCATGACGCTGCCTGCAGACTGGCAGGCAGATGAAGAGGAAGGAGAAGCCCCGACAGTTGTTGCTGCGGTTCTGGGTGAGGCCGAGCCCCGCTTAGATCCCGTTCTTCTAGATATATTCACGACAGAGGCTCGTGAACACCTGGATACTCTGAATCGAATCCATGCCGATGCCAGCGAAAGCCAGAGCCAGATTCCTGCCAGCCATGAACTGATACGCGCCCTGCATACCCTGAATGGCAGTTCCAGAACCGCAGATGTGCCAGAGATTTTTGAGGTCTGTGGCCCGTTTGAAAAATATGTAAAAACCATGTCTGACCTGGAAGAGGATCTGCCTTTAGGTATTCTTCCTCATCTGAAAGACACCATTGGTCACATAGAACAGGTGCTCCTGTGTCTGGCCGATCCGATGATGACAATACCGGATCATACTGAGCTCAAGCAGGTTGGAGAGGCGCTGTATGAGGAGGTCGAGCGTCGGGCTGAAACCGAAGGCTCCCCCACAGAGACCATGGCAATCCTGGAAGGGATTGAAGCGCCGCCGTCTGAAGAAGTAGCAGCAACTGAGGCCGTCGAAGAAGTAGGTGAGCCTGATGTTGTAGGCGAGCAGGATATGGACCTGGTCGAGATATTCCTGGAAGAGGCCCAGGAAATTCTTGATGAGAGTGATGGCACGCTGCGACAGTGGAGTGATGATTATGGTGACAGGGATGCCATTAATGAGATCCAGCGCCAGTTGCATACCCTAAAGGGTGGTGCGCGCATGGCCGGTTTCCGAAATATTGGTGATCTGAGCCACGCAGTAGAGTCGTTGATTATCAAGGCAGCCGAAGGAGAGGTTCAGCTTTCCGATGCTATTTTCGGTGCCCTTAACCAGTCGATGGACCGTCTCAGTGAGATGGTGGATCAGGCCGGCAGGCAGGAGCCTGTATATCCTGCTCCTGAATTAGTGCGCACGCTGGACAGTATGCGTACAGGCATGCCGGTTGCCGAGGCCGCTCCGGCAGAGCCCGTTGAAGAGGCGGGGGCCGAGACAGTCATAGAGTCTGAGCCAGAAGTGCCGCAGGTCGAAGAGGTCCCAGAGACAGAGCCGTTTCAGGAAAAGCCTGTCGAAGAGGCGATGGCAGTAGAAACGGTTGTAGAAGAGCCTGTGGCTGCACCGGAGATTCAGGCAGAGCCAGAATCAGAGCAGGCCGCTCCCCAGCCAAAAGCAGCTGAAAAAGACGCCAGGGAAAAAGGCGGCAAGCAGGCCAGCCAGGAAGTTGTCAGGGTTCGTTCTGATCTGCTGGACAACCTGGTGAACTTTGCGGGTGAGGTGAGCATCTATCACTCCCGTCTTGAGCAGCAGGTCAATAGCTTTGGTTACAACCTCAATGAATTTGACCAGACGGTAAGTCGTCTGCGTGAGCAGCTGCGTAAGCTGGAGCTCGAGACCGAGGCCCAGATTCTGCATAACTTTGAACAGGATCTTGCCAAGGGTGAAATCGACGAAGAAGATGCTGGATTCGACCCCCTGGAGATGGATAAGTATTCAGGTATTCAGCAGCTTTCACGGGCGCTTGCCGAGTCCGTTAATGACCTCCTGAGTATCCAGGAGCTGCTGGTAGAGCAGGTCCGTGATACAGAAACCCTGCTGCTGCAGCAGTCTCGTGTCAGTACGGAGCTGCAGGAAGGCCTGATGCGTACGCGCATGGTTCAGTTCAGTGGAATTGGCCCAAGGTTACGTCGCATTGTTCGTCAGACAGCCAGTGAACTGAAGAAGAAGGTTGACCTGGAAATCATAGGTGAAAACAGTGATCTGGACCGTTCGGTTCTGGATCATATGGTAGCTCCACTTGAGCATATGATCCGAAACTCGATTTCGCATGGTATTGAATTACCTGAAGAGCGTGTCAGTAAGGGCAAGCCGGAAACGGGCAAACTACAGATTGCCGTGAGTAGGGAAGGTTCGGAGATCCTGATTGAATGCACTGATGATGGTGCTGGCATAAACCTGGATAAGGTGCGAGCCAAGGCGCGTACCCTGGGTATGATTTCTGATAGCGATGACCTGTCCGATCAGGATGCCATGCAGCTGATTCTTGAATCCGGTTTCAGTACGGCCAGCGAAGTAAGTCAGATTGCTGGTCGTGGCGTCGGTATGGACGTGGTGAATAACGAGATCAAGCAGCTGGGTGGTGTGCTACAGATAGACTCCAGTCAGGGCAAGGGCACAACATTTAAGATTAACCTGCCATTCACGCTCGCTATTAACCAGGCACTGATGGTGCAGACCGGTGAAGATATCTTCGCAGTTCCACTGAGCAGCATTGAAGGTATTGTACGTATGCCTGCCGGTGAGCTTGCCACACGCTATGACGAAAAGAACCCTGTCATTGAATATGCGGCTTATGACTATGAGCTGAAACATCTGAACACCCTGCTGGGTGGTTCAGGCAATACTCAGGGTGATCCAGGCATCATGTATCCAGTCCTGTTAGTGCATTCTGGTGGTCACCGACTGGCACTTCAGGTTGAAGGTCTGCTGGGTAGCCGCGAGGTTGTAGTGAAATCGGTTGGCCCTCAGATCAGCAAGGTACGCGGTATTTCCGGGGCTACCATCCTGGGTGATGGTCGTGTCGTTCTGATCCTTGATATTCCGACACTGGTTCGTATGAGTACCGGTATCAAACTGGTTTACTCTGCACCCAGGGAAGAGGGAGAAGTTGCCGAAGAGATTATATTGCCCAAGGTTATGGTGGTAGATGATTCGATCACCATCCGCAAGGTTACCTCGCGTATGCTGGAGCGTAATAACTTCCAGGTCATGACAGCAAAAGACGGTGTTGATGCGGTTTCAACATTGCAGGACGAGATCCCGGATCTGATGCTTCTGGATATCGAGATGCCGCGCATGGATGGTTACGAACTTGCTACCTATATTCGTAATGACAGTCGTCTTCAGGGCATCCCAATCATTATGATTACTTCCCGTACCGGTGAGAAACACAGGCAGCGTGCCATGGATATTGGTGTTAACCAGTATCTGGGTAAGCCTTACCAGGAATCTGAGCTGCTTGAGGAAATTAACAAACTGCTGGAGCAGGAAAAGGCCGGCAAGGCAGTTTAGACCCGGCGTGACAGGAACAAGAAAGACACATGGCAGCAACTCAACCCGAAATTAACAGCCTGATTATTCCCCTGGCGGGTCAGAAAATGGTCGTGCCTCAGAGCGGTCTTGCCGAAGTGATTTCCAGGGAGGAGACCAAGCCGCTGGAAGGTGGTGCACACTGGCTGCGTGGCACGATTAACTGGCGTGGCCAGCAAATCCCCGTAATTTCTCTGGAGCAGTTGTGTGGACGTGATGCTGCACAAGTCAGCAAAGATAGTCGCTTTATCGTTCTCTATGCAGTCGAGAGGCTTCCTGGCCTGAATTATTTTGCCGTTGAAGTGAGTGGTATCCCGCATCCCTTGCGCCTGCATGATGGTAATCTGCTTAAAGGTGGATCTCAGGACTCTGCCTGTATGGCCGTGGCCATGAACGTGCTGGCCGAGGGGGAGGAAGCCGTCATGCTGAATGCTCCCTATATCGAACAGCAGATTAGTGAACAACTGCAGCGACTGTAGCGCTTAATTTCCGAGATCACCCCAAAGCGTTTGTACTATTGTGATGGCGGCACTGCTTGCAGTCTCGGTTCGGAGTATTCTTGGTCCCATTTTCACCCCGGTAAAACCTGCAGCTATTGCCTGGCTGATTTCGTCTTCACTTAACCCGCCTTCCGGGCCGACCAGGATGTGCACCTCGTCGTCGGGACGTTCAATTTCTTGAAAACTGTTTTTGGCCAGTGGATCGAGCACCAGTTTCATTGCCGAGGCAGGGGCAGCATTCAGGTATTCATTCAGGGGGCAGGCCTTTTTCAGTGCGGGCAGGATGGTGCGGCCTGATTGTTCCGCGGCGTTCTGGATGATGCCCTGCCAATGGGCCTGCTTCTTTTCGATAACCGATGCCTTGAGTGGAGTGTTACCGCGGTCAGTTTGTACCGGGTAGATGTCAGTGATACCTAGTTCAACAGCCTTTTGCAGGCTGTAGTCCATGCGTTGTGTCTTAGCGATGCCCTGAGCCAGAATAATGCGAAGGTTCGATTCTCGGTCGGTATCAAGGTATTCCGAAATGCGTACTGACATGCGGCCTTTATAGGCCTCTAAAATGCTGGCTTTGTATTCGCCGCCCTGGCCATTGAACAGGATAATCTCCTGCCCCTGCTTCAGGCGCAGGACCGTGGCCAGATGTCGCGCATTGTCCTTATCCAGGGCTGTCTCGCCACCAACAGTCAGACTGCCATTATGAAAGACACGGTTCAGCCGCATGGGTCAGGGCATCAGTGAAAGATTTTTACAGATTGATGCGGTGGTTCTGGACTGGTTCATGGTGTAGAAATGCAACCCGGGGACGCCGCCCTCCAGAAGTTTATCGCACAGGTTGGTGACAACATCGAGGCCAAAGCTTCGTATGGAGTCCAGGTCATCACCATAAGACTCAAGACGCTTACGGATCCAGCGTGGAATCTCAGCACCACAGGCATCAGAGAAGCGCGCAAGTTGCACATAGTTATTTATGGGCATGATGCCTGGGATTATGGGCAGTTCAAGACCCATATCGTTACAGCTGTCGACGAAGCTGAAATAGGCGTCAGGATTAAAGAAATACTGCGTAATGGCCGAGTCTGCGCCGGCTTCTACCTTGCGTTTAAAGTTCTGCAGATCTGTGCTGGCTGAAGCTGCCTGCGGGTGGAACTCGGGATAGGCTGCGACTTCCAGGTGGAAGTAATCGCCGGTTTCTTCACGAATAAAGCTAACCAGTTCATTGGCATAACTGAAGTCGCCATGATCGCGCATTCCTGAAGGGATATCCCCGCGCAGGGCAACCAGGCGAGATATGCCATTGTCTTTATAGAAATTAATCAGCTTGGAAATACTTTCACGTGATGCACCTATACAGGACAGGTGCGGGGCACAGTCCATGTCGTTGTTTGCCTTGAGGCGCATCACTGTCTCGATCGTGCGGTCCTGGGTGGTGCCTCCGGCACCAAAGGTAACAGAGCAGAACTCGGGATTTAAAGGTGCCAGTTCATTCTGGACCGTAAGTAGCTTTTCCAGTCCTTCCTCGGTCTTGGTGGGGAAAAACTCGAAGCTTAGCGTAAGGTCTTCTTTTCTCATGATCTTAAGGTGCCCCGGCACAAGGCCGGGGCTATGCTCCGGGTCGGATTAGTAACGGTAGTGGTCAGGCTTGTAAGGGCCTTCAACCGGTACGTTGATGTAGTCGGCCTGTTCCTGGGTCAGGGTGGTCAGGTTTACGCCGATCTTGCCAAGGTGCAGTCTGGCAACCTTCTCATCCAGGTGTTTGGGCAATACATAGACCTGGTTTTCGTATTCTTCGCCCCTGGTAAAGAACTCGATCTGTGCCATGACCTGGTTGGTGAAAGAGGCAGACATGACGAAGCTGGGGTGACCGGTAGCGCAACCGAGGTTTACCAGGCGCCCCTTGGCCAGAACAATGATGCGTTTGCCGTCAGGGAAGATGACATGGTCAACCTGAGGCTTGATCTCTTCCCACTGATACTTCTCCAGCGAGGCAATATTGATCTCAGAGTCAAAGTGACCGATGTTGCAAACAATGGCCTCGTCCTTCATGGCGGCCATGTGGTCGTGGTCAATAACGTTAACGTTACCGGTGGTGGTGACGAAGATATCGCCCTGACCCGCAATGTCATCCATTTCTACCACGCGGTAGCCTTCCATCGACGCCTGCAGGGCGCAGATTGGATCGATTTCGGTTACCCATACGGTGGCACCCATGCCGCGGAATGCCTGGGCGCAGCCCTTGCCAACATCGCCATAACCAAGAACAACGCAGATCTTTCCGGCGATCATGACGTCGGTTGCGCGTTTAATGCCGTCAAGCAGTGATTCGCGGCAGCCATACAGGTTATCGAATTTGCTTTTTGTAACAGAGTCATTGACGTTCATGGCAGGGAACAGCAGCTCACCGCTTGCCTGCATCTGGTACAGGCGGTGTACACCGGTAGTAGTTTCTTCGGTAACACCCTTGACGCTTTCAGCCATGCGCTGCCATTTGCTGCCGTCCTTGGGCAGGTTGCGGCGCAGTACATCAAGAATGGCAACCCATTCTTCGTTGTCGCCAGGCTTTGCATCAGGGACGGCACCGGCCTTCTCGAATTCAACGCCCTTGTGCAGCAGCAGTGTTGCATCGCCGCCATCGTCAAGAATCATGTTGGGCTCGCCACCATCAGGCCAGGTCATCATCTGCTCGGTGCACCACCAGTATTCCTCGATGGTTTCACCCTTCCAGGCAAAGACTGGAATACCATCTGCGGCAATGGCAGCAGCGGCATGATCCTGGGTAGAGAAGATGTTGCAGGAGGCCCAGCGTACTTCGGCGCCCAGGGCAACCAGGGTCTCGATCAGTACGGCAGTCTGAATGGTCATGTGCAGGCTGCCTGAAATGCGGGCGCCAGCCAGGGGTTTCGAGTCGCCGTACTCCTCACGTAGGGCCATCAGGCCGGGCATTTCAGTTTCGGCAATGGCAATCTCCTTACGGCCCCATTCGGCCAGGGAGATATCGGCAATTTTATAATCGGTAAATTCAGAGGGAGCTGCGCTCATGGTTCATTCTCCTTAATTAAAAGATGAATGAGCGCCGTTTTGTATTGCTAACTGTCTTGCCTGAGCCTGACGGAATACCGCTGCAGCGCTCCTCAGGTAGAGCAGTTATGGGTGAGAACTATAGCGGAAGCTGAATTTTTTTCCAGCCTCCGCAGGTTTTTACAGACCCGCGGCATCCCTCAGAAGTTCAGCCTTATCAGTCGCTTCCCAGGTGAACTCAGGCTCTTCTCTACCGAAGTGGCCATAGGCGGCCGTCTTGCGGTAGATCGGGCGAACCAGGTCAAGCATCTTGACGATGCCATAGGGACGCAGGTCGAAGTGTTCACGAACCAGTTTGATGATCAGGGCATCATCAACATTGTTGGTGCCAAAAGTGTTGATGCTGATGGAAGTGGGCTCTGCGACGCCAATGGCATATGAGACCTGGATCTCGCATTTATCAGCAAGGCCGGCGGCGACGATATTCTTGGCCACGTAGCGTCCAGCATAAGCCGCTGAACGGTCAACCTTGGACGGGTCCTTGCCGGAGAAGGCGCCGCCACCATGGTGGGCAGCCCCTCCATAGGTATCTACGATGATCTTGCGTCCGGTCAGTCCGCAGTCACCGAGGGGGCCTCCAATAATGAACTGGCCAGTCGGATTGATGTGGAACTGGGTATCCCTGTGCAACCAGTTTTCAGGCAGAACCGGTTTGATGATGTTTTCCATCACGGCTTCATGCAGGTGCTGCTGGTCGATATCCGGATCATGCTGTGTAGACAGAACAACAGCGTCGATACCAGCTATCTGATTGTCTTCATAGCGGAAGGTGATCTGGCTCTTGGCATCCGGGCGTAACCAGGGCAGAACATGTGTCTTGCGCATCTCCGCCTGGCGCTCTACCAGCCTGTGTGCATAGGTGATCGCGGCAGGCATCAGGACATCGGTCTCGTTGGTAGCAAAACCGAACATCAGGCCCTGATCGCCTGCGCCCTGATTTTCTTCGCTATCGCGGTCTACACCCATAGCGATGTCTACAGACTGTTTACCGATGGCATTGAGGACGGCACAGGTGTTGCCATCAAACCCGACTTCAGAGCTGTCATAGCCGATATCGGTAATGACATTGCGCACGATTTCTTCCAGGTCGACCCAGGCCGAGGTCGTGATCTCGCCGGCAACTATAGCAACACCTGTCTTAACCATGGTTTCGCAGGCAACACGGGCGTGTTTGTCTTGCTCCAGGATGGCATCAAGAACGGCATCGGAAACCTGATCGGCCATTTTGTCCGGGTGACCTTCAGATACGGATTCGGAGGTGAAAAGGTAGGAGTTGTTCATTTAAGTGTTGCCCAGAGCTGTTCAAAAGTGGGTGATATTACTCAAATTCAGGCTGACGGGCCAGTTTATATACATAAAGACCGAGAATTCTGGTCGGATTTGGCTGCTGCAATAAGGAATATTAGAGATTGCTTCTCTAGGCGACTGTTTTGAAAGGCTAAAGTGTGATTTATCAAAGGCCGAATAGCGCCCAGGAGTATAATTATTAGTTGCCTGTTCCATGGTCTGAAGTATGTTTTTAGTCCTTTGGTATTGCGACTGTTAGACCATTCAGGGAGAATATCGGCCCTCAATGCGCCCAGCTAATGGGGGGGTGAGGGGCTTTTGTCGCCGGAAAATGCGGCCCTGGCCCTAAGCCAATATGGTTCCTGTGAGATATTCCGGCAGGTGAGGGGCGCTAAAGACACTAACTTTTCAGAGGAGTAAATCTATGCCGTCGCGCAGAGATCTTGCGAATGCCATCCGTGCTCTGAGTATGGACGCTGTCCAGAAGGCTAACTCAGGCCACCCCGGCGCACCCATGGGTATGGCGGATATTGCCGAAGTTCTGTGGAACAGCCACATGAAATTCAATCCTACCAATGCCAAGTGGGCAGACCGTGACCGTTTTGTTCTTTCGAATGGCCATGGCTCAATGCTGATTTACTCTCTGCTGCACCTGAGCGGTTTTGATCTGTCTATGGAAGACATCAAGCAGTTCCGTCAGCTGCACGCGAAGACTGCTGGCCACCCGGAATACGGTTATGCAGACGGTATCGAGACTACAACTGGCCCACTGGGTCAGGGCATCACCAATGCCGTCGGTATGGCGATTGCTGAGCGTACCCTGGCGGCACAGTTTAATAAGCCTGGTCACGACATTGTTGATCACTTTACCTATGTCTTCATGGGCGACGGCTGTCTGATGGAAGGCCTGTCCCATGAAGCAGGCGCTATGGCCGGCGCCCTGGGCCTGGGCAAGTTGATTGCCTTCTGGGATGACAACGATATCTCTATTGATGGTCACATCGGTGACTGGATGGAGCGCGATGTTGCAGGTCGTTTCGAATCTTACGACTGGCACGTTATTCGTGACGTTGACGGTCACGATGCGGATGCCATTAATGCTGCGATTGACGCCGCCAAGGCCGAGACGGGCAAGCCTACCCTGATCTGTACCCGCACCATCATTGGTTTCGGTTCTCCCAATAAATGTGGTGGCCATGATTGTCATGGCGCACCATTGGGTGACGAAGAGATCGCGCTGGCTCGTAAAGAACTGAACTGGCCGCATGCACCATTTGAAATTCCTGCTGATGTTTATGCTGGCTGGGATCATAAGGAGCAGGGTGCTGCTGATGAGGCTGCATGGAACGCTAAGTTCGATGCTTATGCCGCTGAATATCCCGAAGAGGCTGCTGAATTCAAGCGCCGCATGGCTAACGAACTGCCTGCTAATTTCGAAGCAGAAATGGACAAGTTCATTGCCAAGACTCAGGAAGAAATGCCTAACATCGCTTCTCGTAAGGCATCACAGAACGCCATCGAAGCCATGGGCCCACTGCTGCCAGAAATGTTTGGCGGTTCAGCGGACCTGACCGGCTCCAACCTGACCAACTGGTCGGGCACCGTTAAGGTTAACCACGACAATGCCAACGGTAACTACATCTCATGGGGTGTTCGTGAGTTCGGTATGGCGCACATGGTTAACGGTATTATGCTACATGGTGGCTTCCGTCCATTTGGCGCGACCTTCTTTATGTTTATGGAATTCATGCGCAATGCTCTGCGTATGTCTGCCCTGATGAAGATCGGATCAATCTATGTATATACCCATGACTCTATTGGTCTGGGTGAAGATGGTCCTACCCATCAGCCAGTTGAGCAGCTGGCAACTATGCGTGTTATTCCTAATTTCCAGACCTGGCGTGGTTGTGATGCGATCGAGTCAGCTGTTTCCTGGAAGATGGCTATGCTGCGCACTGATGCACCAACTGCCCTGGTCTTCTCTCGTCAGAACCTGACGCCTATGGAGCGTACCCCTGAGCAGGTGAAGAATATTGAGAAGGGTGGCTACGTTATTCGTGATTGTAGCTGTGAAGGCGCATGCAACGCTGATGTCATCCTGATTGCTACCGGTTCTGAAGTTTCTCTGGCTGTTGATGCTGCTAAGGAACTTGAGTCAGCTGGCAAGAAGGTCCGCGTTGTTTCCATGCCCTGTCCTGAAGCATTTGATGCCCAGGACCAGGCCTACAGGGACTCTGTCCTGCTGCCAGGCGTTAAGCGCGTAGCTATTGAAGCTGGTGTGGACCAGTCCTGGTACAAATATGTAGGTCTTGACGGTGCTGTTGTTGCCATGTCTACCTTCGGTGAGTCAGCCCCTGCTGGTGACCTGTTCAAGGAATTCGGCTTCACTGTTGAGAACGTCGTAGCGACCGTGAACCAGGTGATCGGTTAATTAAAGCATTCGAATCAATCTCATTGTTTAGGAGATTTACATTATGACTATTAAAGTCGGTATTAACGGTTTCGGCCGCATTGGCCGTATGGCTTTCCGTGCAATTGCCAAGGATTTTCCTGGTATTGAAGTAGTTGGTATCAACGACCTGCTGGACGCTGATTACCTGGCTTACATGCTGAAATACGATTCTGTTCACGGTCGTTTTGACGGTGATGTGGCTGTTGATGGCAACAACCTGGTTGTAAACGGCAAAACCATTCGTCTGACTGCCGAGCGTGATCCTGCCAACCTGGCATGGTCTGACATCGGTGCAGACCTGGTTCTGGAATGTACTGGTTTCTTCCTGACCGATGAAACCTGTCAGAAGCACGTCGAAGCTGGCGCCAAGAAGGTTGTTATGTCTGCTCCTTCTAAGGATGGCACTCCAATGTTTGTATATGGTGTTAACCACGACACTTATGCGGGCCAGAGCATTGTTTCTGCTGCTTCCTGCACCACCAACTGCCTGGCACCTATCGCCAAGGTTCTGAACGACAAGTGGGGCATCAAGCGTGGTCTGATGACTACCGTTCATGCTGCTACTGCTACCCAGAAAACCGTTGATGGTCCTTCTATGAAAGACTGGCGCGGTGGTCGCGGTATCCTGGAAAACATCATTCCTTCTTCTACCGGTGCTGCCAAGGCCGTAGGTGTTGTTCTGCCTGAGCTGAACGGCAAACTGACTGGCATGGCCTTCCGTGTACCTACTTCTGACGTATCTGTTGTTGACCTGACTGTTGAGCTGAACAGCGATGCTTCTTATGAAGATATCTGTGCAGCCATGAAGGATGCTTCTGAAAACGGTGACATGAGCAAGACTCTGGGTTACACCGACGAGAAGGTGGTTTCTACAGACTTCCGTGGTGTTGGCTACTCATCAATCTTTGATTCAGAAGCCGGTATTGCCCTGGATGGCACTTTTGTGAAGCTGGTTAGCTGGTACGACAACGAGTATGGCTACACCTGCAACATGCTGCGTTTTGTTGAGCACGTGGCTGCTAACTAAGTCGTAGTAGATATTCGCGAATTAGTATCGCGATATCGTTCTGTTCGGAGGGGAGCGCTAGCTCCCCTCTATTCAGAAAATTCAGCTAAGTATGCGCAGGCATTTTTATCTGAATTTTTTGCAGTTATGAGGAGATACTCATGTCCGTAATCAAGATGACTGATCTGGACCTGGCTGGTAAGCGTGTCCTGATCCGTGAAGATCTGAACGTTCCCATTAAAGACGGCAAGGTCAGCAGTGACAAGCGTATTCGCGCAAGTCTGCCCACCATTGAGCACGCCATGAAGGCGGGTGCCAAGGTAATGCTGATGTCGCACCTGGGTCGCCCAACTGAAGGCGAGCCTGCTGATGAGTTTTCTCTGCAGCCAGTCGCGGATCACCTGGGTGGTCTGCTGGGTAAGGAAGTAAAACTGGTTAAGGATTACCTGGATAACGCACCTGAAATGAATGATGGTGAAGTGGTTCTTCTGGAAAACGTGCGTTTCAACGTGGGCGAAAAGAAGAACGACGAAGCACTTTCTAAGCAATATGCTGCCCTGTGTGATGTGTACGTTATGGATGCCTTTGGTACCGCACACCGTGCACAGGCCTCTACCCATGGTGCAGGTCAGTATGCCCCTGTAGCCTGTGCGGGCCCGCTGCTAGCAGGCGAGCTGGATGCCCTGGGTAAGGCCCTCGACAATCCGGCACGTCCCATGGTTGCTATCGTTGGCGGCTCCAAGGTTTCTACCAAGCTGACTGTTCTGGAATCACTGTCAAAGGTTGTTGATGAACTGATCGTTGGCGGCGGTATTGCAAACACCTTCATCGCGGCTGCTGGCCACAATGTTGGTAAGTCTCTCTACGAAGCAGACCTGATTGATACCTGTAATAAGCTGACAGCTGCAGCCAAGGAACGTGGTGGAGATATTCCAGTTCCTACCGACGTGGTTTGCGGTAAGGAGTTTTCAGAAACTGCTGCGGCAGAGCTGAAGAACGTTGCTGATGTTGCAGATGACGACATGATCTTTGATATCGGTCCTGATTCAGCAGCTGAGCTGGCTGAGATTCTGAAGAAGGCCGGTACGATCGTATGGAATGGCCCGGTTGGCGTATTTGAGTTCGATCAGTTTGGTGAAGGCACCAAGGCGATCTCAATGGCTATCGCAGAGTCTGATGCATTCTCTATCGCTGGTGGTGGCGACACCCTGGCGGCAGTAGATAAGTACAATATTGGCGACAAGGTCTCTTACATCTCTACTGGTGGTGGCGCTTTCCTGGAGTTCCTGGAAGGTAAGCAGCTGCCAGCCGTTGCGATGCTGGAAGATCGCGCCAAGTCATAAAGTAATCAGTAAGGCCTGCACCATGGGGTGCGGGCCTTCTGTTATATAGAACAGGATTATTCGTGAGAAGAACCAAGATTCTTGCTACGTTAGGCCCGGCTACCGACAAGCCAGGCGCCATGGAGGCTATAGTCAGGGCAGGCGTTAATGTCGTGCGTATGAACTTTTCGCATGGCAGTGCAGAAGATCATATCCAGCGTGCAGAAGCGTTGCGTGAGGCAGCTGCCAAGGTTGGTCGTACTGTTGCTATCCTGGGCGATCTGCAGGGCCCCAAGATTCGTATCGATCGATTTAAAGATGGCAAGATTCAGCTTGCTGAAGGCGATACCTTTATCCTGGACGCAGATCTGGGTTATGAAGATGGTGACCAGGAGCGCGTGGGCCTGACCTACAAGGCGCTGCCTGCTGATTCCAAGCCCGGTGATGTGTTGCTGCTGGACGATGGCCGCCTGGTGCTCAAGGTTGAGCGTGTTGAAGGCAACCAGATTTATACCGAAGTTGTTGTTGGCGGAACACTGTCGAATAACAAGGGTATTAACCGCCAGGGTGGTGGTTTATCTGCAGCGGCACTGACGGACAAAGATCGAGAAGATATTAAGACTGCCGCTAAGATCGGTGTTGATTACCTGGCGATCTCATTCCCTCGAAGCGCCGCCGATGTAAAGCTTGCCCGTGAACTGATGATCGAGGCGGGTGGTGATGCCGGTATTGTTTCAAAGATTGAGCGTGCAGAAGCCCTGGATGTCATTGATGAGATTATCCTGGCCTCCGATGCGATCATGATTGCCCGAGGTGACCTGGGTGTTGAAATCGGTGATGCTGAGTTACCACGTGTTCAGAAGGCGCTGATCAAGCAGGCGCGCACCCTGAACCGTGCAGTTATCACCGCTACCCAGATGATGGAATCGATGATCGAAAACCCGATTCCTACCCGTGCTGAAGTATTCGATGTAGCGAACGCAGTGCTGGATGGTACTGATGCAGTCATGCTCTCGGGTGAAACCGCAACGGGCAAATACCCGGACAAGGTTGTCGAGGCTATGGGGGGTATCTGCGAATCCGCGGAAATGCACCATCTGATGATGAAGTCGGATCACCGTATCAATACGAAGTTCGAGCGTATTGATGAGGCCATTGCGATGGCCACGATGTATACCGCTAACCATCTTGACGTCGCTGCGATCGGTGCCATGACGGAGTCGGGTTCGACAACCCTGTGGATGTCACGTATCAGTTCCGGTATCCCGATTTATGCACTCACGCCTCATGATGAGACCCTGCGAAGAGTGTCTTTATATCGCGGTGTATACCCGGTTAAGTTTAATATCAAGGAAATGACGTCTCATGCCCAGGCGAACGAAGAGGCTGCTGAAATGCTCAAGCAGCGCGGTGTCGTCAAGGATGGAGACCTGGCCATCTTTACCAAGGGTGACTTCTTCGGTAATGAAGGCGGAACAAATGCGATGAAAATCGTAGAGATTGGCAATCTGGTCGAGCCACCAGATTGGACGCGTTAATTTATTTTTTGAAAAACTAAGCAGGAGGTCCTTATGGCCCTTATTTCAATGAGACAGCTGCTGGATCATGCCGCCGAAAACGGTTATGGCATGCCGGCGTTCAACGTCAACAACATGGAACAGGTTCATGCCATCATGCAGGCTGCTGATGAAATGGACAGCCCTGTAATCATGCAGGGTTCTGCTGGTGCGCGTTCATACGCGGGCGAGCCGTTCCTGCGTCACCTGATTACTGCCGCGATCGAGCAGTACCCACATATCCCCATCGTAATGCACCAGGACCACGGTTCTGAGCCTGCAGTATGTCTGCGCTCTATCCAGTCTGGCTTCTCATCAGTCATGATGGATGGTTCTCTGATGTCTGACATGAAAACTCCTTCTACCTACGAGTACAACGTAGAAGTGACTAAGACTGTTGTCGATATGGCGCATGCCGGCGGTGTTTCTGTTGAAGGTGAACTGGGTTGCCTGGGTTCACTGGAAACTGGTGAAATGGGTGAAGAAGATGGCCACGGTGCAGAAGGTAAGCTGGATATGGATCAGCTGCTGACTGACCCTAACGAAGCGGCTGACTTTGTTAAGGCTACCGGTGTTGATGCCCTGGCTATCGCGATCGGTACTTCTCACGGTGCTTACAAGTTCACCCAGGAGCCTACTGGTGAGATCCTGCGCATTGACCGCATCAAGGAAATCCACGCACGTATTCCTGATACGCACCTGGTTATGCACGGTTCTTCTTCAGTTCCTCAGGACTGGCTGGAAATCATCAACAATTACGGTGGCGATATGGGGCAGACCTATGGCGTGCCTGTTGCCGAAATCCAGGAAGGTATCAAGCATGGTGTGCGCAAGGTAAACATCGATACTGACCTGCGTATGGCTTCTACCGGTGCGGTTCGTAAGTTCCTGCATGATAATCCTGCGAACTTTGACCCACGTAAGTTCCTGAAGGCCTCTACTGCGGCGATGAAGGATATCTGCAAGGCTCGCTACGAAGCCTTCGGTTGTGCCGGTCAGGCCAGCAAGATCAAGCCTGTTTCTCTGGAAGTTATGTTCCAGCGTTACGCCACTGGCGAACTGGATCCAAAAGTTAAGTAATTTTTAACTTGATTCAGAAAAAGGCGACCTTCGGGTCGCCTTTTTTTTGCCCTCTCGTTACTCCCTGCTACAACCAGATGACTTCAGTTTTACTGAGTCTATCGCAATCTTTGGAAATATCTATTGGTAAGGGGGTGATTAAGAGTCTATAACTATAAATGTATTTTTCACAATAACGATATCAAGTTACAGGAGTAGTCAGATGTCTGAAGCTAAATGCCCGTTTATGCACGGAGGTGCAACTGAGAGTGGTATGTCGAATATGGAGTGGTGGCCCAAGGCGCTCAACCTCGACATACTTCACCAGCACGATAACAAAACAAATCCGCTGGGAGCCGATTTTGACTACCGCGAGGAAGTTAAAAAGCTCGACGTAGCGGCCCTGAAGAAAGACCTGAATGATCTGATGACAGACAGCCAGGAGTGGTGGCCAGCGGACTGGGGTCATTACGGAGGTCTCATGATTCGTATGGCCTGGCATGCGGCAGGAACCTATCGTACCGCCGACGGACGTGGTGGCGCTGGTACGGGTAACCAGCGTTTTGCACCAATCAATTCCTGGCCGGATAACGCGAACCTGGACAAGGCGCGCCGCCTGCTCTGGCCGATCAAGAAGAAATACGGCAACAGGATAAGCTGGGCAGACCTGATCATCCTGGCCGGCAACGTAGCCTATGAATCGATGGGTCTGAAAACCTTCGGTTTTGGATTCGGCCGTGAAGATATCTGGCATCCGGAGAAGGATACCTACTGGGGTTCTGAGAAAGAATGGCTTGCACCCTCAGACAATCCCAACAGCCGTTATTCGGGAGAGCGTGACCTGGAAAACCCACTCGCTGCTGTGATGATGGGACTGATATATGTAAATCCAGAAGGTGTGGACGGCAAACCCGACCCCCTCAGGACCGCCCAGGATGTGCGCGTGACCTTCGCACGCATGGCCATGAATGATGAAGAAACTGTGGCCCTGACTGCGGGTGGTCATACCGTGGGCAAGGCCCATGGTAATGGAGATGCTGCATTGCTCGGTCCCGAGCCAGAGGGCGCTGAAATCGAAGACCAGGGTTTTGGCTGGATGAATAAATCCACTCGAGGTATTGGTCGCGATACGGTTACCAGTGGTATTGAAGGCGCGTGGACAACGCATCCCACTCAATGGGACAACGGATATTTCCAGCTGTTACTGAACTACGAATGGGAGTTGAAGAAGAGCCCGGCCGGTGCCTGGCAGTGGGAGCCTGTCGACATCAGGGAAGAGGACATGCCTGTTGATGTCGAAGACTCATCTATACGGCACAGGCCGATCATGACCGATGCCGATATGGCCATGAAAATGGATCCTGAATATCGCAAGATTTCCGAACGTTTTTATAAAGATCCGGAATATTTCACTGAGGTGTTTGCACGTGCCTGGTTCAAGCTGACGCATCGAGATATGGGTCCGAAGGCTCGTTACATTGGTCCCGAGGTGCCGGAAGAAGATCTGATCTGGCAGGATCCGGTTCCTGCAGGTAATGCCGATTACGATGTTCAGGCGGTGAAGGAAAAAATTGCGGCATCTGGATTGAGCGTTAGCGAAATGGTTTCTACCGCCTGGGACAGTGCCAGAACCTTCCGTGGTTCTGATAACCGTGGCGGGGCAAACGGGGCGCGTATACGCCTGGCTCCTCAAAAGGACTGGGAGGGTAACGAACCGGAGCGCCTTGCCAGGGTTCTGGGTGTTCTTGAAGGTATCGCCAGCGAGAGTGGTGCAAGTTTGGCCGATGTCATTGTTCTTGCAGGTAATGTGGGTGTTGAACAGGCGGCGAAGTCTGCTGGCTTCGATCTGAGCGTTCCCTTCTCGCCAGGTCGTGGAGACGCAACGCAGGAGATGACTGATGTCGATTCCTTTGAAGTGCTGGAACCGCTGCACGATGGTTATCGCAACTGGCTGAAAAAAGACTATGTCGTCAGCCCTGAAGAGATGATGCTGGATCGTACGCAACTAATGGGGCTGACCGCCCATGAGATGACGGTGCTGGTTGGTGGCATGCGCGTACTTGGCACGAATCACGGAGATACGATGCATGGTGTATTCACCGATCGTGTAGGTGTTCTGACGAATGACTTTTTCGTTAACCTGACTGATATGGGTAACAGCTGGAAGCCTGCTGCGAATAATCTGTATGAAATTCGTGATCGCAAAACAGACGCTGTTAAATGGACTGCGACCAGGGTGGATCTTGTCTTCGGCTCTAATTCGATCCTAAGGGCTTATGCCGAGGTCTATGCGCAGGATGACAACAGGGAGAAGTTTGTTCAGGACTTTGTGCAAGCGTGGGCAAAGGTAATGAATGCCGATCGCTTCGACTTTGCCTGAATCAGGTCCTGTTAACTACAGGGCGGTGCTCCGAAATATCGGGCACCGCCTTTTTTATGCGTTCATGAAAGTACGAGTTGTCTGGCCAGCTGTTCGATTTCGGTGTCTGGATATACCTTTATAATGCTCAGGCGCTCAATTTCCGATTGGTTGTCCATACCATCTTTGTCAGCTTCTATCTGATTTAGCACGATGCCCGCAACGTGCAGGCCACGATTCTTAATTGCTTCAAGTGTAAGCAGGCAATGGTTCACACAGCCTAGTTTGTCGGCGACAACTAGCAGGACGGGAAGACTCAGTGCTACCGCAAGATCCGCATTGAGTCCATCTTCAGCCAGTGGAGACATAAACCCGCCAGCACCTTCAACAACAATAAAATCCTCTGTTTCGGACTGGCAGGCATCGACGAGCTGGTCCATGAGTAGATGTTGGTCTGATAGCAGCGCTGCCCTTGGTGGGGAGAGCGGTTGCTCGAAACGATAGGGGGTAACAGCTTCAATATCCGACAGGCACGCAGCAGACATCAGGTTCATACCATCTGCAGGGACAAGCTGATCAAGTTCTAATGTGCAGCCAGATTCCGCGGGTTTTCTGGGTATAACCTTTATACCCTGTTCAACTAGGGACCTTATTAGCCTTGCGCCAACATGTGTTTTTCCAACACCCGTGTCGGTTCCGGTAATGAAAATTCCGTTGCGTAGTTTTTGGTCAACCATATTAAGATTTTCTCACAAACTCGGTCAGTTATTGGCCGCTTTCCATGACAAAGTCTTATACTTTGTTCTGGTCTCAAGCCTGACAGCAGAGAATAATAAGGAGAATAACAAATGGTGGAATCCTACGCGGCCTGGATTGTGCGCTGGCGCTGGCTGGTACTCCTGCTTTGCCTGGCCTCTGTAGCTCTCCTTGCCAGTGGGGGAAAGTTTCTCACATTTACCAATGACTACCGTGTGTTCTTCAGCGAGGGCAATCCTTATCTCGAGGCCTTCGAAAATCTCCAGGATACCTATACCAAGAACGACAATGTTCTGATCATGCTCGCACCCAGGTCGGGTAATGTCTTCACACCCGAAGTACTCACAGCCGTGGTCGATTTAACCGACAGGGCCTGGCAGACGCCATACTCGACGCGTGTTGATTCCCTGAGTAATTTCCAGCACACCTATGCTGAAGAAGATGACCTGGTGGTTATTGACCTGGTTGAGGAGCCTGAGGCGCTGACAGAAGCAGATCTTAATTATATTCGCCAGGTGGCGGTTAATGAGCCTCTGCTGGTTGACCGTATTATCTCGCCAGAGGGACATGTTACCGGGGTGAATATTACCGTGCAGTTGCCCGGTATAGATCAGGGCAAGGAGGTGCCTGAAATCGTAGCCTATATTCGGCCCCTGCTGGACAAGATGAGGGAACAGTACCCACAGATCGATTTCTATGTCACGGGTATTGTGATGATGAATAACGCCTTCCCGGAGGCGAGCCAGGATGATATGAAAAACCTGGTGCCATTTGCCTTTCTGGCGATCATTGTCGGTTTAATCGTTTTTGTTCGCAGTATTTCAGGCACCGTGGGCACCCTGGTTGTCATTATCATGTCGATCATGGCTGCTATGGGTTCTGCGGGCTGGCTGGGTATCAAGCTTACCCCTCCATCGGCTTCTGCACCGCTAATGATACTGACGCTTGCCGTCGCAGACTGTGTGCATTTTCTGACAAATTATGTGCATGGTATGCGTGACGGGCATAGTAAGCATCAGGCCATTATCGAAAGCCTGCGTATTAATTTTTTTCCAATATTCCTCACGTCCCTGACAACGGTGATTGGTTTCCTGAGTTTGAATTTCAGTGATGCGCCGCCGTTTCGGGATCTGGGCAATATCACGGCCATGGGTGTGACGTATGCCTTTGTCCTCAGTGTGGCCTTCCTGCCCGCACTGGTCGCTGTATTGCCGGCGCGTATCAAGCCGGGCAAGCAGGCGAGCCAGGTATCTATGATCAGGTTGGCTGAATATGTGATTAATAAGCGTCGCTCACTCCTCATAGTTGTGGGCTTAGTGGCGCTGATACTAACGGCTATGGTTCCACGTAATGAACTCAATGACGTCTTTGTCGAGTATTTCGACAGAAGCATAAACTTCAGAACGCACACAGACATGGTGGCGGATAATCTGACCGGCATGTATTTCATCGACTATTCGATTCCGGCCGGGAATGCGGGTGGTGTGAGTGATCCAGAGTTCCTGCAAAAGGTACATCTATTTGCAGACTGGATGCGTAGTCAGCCTGAGGTGCTTCATGTCAATACCATCACTGATACCTTTAAGCGACTTAATCGAAATATGCATGGTGATTCCCAGGAGTGGTACCGTCTGCCCGAGGAGCGCGATCTCGCCGCACAGTACCTGCTGTTATACGAAATGTCTCTTCCATATGGCCTGGATCTGAATAACCAGATTAATATCGACAAGTCGGCCACTCGGATTTCGGTTACCCTCAAAACCATTTCATCAAACGAAGTGCTTGAGCTGGAACAACGGGTTCAGCGTTGGTTTAAGGACAATGCCCCTGAACTGGCTGTGAAGGGTGCCAGTCCAACCATCATGTTTGCCAATATCGGTCAGCGCAATATAGAAAGCATGCTGGTGGGTACCTCCGTGGCGCTTGTGCTGATTTCCTTTGTGCTGATATTTGCCCTGCGCTCTTTCAAGCTGGGTATGATTAGCCTGGTTCCTAACCTGTTACCAGCAGGTGTGGCATTTGGTTTGTGGGCCATTTTTGTAGGCGAAGTGGGTTTAGCCCTGTCTGTGGTAGCAGCCATGTCTCTGGGTATTGTGGTTGATGACTCGGTGCATTTTCTGAGTAAGTTTGTACGGGCACGTCGAGAGAAAGGGCTGGATGTGCGTGATGCAGTACGTTATGCCTTCTCGACGGTAGGTGTTGCACTGGTGGTAACGACCCTTGTGTTATTTGCCGGTTTTATGGTGTTAGCGCAGTCTGCCTTTGAACTGAATGCCGCCATGGGGCTGTTAACGGGTGTCACTATCGTGATTGCGCTTGTGCTGGATTTCCTATTATTGCCCCCGATCCTGATTGCTACTGAGGAGAAGAAGTTATGAAGCGGGTTTCATTATTTATATGTGCCTTATTGTTGTCCCTTTCGGTCATGGCTGAGACAGCGGAAGAGCAGGGACTAGCGATTGCCAAGGCTGCTGACAAGTACGACTCGGGCTTCCAGGACTTTACTGCGGATATGGTCATGACGCTGCGCAACAAAAAGGGGCAGGAGAGCAGGCGTGAGATTCGCATCCGCACCCTGGAGGTTCAGGGTGATGGCGACAAAAGCCTGTCTATATTTGATCAGCCGCGTGACGTAAAAGGGACTGCCATGCTGACCTTCTCCCATGGGTTAGAGCCCGATGATCAGTGGCTGTACCTGCCTGCACTGAAGCGCGTTAAACGCATTAACTCACGCAACAAGTCAGGACCTTTCATGGGTAGCGAGTTTGCTTATGAAGATCTGGGTTCCCAGGAAGTCGAGAAATACAGCTACAAGTTTCTTCGTGACGAGGCCTGCGGTGACTACCAGTGCTATGTGATTGAACAATATCCAGAGTATAAGCACTCCGGTTACACACGCAGGGTGGTGTGGCTGGATAAGGATGGCTATCGTCCCATCCAGGTGGTTTTCTATGATCGTAAAAACGCATTACTGAAGACGCTGAAGAACTCTGACTACCAGCAATTCCTGGGGCATTATTGGCGTCCTGGGATGATGGCCATGGAAAATCATCAAACGGGTAAGAGTACGACGCTGGAATGGTCTAACTACCAGTTCCAGGTTGGCCTGAGTGATGCTGATTTCAACAAGGCGCGTTTGAAAAATATTCGATGAAGTTCCTGTTCCGGCTAGCCCTGTTGCTTGTTATCTCCCCACTGGTTTTTGCAGAGGGGAACTGGTCGGGCTGGGTTTCTGGCGAATATCGTTATTTCACCAACGACCCCCTGGAACCGCAGCAGGAGATTCATTACTGGTCTCTTGCCGCGCAACCAGAGTATTACCGCGAATGGGATGGTGGTGATGCTTCCTTTACGTTTACACCCTTCGGGCGATGGGATGCTCAGGATGATGAGCGATCTCATGCGGATATCCGTGAGCTCAATGGTTACTGGAACCAGGATGAGTGGCAATGGGTAGTGGGAATTAGTCGCGTCTTCTGGGGTGTGACCGAGTCTGTACATCTTGTAGATATCGTCAATCAGACGGACACGCTTGAAGGCGTTGATGGCGAGGAAAAGCTGGGTCAGCCGATGATTCATGCTACCTGGATTCAGGACTGGGGCGATCTGGATCTTTTTGCCCTGATTGGTTTCAGGGAGCGCATGTTTGCCGGCGAGAAGGGGCGTATACGTTCCCCCCTGATTGTGGACACGGACAACCCCGTGTATGAGTCCAGCCAGAAAAACAGACATATCGATTTTGCAGCACGCTGGGGAAAAAGCTTTGATGCCTGGGATCTGGGCCTGTCGTACTTTTACGGTACATCCCGTGATCCACGGCTTGAGCAGGGCCTGAATGAAGATGGTAAGCCGGTTCTTATTCCATACTATGACCTGATTAACCAGGTTGGTCTTGATGCCCAGGTGTTTCTGGGAGACTGGACCTGGAAGCTGGAGGCCCTGAACCAGAGAAGAAAGGACGAAATGTATTCGGCAGCAGTCGGCGGTTTTGAATATACTTTCGTAGGCATCTTTGATTCTAATGTAGATCTTGGCCTCCTCTCAGAATATTTGTATGACTCACGCGGTAATGCAGCCCCAACGCCTTTTGAAAGAGATATTTTTATTGGATTTCGCCTCTCGCCAAACGATGCCCAGAGTACGGAGTTTCTTGCAGGCGTGGTATACGATCTGCAGGGCGATGGTGAGGTGTACCGCATTGAGGCCAGCCGTCGCTTCTACGACAGCTGGAAGGTCAGTTTCGAAGCGCAGACATACAGCGGGATCGATCAGCGTGACCCGCTACTTTATCCTGTTCGGGATGATGACTTCCTGCAGCTGGATATTGCCTGGTATTTCTAGGCGGTCAGGCGCCTCAGAGCCTCTGCGTACTTTGCAGCAGTCTGCGAAACAATCTCTTCTGGAAGTTCTGGTCCAGGTGCTGTCTTGTTCCAGTCCAGTGTCTCCAGATAATCACGTAGAAACTGTTTGTCGAAAGAGGGTGGGCTAATCCCGGGCTGATACTGGTCTGCAGGCCAGAACCTGGATGAGTCTGGAGTCAGGGCCTCGTCGATAAGAATGACATTGCCGTCGTCGTCCAGCCCGAATTCAAACTTGGTGTCCGCAATGATAATGCCGCGTTCACGTGCATAGGCGGCAGCCTCCTTATAAATCCTGAGGCTGATGTCGCGAAGTTGCCTGGCAACGGGGCGGCCAATAAGTTCTACCGTGTGCTCGTAATTTACATTGATGTCATGATCACCGACATCGGCCTTGGTTGACGGGGTGTAAATAGGTTCGGGTAACTGGTCGGCCAGTTGCAGTCCTGCAGGGAGTTCTATGCCGCAGACGGCACCTGTTGCCTGATAATCCTTCCAGCCAGAGCCAATCAGGTAGCCCCTGACAATGGCCTCTACCGGCAGGGCCTTGAGGCGGCGAACAATCATACTGCGTCCCTCGGCCTGTGCTCGCTCTTCCGGATCGGGAAGAACTTCTTCCAGTTTAAGGTCTGAGAGATGATTGGGAACGATATCCTGGAGTCTGTCGAACCAGAAATTTGAGACCTGGGTCAGAAGCTGGCCTTTGCCAGGTACGGCGGTCGGCATGATGACATCAAAGGCCGAGATGCGATCGGTTGTGATGATCAGCATATTGTCATCATCAATGGCATAGATGTCGCGTACCTTGCCTTTGTGGATCAGGGGCAGGCTTTTGATGCTGGTCTCGTAGACGGTGGTTACTTGCATGACTCTTTATCGTTTTGTGTGAAGGGCAATGATAGGCCCGGTTGCGAGGTTTCGCAAAGAGAGAAATGGTTGCTTATATGGCTTTTTTCTTTCCCTGTATTGACAGTGAACTATCGCGCATGCAGATTAGAAGCATGAATCAGTCTACTCATATGGTTGTGCGAATGATTAACCGCGCAGCGCTGTGGCGTTGGGTGGCATTCGCCTGTATGGACTGAACTAAGAGTAATAACATTTTTGTTCAAGGCCGCAGGCGCAAGCTGCGGCCTTTTTATTGGGGAGGAAAAATGTCTGTTCCGGCTGCCTATGTAGGCGTCATTATGATCTGGGCGACAACACCACTCGCGATTAAGTGGAGTGGTGAGTCAGTAGGTTTTCTGTTCGGTGTGTCAGCAAGAATGCTGATTGGCCTGGCAGTCATTAGTCTGCTGATGCTGCTGCTGCGACGTCCTCTGAGCTGGAACAGGCAGGCGCTGCATGCCTATGTAGGAGTGGCCATGGCAATTTATGGTGCTATGAGTCTTGTCTACTGGGGGGCGCAATACATCCCCTCGGGTCTGATTTCTGTCTTGTTTGGGCTTTCGCCGATTATTACCGGCCTGATTGCTGGTGCCTGGCTGGGCGAGCGGGTTTTTACACGATACAGGACCGCAGGTATGTTGCTGGGTTTGACGGGCCTGGTGTTAATCTTTGGAGTGGATTTCAGTGGCAGCGCAGATGGCTTGCTCGGGTTGATCGTGGTGTTTTCCTCGGTAGTGCTGCATTGCTTTAGTGTAGTCTGGGTTAAAAAGATCGATGTTCAGGTTTCAGCGCTGGAGCTGACTGCTGGCGGCCTGTTCGTGGCAAACATCCTGTTTGTGCTGACCTGGATGATCAGTGGTGCGACATTACCTGAAGAGCTGCCAAACAGGACGTTGTGGTCGATTGTCTACCTGGGTGTTTTTGGCTCAGTGCTGGGGTTTGTTCTGTTTTATTATGCGCTTAAGCGTTTGCAGGCGAGTACTATGGCCCTTTTAACGCTGATTACACCAGTGCTGGCGCTGATGCTCGGTAAAGTGCTGAATAACGAAACTATTGGTCTGGTGGCTTATATGGGTAGTGGGATGATACTGCTTGGGTTAGTGTTGTATCAGATCGAATTAATGCGAGCGCCATGCGAAGAATAGTTAGCGGTTTACAGTTTATTTTGTTTCTGTTCGTGACCTTATGGGTCACGAACAGTGCTTGTGCCGCGCTGGATCTCGAAGGCCTGCCAGTGGTCAAGATACGTTTCGAGGGGAATGAGGACATAAAGGCAGAAGTGCTGTGCCGTGAACTCATGATCGAAGAAGGTGACCTGTTTGTGCAGGCCAATCTGGACTTATCCATCGAGGGTCTTGAGCAGACCGGGAAATTCGAGAGCGTGCGCGCAGAAACCCGGAGCGAGGGAAATGGTGTCGCCATTACCTTCATCGTCGAGGAAAAGTGGTATGTCATGTCGGTGCCGGACTTACGCAAAGAAAAGGATGAAAAGCAGGTCGAATGTCGTGGCATCTTTGCAGAGCAGATATCCCGCGAGCTGGATGGGAAGCCCATAGAAAAAATCCAGTTTGCCGGCAACAGGGTTACCAAAGAAATTGTATTGCGCCAGGAATTGCTCTTCCAGGAGGGAGAGGCCTTTACTGCAGATCTTATGGACAGGTCACGTCAGTCTATTCAGAACCTTGGTCTGTATAAGGCCGTCGAAGCGCGAGCCGAACCAGGTGAGCAGGGCGTTATTGTTACTTTTACGGTATCGGAAAAATGGTACATCCTGCCGATCCCGAGGCTGGGTATTAATAGCGACACGGATGTGAGTTATGGGGGCGAGCTGCGCTGGGATAATGCCTTTGGTTATAACCAGCAGTTCAAGTTGGTCGCGGAGCAGACGGATAAATCCACAGACGATACGGAGCAGGAATTCTCGTTTAATTATTCCATACCCAAGATTCCGACCCAGCCCAATTACGGTATAAGCGCAGGTATTGCAAAGAAACGCACGCTAACTTCCAGCGTGGATGAGAATGGCCAGTTCCTGGGTGAGTACTATGATCACAGTGAATCTGTCGGTTTTAATGTGTCGCACTGGTTCAAGCGGACTGCACCTAGCCAGGGTTGGCGCTCTAATGTCGCTGTGCGCTGGTTGCATACCTACGATGAACTGGCTACAGGAAGTCCAGTACTTGCGGATGACAATGTTGAACTGAACTTTGGTATCAGCGCTGGATTTACAGCAGTTAATGACCTGAAGTATTACCGTAACGGGGAGGAGTACTTCGCCAGTTTGTCCTTTGGTCGAGAAGCTCTGGGTTCTGATCAGAACTTTTATAATCTGGGCCTTGAATGGCGCAGGTATAACACCTTCCGTGCTCCTTTCCTCAGCAACCTGAATTTCCAGGCACGAACAGGTTATAACCAGGGCAAGGAAGACGTTTTCAGCCTGGGTAGTAGTTCAACCATCCGTGGTATCGAGCGTGACAGTATCGATGGGGATATTTATGCGCTCCTAAACGTGAACTGGCTGGTGCCGATACCTAAGTACCCGTCATTCAGGGGAGTGCTATTTACGGATATAGGGAATGCCTGGGATCGTTCAGATATCGATCTGACTGACTGGGAATATACCGTGGGCGTTGGTGCTCGCTGGAGAATACAAAGCCTGGTTAATGTCGCCCTGCGTGTGGACTTTGGTTATAACCCTCAAACAGGAGAGTACAAGGCCTACGGTGGTACCAATTACATGTTCTAGCGAGGGTGGTTAGTCTTCGATTTCGGCACGGCCAAACAGGTAGCCCTGGCCCCAGTCGATACCGAGTTCTGTTAGTGCCTGGGCGGTTTCTTCATCTTCAATATGTTCTGCAATCGTAATTAGCTCAAGGTCTTTGGCAACATCACGTATGCCCTGGATGATGCGTTTGACCTTGGGCTCATTACGCATGCGCTTGATCAGGGTGCCTTCAATTTTCAGGTAGGAAACCGGCAGGTCGGCAAGATACTGGAAAGATGAGTAGCCACTGCCAAAATCATCGATTGCGATCTTCAATCCGAACTGGATGAGCGGGTCCAGGGCCTCGCGCGCATTGTGGATATTGCCCAGGAATTCACGTTCGGTAATTTCTATGACGATCGGTTTAACATCTTCATCAGCGATGCCACATGCCCTGCAGGTTTCGCCGGTAAAGCGAATCAGATCATCAGTGAGCTCCGGATGCCTTAACAGGTCGGCCGAGATGTTCACAAACATCTGGACCTTGTCCTCTATGCGTGACTCCGTAAGGTGACGTTTAATGGCGCGGCTGGTAATCAGGTGATCAATCTTATGTGACAGTTGCAGGTCACTGGCAGCCTGAATAAAGGCTTCGGCATCGGACACCTTGCCGTCTTTGAGAATAATGCGAGCCAGTGCCTCTTCGGCACGGAGTTCCCGGGTCTGCAGGTCAACAATAGGCTGGTAGGCAGCCTTGAGTCGGCCTTCTTCCAGTGCACGTTGCATCTGGGTGCCAATGCTGAAGATGCCGGAGTCATTTTTGTTGGAGAACATGACCCGGTTGCGGCCGGAGCGCTTGGCCTCGAACAGGGCAGCATCCGCCATGGAAAGCAGGTCTTCGAGCTTGTCGCTATCTTCCGGATAACTGGCAACGCCGATGCTCACGGTGATATTCAGCGCCTGTTCACCAATCTGGATAGTTTTCTCATCAATAGCAGAACGCACACGTTCCGCCACGTTCGCGGCATGAAAGGAGTCAGTGTTTGGTAGCAGGAAGATAAATTCTTCTCCGCCCCATCGCGCCAGGGTGTCTGACTCACGGCGCAGATTGTCGGCGATCTCGGCAAAGGTTCTCAGGACGATATCACCGGCACCATGGCCAAGATTGTCATTGATCATCTTGAAGCGATCCATGTCGATCAGCAGGATGCTGTAAGGTCTTTCATAGCGACGGGCATTGGCGTCGGTATTTTTCAGTATGCCCTGCATCTCATGGCGATTGGTCAGGCCGGTCAGGGCATCATGCGTGGCCTGGTGATGCAGGCGTCGCTCGGCTTCTTCCTGCTGAGTGATGTCGATCAGAACGCCAACGATGACATCGTAGTCATCCTGTTTGAAGATATCCTTGCGAACGACGTAATGTATTTCACGGCCCTTCTGATGGGTCGTGACGTAATACTTAAGACGCTTGCGGTTACGCAAGATCTGTTCATCTGCATGCTGATGCAGGTCGCGTGCATCCGGAGAAATGAGTTCGGAAAATGAGCGCCCAATGACCTGTTCTGCCGCCTGCCCGACGAGCAGGGCAAAGGCTGAGTTACAACCGAGTATAAGGCCTCGTGTGTCCTGGTAAAAAACGGGTACCGGAATAGTGGTGATGATCTTTTTAAGATCAGGTTCCTGCTGGCTCAATCAGGTTATCCCCCGGTCATGGACATGAATCGCAAGACCTGTTCAGGTTTTTCTTTGAAGTCGTGTTTCTCTGGTTTGAGATTTACTGCCGTGATCAGCGCTTCTTTGAGTTCATTGTCGCTGATTCCTGATCTGAGCAGGGGTCTTAATTCGAGATTATTTTCCTGGCCCAGACAGGTGTAAATCGTACCATCAACTGACAGGCGCACTCTGTTGCAGGTGTCACAGAAATGCTGCGAAAGTGGGGTAATAAAACCGATGCGGAGTTCCGTGCCCTTGACCTGATAGTAATTGGCGGGACCGCCGCCAGGCATAACGCCAGGTACCAGGGTGTGTTTCTTTTCCAGTTCTTCACGTACGGTCTGCAGGTCTACGAAGTAGTCTGATGCATTCCTGCCGGTATCACCCATGGGCATGGTTTCGATAAAGCGCAGGGTAAAGTCATGTTCGATGCAGAAGTCGACCATGTCATTGACTTCGTCATCATTGACGTCCTTCATCACCACCATGTTGATCTTGATCGGATTCAGTCCAGCCGCTTTGGCTGCCATAAGACCCTTATAGACCTTATCAAACTTGCCCTTGGTGATTTCTTTGAAGCGATCGGGGCGCAGGGTGTCCAGGCTGACATTAATGCGACTAATGCCGGCCTCGGCCAGGTCGGCGGCATGACGCTCAAGCTGGGTGGCATTGGTGCTCAGTGAAAGATCTTCCAGTCGTTCCAGCCGAGACAGGCGCCTGGCCAGTTCAGGCAGGTCCTTGCGTACCAGGGGTTCGCCGCCGGTAATGCGGATGCGATGTGTGCCCAGCTCGGTGAAGCAACGGATTACACGCTCTATCTCATCAAAGGTCAGCCAGGACTCGGGCTCTTCGAAGTCCTTGAAGCCATCGGGCATACAGTAAAAGCAGCGCAGGTCACAGCGGTCCGTGACGGAAAGACGGACATATTCAATGGAGCGGCCAAACTGGTCGATGAGCTGATTGGGCATGGCGCGTATTATATGGGATTCCGGTTTGGAAATATCCCTGAATTTAAAAGCGGGTTATTAAAGGGGTTTATAAAAAACGCTTTTCCCTCATAAGTATTACTTATAGAAAAATAAAAAATCCTTCCTTGAGGTTTTTACGACAAAAGCGCAGACTTCCCCGCTATTCCCGAAAAACAGGCATGTACGAGGGTATTTACCAATGAGCTCGTTACCTGAGTTTGAAAATCACTCCAAGCAAAAAATCGAATATTCCACATGTTATATGTGTGCCTGCCGCTGCGGCATCAAGGTCACCGTGGAAGATAACAAGGTTCGCTTCATCCAGGGCAATCGCAACCATCCGGTAAACAAGGGTGTGCTGTGTGCCAAGGGTAATGCGGGCATCATGAAACAGAATTCTCCCGCCAAGCTGACGGCCCCAATGCTGCGTAAGCAGGGTACCGAGCGCGGTGCTGGCGAGTTCGAACAGATCTCCTGGGATCAGGCCATGGATATGCTGACCGAGCGTCTGCGCCATATCCGTGAGACCGACCCCAAGCAGCTGGCCTTCTTTACCGGCCGTGACCAGATGCAGGCCCTGACCGGCATGTGGGCTACCCAGTTCGGTACCTTTAACTGGGCTGCACACGGTGGTTTCTGCTCAGTTAATATGGCAGCCGGTGGCCTCTACACCATGGGGCATGCCTTCTGGGAATTCGGCGATCCTGACTGGGAGCGCACCAAGTACTTCATGATGTGGGGTGTGGCAGAAGATCATGCCTCTAACCCGATCAAGATTGGTCTGGAAAAGCTCAAGCGTCGCGGCGGTAAGTTTGTCACTGTAAACCCCGTGCGTACCGGTTATCAGGCGATTGCTGACGAGTGGGTGGGTATCCGTCCCGGTACCGATGCCATGATGGCCCTGTCCATGGTGCATGTACTCCTGAAGAACGAACAGTTCGACTGGGATTACCTGGTTCGCTACACCAACGCCATTCAGCTGGTTGTTCATAAGCCAGGCGAGAAGGGCGACGGCCTGATGCTGCGCGATGCCGATGGCAAGCCAATGTGCTGGGATATGGAGAAGGAAGACTTCGTCGATGCCACCCAGATCGATATCAAGCCAGCCCTGTTTGGTGAATACACCACAAAAGATGGCCAGACAGTCCGCACCGTCATGACTATGCTCGCCGAGAAGTACCTCGACGAAGAATATGCCCCGGAGAATGCTGAGAAAATCACCGGTGTTCCCGCCGAGCAGATCGAGCGTCTTGCCCTGGAAATGGCCCATGTGGCCTTCAAGGAAAGCATCGAGCTGGATATTGAGTGGACTGATCTCTACGGCCGTAAGCACGATAAGGTTATTGGCCGTCCGGTTTCCATGCACGCAATGCGTGGTATCTCAGCGCACTCTAATGGCTTCCAGGCCTGTCGCGCCCTGCACTTTATTCAGATTATGCTGGGTTCGGTCGACGTACCTGGTGGTCACCTGGCCAAGCCTCCTTATCCGAAGCACATTCCACCTGGTATCAAGCCAGCCAAGGAAGTTGCACCAAACACACCTCTTAAGTCTCCACCACTGGGCTTCCCGACTGCGCCGGAAGACCTGGTTATTGATGACGAAGGCAATCCACTGCGTCTGGACAAGGCCTTCTCATGGGATGCGCCGATTGCTAACCATGGCCTCATGCATATGGTTATCACCAATGCTGTTAAGGGCGACCCGTACACCATCGACACCATGATCTTCTTCATGGCCAACATGTCCTGGAACTCGACCATGAACACCAAGGACGTGATGGACATGCTGCGCGAGAAGCGCGCGGACGGGGAGTACAAGATCCCGCACCTGGTGGTCTCCGACGCCTTCCACTCGGAGATGGTCAACTTCGCCGACCTGGTGCTGCCGGATACCACCTACCTGGAGCGGTTCGACACCA
>CAZXNH010000001.1:176157-207574 GCA_964641615.1 uncultured Ectothiorhodospiraceae bacterium | reverse complement strand
CAGTTCGGATGGGGTGGTCTTGATTAACGCTTCCCAGACCTTGATCTGGAAGTTGGTGCCACACAATAAAAGGTGTAGCTTCCTATTATCTGAGCCAGATGAAAAGATGCGTTGTGCCTGCTGCTCTGACTTTGCATCATCGCGAATAGTCGATGCCGCAGGCCATTCTCTGACTAACTCCTGCTCATGACTTAGACAGTCTTCATCGCAGAAGGCCAGGTAACAGATCCCTCGTGTCGTCCATGCTATGAGTGCCTTACCAAAGGGTGTGTTGGCGCCACCGTAGGTAATGGTAAGTCCAAGGCCGTGGGATTTTATTTCTCCAGGCGCCATGGCCTCGCAGCTAATCATCAGGTCATGCAGTCTTCCTGGGCTGGAAAGGCCGGTCTCTATCGATGTTGTTAGTATATCTTTGCTAGCACGTAGTGCCTGACGCGCATGTTCCCTGGTCAGAAATTGCAGAAAACGCTTGGGTGGGATGCCAGCCCATTCAGTGAAAAGGCGTTGCAGATGATGCTCGCTGAGATTAACCGCTTTAGCTATCTCGGCAAGTGAGGGTTGATCGCGTGCATGCGTGCGAATGTACTCGATAGCACTGGCTATCGTTTCGTACTGCCTGCATTGCTCGGTCAACTCGTTCGCCATACCGGGTATTAGTCGTTATTGCCTAATGGAGAGTATTAGATAAAGGGCAGGGTATGGCCACCCGATTCTTGCGCATAGTGCAGTTGTAAAAACAAAGCTGCCCGGCTGAAAGGGCCGGGCAGTGAGTGTTGCGATTATTTTTCCTTGAGCCTTGGGATAAGCATAGCCAGGTTGCAGGGCGAGGTGCGGTGGTCCAGCTGCTCCTTGATCAGGTTATCCCAACCAGTGCGGCAGGCGCCTGAAGAGCCGGGCAGGCAGAAGACGTAAGTGCCGTTGGCCACTCCAGCCAGTGCGCGCGACTGGATGCTGGAGGTGCGAATCTCGTCCCAGGAAATCATGCGGAAGAGTTCACCAAAGCCTTCGATTTCCTTGTCCAGCAGGACAGACATGGCTTCTGGCGTACCGTCGCGGCCTGTTACGCCGGTGCCGCCGGTGGTGATAATGACATCAACCTCGGGATCGGCAATCCAGGCCGAGGTAACAGCACGGATCTGATAGATGTCATCAGGGGCAATCTTACGGTCGGCCAGCTTGTGGCCTTCTTCTTTCAGGCGGTCCTCAAGCACCTGACCTGAGGTATCTTCTGCCATGGTACGGGTATCGGAAATGGTGAGTACGGCGATGGAAAGGGAGATAAATTCGCGGTTTGAAGCCATGTGACGGTATTCCAGTGATTTTCGATGGGCAAAATCTTACCCCCCTGATAGCATTAATGCCATGAGTGAAAGAATTCAGAAGGTACTGGCCCGGGCGGGCTACGGTTCGCGTCGCGAGATTGAGCAACTGATCGAGCAGGGCGAAATCACTGTGAATGGCCGTGTGGCCAAACCGGGTGAGCCTGTCACGATGGACGATCGCATCGTCATAAGCGGCAAACCGGTCTCGTTTAAGCAATCCAAAAACCAGCGACCCAGGGTAATTATTTATCACAAGCCGGTCGGCGAGGTGGTTAGTCGTAGCGACCCTGAGGGGCGCCCTACCGTGTTTGAACACCTGCCCAAGATAACCGCGGGGCGCTGGATTGCCATTGGGCGTCTTGATCTCAATACCTCTGGCCTGCTGCTTTTCACTAATGATGGTGAACTGGCTAACAAGTTGATGCATCCCTCCGGAGAGATCGAGCGTGTTTATGCTTCGCGTATCCGCGGAGAGGTTACCCCGGAAATGATCAGGAACCTGCAGGAAGGTGTCGAGCTTGATGACGGTAGGGCGGCTTTTGATTCCATCGAGGACTCTGGTGGTACCGGGTTTAATCACTGGTATCACGTGTCACTACGTGAAGGGCGTAATCGGGAAGTACGCCGTCTGTGGGAGTCTCAGGGTGTCCTGGTTAGCAGGCTTATGCGTATTGCTTATGGCCCAATCACCCTGTCACGCAGCCTGAAAGAGGGTAGATGGAGAGAGCTGGAGCCCCACGAGATGGTTAAACTCTACAAGTCGGTGAATCTTCCCTATAAGCCCCCCTCGATCAAGCGCCAGGAACACGCCAGGAAGATCCCCCGCCAACGTCGGCGATAAATGGCTTCGAAGCTGACCAGTCCATTCGAGCGGGTCTACCAGCAGTTGCTTGATTGCCATGGCCCCCAGCGCTGGTGGCCGGGTGACTCACCCTTCGAGGTGATGGTTGGCGCCATCCTTACCCAGAACACCAACTGGTCCAATGTAGAGAAGGCAATTGCTAATCTGCAGGAGCAGGAGTGTCTCGACGCCAGCCGAATCCTCGCCTGCAAGAATGCATCGCTGGCCGAGATGCTCAGGCCGTCCGGGTATTTCAATATCAAGGCAAAAAGACTGAAGGCCTTCTGCCGGTGGTACCTGGATGCTGGTGGTTTTAAAGAATTGTCTGGCCGGGATACGGATGAGTTACGCCATGCTCTCCTTCATGTGCACGGCATTGGGCCTGAAACAGCAGATGACATACTGTTATATGCCTTCCAGCGCCCTGTCTTCGTTATCGATGCCTATACCCATAGAATATTTTCCCGCCTGGGCCTGATCGAAGAGGGGCTGGGTTATGAGCATGTACGAAGCATTTTTGAAGATGCGCTGAGCCCTGATGTGGCAAGGTATAACGAATACCATGCCCTGATTGTTAAGCATGGTAAGGACCTGTGCAGGCCAAGACCGCGCTGTTCGGAATGCTGTCTTAAGCCGGACTGTCAGCAGGGAAATATGGCAGGAACTGAAATCCGCTGACATAATCCAACCATAATAAATACAGAGCATCAGAGGTGGAGTATGAGGGCATTCAATAGCTTGCTGGTTCTTGTCGCGATTATTTTTAGCAGTCAGGCTCTGGCTGCGACCGGTGACGGCCTTACTGAGGGGCTGGTCAATCCCGGTTACGAAGAAAAACCCTACTGGTTTAAGAACTCTTTCCTGGATCTGCGTGAAGACGTCGGAGAGGCGGCAGATGAAGGCCGGCGCGTTATGCTTTATTTCTACCAGGATGGTTGTCCCTACTGTGGCAAGCTCCTGCAGGATAATTTTGGTCAGGCCGAAATTAGTCGGAAGACACAGGACAACTTCGATGTGATTGCCATCAATATGTGGGGTGATCGCGAAGTGGTAGATATGTCGGGTAGAGACACCACGGAAAAGTCCTTTGCTGCATCCATGAAGGTCATGTTCACACCCACCCTGTTATTCCTCGATGAGCAGGGTGAAGAGCTTTTACGTATTAACGGGTATTTCCCGCCTCATAAATTTGATATTGCCCTGGATTACGTCGCGGGCAAACATGAGAAGGATGGGGCATTCCGGGAATATCTTGCCCAGCGCGCGCCAGCCCCGGCAACCGGTAAGTTGCACATCCAGCCTTCCTACCTGAAACCTCCTTATCAGCTCAACTCGATCGTAAAACTCAGCAAAAAGCCGCTACTCGTATATTTCGAACAGAAGCAGTGTGCGGCCTGTGATGAGTTGCATGAAGATATTCTGCTGCGTCCCGAGAGCCGCGAGCTCGAAAAGCAGTTTCAGCCCGTACTGCTGGACACCTGGGCCGATACTCCACTGATCACGCCGGACGGTAAGAAAACGACGGCTGCAAAGTGGGCTAAGGATCTCAATATCCAGTATACCCCCAGCCTGGTGTTCTTCGATAACAAGGGGGCAGAGGTGTTCAGAACTGAGGGTTACCTCAAGGCCTTCCATATCCAGTCGTCTATGGAATACGTGGCCTCAGGTGCCTATCAGCACGAGACAGAGTTCCAACGCTTCGTGGATGAGCGAGCAGATGCCATGCGCGCCCAGGGTATTGAAGTCGACCTGATGAAGTAGCTTTTAAGCGTCAGTCAGTTTGAAATTGATGCCGGTTTCTGTGCAGTCAGGACCCAGCGCCCATAGATAGGCAGGGATGACTGTTTCGGGTTCTGGATTGATGTTGGCATCTTCGCCCGGGTAGGCCTGTCTGCGCAGGTGGGTTCGGACTGGCCCGGAGTCTATGCCGTTAATGCGAATCTTAGTGTCACCCTGGTATTCACCAGCAAGTATTTTCATGAATCCTTCGAGCCCGGCCTTGGCAGTACCAAAGGCTCCCCAGTAGGCGCGTTGTACATCGTGGGTAGAAAAAACAATGGCGGGGTCATCAGCCTGTGCCAGCAGGGGCAGGCAGGCCTGCGTCAGCATGAATGGTGCATGCAGGTTGACGGTCATGACGCGTGACCAGGTCTCGGGGTTGTACAATTGAACCGGAGTCATGTCACCCAGCCATGCGGCGTTATTCACCAGGCCATCCAGGCGCCCAAATTCATTTTCGATATTAACTGCCAGGTCGTCATAGTCCTTGACGGTAGCCCCTTCCAGGTTCATGGGGTAAATCGCAGGCTGTGGGTAACCGGCGGCCTCAATCTCGTCATAAACGGCCTCTAGCTTGTGTATGGTTTTGCTGAGGAGGATAACAGTGGCGCCGTGCCTGGCTGATTCATGGGCAAGAACACGACCCAGGCCGTCACTGGCACCGGTGATTAGAATGACGCGGTCTTTTAACAGGTCAGGGACAGGCTGGTAGGCCTTTAATTCTTGTGGAGTCATGGCGCCGTAAGCAGAAATGGTCGGGAGCAAAAGTATATCAAAGCTTTTTATAGCTGTTGTCGCCACATGCTCGTTATTGACTAAATCTTTTCTTTAGACCATGTTTATAAAATGTGTACACAGCAATTCGTGATTCATGAAGGATAGGCCGCAAATAATCGCAGCCCTGCTGCTGGGGATAGTGATTGGCGCCTGGTTAGGTCTGAACCATTTCCGGGGCCAGCCATGGCATGCCTATCCTCTGGCGGCACCTTCGGCTAGCGAGGAGCTGGCCGATGGCCTGCTGCAGGCCTATCGTGAAGCCGTCGATCAAAATACAATGCCGGGCCACTAGCCGGCGTTTTAGCCGTTATATATCTCTCCGCCCTGTTGATGATAGGCTCTGAGTACTTCAACCGCTGCATCGCGTAGTACTTCACTACGGACTTCAATATTTCTTTTCAGTAGCGGTGATTTCCAGTCACTGGGCTTGCTACCCTCATCAAAACCAATCTCTCTTACATCCTGGTCGGTGGCCGCGGTCACGAGTTTTCCGATGCCGGACCAGGGAATGGCGCCGGCGCACATTGCGCAGGGTTCAGCTGAGACGACCAGTTCGAAGCTATGGGGGAGGCTGTAATTACCAAGGCTTTGCTGGGCCAGACTGATGGCCATAACCTCGGCATGGGCAGATGAGCAATGACTCTGTATGACCCGGTTCAGGCCAACGGAAATGAGTCTATGTTGATCATCAAAAACGGCGGCTGCAAAAGGGCCGCCGCCGTGTTCGATGTTTTTACTGGCCAGGTGGATGACCAGTTTCATGCGTTCCTCGATATCCGGGATCGGTGTATCAAGGTCCGGGAGCTCCTTCTCAACCCACTCGGGCAGACTGATAATAAGCTCCCTCTGGATCATGGCATTACTTGCCGGACTTGAAGTCCTTTTTCAGCTGCTCCAGAACCAGGTCGGTGATATTAACCTTGTCTGAGTAGTAGGCGATGCCCTCTGCAAAGACCATGTCATAGCCTTCACGCTTGGCAACCTTCTCAATGGTTTTGAAAATGACCTTCTGCAGTTCAACAAGTTCTTCGTTGTTGCGCAGGCTCAGGTCTTCCTTGAAGTACTGTTCCTCACGCTTGATTTCACGCTGCAGGGAAACGAGCTGGCGTTCCTTTTGCTTAAGCTGTGCGGTGCTCATGCTTTCAGCATTACGCTTGAGTTCTGCATCCAGGGCCTGGGCCTTGGTGGTCAGTGTTTGAATTTCCTGTTTACGAGGGGTGAACTCTTTTTCAACGCGGGTGCTGGCATCCTGGCGTTGTGGGGAATCCTGAAGCAGCCTTGGCAGGTCGACGAAACCAATTTTGCCTGCTGCGGTAGCGGAGGCCAGCGGGGCTAGTGCCAGGACCAGAACAGTGCTCGCTACGGCAAAGATACGGCTGAAGTTCATAATTACTCCTTAAGTGACAATTTATTGTGGTAATTCGATTAATCATAACGGGAACAGTTCCCTCAAACCAGTATTTAACGGGCCAATGGGTGCTCTCTGGCAGATGGCTGGCTTAGCCATTCGAGAATCTGACGGGGATCATCAATAAGGCCGTTGGCGCCCCACTGGTCTGGGGCTTCGTCGGAATCAATATAGCCATACATGGCAACCAGGGTACGCATCATGGCGGCCCGCCCGGCGACGATATCGCGTTCGGCGTCCCCAACATAGAGGCATTCGGCCGGGATACTGCCGGCCTGCTCGCAGGCGACCAGCAGGGGTTTCGGGTGGGGTTTGCTTTTATCGGTCGTGTCGCCGCAGATAGTACTGATACTGCGGTTGGTAAGGCCCAGCCCCTCCATCAGGGGCAGGGTGAGCCATTCTGGCTTGTTGGTGACCACGCCCCAGTTCAGGCCGCGTTTCTCGATATTGGCCAGTACGGGCGCCATGCCGGGAAACAGTTCACTGTCCAGGTAGAGATTGTTTCGATAAGTCTCGAGGAAGTCATCCTTAAGTCTGCCTAGCCTGGATTCTTCTTTGATATCGCCAAAAGCCAGTTCGATCAGGGCTTTGCCACCGTGAGAGACCTTTTTCCGGATGATTTCGTAGGGCAAGTGCTCCCGGCCTTCCTGTTCCAGGGTGAAATTCAGTGCAGCTGCCATATCGGGCGCTGTGTCGACCAGGGTGCCATCCAGATCGAAAAGAATGGTACGTATGGGGGGTAGCGAACTATTCAGCACTCGGTTTGTTCCGTGATTTCTTACAATGGCCGATCATACGTGAAGCATTTGATGAAATCATTATGGGAGGCCTGAGGGATTACTTGATAGTGTTCAATCAAGTCATGGATTTTTTTGAGGAAATCATGCTTTTCTTGTACGAAAGTCCCTGCTATTGTTACAGGGTACTGCTAAAGATGAATGGAATATAAGAATTGAGTCAGGCCACGGAGAAAGGCCGGCAATAATTAAGGGGTCCTGATGGATACCGAAGCGCTTAAGATTCCAAAAAAGAAAAAACTGGTTGCACTATGGGTAGAGGCAGAGGGTCAGGTCATCGCCTCAGTGTTCCTGCAACTACAAAGTGACGCCCATAGCGGCGAAGAAACGCCCGAAGATATCTTCAACAGACCCGATACCTTTATCGTGGTTCAGATTGAAGATCCCCAGGAAACCCGTTTTTATCACATGGGTCGAGTGACCCGTGTCGAATACCACGAAGATGCTCCTCCCGAATCTTCCTCCGACCTTTCTGAATTGGCTTGTAGATTGACCCTGGTTGATGGTTCGCAAGTTGAAGGCACGATCAGAGAGTTCTTACTACCGGAACATAGTCGCCTGTATGACTACATTAATAAGAGCGAGAAGCGTTTCGTGAAGCTGTATGAAAGCGAAGACCAGGTCATCCTGGTTAATAAAGATCACATTATCAATATTTCACCTCAATAACGGCCAGGGAGTCATTTAGCGTGGGTTTGTTTGATGGAATGAAAACGAAAAGGCTGGTTGATATTTTCATCAAGTCACCCAGCCCAACTGACAGCAAGGCCCGTACTGCGCTCGAACAGCTCAAGGAAATTGGCAAACCTGCGGTCTACCCACTGATAGAGGCCCTGGGCATAGCGGACCGAGACCAGGCAAAGTTCATCAAAGTTACCCTGGTCAAGCTCTTAACCAATTCCAATCTACCCGAATATACCAAAGGCCTGGCAGAGTCCTTCCCGCGTATCGTCACCGAGGTGGCATCAGTACTGAAGACGGGCCAGAGTTATGATCCCAATCTACTGGTCGAGCTCTTCGGTGAGGAAGGTGTCTCCAAAGCGGCCCTGGTTGATGTGCTGGCCGCGCACAAGGAAAAGGTGAATGCCCCTCATCTGATGCAGCATCTCTACAAGCTAGATGTCGGCAACCAGAATGCCGCCCTCAAAATGATCGGCGATATTGTTGACGAAAGCGCCATTCCTGAACTCATTAGTCGTCTGGGCGGTAAGGATCAGAATATCCGTGCCCACATCGCGCGTATCCTCGGCCGATTCAAGGGTAATGCGGAAGTGCTCGACGCCCTGGAAAAGGTTTCCGGCGATAGCTCCAAGCAGGTGCGTTTTGAGGCCGCACAGTCCCTGATCAAAATGGGCGAAGAGGTTGACCTCGTTCTGCTCATTCAGTTGCTCAAGGATTCTGATATTCGTATACAGGAGGTTGCCGTAAAAGGTCTGGTGAACAGCTCATCGCCAGATGTAATCAAGTACCTGATTGATCCCCTGCAGGACTCGGATGAATACGTGCGCCGTGCAGCGGTGGAGGTGCTGAATGAACTGGCCTCTGCAGACTCAATCAAGGATCTGCTCGATGCCATTCGCGACCGAGACTGGTGGGTGCGCGAGCGTGCCGCGGATGCGCTGGCCAAGATTGGTGGTCCCAAGGTCATCGAGGCCATGCTGGAGCTGATCAAGGATGAAGACAAGTTTATTCGCCGAACCGCGGTTGAGGTTATCAATAGCAGTAGCGATCCGCGTACCCTGGATTACCTGATCGAGGCCCTTAACGACAATGACTGGTGGGTGCGCGAGCGTACGGTTGATGCGCTCGCACAGGCTGGCAACCGACGTGCCATCAAGCCGTTGATGGAGCTGGCAGTCAAGGATAAAAAGGCCAGGCCCATTATTATGCAGGCCCTGGTTTCTATCGGTGATAAGGCCGTTGCCCGTGACCTGCTGCAGTTCCTGGACGATCCCGAACCCAATGTGCAGATTGAGGTGCTGAACACCCTTTCAGAACTAACCGAAGATGTGGACGCAGAGTTTGTTATCGACAAAATTTTTGTTAAGACACAGAACGCGGTAGAAGAGGTCAGGGCGCTCGCCTCGGACGTGGTCAAGGAAATTACCGAGAAGTGTAATGTAGGTGCCAGCCGCGGCATGTCAGAAGACGAAGAGCGTGACCTGATGCGGGCATCACATACCATTGTCGGCAAGGTACCTGTCGATGATGAAGAGGAAGACTCTGCACCCAGGCCTAAAGCTAAGCCCAAGTCACAGACCAGGACCTCAAGCAGGCCTGCAGACACCATGACCGGCAACAATTCCACGATCATCAAGACGGCGAGTGGCGAGGTCTTCAATATTGACCAGATGACTACTGGCCAGATGATTGGTGATCGTTACCAGTTTATTCGCCGGGTAGGTAAGGGTGCCTTTGGTACCGTGCTGCTGGTCAATGATACCCATGTCGATGAACAGATTGTCCTGAAATTCATCAATACCCAGATGGCCTCGGATGAATCAGCGGTAAAACGTTTTATCCACGAATTGCGTTTCACGCGAAAGATTACCCATTCCAACGTTATCCGTATTTACGACCTGCTGAACTTTGGTGAATGGTCAGCAATTTCCATGGAGTATTTCGACAGCCATACCCTGGGTCAGGAGATCAAGAAGAAGCGCTGCGAAGATATTATGCATTCGCTCAACATCATTGATCAGATCACCAAGGGTATGCAGGCGGCGCATAAGGAAGGTGTTGTTCACCGTGATATGAAACCGGCCAATATCCTGATCAATGAAGAGGGTCTGGTAAAGGTGGTGGATTTTGGTATTGCGGCAGCGGCACGTAATTCCGAAACCAAGCTGACCAAGACGGGCACTCTCGTCGGTACGCCGACTTATATCGCTCCAGAACAAGTGCTGGGCAAGACCATAGATAACCGTACTGATATCTACAGCCTTGGCGTCATTATGTACGAGATGCTTTCAGGCAAGCCTCCATATTCGGGTGAAGACTACATGTCACTCATGTATCAGCATGTGCAGGGTGGCGCCCCTTTGCTTTATACAATAAACCCCGAGATATCCAAGACGCTGAGTGCAGTGGTTGCCAAGGCCATGGCAACCGATCCAGACAAACGCTACCAGACCATGGATGAACTTCGTCAACGTGTAGAGTTATTAATGCAGGAGTAATGCATGGCTCGTATTGATGCCTTCTTAAAACTGGCGCGTGAACAAGGCTGTTCAGATATCCATCTGGCAGTTGGGGTTCCGCCCATGTTGCGCATGAATGGCGATATTCTTCCTATCCGTTTCCGTGAACTGCGTGAGACAGAGCTGGCCACTTACATCAATGAAATACTGACCGAATCGCAGAAGGAAAAATTCCGTGGTGGTAGTGACCTGGATTTTTCCTACATGGCCACAGGTGTCGGTCGATTCAGGGCCAATGTATATCGCAAGCTGTCTGGTATTGGTGCCACCTTCCGTCATATTCCACTGGAAATGCCTGAGCTGGAAAAACTGGGACTGCCTGAAGTCATCATGAAGTTCCCGGATTATCACCAGGGCATGGTTCTGGTTACAGGGTCGACGGGTACAGGTAAATCCACCACGTTAGCGGCCATGGTGGATTACATAAACCGCACTCGTAAGGTCAACATCATTACCCTGGAAGATCCGATTGAATTTGTGCATAGAAGTAAACGAGCGCAGGTCGTGCAGCGCGAGGTGGAAACCCATGTACCCACTTTCAAAGATGGCCTGAGAGCCGCGCTGCGTGAGGATCCGGACATCATCCTGGTAGGTGAGATGCGTGATACCGAAACCCTGACCATGGCCATGATGGCCGCGGAAACAGGGCATCTTGTTCTGGGTACCATGCATACCACCTCAGCGATGAAGACCATTGACCGTATTATCGATGCCCTGCCTGCTGAGTTGCGTGACCAGGGTAAGGTCTTCCTGTCGCAGAACCTGCATGCGGTAGTGACACAGAACCTGCTCAAGACGCCAGACGGAAGAGGGCGTAAGCCAGTAGTTGAGATTATGACCATGACCCATGCGATTGCGCGTCTGATCCAGACGGACAAGACCTTCCAGATTCCAAGTCAGATCCAGACCGGTAGTGCCCAGGGTATGCAACTCCTGGATCAGGCCCTGATGGACGCCATTGAGCTCAATGAGGTCGATCCTGATGATGCCTATCTCTATGCAACAGACAAGCAGAAATTCCAGCGCTTTGTCACGGATGCATCCATCTTGCCATCAGTAGAAGTTTAGGAGCCTGAGCATGGGTATTTCCATTGATGAATTTCTGAAAACGACCGTTGACCGCGATGCCTCGGATTTGCATCTTATTGCCGGTCAGCCGCCCAGAATCAGGCAGTACGGCGACCTCGAACCTATCGCCGAAGATGAACTGGACCAGGAAGAACTTACCGAAGAGCTATACCGGGTAACACCGGCAGCAGCCAGGCGTGAATTTGAACGTAAAGATCAGGCTGACTTTGCCTATGAGCTGGAAGGCATCGCGCGTTTTCGTGTCAACATGTTACGCCACATCAGTGGTACTGGCGCAATATTCAGAACAATCCCCTCGTCGCCCATGTCGCTGGAAGATCTGAACATGCCGGACGTGGTCAGATCTTTCTGTCGCCATAAGAATGGCCTGGTGCTGGTAACCGGTAAGACGGGCTCAGGTAAGTCGACAACCCTTGCCGCGATGATCGATTACATCAACAGTACCAAGAAGGGGCATATTATTACGATCGAGGATCCGATCGAATTTGTACACGAGCGCAAGGAAAGCCTCATCTCCCAGCGAGAGGTGGGGGTGCATACCTCATCATTTGCAGCAGCCCTGCGATCGGCACTGCGTGAAGATCCTGATGTGATTCTGGTGGGTGAATTGCGCGACCAGGAAACCATGAGCCTTGCGGTTACTGCCGCAGAAGTCGGTATCCTGGTATTCGGCACCCTGCATACCAATAGTGCGACGGCTACTGTGGATCGACTGGTTAATGCCTTCCCCGGTAATGAGCAGGCCCAGGTCAGGGCGATGTTGTCGACTTCACTGCGGGCCATTATTTCTCAGCAGCTTATCAGGAAAAAAGATGGTAAGGGTCGTGTCGCCGCTATCGAACTGATGATCAATAATACCGGTGTGCAGAATCTGTTACGTGAAGGTAAAACCGAGCAGCTCGAGACCGCGCTGCAGGGTGGCAGGGCAGCAGGCATGCAGACTATGGATAATGCCCTGCAGGAACTCATCAATAAGAATCAGATTAATGGACTGGATGCCTATTTGCAGGCAAACGATAAGTCTCGCTTTGCGAATTTCAAAACAGCAGACATTGTCGACTAGCGGCTTAGGCTAGTCTTTATTGCAGGCCATCATGTAGTTGACGTCAATGTCCTTGCCCAGGCTATAGCTGCGGGTAAAGGGATTGTAAGTCATACCCTTTATTTCCAGCATTTCCAGGTCAGCTTCTCGTACCCAACCTGCCAGTTCTGATGGTCGAATGAACTTTGAGAATTCATGAGTGCCTTTGGGCAGCATATTCAGAATATATTCAGCGCCGACTATGGCAAACAGGAAGGACTTGGGATTGCGGTTCAGGGTAGAGAGTATGACCTTGCCGCCAGGTTTGGCCATGGTGGCGCAGGCCCTGATGACCGATGAGGGGTCTGGAACATGCTCAAGCATTTCCATGCAGGTCACGACATCAAACTGGCCTGCTTCCTTTTCGGCCATTTCTTCAGCTGTGATCTGCTGATAATCGATTTCAACGCCGGACTCCAGCTTATGTAGCTTCGCGACAGAGAGTGGTGCCTCACCCATGTCTATACCGGTTACATTGGCACCCAGATGGGCCATGGACTCTGAGAGTATGCCGCCGCCACAGCCTACGTCGACAACCTTTTTGCCCGACAGGCCACCGGCAATATTATCGATGTACTGCAGTCTTAAGGGATTAATGTCGTGGAGTGGTTTGAATTCACTGGAGGGGTCCCACCAGCGATGAGCCAGTTCTTCGAATTTGGCGATTTCGTTGTAGTCGACATTGGTTGTGGTCCGGGTCATGGCTTTATTCTCCGATTTCGGTGCTGATTTTATCACGCCAGAACCGTGCTTTACCGATTAGATCATCTTCATCAAACAGGGTGAGAGAACGCTGTTTCATTAATTGCCTTCCGGCGATCCAGACATCGGTGACCTGCTGTCGGTTGCCGGCATATACGATCTGGGAGACCGGGTCATAAAGTGGATGTGTTTCCAGTTCATCAAGATTGAAAGCAACGATATCAGCCGCCTTGCCCGTTTGCAGCGAACCGGTAATTTCTCCCAGGCCAAGCGCCTCAGCGCCAGACAGAGTTGCCATTCTTAGTGCTGCATGGGCGGGCAGAGCAGATGCATCTTTTGAGACGGCCTTTGCCAGCATGGCTGCCGTACGCATCTCGCCAAACATATCAAGGTCATTGTTGCTGGCTGCGCCATCGGTTCCGAGTGAAATATTAATACCCTGCTGCTGTAGTTTGTGTACCGGGCAGAAGCCGCTCGCCAGCTTCATATTCGACTCGGGGCAGTGGATGACGTTAACTCCCCGGTCTGCACAGAGCGTGATGTCATCATCGCTGAGCTGGGTCATATGTACGGCAAGAAAGTCAGGCGTTAGCAGGCCCAGTTCATCGAGCCTTTGTAGTGGGCGCCTGCCTGTTGCTTCCAGAGATTGCTGGATTTCACCGACGGTCTCGTGGACATGCATATGGACGGGAAGGTTGAGTTCGTTGGCCAGGGTATTTATGCGGGTCAGTGGGTCATCTGACACGGTATAGGGTGCATGCGGAGCAAAACAGGAACGAATCATGGGCTCCTTCTTGATCTGCTCATGCAGATCCAGTGCCCTGGCGATGTACTCGTCGGCATCCTTTGCCCAGGCGGAAGGAAAGTCAATAACGATCAGGCCTATCATGGCGCGCATGCCGGCTGATGAAGCTATGCGTGCGGTAACGTCCGGGAAGAAGTACATGTCATTGAAGCAGGTGGTACCGCTTCTTAACATTTCGGCTATGGCTAGCTGGGTGCCGTCGTGGACGAACTGTTCGCCAACAAATCTGGTCTCAGTGGGCCAGATATGTTCCTGCAGCCAGGTCATCAGGGGTAGGTCATCTGCCAGCCCGCGCATCAGGTTCATGGCAGCATGCGTATGTGTATTGATTAATCCCGGTATGAGGGCGTGACCGGGCAGGTGTTGCTCAACAGGTGCTGCGTATTCTTCAGTGACGAGGTGTGTAGGGCGAACTGCTTCAATCCGGCCATCAAGAATTACGACACTGTGGTTTTCTAATACCACGCGGGCGGGTTCTACGGGTATTACCCAGCCCGCGTGGATGATATTGTCGACCTGTCTCATTCAGTTCTATATTGCCCTGATAAATTATCAGGCAGCATTTTCAACCTTATTGAGATGAATATCCATCTGTGGGTAAGGAATGCCAATGCCTTTTTCATCGAAGGTCAGCTTGATGGTTTCAAGCAGGTCCCACTGAACAGCCCAGTAGTCTGCAGAATTGACCCAGGGGCGCACCACGAAATTAACGCTGCTGTCGGCCAGTTCTGAAACGGCAATGACAGGTGCCGGATCACGCAGGATACGTTTGTCTTCATCAATAATCTCGGCCAGTGTTTCCTTGGCCAGCTTGATGTCATCGTCATAGCCAATGCCAATCACCATGTCGATGCGACGGGTATCGCGTGCTGAGTAATTGGTGATAACACCACCATAGATTGATCCATTGGGTACAGTGATTTCCTTGTTATCACCAGTGCGGAAGGTGCTGTTGAAGATGTTAATGGCTTCAACCACGCCTGCAACACCACCGGCTTCGACAAAGTCACCAACCTTGAAGGGTTTGAATACGATCAGTAATACGCCAGAGGCGAAGTTGGCCAGTGTGCCCTGCAGGGCCAGGCCAACGGCCAGGCCGGCGGCACCAATCAAGGCAACTAGCGAGGTTGTATTGACGCCCAGCTGATCCAGGGCTGCGATGATAACGACCAGGGTGAGCAGGCCGCTCAGGATGGAAGCAATAAAGTTGACCAGCAGTTCATCGACCTTGGCCTTGGTCATCAGGGTTTTGGCCAGTTTAACGACCAGTTTTGCTACCCATCGACCAACGACAAAAATCACAATGGCCAGGAGGATGTTGTCTATCCACGGGAGTACGTATTCATTAAAGAGTTCTACTGGATTCTCTTCCAGGAGCTTTTCTGGGTTAAGATTCTCGTTCATTTTTGGTCTCCAGAATGGGTTGAGCGGTAACGCTAACTTTCCGCTAGCGGCCATTCATTGTCAAAGACATATTTCAACTAATCGCAGGCAGGAGCAATGCCATGACGTCCTATTCAGATTCCATCAGGCCAATAGTGTGGAATGAGGATCATCTGTCTCTCCTGGATCAGCGTATCCTGCCTACTGAAACCCGCTACCTGGACTTCACAGAAGCGACATCCGTGGCAAAGGCCATCACAGACATGGTTGTGCGTGGTGCGCCCGCTATTGGTGTAACCGCGGCCTATGGCGTTGTCCTGTCTGCAATGCAGCACAATGCACTCGATGAGAAGTCCTTCAAGTTAGCAGTCAGGAAGGATATCGACGTACTTGCGACCGCTCGTCCAACGGCGGTCAATCTTTTCTGGGCCCTGAAGCGTATGCAGGTCTGTCTTGAGCGGTGTGGAAATTCTGCTGAGGCCTTGTTGGCTGAGGCAAAGCTGATTCACGAAGAGGATATCGAGGCTAACCACCGGATGGGTGATCTCGGTGCGGAGCTGATAACCGAGCCTGGAGCCATACTCACGCATTGTAATGCCGGCGCCCTGGCTACAGGCGGTTATGGTACAGCACTGGGCGTTGTGCGTAGTGCCCATGCGGCAGGCAAGATTACCCAGGTTTATGCGGACGAGACCAGGCCCTGGATGCAGGGTTCAAGGCTAACGGCCTGGGAGATGGTGCAGGAGAATATTCCGGTCAGCCTTATCTGCGAAGGGGCAGCTGCCAGTTTGTTGCGTACAGGCCGGGTTTCCTGGGTCATCGTGGGCTCTGATCGCATTGCTGCCAATGGTGACGTGGCGAACAAGATAGGTACCTATAACCTCGCAATTAATGCCCGGTATCACGGTGTGAAATTTATGGTAGTGGCGCCAACCAGCACCATCGACATGGAGGCATGGAGTGGAGCAGAGATTCCCATTGAAGAGCGAAATCCTGATGAAATACTCAAGTTTTCCGGGCAGCGAATTGCCGCTGAAGGGGCGCTGGCATGGAACCCGGCATTTGATGTCACGCCGGCTAATCTCGTTGATGCAATCGTGACTGAAAAGGGTGTTGTCCTGCAGCCTGACGAGATCAAGATGCGTGCTTTGATGCATAACAAATAAGCTATTGAAATTAAACAAGAAAAAGTGATGCCAAGGAAGGGGTAAAACATCGATTTATCCATGACGGAAGTGCCTTAATGTGGTATCCTGCTGCTTTTGTTTTAACAGCCAACAGAAGCACTCAATGACCGAGTTCGCAAAAGAACTAAATACAGTAAATCTCGAAGATGAAATGCGCCAGTCCTACCTGGATTATGCGATGAGCGTAATCATAGGCAGGGCCCTTCCCGATGTGCGTGATGGACTAAAACCGGTACACCGCCGCGTCCTTTACGCCATGAGCGAACTGGGTAACGACTGGAATAAACCCTATAAGAAATCAGCCCGTATCGTCGGTGACGTCATCGGTAAATATCACCCCCATGGTGATACCGCCGTATATGACACCATCGTACGCATGGCCCAGCCATTTTCCATGCGGCATATGCTGGTTGATGGTCAGGGTAACTTTGGTTCTGTGGATGGTGATGCTCCAGCCGCCATGCGTTATACCGAAGTTCGTATGGCCAAGATTGCGCATGAGCTGTTAGCTGATATCGACAAGGAAACCGTCGATTTCATTGCAAACTACGATGGCTCTGAGCATGAGCCTGCTGTATTCCCAACCCGTGTCCCTAATCTACTCGTCAATGGCTCCGCCGGTATCGCGGTAGGTATGGCAACCAATATTCCGCCGCATAACCTTGGTGAGGTGATCAGTGGTTGTGTTGCACTTCTTGATAATGAAGACCTGACCATTACGGATCTGATGGAATTTATCCCGGGACCTGACTTCCCAACAGCCGGTGTAATCAATGGCGCACGCGGCATCATTGAGGCCTACAAGACCGGCAAGGGTCGCATCTATGTGCGTGCCCGTAGTCATATAGAAACAGACGAAAAGAACGGCAAGGAAAGCATTATAGTGACCGAGTTGCCTTACCAGGTGAACAAGGCGCGGTTGATGGAAAAGATTGCCGAGCTGGTCAAGGAAAAGAAGATCGACGGCATTACCGAGCTGCGCGACGAGTCCGATAAGGACGGTATGCGCATGGTAATCGAGCTGCGCCGCGGTGAGGTTGCGGAGGTTATGCTGAATAACCTTTATAAGCAGACCCAGATGCAGAACGTGTTCGGCATCAATATGGTGGCCCTGGTCGATGGTCAGCCACGTCTGCTGAATCTTAAACAAGTACTGGAAGCCTTTATTCGTCACCGCCGCGAGGTGGTTACACGCCGTACTGTTTATGAGCTGCGTAAGGCCCGTGGACGTGCGCATGTTTTGGAAGGCCTGGCCGTTGCGCTGGCTAATATTGATGAAGTTATCGCGCTGATCAAGTCGCAGCCGTCACCCGCAGAGGCCAAGGTTGCCCTGATGGAGCGTGCATGGGTTTCTGCTGCTGTTGATTCCATGCTGGAACGTGCTGGTGCTAAGGCTTCGAGACCTGAAGACCTGTCTGCTGAATTTGGCCTTCTGGATGATGGTTATCATCTGTCCGAGGCGCAGGCGCAGGCAATTCTGGATCTGAAGCTGCACCGCCTGACAGGTCTTGAGCAGGACAAGATCGTTAATGAGTTCAAGGAGCTGCTGGACCGTATTGAATATCTGCTGAATATCCTTGCTGATCCTGACCTTCTGAGGAAGGTTATTCGCGATGAGCTGACGGCACTCAACGAAGAATATTCAGATGAACGCCGCACCGAAATCATTACCACGCAGCTTGACCTGACCCTCGAGGACCTGATCCCTGAGGAAGAGGTGGTAGTGACCTTCTCGCATGCTGGTTATGCCAAGTCACAACCGCTGGATACCTACCAGGCGCAAAGGCGCGGCGGTCGCGGTAAGGCGGCAGCATCGATGAAGGAAGAAGACTTTGTCGATAAGCTCTTCATTGCAAATACGCATGACTACATACTCTGCTTCTCAAGCCGTGGCCGTGTTTACTGGATGAAGGTTTATGAGTTACCGCAGGGTGGCCGTGCGTCTCGCGGTAAGCCGATTGTTAACCTGCTGCCTTTGCAGGAAGGTGAACGTATTAATGCGATTCTGCCGATTCGTGAATTCTCAGATGATCGTTTCCTGTTTTTTGCAACAGCTTCAGGCACCGTAAAGAAAACTCCGCTTGTTGATTATTCGCGTCCACGTCCGAGCGGTATTATCGCTATCGATCTGCGCGAAGATGATTATCTGATCGATGTCGCGATTACGGATGGCGAACAGGATGTCATGCTGTTCTCCAGCGGTGGTAAGACGATTCGTTTCAATGAAAGCAATGTGCGTGCGATGGGCCGATCAGCGGCCGGTGTGCGTGGCATTCGCATGCCTGATGATCAGAGCGTGATTTCCATGATTGTAGTGGGTGAGGGCGAGGTCCTGACAGTCACTGAAAATGGTTATGGTAAGCGCACAGATATCAAGGAGTACCCGCTGAGAGGGCGCGGTGGTCAGGGTGTTCTGGCTATGGCCGAATCTGAGCGTAATGGTGCTGTTGTCGGCGCTGTACAGGTGGCAGACACCGATGAACTGATGCTGATTACCAGCGGAGGCATCCTGGTCAGGACCCGTGCTAACGAAGTCTCCATACTGGGTCGCAATACCCAGGGTGTTCGCATGATCAAGCTCGACAAGGGTGAAAAGCTGGTTGGGATTGACCGCATAGTAAAAATTGATGGTGAAGACGAAGAACAAGGTGAGGAGTCTTCCGAGCCCGCAACCGAGGAATAAACTGAATGACACGCGTTTTTAATTTCAGCGCAGGCCCCGCTGCGCTCCCTACCGAGGTTCTGGAACAGGCTCAGGCCGAGATGCTCGACTGGAATGGCAGCGGCATGTCTGTCATGGAAATGAGTCATCGTGGCAAGGAGTTTATGTCGATTGCGGAGCAGGCAGAGGCTGACCTGCGTGAGCTGATGGCGATCCCTGATAACTATAAAGTGCTGTTCCTGCAGGGTGGCGCAAGTTCGCAGTTTGCCATGGTTCCATTGAATCTTGCGGGAGATAAGACTTCTGCTGATTACATCAATACGGGAGCCTGGTCCAAGAAGGCGATTGCCGAAGGCAAACGTTTTATCAATGTGAATGTTGCCGCTACGAGTGAAGATACGAAATTCACTACTGTGCCAGCCGAGGAACAACTGAACCTGCATTCCGATGCGGCCTACGTGCACTACACGCCAAACGAAACGATTGGTGGCGTGGAATTTAGTTATATCCCTGATACAGGTGATGTGCCGTTGATTGCAGATATGTCGTCAACCATTCTCTCACGCCCTGTAGATGTAAGCCGCTTTGGAATGATTTATGGCGGCGCACAGAAGAACATCGGGCCTGCGGGTCTGACGCTGGTTATCATCCGTGAAGATCTGATTGGGCATGCCGCCGGCAAGACGCCTGCGATGTTTGATTACAAGACACATGCAGACAATGACTCTATGTATAACACGCCGCCTACCTATGGCTGGTATCTCGCAGGCCTGGTATTCAAGTGGCTGAAGTCCAAAGGTGGTCTGGCCGGCATGGCTGAGATTAACCAGCGTAAGGCCGACAAGTTATATGATGCCATTGATGCTTCAGACTTTTATGCAAATCCGGTGGAAAGAATTAGTCGTTCCCTGATGAATGTACCTTTCACCCTGGCCAACCCTGAGCTGGACCCTGTATTCCTGCAGGAAGCCAAGGAGCAGGGGCTGGTTACATTGAAGGGACACCGTTCCGTGGGTGGTATGCGTGCCAGTATTTATAACGCCATGCCAGAAGAGGGTGTCGATGCACTGGTTGCCTTTATGGCCGAATTCGAAAAACGCCACGGCTAATCACGAGACGCGGAGTCCGCATTATGTATAAGGTTCTGACGCTCAATAATATTTCTGCAACCGGGCTGGATCGCCTGCCTCGTGAAAGCTACGAGGTAGCTTCAGAAATTTCACACCCGGATGCCATCCTGCTGCGTTCCTTCAATATGCATGAGATGGATTTACCCGAGACTGTTCGTGCCATTGGGCGAGCTGGTGCTGGTGTAAACAATATTCCTGTCGACAAAATGACAGAGCGCGGCGTGGTCGTATTTAACGCCCCAGGCGCGAACGCGAATGCGGTTAAAGAGCTGGTGGTTGCAGGTATGTTGTCGGCCAGTCGTAATCTTTTTCAGGGCTGGGAATACGCTCGAAACCTCGAAGGTAGTGATTCCGAGATTCATAAACAGGTTGAAGCAGGTAAAAAGAACTTTGCTGGCTTTGAACTGCCGGGTAGAACCCTGGGTGTTGTAGGTCTGGGCGCCATTGGTGTGCGTGTAGCCAATGCGGCTATTGCTCTGGGTATGCGTGTTGTTGGCTATGACCCGACGATTACCGTGCATAGTGCCTGGCAGATGTCGTCTGCGGTAGAGCAGGCCATGAGTATCGATGATCTGCTGGCACGTAGTGATTATGTAACCTTCCATGTCCCCCTGGTCGAAGCAACGCGACACATGATTAATCGTGAGCGGCTCAAGGCTATGCGCGATAACGTTGTAATTCTCAACTTTGCCCGAAACGGCATTGTTGATGACGAGGCTGTCTGTGAGGCGATTAATGAAGGGAAGGTTTATGCCTATGTCTGTGACTTCCCGTCAAACCTGTTAAAAAATCATCCCCGTGTAATCTGTTTGCCGCACCTAGGGGCTTCTACGCGTGAGGCTGAAGATAACTGCGCCATCATGGTGGCAGACCAGGTGCGGGACTACCTTGAGGCAGGTGTAATACGTAATTCCGTGAATTTCCCTGAAGTCGATCTGCCCAGGGCTGGTGTGCAGCGCCTGACTGTGGTCAATCGCAATGAGCCAGATCTTGTCGCCAACATTTCTCATGTGCTGGGTAAAGGTAGTGTGAATATCGCGCACATGATCAACGAGTCGCGTGGCGATGTGGCCTATACTGTTGTGGATGTCGATCAGCCTCTTGCCGAGTCCGTCATTGAAGAGATGAAAACGATTGATGGTCTGCTGAATTTCAGAGTGATTTAAATAGATGAGCCAGGAAGAGCAATTGAAGGCAATCAGGGAGCGCATTGATGCGCTGGACCTGGAGATACTTCGATTGATAAGCGAGCGTGCCGAGTGTGCGCAGGAAGTAGCACACATCAAGCTAGAGGGTGGTGGTGAAGCACACTTCTACCGCCCGGAGCGTGAAGCGCAGGTGCTGCGTAGCGTAATGGAAAAAAATCAGGGGCCACTCAGTGATGAAGAGATTGCGCGCCTGTTCCGAGAAGTAATGTCGGCCTGCCTGGCGCTTGAACAGCCGCTAACCATTGCCTACCTCGGGCCAGAGGGTACCTTTACCCAGGAAGCCTCACTGAAACATTTTGGTCATTCAGTCTCGACCATGGCGATGGATACCATTGATCATGTGTTCCGAGAGGTAGAGGCGGGCGTTTGCAACTACGGTGTCGTGCCCATTGAGAACTCTACCGAAGGGGTGGTAAGTCATACCCTGGATATGTTCATGCAATCGCCGCTGCAGGTCTGCGGTGAGGTTGAGTTACGCATACACCAGAACCTGCTGGGCAAGATGGATAGCCTTGATCAGGTTAAACGTATTTATTCCCATCAGCAGTCGCTGGCCCAGTGTCGCGAGTGGCTGGATACCAATTTGCCTGGTATCGAACGCATTCCTGTTAATAGCAATGCCGAGGCAGCGCGACTGGCAGCCAGAGAAGAGGGTTCGGCAGCGATTGCCGGCGAGGTTGCTGCAGCCACCTATGAGCTCAACAGGCTGGCAAGTAATATCGAAGATCATCCAGAAAATACCACACGTTTCCTGATTATAGGGAAGCAGGTGGTGCCCGCCAGCGGACAGGATAAAACATCACTACTGGTGTCAACGCCGAATCAGTCAGGCTCTCTGTATAAGCTACTCAAGCCACTGGCAGATAACGATGTCAGTATGACGCGTATCGAGTCGCGTCCTTCTCACTGTGCTAACTGGGAATACGTCTTCTTCCTCGACCTGCAGGGACATCAGGATGATGAGAAGGTGTCAGTTGCGCTGGAGGCGCTGAGTAAGGAAGCCGATCTGCTCAAGATTCTGGGTTCTTACCCGCGCGCCGTGCTTTAAGAAAGGCCCTCATTGTGAGCGACTCATTACTTTCCAGGGCCATGCCCGGTGTTCAGAGCCTGCAGCCCTACCAACCGGGCAAGCCTACCGAAGAGCTTGAGCGTGAACTAGGCATCACTAATTCACTCAAGCTTGCCTCAAATGAAAATCCTCTGGGGCCCAGTCCACAGGCCGTGGCGGCTATGCTGGGGCAGCTGGATCAGTTGCATCTTTATCCAGATGGTAACGGCTTTAGGCTGAAGCATGCATTGTCCAGTCATCTGGGGGTTGATGTTCAGGGTATCACCCTGGGTAATGGCTCCAATGATGCACTGGACCTGATTGCCAGGGCCTACCTTGGGCCAGGTCGAAATGCGGTATTCTCCCAGTACGCCTTTGCGGTCTATCCCATCGCTACCCAGGCTGTTGGCGCAGAAATGCATATTGCCCCGGCATACCCTGCCGATCATGACATGCCTTATGGCCATGATCTCGACGCCATGTTTGACAGGATAGACAGTCAGACAGGTGTAGTCTTTATTGCTAACCCAAATAACCCTACCGGCACCTGGTTGGGCGCTGATGCACTAGAACAGTTTGTTACTCGCGTCCCGGACCATGTCATCGTTGTTATCGACGAGGCCTACTTCGAATACGTGTCGGATGAAATGCACCCAAATGCGCTTAAGTGGCTGGCAAAATTCCAAAACCTGGTAGTAACGCGCACGTTCTCGAAAATATATGGTCTTGCAGGTCTTCGTGTTGGATACGCAGTTTCCAGCCCTGAGGTTGCCGATGTGCTGAACCGTGTCCGTCAGCCGTTTAATGTGAATAGTCTTGCTCTGTTAGCGGCAGAGGCTGCGCTGCAGGACAGGACGCATATCGAACAAAGTATTGCCATGAACAGCCGAGGTCTGCTGCAGCTGTCTGAAGGGCTGAAACAGATGGGGCTTACCTGTATTCCATCAATTGCTAACTTTATTACTGTCAGTCTGGGCAGGGAGGCAGCTCCGGTTTACGAGGCTCTGTTGCGTGATGGCGTCATCGTTCGGCCTGTGGCGAATTATGGTTTGTCTGAACATTTGCGTATTACCGTTTCGACAGAAGTGGATAATCTTCGCGTTCTTGAAAGCCTGAAGAAGGTGCTGGAATGATTAACCGCCTGACCATTGTTGGCGTGGGTCTTATTGGCGGCTCACTGGCACTTGCCATGAAGAAGGCAGGTTTTGTTGGTGAGATTGTTGGTACCAGTCGCAGGGAAGAGCACCTCAAAGAGGCAGTGTCACTCGGTGTTATCGATAGATACGAGCTCGATATGGCAAAAGCCGTTGAGGGCGCTGATGTAGTTTTTCTCTCTGTGCCCCTGGGTGCTATGGAAAAGGTTTTTTCTGCCATTAAGCCTGGCCTGAGTGCTAATACCATTATTACCGATGGTGGGAGTGCCAAAGGCTGCCTGGTCAGAGACGCCAGGCTGGCTCTGGGCGAGCTGCCCCCTGGCCTGGTACCTGGTCATCCTATTGCGGGTACCGAGAAAAGTGGCGTTAGCGCAGCCTTTGCTGAGCTCTACCAGGATCGCCGCGTCATTCTTACCCCGTTGGAAAGCAGTGATCCCGAGGCCGTCAAGATGGTTCAGGCTATGTGGAAGGCTTCGGGTGCACATGTTGAGTGCATGAGCGTCGAGCATCATGATGAAGTGCTCGCAGCAACGTCACATCTGCCGCATATGCTGGCATTCGGTCTGGTCGATAGCCTGGCGCGTATGAAAGATAACGACGAGATCTTTAAATATGCGGCCGGTGGTTTCAGAGACTTTACGCGCATTGCCTCCAGTGACCCGGTCATGTGGCGGGATATCTGTATACATAACCGCGATGCCCTGGCTGACATGATGCAGCGCTACAAGGATGACCTGTCTGAGATTGAAAAGGCCATCCGCGAAGGTAATGGTGACCTGCTGCTGGAAATCTTTACCCGAGCCAAAAAAAGTCGTGACCGCTTTGCCAGCCTGATGGATGGCTCGCCAGAGTAACTGACACAATTTATGACGCCTGAACAGCCATTCATGTGAATTGCTGAGTCGGCTTGAGATATTTACACAATAGCGCGGCTTGGTTAGCCTGCGCGAATTTTTTACTAAGGAAAAGACCTTGTCTGAGCATCCAGATATACAGTTCATCGTCTCTCCGGGCGGAAGCCTGAACGGCACTATTCGTGTGCCTGGTGATAAATCCATCTCTCATCGTTCCATCATGCTGGGCTCTCTGGCCGAAGGAACCAGCAAGGTTACTGGTTTTCTGGATGGTGAAGACTGTCTTGCGACACTTAATGCCTTCAGGGCCATGGGTGTGGAAATAGAAGGGCCAGAGAATGGCAAGGTAACTGTCCACGGCGTAGGCCTGCAGGGCCTGAAGGCCCCTGATGGGCCGCTTTATATGGGCAACTCAGGCACATCGATTCGACTGATGTCAGGTATTCTCGCTGGTCAGAAATTCGACACCGAACTGACAGGGGATGCTTCCCTGAGCAAGCGCCCCATGAAGCGAGTCACCAATCCGCTGGCAGAAATGGGCGCTAAAATTGAAACTGCAGAGGGTGGCACCCCACCATTAAAAACCCATGGCGGCTCTGACCTGAAGGGCATCGATTATGAGCTACCCATGGCCAGCGCCCAGGTGAAATCCTGCGTGTTGCTGGCGGGTCTTTACGCCGATGGAGAGACCTGTGTGACTGAACCTGCTCCGACGCGTGACCATACCGAGCGCATGTTGCGTGGTCTGGGATATGAGGTACGACAGGAGGGTAATAAGGTTTGCCTTACTGGCGGGGGAAGTCTGAAGGCCCAGGATATCGATGTGCCTTCGGATATCTCATCTGCTGCCTTCTACCTGGTGGGTGCCAGTATCGCGCCAGGCTCTGACCTGTTAATCAAACACGTGGGCATGAATCCAACCAGGACGGGTGTCATCGATATCCTGAAGCTCATGGGCGCGGATATCGAGGTCATGAATGAGCGTGATGTCGGTGGCGAGCCAGTGGCTGACTTGCGTGTTCGATCCGCCAGGCTTAAAGGCATTAATATTCCCGAGGAACTGGTGCCGCTTGCAATTGATGAGTTTCCGGCCCTGTTCGTGGCGGCTGCATGCGCTGAAGGAGAGACCATCCTGACGGGTGCTGAAGAATTACGTGTTAAGGAAAGTGACCGTATACAGGTGATGGCGGACGGCCTGACGTCCTGTGGTATTGATGCCGAACCTCAGCCTGATGGCATCAGGATTCAGGGAGGTCAGATCACTTCGGGCGAGATCTGGAGTCATGGCGATCATCGAATTGCTATGAGTTTTGCCATGGCAGCACTACGTTCAAGTGGAGAGATTCGAATCCATGATTGCGCCAATGTGAATACTTCTTTCCCCAATTTTGCTGGTATTGCCGGTGAAGTTGGCCTGGAAATCCAGGTGTTATCTTGAGCGCACCGGTAGTCACTCTGGATGGTCCAGGCGGGGCCGGTAAGGGGACCATCGCAAAATTACTGGCCAGGCACCTGGGCTGGCATTTGCTTGATAGCGGCGCCATCTATCGACTGGTAGCCTTGGCCGCAATCAGGGAAGGCGTCGATCTGTCTGATGAAAATGCAGTAAAAACAATAGCATGTGCTCTTGATGCTGAGTTTGTTGTAAGCGATGATCATAGCGTTAAGACACTACTGTCCGGTCAGGATGTAGGCTCAGAACTACGTACTGAGCAGACCGGTGCAGCAGCCTCTCAAATTGCTGCCTATACTTCTGTACGCGAGGCATTGCTGGGACGCCAGCGTCGATTTGCTGAGCCACCAGGGCTGGTAGCAGATGGTCGTGACATGGGCACGGTGGTATTTCCAGAGGCACCGCTCAAAATTTATCTAACTGCGAGCCTGGAAGAAAGAGCGAACAGGCGCTATAAGCAGTTGAAAGAACAAGGATTAAGTGCTAATATCCAAGCCCTTTTGCGCGAGCTAGCCGAGCGTGATGAGCGAGATGCCAACCGGACGGTTGCACCGCTCAGGCCAGCTGAAGATGCAGTGATACTCGATTGCACGGAGCTCAGTATCAACCAGGTCTTCGAACAGGTTCTATCGTTAGTGCGGGAACGCGTAGGGAATTAATCGGGTGGATGCCAGTTTGGCATCCTGTTTTTTTTTATAACTTAACCAGGCGGCCATGACAGGGATTTCATCGGCTATTTGTTTTTACAGGTAACTTTTTTAACCATGAGCGAAAATTTTGCGCAGTTATTCGAAGAGAGCCTTGCGTACTCTCAAATGCAACCCGGCATGATCATTCCGGGCACTGTCATCGACATTTCAGGAGATTTTGTTGTTGTCAGCGCTGGTTTGAAATCAGAGGGTGTTATTCCCGTCGATCAGTTTATGAGCGAAGACGGGCAGCTGGAAGTCAACGTCGGTGATATCGTAGATGTTGCACTAGATACTGTAGAAGACGGTTTCGGTGAAACTCGTCTTTCTCGTGAAAAAGCCAAGCGTGCCAAAGCATGGACTTCACTGGAAGAGGCCTTCGAGAAAGAAGAAATCGTCAAGGGCACCATTACCGGCAAGGTTAAGGGTGGCTTCACTGTTGAAATGGGTGTTATCCGCGCATTCCTCCCAGGCTCACTGGTTGATGTACGTCCTGTACGTGACACTGCTTACCTCGAAGGTAAGGAGCTCGAATTCAAGGTAATCAAGCTCGATCAGAAACGTAACAACGTTGTTGTTTCACGTCGTGCAGTTGTTGAGCAGGAATACAGCGCAGAGCGCGAGCAGCTGCTGGAAAACCTGCAGGAAGGTCAGAGCGTCAAGGGTATCGTCAAGAACCTCACCGACTACGGTGCGTTCCTGGATCTGGGTGGTATCGACGGCCTGCTGCACATTACGGATATGGCCTGGAAGCGTGTTAAGCATCCTTCCGAGGTTGTTGAAATCGGTCAGGAAATCGAAGTTAAGGTTCTCAAGTTCGACCGCGAGCGCAACCGTGTATCTCTGGGTCTGAAGCAGCTTGGCGAAGATCCATGGGTAGATCTGACTCGCCGTTATCCAGTGGACAGCCGTCTGTTCGGTAAGGTTACCAACATTACTGACTATGGTTGCTTCGTAGAGATCGAAGATGGTGTTGAAGGTCTGGTTCATGTTTCTGAAATGGACTGGACCAATAAAAACGTTAACCCCAACAAGGTTGTAGCACTGGGTGACGAAGTAGAAGTCATGATCCTAGAGATCGATTCTGAGCGTCGCCGTATTTCTCTGGGCATGAAACAGTGCCAGTCAAACCCATGGGATGATTTTGCCAGCCGCTTCAACAAGGGTGACATCGTTAAGGGTGGCATCAAGTCCATCACTGACTTTGGTGTATTCGTTGGTCTTGAAGGTGGTATTGACGGTCTTGTTCACCTGTCTGATATCTCCTGGAACATGCCTGGTGAAGAAGCTGTACGCAATTACAAGAAGGGTGAAGAGATTGAAGCCACCGTGCTTTCTATTGATCCTGAGCGTGAGCGTATTTCTCTGGGTATCAAGCAGATGGATCGCGATCCATTCTCTAACTTCGTTGCCGAGCATCCAAAAGGCAGCCTGGTTAAGGGTAAAGTGACCTCTGTTGATGCCAGGGCAGCAGTCATTGATCTGGGTGAAGAAGGCCTGGAAGGTATTCTGAAGGCTTCTGAACTTTCTCGTGATCGTGTTGAAGATGCACGCAGTGTTCTGAACGAAGGTGATGAGGTTGAAGCCAAGCTGATTGGTGTTGACCGTAAGAGCCGTTCTATTATGCTGTCTATCAAGGCGAAGGAAAGCGACGAAGAAGCCGCTGTTCTGCAGGACTACAAAGGCAGTGAAGGTGCAACTACTTCACTGGGTGACCTCCTGAAAGAACAGATGGATGGCAAAGAAGACTAAAAGATATAGCTGGCCAGGGAAGGCCGCATTTTGAATAAAAATGGGGGGAAATAAATGGCCATGACCAAGTCAGAGCTGATTGATATTCTTGCGCGAAAGCAGAGCCATCTTGCCTATAAAGATGTGGAGCTTTCTGTAAAAACCTTGCTTGAGCAAATGAGCGAGGCCCTGGCTACTGGTGAACGAATCGAGATTCGTGGATTTGGCAGTTTCTCCCTTCATTTTCGCCCACCTCGTACGGGTCGTAACCCTAAGACGGGCGATTCGGTGCCATTGCCTGGAAAGCATGTTCCACACTTCAAGCCCGGTAAGGAGCTGAGGGAGCGTGTTAACGAGGCTGCGGCCAACAATATAGAAATTGTTTAACCAGGCTTTTGCCTGGTTTTTTCTTATGCGTTTATTTTTTATCATTATTTTGCTGCTCACTGTTTCCGTATTCGGTGTGATCTTTACCGTTTTCAATGCGGAGCAGGTGCCTGTTAATCTTTATTTCGTCCAGTACAGTCTTCCCATGGCGACAGTGGTTTTTGTAGCCATATTTATCGGGGTGCTCATTGGAATTCTTCTCTCGTTCGGTGCCCTGATCAGAAAGCACTCAGAAATGGTGCGTCTGAAGAAGCGCTTTGCTTCTCTTGAGCAGGAAGTCGACAATCTGAGAAAGATTCCGATCAAGGATAGTCATTAATGCTGGATCTTTTCTGGTTGCTGCTCCCGGTGGCTGCGGCATCCGGTTGGTATGCTGCCAGACGGACGACACGAAAGAAAACCAATTCCAGTGAATGCTTCCCATTCATGTCTAATCGGTATATCCGAGGCCTTAATTACCTTCTGAATGAACAGCAGGATAAGGCCCTGGAGGTTTTCATAGAGATGGTCGAGGTGGATTCCGAGACCGTAGAAACGCACCTGGTACTAGGAAACCTGTTCAGGCGTCGTGGTGAAGTAGACCGAGCAATCAGGATTCACCAGAACCTTATTGCTCGCCCAAATCTGGAGCGAGGACAGAAAGTTCAGGCACTGCTTGAGTTAGGCCGTGATTACATGAAGGCCGGTCTGCTCGACAGGGCTGAAGGCGTATTTAACGAATTAATCTCTATGGGCGCTGAAACCTCCGAGCCTTATCGTTTGCTAAGAGACCTTTATGAACAGGAGCGCGAGTGGGAGAGGGCAATTGAAACAGCCCAGAAATACGAGAAATACCGTAAGAAATCTCAGAACGAGATTATCGCTCAGTATTACTGTGAAATTGCGGAAAGTGATGAAGAGCAGGGGGCTATTGCATCCGCTGCAGCTACAGCCCGTAAGGCGCAGGGATTTGATAAAAATAATGTTCGCGCCAACCTGATCCTGGCGCGTTGCGAGATCAAAAATGGTGAATACAAACGCGCCATTAAACACCTGTCCAGTGCGCTAGATCAGAATCCCTCATTCTTCCCCGTGATTTTACCTACTGTAAAAGAGGTCTTTGCAAAGACGGGCAAGTCCGGTGCACTGGAAAAGTTCCTCCTTCAGGCATCAAAAATCTATGATGGCCCTTCTTTAATCAATGCTCAGACAGATCTTCTGATTGAGCAGAACCGAATTGCGGAGGCGCGAGAGAAACTTGAGAATCAGCTGGCCATAAAAAAATTCACGCCCGAACTGATACGTCGATATACAAATTTAATTGGTGGAGAGCAGGTTGCGAGTGTTCCAGGTTCCTTATCCAGGGCGATCAACGTCATGGCTGAACTGGAGCATGAGGAATTTTCTTATCGTTGTAAGAACTGTGGATTTGAGGCAATGAGCCTGTTCTGGCATTGCCCAAGTTGTAATCACTGGAATACTGTACATCCCAAAGACAACTGGATGGAACGTCACTGAGTCATGAATATGAGTAAGCAAGATCCAAAAATAATCGTCGCCCTGGATTATCCCGATCAGTCTCAGGCCATGGCCTTTGTTGATCGAGTAGAACCTTCTTTGTGTAAATTGAAAGTAGGGTTCGAACTATTTGTTGCTGAGGGGCCAAGTTTTGTGGAGTCGTTAAGCAACAGAGGGTTTGATGTATTTCTCGACCTTAAATTTCACGACATACCCAATACAGTGGCCTCAGCCTGCAAGACCGCTTCCAGGCTAGGCGTCTGGATGATAAACGTGCATGCCTCAGGTGGAAGTCGAATGATGGAAGCGGCACGTGAGGCAGTTGAGCAGGAAGTCAATCAGCCAAAGCTGATCGCGGTTACCATACTGACATCTATGGACGACCAGGATCTACAACAGTTAAAAATTGAAAATTCAGCACGAGAGCAGGCCCTGTATCTTTCGCAGTTAACTCGGCAGGCAGGATTGGATGGTGTGGTCTGTTCAGCCCAGGAAGCCTCGGCTATGCGTGAATTGAATGGTGAGGACTTCCTTCTGGTTACGCCCGGTATTCGTCCTGCAGGCGCTGATCAGGGCGACCAGAAACGAGTGGTCACTCCTGAGGACGCCTTTGCATCAGGTTCCAGTTACCTGGTGATGGGGCGTCCGATAACCCGTGCAAATGATCCCGTAGCAGTTCTACAGCAGGCAAATAGCGCGGCCCTGGCTTAAGTTGCTGTTTTATTTATAGGAAATCCGGATTGTTTTTCTAATAAGACTTTTATTTTTAGCCATGTTGCGGGTATAATGCCCGCCTTCTCAGATACCTTGCTCTTTAAGGTTTCTCACTCCGGCTGAGTGGCAGAGTGGTTATGCAGCGGTTTGCAAAACCGTGGACCTCGGTTCGATTCCGGGCTCAGCCTCCATTTCCAAAACCCCATATTCTTTTATTCTCCTGATCCGATTTAATGCGAGTAGTGTCCGCTACTAATTTATTCTTTAACTAATATTTTGGATAAAAGTTTCTGTCACTCTTAAAAAAAGGAAAAAGTTTTCTTGAGTTATTTCAATAGTTTCAAAAATGTATCTATACTAAGTATCGAGCTCATAACCTTTAGAAGAGATCAGTAATGGTTGCTAAGAAAAAAACAGTAAAACGTCCCGCTCGTAAGTCCGTAAAAAAAGCAGTTAAACGTGCAGCGACTAAGAAGAAGGCAGTTAAGCGTTCACCAGTCAGGAAGGCTGTTAAGAAAA
>CAZXNH010000001.1:2599-176057 GCA_964641615.1 uncultured Ectothiorhodospiraceae bacterium | reverse complement strand
CTGTTAAGAAAAGAGTTGCTGCCAAGAAGGCAGTAAAGCGAACAGTAAAAAAGAAAACAGTTAAACCTGCAACACCCAAAAAGGCTGTTAAAGCTACTACTAAGCCAGTAGCCGCTCCTAAGGTTACAGCAGCCCTGAAAAAGGCTGTAAATGATGTAGTTAAAGCGCGTACCAGTGCGCAAAAAGCCTACGACAAGGCGCGTGCTGATATGGCCAAAATGGTTGACAAAGAAGTGAGCCATCTTGAGAGAGAAATTAAAAAGGCTACTCGTGCTTTGAATGCTCAGGCTAAAAAGGCAGCAGCAGCACTCACTCAATCTAAGAAAGCCAAGCCAGGCTCAGCGGCTAAGGAAGCAGCCGTTAAAGCGCGTAATGAGATTCTGGCGGCGAAGGCTAGTATTGCAGCAGACCTGGCGCATTTGAAAGATGCTGCTAAGGAAGCAAAGGCCGCACAGAAGGCAAATCAGCTGTACCTGAAAGGTGTTGAAAAGCTGAACAAGGATATTGCTAAAAAGCTTACAGCAAAGCCTAAGCGTCGTAAGCGTAAAGCAAAATAATTCATTAAATTATTAATGAATGAAGAAGGCCGGCATTGCCGGCCTTTTTTGTGTTTGCTTTAGTCGAATAGGACGTAACTCGCTGTATATTAAAGGAAAATACAAAACCATATAGGCATTGTGTAAATGTTACAATCCCATCGCCGGCATAAAAGAACAGACATACTGGCTTAAACAAGATCTAACCAAGCAAATGGGATTCTAATGAGGCACGATGAACAGGAGCAGTACCAGGAACTAAAAAAACGGTATGAAATAGATACTCTGGTACATGAGATAGCGCTGAATTTCATTAATGCAGCCGAATCGGACATCGACGCTATTATTTATGATGGTCTTGCCCGGATAGGGGGCTTTGCCGGCGTAGACAGGAGTTATGTTTTCCAGTTCATGCCCACTACTGATTCCATGAGTAATACTCATGAGTGGTGTTCTCCGGGCACAAGTTCGCATATTAACAGGCTTAAAGGGTTTCCGATGAGTGGCCCTTACGAGTGGCTTACAAGCCGGATACTGAATAAAGAAGTGATACATATTCCTAGTGTCAGCGCATTTCCTTCTGAATATTACGAAGCGAAGAAAGAATTCCATGCTGAAGCGATTAAGTCTCTGGTGATGGTGCCTCTGGCGATAGGAGACGTGGTATCTGGTTTTCTTGGTTTTGACTCTGTACAGAGTGAGAAAGAGTGGTCGGAGCATGATGTTCGCCTACTTGAATTACTAGGCTCTGTAATTGCACAGTCATTAAGTAGAGTTCAGCTCATGCGGGAGCGAGATAAGTCTGAGCAGGCCGTTCGGGATATTGTTCTGAATATGAATGCAATGATATTCGTTGCGGATGTTAAGACATGCGAAATACTCTTTGTAAACGAGGCTGCAAAAGCAACTTTGGGTGATATTTCCGGGAAGGTCTGTGCGAATTATGAAGACTGCTTCCGCGTTACTATCGGTGGCTCCTGCCTTGATTGTGAGAAGGCTTCACACCAACCACATTTAAGCGGACAGGGGACCTGGGAGTTCTATGAAGAACAGAAGCAGCGTTGGTATCAATGTAGTGATCAGGTCATTGACTGGTATCAGGGAGAAAAGGCCTGTCTGATAATAGCGACGGATATTACTGAAACCAAGCAGGCCTTTCAGGCACTAGAGCATAGCCAGACGCGTCTTAATGAGGCGCAAAGCCTATCTCACATTGGGAACTGGGACTTGGACCTGGAAAGTGGTGAATTAAGCTGGTCAGATGAAATATTCAGGATATTTATGCTAGATCCAGGCGAATTAACCCCATCTTATGATTTGTTTATACAGTTCATACACCCGGATGACAGAGAGCTGGTTGACAGGGCATATCATGATTCTGTCCAGAATCACCTGCCTTATCAGGTTACCCATAGGCTTCTGCTAAGAGGTGAAGAAGTTAGATATGTGGAAGAGCGTGGTGAAACATTTTATTCGGATGATGGTGCCCCGGTTCGCTCTATTGGGACTGTTCAGGATATCACTGAAAGAAAGGTAGCAGAGTTAACCATAAACAAATTAATTGATGATAATCAGAGGCTTGCTAGAGAATCTATAAGGGTGCTCGAGCGCGAAAGAAAAAAACTGTCCCATGAATTACATGATGAAATGGGGCAGGAGGTGACTGCTATTAAGCTAGAAGCAGACTATCTCCAGTCTGTCGTTGAGGACCATGGCAATCGTGAGATCAGGAAGTCTCTTAACGATATTATCGAGATATCAGGAGATTTGCTTAACTCTGTCAGGACAGTGAGTGAAGGGCTTTACCCGTCGATACTCGATCAGTTTTCACTTGAAGAGGCTCTCAGGGAGCTTGTAGAAACCTGGGCAAATCGTGACCGTGACAGAGTGTACCGGCTACATATCAGTGAAATCCCAAAATGTAATTCTGTAGATGTGAAGCTAGCAGCTTACAGGGTTTTACAGGAGTGTCTTAGCAATATTGTTCATCATTCTGAATCTAAAAGTGTAGACGTCTTTATGAATGTCGAAGTTAATAAGCATGAAGACGATAGTCATGTTAACTGTGAAAATATGCTTAGGGTTGTTGTTCAGGATGATGGTATTGGTTTTGATCCTGATGTCGCAATGCATGGTATTGGCTTCCTCAGTATGCGAGAGCGTGTTCTGGTAGTGAAGGGTGTCTTTAATGTCGATGCAAAACCAGGAAAAGGTTGTATAGTTACGGCCTGTTTCCCTCTCAATGTAGATAAATCTGAGCAATGAAATCTGTAATGCTTGTTGAAGACCACATGGTGGTTCGGGTTGGATATCAGCGATTACTCGAAAGCAGTGGCTACTTTAAGGTTGGAGCTGAAGCTGTATCTGGAGAAGAGGCGGTTGCGCTATATAAGACGAATCGTCCGGATCTTGTCCTTATGGACCTGTCTTTGCCAAACATGGATGGGATCGATGCAGTCAAAAGGATTAGAACGTATGATCCTGAAGCCCGTATCCTGATTATTTCGCTACATGACAATGTCCTGGTTGCAGAAAAGGCCCTTGAAAGTGGTGCTTTGGGCTATGTGACTAAGTCCAGTAATGGTGAAACGATTATCAAGGCTGCGGAAATGGTTGTGAATGGTGGCCGTTTTATTTCACCAGATATAGCCGAAAAGATCGCCCTGAAGAAGATTGACGGTGGTGTTGGGCCGCTGATGCAGTTAACTCGCCGTGAACAGGATATTTTTCTCGGCATGGCCGAGGGAAAAACGATTCAGGAACTGGCAGCTCAGCTTCATGTTTCTGATAAAACAGTATCAAATAACGTAAGTAACATTAAGAATAAATTAGGTTTAAAGACGGCAACCGAGTTTGTTCATCTTGCCATGCAATATGATCTTCTCCCCAAGTAGTAACAGTTTGATAAGAATCTCTCCAGGTTGATTGCCGCCTGATCTTGTATTCCTCCCATTGGGAAAATTTCCCGAGTCAGAATGAGCATTTCCTGAATAAGTCAGGCCATTTTCACAGGAATTTGGCCTGGAAATGGTTTCTAATCCAGAGTAGTTCAGTAGGTAATGAAGTTGTCGCCGAAAAGCTATTGATAAAGATAACAATAACGAAAACTGCATATGTAGTAACAGGCTGACATCAGCCTAGGACGCAAACTACCAGGAGGAACCCCCGATGCTCGGGGTTTATATATCGCCATGAAGAAAAATTTTCCTGTCACGGGTCAAGAAATTGAATATTCAGATCACGCCAATATTCTTTCAACGACAAACCTGAAGGGCGCGATTACCTATTTCAATGAGGACTTTCTGAATATCAGTGGTTTTCAGGAAGAAGAGCTCATTGATAAAAACCATAATGTTGTCAGGCATCCGGAAATGCCCCCCGCAGCATTTGCAGATCTCTGGGAAACGGGGAAAAAGGGCAACTCATGGATGGGGATTGTTAAAAACAGGTGTAAAAATGGTGATCATTACTGGGTCGATGCCTTTGTAACACCGATACGCAAGAATGGCGAAATTGTTGAATATCAGTCGGTTCGAGTGAAACCTAATCCAGAAGCAGTAAACAGGGCTGAAAAGGTTTACAAGTCGCTTAATGAAGGCAAGTTACCCCAATCAATCAAACCTCCTAAGATTGGATTGTTCGGAAAATTATTCATTTCAAACAGTTTGGGTGCACTCCTGGCTACATTAGGCGTTACATTTACGCTTGGTCTTAGCCTGGTTCAGTCCTTTGCAGTATTTTGTGCCGCTGCAATTATATGTAGTGGCATGAATTATCTGGTTCTCCGTCCAATCGCACAGGCAATATCGCATGCTCGTAAGGTAACGGATAATGCGATCGCCAGGTATATCTATACGGGCCGAAAGGATGATGTCGGTGTTCTTCTGCTGGCGATGAAAATGCTGGCTTCTGAAACAACTGGTGTGGTTGGTCGTATTGCAGATGCGGCAACTAAACTTACGCATTGCTCCCAGGAGCTGATTGACAAGATCCATACCAGTCATACGGGTATAGAGACCCAGTTTGCTGAAACTGACCAGGTGGCCACTGCCGTGACTCAAATGACCGCAAGTATTCAGGAAGTCTCGAGCAATGCCCAGATGACAGCGACATCCGCAACCCGTGGCATTAATGAGGCCGAAAAGGGTAAAGAAGTGGTTAACGAAACTATGGCTACTATCTCGTCGCTTGCAGATCGACTGGGTAGTGCTAATCAGGAGATGAAGCAGGTTGAAGAAGATAGCAACAATATCAGCATGATTACCAATGTCATTAGCGGTATATCAGAACAGACCAACCTGCTTGCCCTAAATGCTGCGATAGAGGCAGCAAGGGCAGGTGAGATGGGTAAGGGTTTTGCAGTAGTCGCAGAAGAGGTAAGAACGCTAGCCAGGCGAACCCAGGATGCTACTAAAGAGATTCAGGTAATGATCGAAAAGCTACAGGATGGTGCAGGTAAGGCATCTCTGGCTATGAATGAAAGTGAGGAACTGGCTACTGAGTCAGTCGCTAAGGCAGAAAAGGCAGTTTCTTCACTTGAAGATATTCATGCCTCTATAACCGAAATCAACGATATGAGTGTCCAAATAGCTACTGCCGTTGAGGAGCAAAGTGCGGTTTCTGAAGAGATTAATCGCAGCATCATCGCCATTCGTGATGTCTCGCACAAAAACATGGAAGACTCAAAACATAGCAGCCAATCAAGTCAGGATATGATGAATATGGCTCAGGGCCTGCAGGATCTTGCTGAGGAGTTTCGTTTAAAACGAATGGAGAGTGCAGTACAGGCGTAAAGGAGATCGCGCTGGTTGAACAATAATAATTAATGTGTGTATGCAGCCTTTATGAGCGACAAGTTTGATAAGCGTTTTATCGGTAACATCCTGAATTCCACCGTCGATGCGATTATTGCTATAAATGCCCGAGGTATCATTGAACTTTACAATGATGCCGCTGAGAAAATCTTCGGTTATAGTCGTGACGAGGCGATAGGCTCCAATGTTGCCATGTTAATGCCTGAGCAGGATGGCAGACATCATGAACGATACATGATGAGCTATATAGATCATGGGGAGTCGAAGATTATTCATGCGGGCCCCCGTGAGCTAATGGGTAAGCATAAAGATGGCCGGATGTTTAATATTGATCTCGCCCTGAATGAGATGCGATGCGAAGGTGAACGCTATTTTGTTGCCAGCCTTAGAGATATCTCTGACAGGAAAGCCACTGAAGCCAGGCTAAAGAATGCCCTGAAGCAGCTGACAAAATTCAGGAAGGCCATAGATGAATCATCTGATGGTATTTTCCTGATCGAATTACCCTCCCAGCACATCATAGATGTCAATAATACAGCTCTAAGCATGCTGGGTTACTCCAGGGATGAGCTGGTCAATCATTCACCTCAGCTGGTTATGCCTGCCCTTGATGCCAGTAGTCTGGATAATATTTACAGGCAGATACTCGATGACGCAAATTGCCAGAAAAGCATCCAGACCATTCAGAGAGATGCACAGGGAGTGGATATCCCTGTAGAACTCTGCCTCAGCCAGATTCATGAGGATGGTCAGTCGGTCATTGTTGTGACCAGCAGGGATATTACCGAGCGTGTTAAATACGAGCGTGAATTAGAGAGCAGCAAACGCCTGCTTCTGGAAGCGCAACACATTGGTCGATTTGGTAGCTGGGAATGGAATCTTGCGAACGACAGGCTGGCATGGTCTGAAGAGGTGTTTCACATCTTTGGTTTTGACTCGGCCCTGTATATTCCAACACATTCTAAATTTCTTTTGCAGATTCATGCCGATGACAGACAGTCTGTCATTAATGGTTTTAATGACGCGATTAAAAATGAAGGACGTTTCTCGGAAGAATTCCGAGTCCTGACTCAGGATGGTGCTGAGCGTGTCATTCACTTACAGGCAAAGACCTATCTAGATACGCATAGAGAGCCTTCGCGCATGATAGGTACTATGCAGGACATTACTGAGCGCAAAAACGTAGAGCAGAGGCTTGAGTACCTATCTAATTACGATGTGCTGACGGGACTACCTAACCGTAAGCTGTTCCGTGATCGCCTGGAGCATGCGGTACTCACGGCAAGAAGAAAGGATTCGCAGATTGCCCTGATCTTTATGGACCTGGACCAGTTCAAGAAAGTCAATGATTCGCTTGGACATCACGTAGGTGACGAGATGCTCAAGAATGTGGCACAGAGGATAGAGAGCGCCCTCAGGGAAGGGGATACCATAGCCAGACTGGGAGGCGATGAATTCGTCATCATTCTTGAGGATGTGCAGCATGCTGATAATGCGGCAATGGTGGCTGAAAAGGTCATAGAAAATATTTCACAGCCACTACAGATAGATAACCATGAACTGTTTCCCTCTGCGAGCCTGGGTATCTCAGTATATCCAGATGACAGTTCCAAAATCAGTGACCTGCTAAAATTTTCAGATCTGGCAATGTATAGCGCCAAAGGCGCTGGTAGAAATACCTTCCGTTATTACTCTCAGGACCTGAATAAAAAGGCACTGGAACATCTGACTATAGAGAAAAACCTTCATTACGCCCTGGAAAAGAGCGAGTTCTACCTGGTCTACCAACCCCAGGTCTGTATTGAAACTAACAGGATCGTGGGGTTAGAAGCATTACTTCGATGGATGCGACCACAGGATAACCAAATGTCTCCAGCGGAGTTTGTTCCGATTCTTGAAGAGTCGGGCATGATTCATGAGGTAGGTGAGTGGGTCATTAGAACAGCGATTAATCAGATGCTGATGTGGAAGATAGAAGGCCTACCAGAAATCCGGGTAGCCATAAATATCTCATCCAAGCAATTTAAACGTTCAGGATTTGTGGGTCGTGTTAATAGTCTGATCGAAGAGTCTGGTATTAAGCCATCATTGCTGGAATTCGAAATTACCGAGAGTGTCCTGGTGGAGGACGTACAGCAGGCCACCCAGATTATGAATGAGCTGAAGAAGCTGGGTATACGCTTATCCATCGATGACTTTGGTACGGGCTACTCTTCACTGAGTTACCTGAAAAAGTTTCCTATTAGCACACTAAAAATTGATCGCTCTTTTATAAATGATGTGGGTAAGGGCAAGAATGGAGAGGCTATTACCGATGCCATTATCGCCATGGGCAAGGCCCTGGAGCTGAACACAATTGCTGAAGGTGTTGAAACCTCTTCGCAGAAGAAATATCTGTTAGATAGTGGTGTTAATGAAGTGCAGGGGTATTATTTTTCCAGGCCGATGACAGCAAATAACATCACTAAACTTTACTGGCGTATGGAGGGGGATTATGAGCGGCAGATTCTGGACTTTATGCCCGCCCTGCAGTTTTGCTAATTAATCAGCCATATTTTTAGTAATTCAGTTTATCATCAATGATATCCGACTGCCCGGTCATGAATTCTCGTAGCCTGTTTCTAGATATGGGCATATTACCCCTCATCTTTTAGAACGGCTCTACATCAGGCCTGAGGTCAATTTCCTGGCTCCATGCGGAACGGGGTTGCTGTGTGATTTGCCAGTAGACTTCAGCAATATCGCAGGGTAGTAAGCACTTATCACGTTCCGGGCTAAATCGCTCCTGGCTACGTGCTGTCCAGATCAGGCCGTCAATAATCACGTGTGTGATGTGAATGCCCTGAGGATGGAACTCTCTGGAAAGTGATTGTGCCAGGCCGCGCAGGGCAAATTTAGCTGAAGCAAAGGCAGAGAAGTTGGCGGCAGCGCGCACGCCAGCAGTGGCCCCCGAAAAAATGATAGTGCCTCCACCATGATTCAGCATCCGCGGAATGCACTGTGATGTTGTAAGCACTGCGGAAAGCGTCATGGATCGCCACACTTGCTCGAATTCTTTGGCGTCGGTTTCCAGGAAGGGATTGATAATTAGCTCTGCAGTGTTATGAATAAATACTGAGGGTGGGCGGTGATAACGAGAATCAATAGTTTCAAATGCTTCTTTTACCTGAGATTCATCGGAGACATCTGTGGGTAACATGTACAGATGTTCGATTGGCTTGAGGGGATTTCTTGCCAGGCCAACAACGTCATAACCCTCAGATATGAATTTGTTGGCTAGCGCCAGGCCCAGGCCAGGGCCGAGACCGGCAATTACTGCCAGGGGTCTTGGTTTATTCATATGTTATTCCGTGCTGAACAGGGTTTCGTAGGTGTCCCTTCTTGCAATAAACAAGGGTGTCTTCAAGGACTTTAATGCTTTGTTCGCTGCCTGGTGGCAGTCTCAGCCAACTGCCGTGGCAGTGTTCTCCGTGCTCATCGGAGAAGCTACCTTCTATTACAAGGTATTCAATACCATCCTCAAATACCTGGGGCTGAAGTGTCTGTCCTTTACGCCAACGGTGCAGGCAGACATGCTCATACTGGGCATGGTAGAGGGGGAGGCTTTCATGACCATTGTGAATTTTAGTCCAGAGGCTTCTGTCACGAGTATTAATGCGGACAGTATTGTTATCTTCGGGGTCCATTTGCCAGAGTTTTACAAAGATCGTGCAGCCAGGGTCTGAATAGGGTCTGTGGCGAGAACCAGGTGGATTACGTACGTATGAACCAGCAGGGTAGTCTCCGGTTTCATCAGAGAAAACCCCTTCCAGAACGATAAATTCTTCGCCGCCGGGATGTGAGTGGGGTGAGAAAGAACTGCCGGCCCTGAATCGGACGATGGTTGTGGCGCGTTCAACGGGGCCATTTTCGTCTCGATCCAGCATGCGTCGCTCAACACCGCTCGCTGGTGACTGAATCCAGTCGGTTTCATGGCTGCGTATCGCCGCAGCAACATTCAGGTCTGCATTGAGTTGCATGGTCCTATTGCTCCTTATTACAGGATCAATATATACAAGTGGGTGCTAGCGCGTAAATAACCGCACTCATGCAGGGGCTACACTTTAAATTCTTTTACGATCTCATTGAGGCTTTTGGCCAGTTCATTGAACTGATCACATTCGGCGGTATTGGATTGCGCGCCAATCAAGGTGCGCTCGGATATTTCCTTGATCTCGTGTACCAGGCGGACAACTTCATCATTCTGGCTGCTTTGCTCAGTAACAGCCTGCTCGATGTGCTCGCTGGCCTGTGATATTGCTTCGATGGCCGCAGTCATTTCCTGAAGTGCGGTGTGTGTACTTCTCGTGCTCTCAACACCTGCGTCAACTTTTGATAGCCCTTCAGACATCGCCCGTTGTGTGCTCTGCGCGTCCTGCTGTAGCTGGTGGATGATTTCAGTGATTTCTTCGGTTGATTTCTGAGTCTGGTTAGCAAGGTTGCGAACCTCATCGGCAACCACGGCAAATCCGCGACCCTGTTCTCCGGCTCGGGCTGCCTCTATGGCGGCATTAAGAGCCAGCAGGTTTGTCTGTTCGGCGATACCACGAATAACGTCAACAACAGAGCCAATCTGCTCACTGCTCTGTGTAAGTTTGTTGATCTCATTATGGGTGTGTTCCACATCCGCCTTGATACGCTGCATGGCTTCTTCGGCTTCCTGGGATACGCTGGCACCATTGATGATCAGGCTACTAGCATTATTTGCTGCTTCGCGGGCACTGCTAACCGAGTGGACTACTTCATGGGTTGTGGTGTTCATAGTCGATACGACATCGGCCACCTGCTCGGTCATGCTTTTCTGTAGCTCGGCACCTTCGCGCGTCGCATAGGTCACATCGCTCATGGATGTCGCTGAGGTACTTAGCGCCTGCGATGTATTGGCAATATCCTGCACCATGTCGCGCAGGGTCTGGGCCATGCGATTGAAACTATCGATAATCCTGCCCAGGGTGTCATGGCTTTCCATCATGCACTGGTGGGTGACATCCTTGTTACTGATCTGGTTGGCAACCTCTGAGATTCGGTTCATGGGACGGAGCATGATTTGCCTGAGTATCAGGAAATTGGATATGCCGAGTATGATGCCCGCGATTATGCAGCCGACAACGAACCAGATCTTCAGTCCTGGCTTCCATTCAACAAAGAAGTCCGCATAGACAGGAAAGATAAGACCCATCGCGAGGCCAAAGCCCAGGTAGGCCAGAACTACATTTTTGAGGATGCTTTTTTTACCAAAAATCATGGCTTTATGTTCTTTATGTCTTTGGCTGTAGAGGGGTATTTAAGCTGTCATCATTGTAAATAACGGCAATATAAGAAAAAGCTTTAACTATTTTGAAAGTATAGAAGCCTGATAGTGAAAGAAAGGCTTTAACCATAATTTTATGTTTTTCCTGCACTTTCTAAGCCGTGGATGCTGGGGTAGAATGTGCTGCCTTCGCACGTGCTGATTCCAGATTTCAGCTGCCAGCGGTCTGTAAAAACAGGCCTGCTAGGCGCGCAATTCCTGCCCGGATGGCGAAATTGGTAGACGCAAGGGACTTAAAATCCCTCGGTGGAAACACCGTGCCGGTTCGACCCCGGCTCCGGGCACCATATACTATCTCTGAATATTCCAATTCGGTCTTTGTAGGGCTTCATGATGTCTTCAACGGATCCTGAACACTTATTTGAATATCTAAATGAGTTTGCTTACTGGTACCAGCAAATGGCCAGGAAGGGTGAGCTTCCTCGCGCATTGTCAGGTGTTAATGCTTCTGGTGAACAGTTTGTTGTCAGGCTGGATGGACTGGTTCTGCCGGATGAAGAACGTCACCGCTTAATCCGTTGCATTCTTTTACAGGAAGAGTCTACTAGCTACGCTTATGGCGGAAGGCTTGTGCAGGCAGATCGTACTGAAGATGTCATCGTCCTGATCACCGCGTCTAAAGATTATTACTTTATGAGTACCTTTGAGCTCATACAGGATGAACAGGTATTTCTCAAACAAACGGATCTCTGGGAAGGAGATAACCCTGCGGACATTCCTGGTGCATGGTTTCTGACTAATGCGGTTTCCCTGAAGGATCAGGACAGCCTGAAGTATCAGGCAATCTGGCAGGATCTCAGGCACCAGGCCAGGTTTCTGGACAGAAAGGGCGAACAGCTGGACAACGAGTGATTGTTCTAAGAAATTCAACATCAGCCCTTTGCGCGATCAGGCATGGGTCTGGTGGGTATCTATACCTTTTAACCGACGAACATAATGGTAAGCTGATTCAACTGGATCCAGCATCCTGAGTCGTAACAAAAACTATAAATATTATAAACAAACTGCCGATAACGGTTTAAATCCTAAAAAAAATACTACTGGGGACTTATTCATGTTTAACGTGAAATCTTTGGGTTTTCGAATCGGCCTTGTCTTTGCCATTCTTATTGTTGTTATGCAGGCCGTTATGTTGACGGAAACAGTTCATACCGAGTACGAATCTGCAATTGATACCGAGGTACATGGCGCGAAGAACCTGATACTGATGGCTGAGTCGGTGCGTGAGAACATGGAACGCAAATGGGAGCTGGGTCTGTTCAGTCCTGAATTACTGCGCAATATGACGGCAGAGTCTGAGGGGCAGCTCAAGGAGCGCATCCTTGCCGCAGTTCCCGTGGTAGCAGCCTGGGAGTCAGCCAAGGCCAAGGCTGAAGAAGGTGGATTTACTTTTAGAACACCACGCCAGAATGCACGTAATCCTGATAATGAGCCTGATTTCGTTGAACAGGATGCCCTTGATTTCTTCGACCAGAACCCGGAAGCGAGGGAATACTACGTTATTGATGAAGAGATAAATGCGGTCAGGTATTTCCGGCCCGTGCGTCTAAGCGAGGTTTGCCTGAACTGCCATGGCGATCCAGCCACATCTGAAGACATCTGGATTCGTGGTGATGGCACGGATATTACTGGTTTCCAGATGGATGGTAAGAAGGTGGGAGATCTGCATGGTGCCTTTGAGGTGATTCGCCCCCTGGATGAGGCAGACGCAGCAATCTATGATGCAATTATAAAGGGTGTGGTGACAGCGATTATCTCAATTGTTATTGCCCTGTTAATTATCTGGTGGTTGGTTAATAAAATCGTATCTGGCCCCATGCGTGATGCGGTTTCGCGTCTGTCAGCCGCAGAGCAGAATAATGATCTTTCTATACGCCTCGATGAGAGCGGTGCTTCAGAAATCGTGGACATGGCAACCGCCTTTAATCGCTTTGTAGGTCGTATTCAGGAATTCATGGGTAAGGTTACAGAAGTATCTGACCAGGTTCTGCGTTCATCTGAGCAAATGAGTCAGTTTACAGATGAGATGCTCAAAGGTGCCGATGCCCAGAAAATGGAAACCGAGCAGGCCGCAACGGCAATGAACGAAATGACGGCCACCGTTCAGGAAGTGAGCAGCAACACCCAGTCTGCAGCACATATTGCCCAGCAGGCAGATGAAGCTGCCAGCGAAGGCCAGCGCGTGGTGGCCGACACTATCAACATGATCCAGTCTTTAGCTGCTGACGTAGAGCAGACCGCCGTCACTATCCAGCAGTTAACGGCTGACTCGGAAGAGATCGGTACTATCCTGGATGTTATTCGTAACATTGCTGATCAGACTAACCTGCTGGCACTTAATGCTGCTATCGAGGCGGCGCGTGCGGGTGAACAGGGTAGGGGGTTTGCGGTGGTTGCGGACGAGGTGCGTACCCTGGCCTCACGTACCCAGGATTCCACCGCTGAGATCCAGACCATGATCGAGCGTCTGCAGACTGGTGCTCAGTCAGCGCAGAAGGCGATGGAGCAGGGACGAGATCAGGCCGTGTCCAGTGTCGACCAGGCCTCACATGCTGGCGAAGCACTGGATGCGATCACCAGTTCTGTCGGCTCTATCTCCGATATGAATACCCAGATTGCCACCAGTGCAGAAGAGCAGAGTGCCACGGTTGCAGAAGTCGATCGTAATGTGACTAATATTGCCTCGGTTGCTGATCAGGCTGCTTCGCGTAGTGCCGAACTTGCCAGGGCGAGTGATGACCTGAGAAGTCAGGTGGAACAGATGCTGGATACCGTACGCCAGTTCAAGGTTTAACAACGAGAGTGCAACTATCAATGGCCGGGGATTATGTCCCCGGTTTTTTTATCCCTCTATCGTCTTTCGTTTCGATTGATTAACATGGCCCGGATGAAAGCCTGGATCCGATTGCTGCGCCCCCACCACTGGACAAAAAATCTGTTTGTCTTCACGGGTATTATTTTCAGTCACCAGTGGGGCAATGCCGACCTCTGGCTGAATGTTATTCTCGCAGCACTCAGTTTTTGCCTCGTATCCAGTTCAGTCTACGTCTTTAATGATATCGCCGATCGAGAGGCGGACAGTAAGCACCCAACCAAATGTAAGCGCCCAATAGCGAGCGGTGAAATATCTGTGGTGAGTGCGCGTATTGGCGGCATTGTCGTTCTCCTGGTTGGCTTGTCTCTGTCAGCCCTGGTCTCACAGATTGCTCTGGGTATCGTGGTGATCTATCTGTTGATGAACCTGGCCTATTCGGCTGGCCTGAAGCATGTGGCGGTACTGGATGTGTTCATTATCGGCCTGGGTTTTATGCTGCGTATCCTCAGTGGCACAGCGGGCGTCGATATTGACCCATCTCAATGGCTTTTGCTCTGTGGCTTTATGGTGACCCTGTTCCTGGGCTTTGGTAAGCGCAGTGCGGAGCTGACGGCACTAGAAGAAGATAGCGGTAGCCATCGCAAGGCCCTGGATGACTATACAACGCAGATGCTGGATCTGTTGCTGGGGATCACGGCAGCAGGCACCATACTGACCTACAGTCTCTATACCCTGAGTGACGAAACCGTGGCCGTGCACGGTACGGGGAATCTAGTCTACACGGTGCCTTTTGTGGTTTATGGCATTTTCAGATATCTATTGCTTGTGCATCACAAAGGGCAGGGAGGAGATCCCAGTACTGACCTGTTTCGCGACAGGCACCTGCTGATTACCGTTCTGAGCTGGGGCGCTTTAACCCTCTGGTTGATCCGCTGAGGCCAGTTCAGAACTGTCCTGTGGATTCCAGGCATCAACTTTTAATTCTGGATTAACTGCCCAGCTGGATTGCTCTGCTGTCTGTGGGCACCAGGTATCCAGTTCCTTACGAAAAGTATCGCGAGAGATATTGTGGGCACCGAGGCTGACCAGGTGCTCAGATTCCAGCTGACAGTCTATGAGGCGATAACCCCAGTGCTGTAAATGGCATACCAGGGTGGCATAACCGACCTTGGAGGCATCGGTTGCTGTGCTGAACATGGATTCACCAAAAAAGACTTTTCCAATCGCAATGCCATAGAGACCGCCAATCAGTTGCCCATTCTCGTCCGTCACTTCGACTGAGTGTGCATGGCCGAGTATGTGCAGGCGGTTATAGGCCTGAATCATATCCTGGGTAATCCATGTACCTGTGCTGCCGGGACGTGGTTTCGCACAGGCACGTATGACGGCATCAAAGTTTCTGTCGAAGCTGACCTGGTAGCCACGATTGCGAATTGCCTTGCGCAGGCTTCGGCTCAGCTTGAACTCTTCAGCGTAAAGTATCGTTCGTGGTGCGGGAGACCACCATAGAATTGGCTGGTCCTCTTCAAACCAGGGAAATATGCCGCGCCGATAAGCATGCAGCAGCCGTTCCGGGCTCAGGTCGCCACCGGCAGCCAGCAGCCCGTTGGGATCTTCCAGGGCGCGGTCGATGTCCGGAAATAACTCGGGATGATGGGGGCTCAGCCAGACCAGTTCGTTCATGTGTCCTCGGGAGGTAGCTGTTCCGGGGGCTGTGCTCCTTCACGAAAAGGGGAGAGCGAAAAAAGCTCCTTGCACTGATCTTTCATCAGCCTGATTTCCTGGTCGCAGTAACGCCTGATGACATCGCTAAACCCCTGGTCGTTTAACCAGTGTGCCGACCAGGTAGCCGTCGGTAAAAAGCCGCGAGGAATCTTGTGTTCACCCTGGGCGCCGGGTTCGTAGCAATGCAGGCCCCTGTCGATCGCATATTCGATGCCCCGGTAGAAACAGGTTTCAAAATGCAGGCTGTCATAGTCTTCCCTGCGTGTACCCCAGTAGCGTCCATAAAGGTGGTCCTTGCTGGCAAAGTTGATGGCACCTGCAACATAACCGTCTCCATCACTGGCCATGATGAGGATGACCTGTTTGCCTAGCTTCCTGCCCATGTCCTTGAAGAAGGGCAGGGTCAGGGTGGGAATGCCGGATTTCTTGTCAAAGGTATCCACGTAGAACTGGTAAAAGGTCTCCCAGAGTTTGTCACTGATTTCGGGTCCTTCAAAGGTTTCCAGTTTTAAGTTCTGTTCCTGAACCAGGCGGCGTTCACGTTTTACGTTCTTGCGTTTCTTAGAACTAAAGCGTGACAGAAAATCATCAAAATCCTGATACTGGTTATTGTGCCAGTGGTACTGACAGCCCATGCGCATGATCAGTCCTTTTTCTAACAGGATGTTGGTGTCATCTTTGTCCGTAAATAACCAGTGCATGCCAGAGTATTCAGCGTTACGTGTCATCTCAATGGCTGTATCGACCATCAAAAGCTTCAGTCTTTTCGGATCAGGTTGATCAGGATGAACAAGCAGTCGTTTTCCCGGGGTGGGGGTATAAGGAATGCCGCAGACGACCTTGGGGTAGTAGCGACCTCCGGAGCGTTCATAGGCCGAGGCCCAGCTCCAGTCAAATACGAATTCCCCATAGGAATTGGTCTTGATGTAGGCAGGGCAGGCAGCAATTAACTTGTTGTGTTCCCAGATGGTGATGTGCCTGGGATACCAGCCGAATTCATCACCGACACAGCCATGTATTTCCAGGCCATGCAGAAAGGCATGCGAGAGGAAAGGGTTGGAATCGACGCCGAGACTATTCCAGTGCTCAGGGTTGATCTGATCAAGCCCCTGTTCAATTCGGATTTCTAGTGTCTGGTCATCCATGGGGCAGTATGGGCGGAGGAATGAGCCCCGCCCGGTCAGAAGTGATTATTTGTTTTCGAAGAAACGTTCGGCATCAAGTGCAGCCATGCAGCCCGCACCGGCGGAAGTGATAGCCTGCTTGTAGATCTGGTCCATAACATCACCAGCGGCAAAGACGCCCGGTACACTGGTTGCAGTGGCATTGCCCTGGATGCCTGACTGAACCTTGATATAGCCATTTTCCATTTCAAGCTGTCCTTCGAAGATATCGGTGTTGGGTTTATGACCGATAGCAATAAAGACACCCATGAGTTCGATATCTTTAGTCTCATCGGTTTTGACATTGCGAACACGAATGCCGGTTACACCAGATGCATCACCCAGTACTTCTTCCAGTACTGTGTCCCATTCAATATTGACGTTGCCGTTCTTGGCTTTCTCGAACAGGTGATCCTGCAGGATTTTCTCGGAACGCAGTGCATCGCGACGATGAACCAGGGTCACCTCTGAAGCGATGTTGGAAAGGTACAGGGCCTCTTCGACCGCGGTGTTTCCTCCACCGATCACGGCAACCTTCTGGTTGCGATAGAAGAAACCGTCACAGGTGGCACAGGCTGATACGCCGCGCCCCTTAAAGGCTTCTTCTGAATCCAGACCGAGGTACATGGCTGAGGCGCCGGTCGCGATGATCAGGGCATCACAGGTATACGAGCCGGTATCACCCTTGAGTTTGAAAGGGCGTTCGCTAAGGTCAACGTTGTTTATGTGATCGAAAATGATTTCGGTACCGAAGCGCTCTGCGTGTTTACGCATACGCTCCATGAGTTCAGGACCCTGAACGCCATCGTTATCACCGGGCCAGTTATCAACATCCGTGGTGGTGGTCAGCTGTCCACCCTGCTGCATGCCGGTAACAATAACGGGGTCAAGGTTGGCGCGGGCGGCATAGACAGCGGCTGAATACCCGGCAGGCCCTGAACCAAGAATAAGGACACGACAATGCTTGGTTTCACTCATGTTGATGATTCTCCAATGAAAACTGAATGGTGCAGACGTTATTAAATGGGGTTTGGGGAAGCCCGGTTCAAGCCTGCAAAACTTTATGGCAGCCCATGATACGGAATGGTCGAAAGTGGGTAAAGAATACCCAGTTATATAGAGATAAATTTGGCTTGAACTGGCGGAGAATCCGTTTAGTCTACAGGTAAATAGTCGGTGCAGAGGTCAATAAATGCAGATTGGTATTCCTGTTGAGGTCAAGCCCCTGGAGGGGCGCGTTGCATTGACGCCAGAGGCCTGTGGCGAGCTGGTCAGTTCCGGCCATGAGGTGTTTCTACAGGCCGGGGCAGGGCTTGCCAGTGGTTATGACGATGCCTTGTATGAGGCCTACGGTGTGCGGCTATGTCCGGATGCAGCCAGTCTGTACGATTCAGCAATGCTCATCGTCAAGGTCAAAGAGCCCTACGGCACGGACCTGGAACACCTGAAAGCGTATCATCTTCTGTTCTGTTTTCTGCATCTTGCGGCAGATGCAGGGCTGGCGAAAAAGTTGTGCGAAACTGGTTTGACGGCCTTAGGTTTTGAAACCCTGCAGCGCGATGATGTAATTCCCATCCTGGGGCCAATGAGCCGGATAGCCGGCAAGCTTGCAGTTCAGATTGGCACGCATCTTCTGCATCAACCTATGGGCGGGCGTGGAATTCTGCTCGGTGGTGTAGATGAGACCGAGCCTGGTAATGTCCTGGTGCTGGGTTGTGGACAGGCTGGGGGTGCTGCAGCCATGGTCGCGGCCGAACTTGGTGCTCATGTCACCGTACTCGATATCAATGACCAGGCCATGCGGCGTGTTACGGATCACTACCCCAAGGTGCAGACAGGGACTAGCAACAGAAAAACCATCATGTCTCTCCTGCCAGAAACCGATCTTCTGGTAGGTTCCGTACTGTTGCCGGGTGCCAGGGCCCCGCACCTTGTCTCCCGAGAGATGGTTGCGATCATGCCAGCGGCCTCAGTTGCCGTCGATATTGCCATTGATCAGGGCGGCTGTATCGAGACCAGTCATCCCATGACGTACGAGGACCCGGTGTATACCGTGGAAGGGGTGCAGCATTTCTCGGTGACAAATATGCCGGGGGCTGTGCCAAGGACATCAACTCAGGCCCTTTCTGCGGTATTATTACCCGAGGTAATGCGTCTGGCCGGGCCAGACTGGACCCATGATGAGGCGCTTCAAAAAGCCGTAAATCTGCGTGGTGGAGAGATAACAAATCCTGTTATACTCGACGCCATAAATGATAAATAATCAATACTTTACTCAACCTTTCTAGAAATTAATTCATATCTTGGCACAGGCTAAACCTAAAAAAGCAGATGGCAGACCTTTGAGCACGCATGTCAGTAGAGGGCTGCGTGAAGGTGCTTTGTTAATCTTCTCAGCCATCGCGCTGTTCCTGATCGTGGCGTTGTTGAGTTATGCACCGACAGACCCTGGCTGGTCACAGGTTGGAGGCCAGGACGAGGTTAAAAATCTGGCAGGCCGGGTAGGAGCCTGGTTTGCGGATGTTTTTTATTATCTGTTCGGCTTCCTCGCGTTTCTGGCCCCGATTATTGTTGCCTATAGCGGCTGGCTAATCTTCCGTGGTCGAGAAGGCACCGGTGAACTGGATCTGCGTACCCTGGGTATACGTTGGTTGGGTTTCTTCATCACTCTGGCATCGGGGTGTGGTCTGGCCACCCTGCATTTTACTCGCGGCGATCTTCCCCTGAACGCCGGGGGTATTCTGGGTGACGTGATCGGCATGAGCATGGTCGAGTCGACACACTTTGTTGGTGCCACGATCTTGCTGCTGGCCCTGTTTCTTACTGGCGTTACCCTGTTTTCCGGTCTTTCCTGGTTCCGTGTCATGGACTTCACCGGTCTGGCCGTGCTGCGCATGGTCGAATGGGGGCACACGCGCTGGAACAAGTTCCTTGAAAGCCGAGAAGGCAGGAAGGTCGCAAAAGAGCGAGAAGTTAAGGTCGAAAAGGCCAAGAAGATCAAAAAGCCCAAGCCACGTATCGAACCAACCCTGCCCAAACCACAGATCAGCGAGCGCAAGGAACGAGAAAAACAGATTCAGCTTTTTGACGCCCCGGAAAATGCCGAGCTACCCGGGCTGGCACTGCTAGATGGCATCCCGGACCAGCAACACGGTTATTCCGAGGCTGCCCTGGAGGCCATGTCACGCCAGGTTGAACTGAAACTGGCAGATTTCGGTGTCGAGGTCCAGGTCGTTGAAGTCCATCCCGGTCCTGTCATTACCCGTTTTGAAATGCAGCCTTCAGCCGGGGTCAAGGTTAGCAAGATCAGTAACCTGGCTAAGGACCTGGCCCGCGCACTTTCTGTCATCAGTGTGCGTATAGTTGAGGTGATACCCGGCAAGTCGACTGTCGGCCTGGAGATACCCAACGAGGTTCGCGAGATGGTCGTGCTGAGTGAGATCCTTCATTCTCCGGCTTATGATAATTCTTCCTCGAAACTGACCCTGGGTCTGGGTAAGGATATTTCAGGTACGCCGATTGTCGCGGACCTGGCCAAGATGCCGCATCTGCTGGTGGCGGGTACCACCGGTTCCGGTAAATCGGTTGGTGTAAACGCCATGCTGCTGAGCCTGCTCTACAAGGCCACTGCCCAGGAAGTCCGTCTGATCATGATTGACCCTAAGATGCTCGAACTGAGCGTTTATGAGGGGATCCCGCATCTACTGACACCGGTCGTAACCGATATGAAGGACGCTGCTAATGCACTGCGCTGGTGTGTTGGTGAAATGGAGCGCCGCTACAAACTGATGTCGGTGATGGGTGTGCGAAACATTGCCGGCTTTAATCGGAAGGTCAAAGAGGCTATCGAAAAGGGTGAGCCCATCAAGGACCCCATGTACAAGCCGGAAGAGGCCTTTGATCCGGATGCGCCACATCCAACCCTGACGCCGCTGCCATTTATCGTCATTGTCGTGGATGAATTTGCCGACCTGATGATGGTGGTCGGTAAAAAGGTAGAAGAGCTTATAGCCCGCCTTGCGCAAAAGGCCCGTGCGGCAGGTATACACCTGATCCTCGCCACACAGAGACCTTCTGTTGATGTTATTACTGGCCTGATAAAGGCCAACATACCGACACGTATTGGTTTCCAGGTTTCATCTCGTGTCGACTCCCGTACCATTCTTGATCAGCCAGGCGCAGAACAACTGCTGGGTCATGGAGACATGCTGTACCTGCCACCGGGTACCGCGCATCCTGTGCGTATCCATGGGGCCTTTGTATCAGACGAAGAGGTGCACAAGGTTGTGGATCACCTCAAGGGCAAAGGGGAACCCAATTATATCGAGGAGGTCGTACAGGAGTCCGGGGCAGCAATTCCTGGCCTGGAACCCGTGACAGACAAGGACTCTGATGCCGACCCACTTTATGACGAGGCTGTCGCCGTGGTCACTGAGTCACGAAAGGCCTCTATCTCATATGTTCAGCGCAGGCTGAAAATCGGTTACAACCGTGCCGCGAGAATGATTGAAGAGATGGAGATGACCGGGGTAGTGAGTCCTGTCCAGTCGAATGGAACCCGTGAGGTGCTTGCGCCTCCACCACCTGAGATGTAGTTAATCTATGAAACGTATTGCCCTGTTGTCCATTCTTGTAACGATCTTCTTTGCCCCCTTAAGTATGGCCAGTGAGGCTGGTAAACGGCTGGATCATTTCTTTTTATCGGTGCAGAGCCTGCAGGCAGATTTTACCCAGGTGGTCACGGACGACCGGGGCGAGACAATCCGCGAAGCGGCTGGAACCTTTACGCTGCTGAGGCCAGGGCGATTTCGCTGGGATTACACCAGCCCAAATGAGCAATCCATTATCAGTGATGGGCAATATCTCTGGATCTATGATGTTGAGCTGGCACAGGTGACCGTGAAAAAACTGACCGATGCCCTGGGCGCATCGCCCATCATGTTGCTTGCAGAGCCTCGCTCCATGAATGAAGACTTCATCCTGATTGAATCACGTGGTTCTGGTGATCTGGCATGGGTCGAACTGGCGCCAAAGATGAAAGACACCGACTTTACCCGCGTCGAGGTGGGGCTGGACAAGCAGACAGTCAGAGAAATGCACCTGAAGGATCAGTTCGGTCAGAAGACAAAGATTCGTTTTGAAAAGGTCCAGGTGAATCAGCCCGTTTCCCAGGCACAGTTTCATTTCGAAATCCCGGCCGGCGTCGATGTCATCGGCCTGGAGTCCGGTTTCCCGAACTAAATACAAGTTGCTTACCGATGGATTTATTCGAGCAGGAGGGGAAGCCACATCAGCCACTAGCTGATCGCATGCGACCTTCTACCCTCGATGAAATCCGTGGCCAGGACCATCTGCTGGGTCAGGGCAAGCCACTTCGCCGTGCCATAGAGGAAGATAAGCTCCATTCCATGGTCTTCTGGGGGCCACCAGGTACCGGTAAGACCACCCTGGCCCGACTCATTGCGCATTACTGTGGCGCACAGTTTCTCAGTATCTCTGCTGTTCTGTCCGGGGTTAAGGATATACGTCAGTCTATCGACCAGGCGCGTGAGGCCCAGCAGATGCATGGCCGTCCCACGGTGTTATTTGTGGACGAGGTACATCGCTTTAACAAGGCGCAGCAGGATGCCTTTTTACCCCATGTTGAAGACGGCACCATCTTCTTTATCGGTGCGACAACTGAGAATCCCTCTTTTGAGTTAAACAACGCTCTGTTATCCCGTGTTCGCACCTATGTGCTGAGGCGCATTGAAACCGATGCGATCGAGGCCATACTGCGCCATGCTCTGGAAGATAGCGAGCGAGGGCTGGGGCATCTTGAACTGAGCATGAGTGATGATGTGATTCACCAGCTAGCCGTTGTTGCCGATGGTGACGCCCGTCGTTCCCTGAACCTGCTTGAGATTGCTGCTGATCTGGCGGAAGAAACCGATCAGGGCAGAGTAATCAGTGAACAGACCCTGACGGATGTAACCAGCCATAGTCTCAGGCGTTTCGATAAGGGTGGAGAGCTTTTTTACGATCAGATATCGGCCCTGCATAAGTCGGTCAGGGGCTCTGACCCTGATGCAGCCCTGTACTGGTTCGCCAGGATGCTTGATGGTGGCTGCGATCCACTCTACCTGGCCAGGCGCGTAGTACGCATGGCCAGTGAGGATATTGGTAATGCCGATCCGCGCGCCCTGCCACTCACATTGCAGGCCTGGGACACCTATGAACGCCTGGGCTCTCCCGAAGGCGAGCTGGCGATTGCGCAGGCGATCGTCTACATGGCCTGTGCGGCCAAGAGTAATGCCGTTTACACCGCTTTCGGGGCTGCCAGAAAGGATGCTAAAGATCTGGGTACCCTGGAGGTGCCACTACATCTGCGCAATGCTCCAACACAATTAATGAAAGAACTGGATTACGGTAAGGACTACCGTTACGCCCATGATGAAGAGGATGCCTTTGCCGCGGGTGAGAATTATTTTCCGGAAGAGATGGAGCCGAGACAGTATTACTATCCAGTTGAGCGGGGGCTCGAACTCAAGATCAAGGAAAAGCTGGATTTTTTACGCGACTCCAATCGCAAGGCACGGCAGGAAAAATCCTGAGCCTGTCGACAGTACTTAAGTCCGTGTAATTTCTCAATCAAGCAGTTATGCTTGGTAAAAATCATAAAATAATAAACGAGGGGGGAGTGGTATGACGGCGGCGTTAGATCCCATTATTCTGAATTTTCTCTATGCCTTTATGGGCGGTGTCATGACCCTGTTCTTTATGTGGACCGGGTGCAAGATCTTTAATCACATTGTCTGTTTCAATATCAGTGAAGAACTGGGTAAGGGTAATACGGCTGTAGGCCTGATGCTTGCCGGTATCTTTGTGGGTATCGGCACCGCCATGGGGCTGGTGATTGGTCTCGGCCTGAACTAATGCGCCTTCTTGTCGTACTGCTTGTCGTGCTGGGGCATTCGGCCTTCGCAGCCGATCCATCTTCCCGGCTGACTAAAGCGTCAGATTCTTACGACAATCATTTCCGCAAATACACCAAGCGCTACTTTGGCCCCGCATTCAACTGGAAGTGGTTCAAGGCGCAGGGTATCGCCGAGTCGAATCTTAAGCCCGATATTAAAAGCCAGGCGGGTGCAATCGGTGTCATGCAAATCCTTCCTCGTACCTATGCGGAAATAAAGAAAGAGAATCCGCACTTTAAGGATATACGTGATCCGGAATGGAATATCGCGGCGGGTATATATTATGACCGCCAGCTGTATCGTAAGTGGCGTGAACCCCTGCCAGACCAGGAACGTCTGCTACTCGCCTTTGCTAGCTATAACGCGGGATATGTTCGCATCCGGCGCGCATACAGGCGCGCTGAGGCCAAAGAAGGCAATCCTGAAAGCTGGCAGCATATCAAGGGGTTCGTGCCCGGCGAGACCCGACATTATGTTAGTAAGATTCAGTCCCTGATTGATGCCAGTAATAAAAAGAATTACAGACGTCTTCGTGGTATAGAAAAATACCTGGTGGCCTCTGATGAGAAAAAGGAAATTTAGTTTATTGTCTGGCTTTAGTCAGTAATGACTGGTGCAACCATCCATGACGCGCATCACCATCAATACCGACCATGAGCCATTTTCCAGAGCGATCCAGCTCATAGAGTTTCTGCTCACGTTTTAATACGAACTGCACGGCATGTTTCTTCCCGGGTCCTTTACGCACATTGGCCTTTTCAGACTCAACAAACCAGGCTTTCTTGCTGATGAGTTGCCAGTCCTGTCCCAGACCTTTCAGCAGAGGTGCGTACAGGGGACTAGAGGGCTCTCGGAGCAGGGAGTGGATCAGGCTGATGGCATCTTCACTGTTCTTCCTGGCAGCCTTCAGATACATGTCTGCGGCCTTGGCAGGGCTTTTCTCGGTACCCAGGCCCTGTTCATACAGTAGCCCGAGGGCGAAGATGGCATCACGATTATCGGCACCAGCCGAACGGTTCCACCATTCAAAGGCCTTTTCATCATCGATACGCAGGCCGTAGCCATTGTGATACATCCAGCCCAGGGTGTACTGGGCATCAGCATGCCCACGATCAGCCAGGGGCCTCAGGTAACAATAGGCCTCGGCATAATTACCTTCACGCATACGCTCGATGCCATAGTCAAAATAGCGATCAACCTGGTTATTCTGTGCAGCCTCAAGCAGGCCTGAGAGGAGGAGCAGGACGATGAGGTTAAGAGTGAAAAAACGCATCGCAGGAGGATAGCATGGAAAAAGGGGACCGTTTTAGAGGCCCCCTTTAGGCTTAGTTGCCGTAAATGCCGCGTGCTGCGTCTATGGCCTTGCCGGACTGAATGCCAGCGCCCATGCTCGATAGTACTGCATCAAGTGCGCCCAGGCAGTTCAGCACGTTCTTTTCATTGGCGGCATAACCCATCAGTCCGATACGCCAGATCTTGCCAGCCATCGGTCCGAGGCCTGCACCAATCTCCAGGCTGTAGTCGTTAAGCAGAGTCTTACGCACAGCGGCCTCATCAATACCATCAGGAACGGTCACCGCATTCAGCTGCGGAAGATGGTCGCCTTTCTTAACGAAGAAGCTCAGGCCCATGGCCTCGAACCCGGCCCTGAGGGCGTTGTGATTACGCTCATGTCGTGCCCAGGCATTTTCCAGGCCTTCTTCCTGCAATATGACCAGGGCTTCGTGCAGGGCGTAGAGTGAGTTGATAGGTGCCGTGTGGTGGTAAGCACGAGTGCTGCCGCCGCCCCAGTAGCCCATAACCAGATTCAGATCCAGGAACCAGCTCTGTACCTTGTGCGTGCGTGCCTTGATACGCTCGATAGCAGCGTCGCTGAAGCTGACGGGTGATAATCCAGGCACACAGGACAGACACTTCTGGGTGCCGGAGTAAATGGCATCAATGCCCCATTCGTCGACCAGTACGGGGGTACCACCCAGTGAGGTTACGGCATCAACAATGGTCAGGCAGTCATACCTGTGAGCCAGTTCAACCAGGGTTTTCGCATCAGACTGGGCGCCGGTTGAGGTCTCGGCATGTACAAAGGCAACGGTTTTAGCGTCTGGGTGGGCCTTAAGGGTTTCCTCAAGCTTGTCAGGATCGACCACATTACCCCATTCGTCTTCAACCATGATGGCTGTGGCACCACAGCGCTCCACGTTTTCCTTCATACGACCACCGAACACACCGTTCTGGCAGATGATGACCTTGTCGCCTGGCTCAACCATGTTCACAAAACAGGTTTCCATGCCGGCAGAGCCTGGCGCAGAGACAGGCAGGGTCAGTTCGTTTTTGGTCTGGAAGGCATACTGCAACAGGCCTTTGATCTCTTCCATCATGCCGATGAAGACGGGGTCCAGATGGCCAATAGTGGGACGAGACAGGGCCTCGAGGATACGAGGGTTAACATCAGAAGGGCCTGGGCCCATTAAAGTGCGCTGCGGGGGATGAAATGAAGTTTGAGGCATTTTCGGGTCGCTTATTCTTACGAAAAGGCTCAAGTATACGGTTGCTGACAGATTCAGCAACCGCGCAAAGTGTAGGCTATCTTGTCCGCGTTACTCTGACCCAGACTTCGGCGTCCTGTTCAGAGCGTTTCGCCCCGGTGGAGAGTATCCTGGATGCCTGCCCATCTGAATGTTCAGAGACGCCTCCGAGGCGGATCCACTCACCCAAAACTCCAGATACCATGGTGTGTATGCCAGCAGTATCAATCTTTCCTCCACCCTGACGTGATAATTGTTCACGTCGGGGATTGATTTCCAGGGTCACACGATTCCCCTGTAGGCGCGGCAGGACTAGAAAGCCATTATGGGTATCTCGGTATTGCAGGCTGTAATGCGTATAGGGTCCGTAGGGAGTATGCCCAACACTACCTGAGGGGTAAGGGATAGACTGGCCAATGGTGATATAGGCGAGCTGTCCTTCCAGCACGCGTAACTGTTGGGTCGTACCACGACTTCCGGTCTGATAACGCTTGCTGGCCTCGGTACGTAGTGTGCTTTCAGAGGGTTCGGTTATATCGATATGACCTTCTATGCTCAGTCTGGCATTTTCACGAGACATATCTTCGCCGGTACGCACGGTAATCAGCAGGTTCTGTAAAGGGCGGTCGATCTGGTCGAGTAACTGCCGCACCTGTTCCACGGTGTCAGAATCAGCGCGTAGGAATAAGAGGTTGCCACGGCCAGAAATGCCATCGTCAGGGGCCAGAAGAGGGCGAATCACCGGGATGAGCTCTTCTGCGCTACGTCCCTGCAGCTCAATGGTTGTCAGGGGGGCAGCCGGGCCGGCCCAGGACAGAAGCGGGCACAGGAGAAGGCCGATGAAGAGCAGGCGATGCATCAAACCCCCAGCCTGCGTGTTTCAATGTCGGCTTCACTGACATGCCAGATTTCTTCGAAATGATCTGCGTAGTTTTTTGCCTGCTTGCGGTCATTAAAGCTTGCCACGGCTTCATACTGGTCTGACATGGGCTGCCGAATGTAAGCGGTGCCGTCAACAATCAGTAGCGCCTCATTTACATCTTCGTAGGGCTTCGGCAGTTTGTGGATATGAATAAAGCTGGTCAGGCGTTGTCCGAGCTGCAGTAGCCGATGGCCGTTCCTGACCATGGGGCCGCTGTCACGCACAATAATCCGTACCTGTGCACGGGGCTGGTCATGAACCAGGCTCCTGATGGCCTCAATGATGGAGGCCTGGTCGAAGATGCGGGCATCGAGGTTGCGTGTAAGGATGTCAATGCTGAGTTTTGCCTGCTCGATCATTCGGGCGGCGACCACGCTATGCTCAGTTGATTTGCCCAGCCGTAGCAGGTCCCTGGTTTTCCCCAGTATCAGCTGTTCTGGATGATCCATCCACTTGCTCATAAAGCCTTACTCACTTTCTGATATTAGCTTTTGCATATCACGGTGCGGAATACCCGCATCCATGTAGCTGTCTGAAATAAGACCATAGCCTGCTTTTTCATAAAAAGGTATGGCGTGCACCTGGGCGGACAGTAGTAGTTTGTCTACCTTGCGCCGGCGGGCTTCCTGTTCACAGGCCATGAGGAGTTGCTTGCCGATACCCTGGTTACGCCATTGTGGCAAAACGGCCATACGGCCGATGTGACCATCGGGGATTAGCCTGACACAGCCAATCGGCTCATCATCATGCCATGCCAGGTAATGGATGCTGATCCGGTCGAGATCGTCCCATTCCATGGACTCCGGTACTTTCTGTTCCCGGATAAAAACCACTGTGCGAATCAGCCGTAAAAGCTTCTGATCGTCTGCGTCGGACCACTGTGCGCGTTCAATCCTGGTCGTCATGAGTGATTTCCAGAATTCCCCGGTTAAGCAGGTCGCAAAGCAGATTAAAGGCTGACTCTTCATTACCCATCAGTTGCTGCAGGGTTTGCGTATCGTACTGGTAGGAACGGCAAAGATATTCGATCAGTTCCTGAAGGGTATGCTGCAGGGCATAGGATTTCGCATCGGCAAAGAACAGCAGGCAGCCGTGAGAATCTGTCCATGCCATGCGGCTGGCGGTTGAGCGTACTAGTTGAGACTCGGCGTCCAGTATTCCATGCAGCTCTTCACTGTCCAGTGTTTCTTCACAAGGCATCACCCAGTCCATGCTGGGTTCAGTGACATACTGGCCAAACCAGCGGGCAAAACTGGCATCGTCCAGTTGCATGAGTGTTTCCAGTTTCTTTCGCACCTGCTGGATTTCGACCTGCTCGATCTGACCAGGATTGTCACGGGTTTCGAGATCGGGGTCTGAATAGCGCTGCCTGATATCGGGTTTGCAGAGCAGTTCCTCGCTGAGCGAGGCCAGCATGTCGTCGTAGGCAGGGGCGCGAAAACCTACAGAGCAGGTCATACATTCGCCCTGGGCAATACCATAGTGAGCAACATTGGGGGGTAAATAGAGAATGTCGCCAGGTTCCAGTACCCAGCTTTGTTCGGTATTGAAACTAGACAGTATCTTGAGATCCAGGTTAGGGCGCAGGTCGGCATCAGTATATGGCGTTGTATCGACTCGCCACTCCCGTTTGCCATCCACCTGGATCAGGAACACATCGTATTCATCCCAGTGCGGACCAACCGAACCCTGGTCTACCGCATAGCTGATCATCAGGTCGTCGATACGCCAGTCCGGGATAAAACGGAAGGGTTCGACAAGTGCCTGAAGTTCCGGGATGTGTTTTTCCAGATCGGTAATCAGCAGGGTCCAGTGTGTTTGAGGCAGGGCGGCAAAGTCCTTATCCGAGAATGGACCATGCTGCACGGTCCATCCGGCGTCACCGCCAGTCTCCTGCAGGATACGTGCGGGTACCTCATCCTCGCAGGACAGGCCTGCAATCTCTTCAGCGGAAAGGGGGAAGACTAGTCCTGGAAAACCCTGCCGGATAAGGCAGGGCTTTTTTTGCCAGTACTCGTCGAGGAACTGCTGGTGGGTGAGACCGTTGAGCTGCAGTTCCGGCAGTTGCATCAGATGTTCCTGGCCTGATCGATGGCGTTACCAATATAGCTTGCCGGTGTCATCTGCTTGAGGCGTTCCTTTTCATCGTCAGGAATCTCGAGGCTATCGATAAAGGTACGCATGCCTTCGCTGTCCAGGCGGTGGCCACGTGTCAGCTCCTTGAGCTTTTCGTAGGGCTTTTCAATGCCATAACGACGCATCACGGTCTGGATCGGTTCAGCCAGAACTTCCCAGTTGTTATCCAGGTCATCCAGCAGGGCCTGCTCGTTAATCTCCAGCTTGCTCAGACCCTTCAGTGCGGACTGGTAGGCAATGGTGGAATGAGCAAAACCCACGCCCAGGGTACGCAGTACGGTAGAGTCGGTCAGGTCACGCTGCCAGCGAGAGATGGGCAGCTTCATGGCCAGGTGATCGAACAGGGCATTGGCGACGCCCAGGTTGCCCTCGGCGTTTTCAAAGTCGATTGGATTGACCTTGTGCGGCATGGTTGAAGAACCAACCTCGCCAGCCACAACCTTCTGCTTGAAGAAGCCCAGGGAGATATAGCCCCAGATGTCACGGCTGATGTCGATGAGGATAGTGTTGAAACGGGCGATGGCATCGAACAGTTCAGCCATGTAGTCATGCGGTTCGATCTGGATGGTGTAAGGATTCCAGCTCAGGCCCAGCGAGGTCACGAACTTTTCCGCAAAGCCCTGCCAGTCGATATCCGGATAGGCGGACAGGTGTGCATTGTAGTTACCAACGGCGCCATTGATCTTGCCCAGGATCTCTACATCCGCCACCTGCTTGCGCTGGCGGTGTAGACGATAGGCTACGTTGGCCAGTTCTTTACCAACTGTAGTAGGGGAGGCGGGCTGACCATGGGTACGCGACAGCATTGGGACTTCGGCGAGTTCTTTGGCCATGCGTTCAAAGACCTGGATGATCTCATCCATCTGATCGAGCATCACCTGGTTGCGGCCTTCGCGTAGCATCAGGGCATACGACAGGTTATTGATGTCCTCGGAGGTACAGGCAAAGTGAATGAATTCACTAACTGCCTCAAGTTCATCGTTACCGGCAATCTTTTCCTTGAGGAAGTATTCCACGGCCTTGACGTCATGGTTGGTGGTACGTTCGATATGCTTGACGCGGGTGGCGTCTTCTTCAGAGAACTTGTCGACGATATTATTGAGCAGATTGTTGGCATGCTCGCTCAGGGGCGGAACTTCAGCGATGGCATCGAACTCGGCCAGTGCCTGCAGCCAGCGGATCTCAACCAGGACACGGTGACGAATGAGCCCGTATTCACTGAAGATAGGTCGTAAATCTTCGGTTTTGTTACCATAACGCCCATCGATTGGGGCGATTGCGGTCAGACTCGATAACTCCATGCCAGGCTCCGGACTATGTTTCAAAGGCCGGGCATTATACTACAGCCAGACATCCTTCTAGCAGGTGTAATGATGACAGATAAGGAATTCCGTATTGAACGCGACAGCATGGGCGAATTACAGGTGCCGGCAGACGCCCTGTATGGCGCCCAGACACAACGTGCGGTCGATAATTTTCCCATCAGCGGGATACCCATGTCACGGTCCTTTATTCGGGCCCTGGGGCTTGTTAAATCTGCCTGTGCCTATGTAAATGCCAATAATGGCAGTCTCGATGCCGATATCGCCCAGGCGGTTCAGCAGGCTTCTGAGTCTGTCGCCAGTGGTGACTGGGATGATCAGTTCCCGATTGATGTTTTTCAGACGGGCTCGGGTACCAGTAGCAACATGAATGCTAATGAGGTGATAGCCTATCTTGCGAGCAAGGCGCTGGGTAAGCCCGTACACCCCAATGACCATGTCAATCAGGGGCAGAGTTCCAATGATGTAATTCCTACCGCGATTCACGTTAGTGCCTGTCTGGAGATCGAAGAACAGTTATTACCTGCCCTTAAGCATCTTGCAGACACTATCGAACAAAAAGCTCGCGACCACCGTGAAACCGTCACTACCGGACGTACCCATCTCATGGATGCCATGCCTATACGCCTGGAACAGTCATTGAATGGCTGGGCAACACAGGTCCGTCAGGGCATGGAACGTATAGAGTCAGCCCTGCCTCGCCTGCGTCAGCTGGTGCAGGGTGGTACGGCAGTGGGGACGGGCGTGAATACACCAGCCGACTTTGGTCCTGCAGTGGCCCAGCGCCTGGCGCAGATGACCGAGGTGCGTTTTAGCGCCAAGCCGGATTATTTCGAAGGCCTGAGTAGTCAGGATGCCGCGGTTGAAATGAGCGGGCAACTCAAGGTCATTGCCGTCAGCCTGATGAAAATTGCCAATGACTTACGCCTGATGAACTCAGGTCCTCTGGCCGGTCTTGCTGAAATTGCCCTGCCAGCTCTGCAGCCGGGAAGCAGTATCATGCCTGGCAAGGTCAACCCGGTCATTCCGGAGGCAGTGTGCATGTTGTCTGCACAGGTTATAGGTAACGATACCGCCATTACCGTTGGTGGTCAGGCTGGCAATTTCCAGCTTAATGTCATGCTGCCCATGATTGCGCACAATCTCCTGCAGAGTATCGATTTGCTCAGCAACGGTAGCCGTGTCCTTGCAGACAAGGCTATTGAAGGATTTACCGTGAATCACGAGGTGCTCAAGAAGGCCCTTGCCTATAACCCCATCCTGGTTACGGCACTCAACCCAGTCATCGGTTACGAAAAGGGTGCGGCTATTGCCAAGGCAGCCTATGCCGAGGGTCGTCCTATTATCGATGTGGCGGAAGAGATGACGGACCTGAGTCGTGAGGACCTGGAAAAGCTCCTGGATCCCTTGTTGCTAACCCAGGGTGGGTAAGCACTCATGAGAAAACCGGGCCCACATGCGCGTTTTAAACACTTTGTAAAAGATGTTTCGACCTACACGCCATTTAGCAAACTGGTGGCGTTACTCGTATTGTTATGGGTAATCTTTTCGACCGGGGTCTATGTTTCGGAAATCGGTTCTGACGAAGCAGCAATACATACATATGGAGAAGCGCTTTACTGGGGCGTAGCAGCCTTCTCAACGGCTGGGATCGCTAATACACCGACAAACAGCATGGCCCAGTTGATTGGAGGTGCATGGATAGTCATTGGTTCAGTTCTCTTTTTCGGAGGTATTGTTGCCACGATCACGACTTATTTCATGCGGCCCATGCAGCGGCCTCATAAGCGCATCATTGATACCATAGAATACAATCTGGAACAGCTAAATGAACTGAGTATTGATGAACTGGACCTCTTGCGAGGTACAGTTGATACGCTCATCGAGCATGTTGAACAGCTAAAAGAAACACACCCTGACGTGACGTTTTCATCGAACAAGAAAAAGTCCAATAAATAGTCAGGAGATCATGCCTTTTAATATTTTGGATGAGGATTTACTGGTGAGCAGCCAGGAAGTATATATTTTCGAAGTTTCAAAAAGCAGTTTTGATGAAGCGGTAATTGGCAACTCACACAAGATTCCCGTCTTCGTGGAGTTTATGGGTATCTGGTCGGACCATTGCATCGAGATGGAATCTCATCTATCCGCTTTGGCCAGGGAGTTTGCGGGTCAGTTTATCTTTGCCAAGGTTGATATCGACGCCCAGCAGGAACTGGTTGAAGAATATGAAATCACGAACGTTCCAACGCTGAAGGTCTTCAAGGATGGTGCGGTCTCTCAGACTGTAGAAGGTCTGGTCTCCGAGGAAGAGCTGAGAGTCATGCTGAAATTCTTTGGTGTCTTCCGTGAGTCTGACGAATTGCGCGAACAGGCCCGTCACAAGCACATGGCTGGTGAGACCATCGAAGCCATCAAACTGCTCACAGACGCAATTCAGAAAGACCCTTCCAATATTCGTGTTGCCCTCGATATGGTTCAGGTATTTCTCGATATTGGCGAACTGGAACAGGCAGAGGCTTTGTTTAATCGGTTACCAGAAAGTCATCGAGAAGGCGAAACCGGTCGTTCCCTGGCTGGACAGCTAAGTTTCAAAAAACTGGCAACGCAGACGGAAGGAAAGGATGTGCTGCTAGCACGTATTACAGAAAATAATGATGATTTCGATGCACGATTTGATCTCGCTGTATGTCTGGTCGCAGAACATGATTACCGTCAGGCCATGGACAATCTCTTCGCCATCATTGAAAAAGACCGGGGGTTCAAAGAGGGCGCGGCCCACGAGTTAATCATCGCATTAACCAATATGCTGGCACCTAATGAGCCTAAGCTGGCGCAGGAGTTTCGTAGACGTCTCGGTACTACCCTTGCTTAAGTAATACCTATGAAAATCTGCGACTAGTAGACGCACTGCTCATGTACAAATGGTTAGAACAACATTAGCTGATGACCCCGGCAATCAATTTCGCAAAGAAACATAAGATTGAGCATGCCGTGCATGAGTATGCGCATGATAGTTCGGCTGAATCCTATGGAATGGAAGCAGCAGAAAAGCTGGGGTTTCCAGTCGAGCAGGTTTTCAAGACTTTAGTCGTCATGCTTGATACAAGGGAGTTGGTAGTTGCTCTCATTCCTGTTCCTTCAAAGTTGAGTATGAAGCAGCTTGCAAAGGCAGCCGGTGCCAAGAAGGCGGTTATGGCGAATCATCATGATGTCGAGCGTTCGACTGGTTATGTGCTGGGTGGAGTCAGCCCGCTGGGACAGAAAAAGAGACTGAAGACATATATCGATAACTCAGCATCAAATTTCGAAACACTTTTTGTCAGTGCAGGTCGTCGTGGCCTGGAGATTGAGTTAAAGCCAGAGGATCTGAAGCGGCTAACTGGTGGTAGCCTGGCTGCAATCTGTCAGCAGTAAAAAGACAATTTGATGAAATACATGCACCATCGAGATTTGAAGATGAATAAAGCTATTCAGTTGGTTGGGTTTGTAGTTCTCATGTGCCTGGTGCAATTCTCCCTGGCTTCTAACAAGGTCATTAATGACAGTGCCTCACTGGCAGATATGAAAACAGGTAAGGGGGTGTTTCTGGTTGATATTGGCGACCCAAAGAAGCTGAACTTTTACCTGGAGGTTATACAGGGAACCCACAAGGGTATGGTCGATCAGGGCGTGAAGCCGGATTTTATTCTGGTCTATATTGGACCCAGCGTTAAGTATCTGACGACTGCCCCTTCTGAACAGACGGAAGAAGAAGCAGGTGGCGTATTAATGGATATCGAGTCTAATGTGGCGAAGCTTGCGGCACTGGGTGTCCGCCAGGAGGTCTGTGCTGTAGCGACACGCGTTTTTGGTATCGACAACGATACCGTGTTTGAGGGCATGACCCTGGTCGGTGATGGTTTTATATCCCTGATCGGCTGGCAGGAGCAGGGTTATCGACTGGTTCCAGTTTTCTAAATTAGATTACTGTAAGAAATAAAAAAGCCCCTCGATGAGGGGCTTTTTCTGTATCTGCGAGACCGGCTCAGGAAGCAGCCAGCTGACGCAGTACGTAATGCAGGATGCCACCGTGACGGTAGTACTCGACTTCCTGTGGGGTGTCGATACGTACCCTTGCCCTGAAGGACTTACCATCAGCATTGACGGTGACTTCCTTCGCGGAGCCATCACCCAGACCAACGATATCGAACGACTCGGTGCCCGTCAGGCCCAGGCTCTCGGCAGAATCACCAGGCATGAACTCCAGCGGCAGGATGCCCATGCCAACCAGGTTGGAGCGGTGAATGCGCTCGTAACTCTCGGCGATGACTGCCTGTACGCCCAACAGGCGAGGTCCCTTGGCAGCCCAGTCACGTGATGAGCCAGAGCCATACTCCTTACCGGCGATGATAATACAGGGCACGTTATCGGCCTTGTATTTCATTGAGGCATCGTAAATGCTCATCTGCGCACCAGAAGGCTGGTGATTGGTGACACCTCCCTCAGTACCTGGAGCCAGACGGTTACGCAGGCGGATGTTGGCGAAGGTGCCACGCATCATGACCTCATGGTTACCACGACGCGAGCCCAGAGAGTTAAAGTCGGCCTGTGCTACACCATTCTCGATCAGGTATTTACCCGCAGGTGTATCGGCCTTGATCGCGCCGGCTGGAGAGATGTGGTCAGTCGTGACCGAGTCACCGAGCAGGGCAAGTACCCGGGCGCCACTGATGTCGCTGACTTCGCTGGTTTCCATGGTCATGCCATCGAAGTAAGGCGGGTTCTTGATATAGGTAGAGCTATCATCCCAGTCGAACAGATCACCTTCAGGTGAGGCCAGGTCTATCCAGCGGCTCTCGCCCTTAAAGACATCGTCGTAGCACTTGCGGAACTGACCAGCATTCAGGCTGGCAGATTCGGCCTCGCGAATCTCCTGGTGTGTAGGCCAGATGTCTTTGAGGTAAACAGGATTGCCATCAGCACCTTCTGCCAGTGGCTCGTTATAGACATCGATGTCCATGCGACCGGCAATGGCATAGGCCACGACCAGTGGGGGCGAGGCCAGGTAGTTCATGCGGACTTCGGCATGCACACGGCCTTCGAAGTTACGGTTACCGGACAACACGGAACAGACGCTGTGGTTGCCATCGGCAATAGCCTTGCTGACTTCTTCTGGCAGCGGGCCAGAGTTGCCGATACAGGTTGCACAGCCATAACCCACCACGTTGAAGCCGAGGGCCTCAAGGTCGTCGAGAAGATTGGCTTCCCTGAGATACTCAGTGACAACACGAGAACCGGGTGCCAGTGAGGTCTTTACCCACGGCTTAACGTTGACACCTTTCTCGTGTGCCTTGCGGGCAACCAGGCCGGCGGCCAGCATCACGGAAGGGTTTGAGGTATTGGTACAGGAGGTGATTGCTGCAATGACGACAGAACCATCATGAATGCTGAAGTCCTGGCCATTGATGGTGCCGGCAGTGGCTTCAGCACTTTCGATGTTCTGTTCCTGCTTCATATTTGACAGGGCATCGAGGAAGCTTGGCTTTGAGTCGGTCAGTGAGACGCGATCCTGCGGGCGCTTGGGGCCTGCCAGGCTAGGCACGGTATCGCCCAGGTTGAATTCCAGCACATCGCTGAATTCAGCATCAGCAGCACCTTCAACGCGGAACATGCCAGTAGCCTTGGCATAGGCTTCAACCAGCTTAACCTGGTCTTCGTCACGGCCTGTCAGGCGCATAAAGCGCAGGGTTTCGTCGTCGATGGGGAAGATACCACAGGTGGCGCCATATTCAGGCGCCATGTTGGCGATGGTGGCGCGATCAGCCAGAGAGAGGCTGTCCAGGCCATTACCATAGAATTCCACAAACTTGCCGACGACACCTTTCTCACGCAGCTTCTGCACGATTATCAGGACCAGGTCGGTGGCTGTGGCGCCTTCAGGCAGGGTGCCTGTCAGTTTAAAGCCGACAACCTGTGGGATCAGCATGCTCACGGGCTGGCCCAGCATAGAGGCCTCGGCCTCGATACCGCCCACGCCCCAGCCCAGTACACCCAGGCCGTTGATCATGGTGGTATGTGAGTCGGTACCCACCAGGGTATCAGGGTAGGCCTGAGTCGTACCGCCCTTATCCTGGGTCATGATGCCGCGGGCCAGGTATTCGAGGTTTACCTGGTGCACGATACCGGTATCAGGGGGAACAACCTTGAAGTTAGAGAAGGCCTTCTGGCCCCATTTCAGGAAGGCATAACGTTCCTTGTTGCGTTGGTATTCGAGGGCTTCGTTCAGACCAAAGGCCTCTGCGGTGCCGAATTTATCGACCTGGACCGAATGGTCGATAACCAGTTCGGCTGGTTGCAACGGGTTAATCTTGGCAGGGTCACCACCCAGGGATTTAACGGCTTCACGCATGGCGGCCAGGTCAACAACCGCTGGTACGCCGGTGAAGTCCTGCATCAGTACGCGTGCTGGACGGTAGGCGATTTCCTTGCTGGGCTGGGCCTTGGGATCCCAGTCCAGAATAGCCTGGATATCTTCGGGATTAACGGTCTTGCCGTCTTCATGGCGAAGAAGGTTCTCCAGCAGGATCTTGATGGAATAGGGCAGGCGGGCAGATTGTTTCAGCTGCGAGAGATTGAAGATCTCGTACTGCTTGCCGTCGACATCGAGGGTTGAGCGCGTATTGAAGCTGTCAGTCATGTGAAACCTGAAGTTGCGGTGAGTTCGAAAGCGCGTATTATCCGTGATTTTGCGCATTGGGGGTAGTATGGATCAGCAGGAGCTTCGGCAGCATGAAGCGGAATTGAGGCAAATCGCCACCTCTCTGCATAGAGTGACGAGCCTGATCGTCCTGATTACCTTCTCGGGTTATGGCCTGGCGCTGTGGTTATTTTTCGCAAATTATCGTCTTGAAGGCCTGATTGCAGCGATCGCCTTTTATATCTTTTTCCGTTTCTTTCGCCACACCTCGCTCATGGTTATTCGTAATGGCGTGGCTAAACGCCCCGAACTGCAACCGGCTATGGAATGGCTGGATGTCCAGATTAAACGAGATGGTGCGTCAAAGGTAATGACAGAGCTTGATCAGCGTTTATTTGCTGAAGAGAAGGAAAAATCAGAAAAAGCAGGCGATGAGTGATTTTAACTGCGCTTCCAGGCCCCGTAGGCCAGTAGTCCCCAGGCGATAATAAAGGCAGTGCCGCCGATCGGCGTGATCATGCCGAGCCAGCGCATACCTGTGAATGTCATCAGGTAGAGGCTGCCGGAAAACAGCAGCACACCCAGAAACATCATGCGTCCTGACCAAATGGCCTGTGTGGATTTAAGGCCGCTTACCCCCACAAGTACCAGACCGAGGGCATGGTAGAAGTGATACTGGACAGCAGTCTGGTAGATAGCCATCTGGCTGTTATGAAGGGTGTCCTTGAGGCCATGGGCGCCAAAGGCACCGAGCATAACGGCAAGTGCGGCGAGCAGGGCGCCAAGGGCAATGTAACGTGGCATGATGTTGTCTCTGTCTGGTGCAGTTGCTTATAGTACCACTCGTTTTTCTGTCTTCGGAGTAAGCCATGCCATCTTTTGATATTGTTTCTGAAATTGATCATCACGAGCTGACTAATGCTGTGGATCAGACTAATCGTGAAATCACCCAGCGCTACGATCTGAAGACGACCAGTGCGAAGGTAGAGAAGCCGGACAGCAACCTGCTGAAGATAACCGGTGATGCAGATTTCCACCTGCAACAGATACTCGACATTCTTTATCAGAAACTCGCCAAACGCGGTATTGACGTCCAGTGCATAGAGGAAGGTAAGGTCGAGCCATCAGGGAAGGTGGTGCACCAGGAGTTAATAGTAAAAGAAGGCCTGGATCAGCCTACCAGTAAGAAAATCGTCAAGATGATCAAGGAAAAGAAACTCAAGGTTCAGGCAGCAGTGCAGGGTGAGAAGGTGCGCGTTACTGGTAAAAAACGTGATGATCTGCAGTCGGTGATTTCCATGCTAAGAGAGGCTGAGCTGGCTGTGCCCCTGCAATATGAAAACTTCAGGGATTAATCTTTTCCGCTGATATCCGGGATGTCCGGCAGCTTTTCTTTTTCAGGATCCCAGCCAAGCTTCAATGCCTTCTCGATGGCGGCTTTATGGATGCGTTCATGGGTGGCACGCATTTCTTCTGGCATGTTATTGACGTCATACTGGTATTTTTCCCAGTTCACGGACACCTGGCTATACAGGCTGCTGATCGCGTTCTCGGTCCAGTTGGTGCAGGTTTCTCCCTCAGGTAGCAGGCCGAAGATCCAGGCATCACGAATGGTATTACCGATAGGTGTCATACCACCAAAGTCATCATTATCCAGGCCGGGGTAGGTTTTAATTTTACTCATGCTTGGCTCCTGCTAAAGTTTGGCGCCATTATACGCATTCGATTAACCAGGTGGTTCTCATGCTATCCGGCATTGATAAAAAATTGCTTTATCGCTCCCTGCTCAAGATTCTCATCGCAGTTGGGCTGAGCTTTGTGGTCTACGCCTTTGTAGCTGATTACGTCACAGAGACAGATAAGAAACCTGACGAGGACTATATCCAGGTCGACATTGGGCCACTGGGACGCGGCCAGGATATGCGTGTACGCTGGGATGGGCGTAGCCTGATTATCCTTAATCGCTCTGTCGAAACGATTAAACATCTCAGGTCCTCGACAGAAGGCCTGACAGACCCATATTCCAATCTAAGCCGTCAGCCAGACTTTGCTCAGCACCCGCTACGGTCTTCACGTGATGATTTTCTGATTGCCTGGTTACCTGCAAGCCCTGCAGGTTGTGGATTTGAGTATGAGCCCAGGGTAGAAGCACGGACAGGCTATCTACTCGATACCTGTACAGGGAATCAGTATGACCTGTCAGGCCGTCAATTTGGTGAGGCAGGTAAGGGGAAAAACCTGGATATTCCGGAGTACCGCTGGCTAGGGCCTGACGTGGTGGTAATCTTTAAATAGTCGGGAAGATATCAAAGCGCGTTGTCTTCCCGGTCACACAGGCGGACGCCTTCTGTTGTCCTAGCGCTCCGGCAAGTCTGGGACGCTTCACGACCACTCGTTTTCTGGCAATACTCCTGGCCTGATCCAGCAATGTGGCAGCATCCTCATCATCGCCCACAATGTCGTGAAAGATCTGCATTTCTTTTTTTACCTGGGCACTCTTCTTGCGTTCTGGGAACATCGGGTCCAGATAGATGACATCTGCCCCGGGGGAGTCGGCCAGGTAAGCGCTGGCATCGGACTGAACCAGGTGCAGACGCTCCAACACCCATGCGCCAATCTCGGGGTCCTCTGACGCACGTCTCAGGCCATCAGCAAGTAGCACGGCAATGATAGGATTGCGTTCAATCATGGTGACCTGGCATCCCAGGCTCGCCAGCACAAAGGCATCCCGCCCAAGGCCTGCAGTGAGATCGAGAATTGTCGGTGTATTGCCACTCTTCAATCCGCAGGCCCTGGCAATACTTTGCCCACGGCCCCCACCAAAACGCAGTCGATGGGCAGCATGACCCTCGTTAAAGCTGACACTCAGGGCCGTGAAGCCATAGGCCGGTGGCGGCAGGAGTTCGATGCGGTCCTGGGTGAGGATCAGTCGATAACCCGAGTAATCGGTATCCCCACTGTCGATAATCTGTATACCCAGCTGGATGGCAAGTGCATCTGCCTCATCCTGGCGCGCAGGGTCAGCACAGGCAACACGAACCTCAGTAGTGGGGGGGAGGTGTTTCTTCACTCTGGGAGGCGATGTTAGAAGGGGTGAGTCCCCGTACCTGGCGTTGCAGGTCCTTGATCGTCAGGCGCTGTTCCTCAACAATTTTTTCCATGGCAAGGCTGGACTGGGTGAGTTGCTCCAGCGAGGCTTCCATGTGTGCTATGCGAATCTCTAGTTCAGTAATGCGTTCATCGGGAGTCATGTGACGACATTCCGGGGCTGGCCGTTAAGAAAGGCGCATATGTTATCAGCTAACTGGTTCAGCAGTCTCTGCCGCGAGGGCTGGCTGGCCCAGGCGGTATGGGGGGTGATGACCAGGTTAGGAATGTTGTCTGATAGCAGTATGTGATTCTCGGGCGGGGGTTCCTGGCTGAGTACATCTAGGCCGGCACCACCAATCGTGTCGTTTCTGAGTGCCTGGGCCAGTGCATCTTCATCTATCAGGCCACCACGGGCCGTGTTGATAAGCAGGGCATGGTCCTGCATCTTTTCCAGCACCTGGGCAGAGATGAGCTTGCGTGTGTTGTCGGCCAGTGGGCAGTGCAGGCTAATAATGTCACTCTCGGCGATAACAGAATCGAAGGGAGTGCGACCCAGGGGGCAATCATGACTTCCGGGACGGTTGCTGATCAGCACTGACATGCCAAAGGCATGGGCCAGGTCTGCAACGGCCTTACCGAGCACTCCATAGCCGATGATGCCGAGTGTTTTGCCCTGTAATTCTGCAATAGGGAAATCCAGCAGGCAGAACTGGTCGCTGCGGCTCCAGTCCCCGCGATGTATGGCCTGCTGATAATCGAGCAGCCGTGTACTCAGTGCCAGGATCAGGGTAAAGGTATGCTGTACGACAGAAGCAGTGGCGTAATCACGTACATTGCAGACGGTGATGCCCAGTTGCTGGCAGTAATCCAGATCAACGTTATTCGTGCCCGTGGCTGCCACGCAGATCAGTTTCAGTTTGTGCGTCTGCGCTAGCACAGGAGCATCGAGTATCACCTTGTTGCTGATGATGATTTCTGCATCGCGGATGCGATCCATGGTCTGGTCTGGCGCAGTCGCGGGGAATCGAGCTAGCTGTGGGGTAATTTCAAGTAAAGAGCGCCATTCCAGATCATTGCGATCAAGAGAGTGGGTGTCGAGGAATACAGTATTTCCCATAGCTTGCAAACAAAAAGGCCCCGTACTATGACGGGGCCTTTTGCATACCGTATTGCTTAATCTTCGCCGGCGAACGCACCCAGCAGGTGCAGCAGGCTGGTGAAGAGATTGAAGATACTGACGAACAGGGTCACGGTCGCCATGATGTAGTTGGTCTCACCGCCGTGGATGATTTCACTGGTCTGATACAGGATCAGGCCAGACATCAGCAGGACAAACATGGCTGAGACACCCAGCGACAGAGCAGGCATTTCAAAGAAGATCGCGCCCAGGCCAGCCAGGAAGGCCACCAGGATACCAATCATCAGTGAGGCGCCCATGAAGCTGAAGTCCTTGCGGGTAGTCAGGGCATAGCCAGACAGACCGAGGAAGATCACACCGGTGCCACCCATGGCCATCATGACCAGTTCATCACCATTAGAGAACATAGTGGTGTAGGCACTGATAATAGGGCCCAGGGTATAACCCATGAATCCGGTCAGGGCGAAGACAAACACGAGGCCAAGTGAGCTGTTCTGGAACTTGCTGGTCAGGAACAGCAGGCCGAAATATCCCACCAGAGTGATGATCAGACCGGGGTGGGGCAAATTGAGCATGGCTGAAACGCCGGCGCTAACTGCGCTGAAGATGAGGGTCATCGACAGCAGCATGTAGGTGTTACGCAATACCTTATTGGTTTCCAGGATCGATTCCTGGGAACTGGCTGCAATAATCCTTTCTTGGTTCATTGTTGTCCTCGATGAGTTAAGTTATGTGTCCGAACGGTAGACAAAGAATGGCGGTATTTGTTCATGAATTCAAGCCCTTGTTCAACAGGGATTTAGGCTAGCAGAGCCTTGGGATTTCCGGTATAGTAGCGCGCTTTCCTGCGGCGGCATCCGCCAGCAGGGCCAGAGAAACCTATCTGTCTCTGGATACAAGCAGTTTAGGAGAGGTGGCTGAGTGGTCGAAAGCGGCGGTCTTGAAAACCGTTGAACCTCGCGGTTCCCAGGGTTCGAATCCCTGCCTCTCCGCCATGATTAAAGAAGCCCCGCATGTCGGGGCTTTTTTATGGTTATGAAATAGGTGTTCGAACCCGTGGGTTCGAACCGTAGGAGGCGCAGCCTCCGGAGACCAGCTAGCGTAGCGAAGCTAATCCAGAACGTTTATATCTAAATTTTTGTAAAGCCCCAGTTATAGGGGCTTTTTTGTTTCGATCAGTATGGCTTTCTGAATATTTCCGGTTCGATGATGGCGCTTAGCCAGGCTAAGCTCGAATACCCGGTGTCCCTGCGATAGGCACTTCTTGCAGATAAAAATCCCGGGGGTTTCCCTGCCAAAAAACACAAGACAGTGGTGGCTATTGCGTCTAAAATCCGCAGCAATTTCATTGCTGTTTCCCTTTGCATTTGCGGAGAATATCTATGAGCAAGGTCCTGATTATTGGTGCTGGCGGCGTTGGCCGGGTTGTAACCCATAAGTGTGCGCAGGTGCCCGAAGTATTTAGTGAAATATGGCTGGCAAGCCGCACAAAGGCAAAATGTGATCAGATTGCCAGTGAAATCACTTCGACGACAGTACACACTGCCCAGGTCGATGCAGACAATGTGCCGGAACTGGTTGCACTAATTAACGAAATCAATCCAGTCATGGTGATTAATGTCGCTCTGCCATACCAGGATCTGACGATAATGGATGCCTGCCTGGAAACAGGTATTCACTATCTGGATACGGCTAATTATGAACCGCTGGATGAGGCCAAGTTTGAATACAAATGGCAGTGGGCCTACCAGGACAGGTTTAAAGATGCGGGCCTGACAGCACTTCTGGGCTCAGGTTTTGACCCTGGGGTGACGAACGTCTTTATTGCCTATGCACTGAAACATCACTTCGATCAGATTGATACCGTCGACATACTCGACTGTAACGCTGGCGATCATGGCTATCCATTTGCAACAAATTTCAACCCGGAAATCAACCTGAGGGAAGTGACTGCCAATGGCCGTTACTGGCAGGATGGCGACTGGGTAGAGACGGAGCCCATGGAAATATCTCGTGTGTTCGACTTCCCTGAAATCGGACCTCGCAAGATGTACCTCCTTTATCATGAAGAAATGGAGTCGCTAACCAAACATATTCCTGGTATCCAGCGGATGCGGTTCTGGATGACGTTTGGAGACAGCTACCTCAAGCACCTGGAAGTAATTCGCAATATTGGCCTGGATAGCATCGAGCCGATGGAGTTTCAGGGCCAGCAGATCGTGCCGATACAGTTCCTCAAGGCACTTCTGCCCGACCCGGCGTCACTCGGTCCAAGGACAGTGGGCAAGACCAACATCGGTTGCATTATCAGGGGTACAAAGGATGGTAAGCCGGTTTGCCGGTATATCTACAATGTCAAAGATCACCAGGATTGCTACAGGGAAACAATGGCGCAGGGTGTTTCCTACACAACCGGTGTTCCAGCAATGATTGGTGCAAAGATGATGCTGGAAGGGAAGTGGAAGGAGCCTGGTGTCTGGAACATGGAACAATATGATCCTGATCCTTTTATGGATGACCTGAACCAGTATGGTCTGCCCTGGAACGACATCGAGTTTAATGTGGATATTGATGCCCTGCCTGAAAGCTGAGTGCTTTCAATATCTGAGAACACACTGCCAATTTATTCTGGCAGTGTGCCCGTAACTTCCTGCCCAAAATTTCAGTGAAAATGGAACAATATCGTCAGCTGCCATTGCCCTGTTACCTGCTTGAGGAGAAAAAGCTTCGTCAGAACCTGGAGCTGATTCGTGGCGTCGAGCAGGCAGCAGGCTGCAGTATTATCCTTGCGCTTAAGGGGTTTGCGATGTGGTCGGCTTTCCCAATCGTCCGGGAGTATCTGTCTGGTTGTGCCGCGAGTTCCTATTACGAGGCCAGGCTGATTGATGATTATTTCCGAGGCCATATTCATCTTTATGCGCCGGCATATACGAAGGAAGAGTTTCCGTTGTTGTTGGAACTGGCGGATCGTATTTCCTTCAATTCCCTCGGGCAGTGGGAGACTTTCTCTGCACAGGCCCTGGCTAAAGGTATCTCCTGTGGCCTACGCGTAAATCCGGGTATCCATGAAGTAGAAACTGACTTGTATAACCCAAGCGGGAAGCAGTCTCGGCTGGGTATCGCTGTCGAAGAGCTTGGGGAGCGATTACCAGATGGCGTAGAGGGCCTGCATGTGCATGCCCTGTGCGAAAGCCCGGCTGATGCGACAGCACGACTGATCGCAGCGGTGGAAGACAGTTATGGTCGTTACCTTGCAGATCTCAAGTGGCTAAACCTTGGCGGTGGACATCTGATGACGCGCGAGGGATACGACATCGAGGCACTGGTTTCTGCTATTCGTGGTTTCCGAGAAAGGCATCCTCACATTGAAGTCATACTGGAGCCGGGCTCAGCCATTGCCTGGAGGACTGGACCACTGGTCTCATCGGTGCTGGATATCGTTCACCGCGGTGGCATGGATATCGCTATCCTGGATATTTCCGCTACGGCACATATGCCGGATGTACTGGAAATGCCTTACCGTCCGGAAGTCCGCGATGCAGGTGAGCCGGATAAAAAGCCTTATACCTGTCGTTTAGGTGGAATGACCTGCCTCGCTGGCGATGTCATTGGTGATTATTCATTCGACGAAAAACTGAAAGTCGGCGACCTGGTTGTTTTCGAAGACATGATTCATTACACCATGGTGAAGACAACCATGTTCAACGGAGTACAGCATCCGGCAATTGCCATAGAAAGAACTGATGGCTCCTTTGATGTGGTCAGGCAGTTTTCTTACGAGGATTACCGCGACCGCCTCTCATAAACGTAGCGGTGTTTCTTCCTCTAGATAGGTGTAACCCTGCAAGCCTTCCTGGTAGAAACTGAAAAATGCATTGGCCTCACGAGCAGTAATAAGTCCCTTGTTTCTCGCATTCTGAAGTTCGCGTTTCATGCGGTCGATCAGAACTGTTTCATGGAACTGCACGTAGTCCAGTACCTCGGATACTGTTTCACCCTCCACGACCTGTTCCAGTTCATAACCGTCCTCATGCATGCGTATGTGCACTGCATGCGTATCACCAAACAGGTTGTGCAGGTCGCCAAGGATTTCCTGGTAAGCACCAGTCATGAATAAACCAAGGAGGTAGGTGTCGCTTTCTTTTATCGTATGCAAAGGCAGGACGCTGGCTATTTCATCCCTGACAGGGAAGCTCTGGATCGTACCGTCTGAATCACAGGTGATATCTACGAGTACGCTATTCTGAGTAGGTTTCTCGTCAAGACGGTGTATAGGCATGACTGGGAAGACCTGTTTGATGGCCCAGGCATCCGGCAGGGACTGAAAGACAGAGAAATTACAGAAATACCTGTCCGCTATCTGTGTCTCGAAACCTGGTATCAGGCGATTCATTTCCTCTGCGCCCAGGTGATCCGTCAGAAGGGTGATTAGTCGCCAGTAGAGGTCATCGGCGTGCGCACGATCTTCCAGCGTTGCATGCCCAAGGGCGAACAGGCGGCTCATGTCATCACGATAGGCAATCACGTCATGTAACGCCTCAACAGGTGAAATACTGTCCAGTTCCTGCAGTGTATTCCAGAGTTGCCTGAGCTGGAGAGGGCTGTCCTCGGAGGGTTCGATTAGCGGTGTCTGGTTAGTGCGCCTGGCGACACCGATAACGTTCGCGATAAACACGGAATGATGTGCAACAATGGCTCTTCCGGACTCTGAAATGATATTAGGGCAAGGCAGGTCTTCTTCATCGCAAACCCGCTTCATGGTCCAGATAATCTCGTTGGCATATTCCTGCAGCGAATAATTTACCGCCGATTTAGTGTCGTCTGGTGAGGCGTGGTAATTGACGCCCAGGCCACCACCAACATCCATGAAATCGATGGGGGCGCCAAGTCGGCGTATCTCGACAAAATATCTCGCCGCTTCCTGCATGGCTTTTTTGATGCTCTGAATCTCCGGAACCTGGCTGCCGATATGAAAGTGCAGCAGTCTCAGGCTATCCAGCATTTCGACCGATTTCAGCTTGTTGACGGCATCAAGGAGTTCTGAGGCAGAGAGGCCAAATTTTGACTTGTCGCCGCCCGAGTCATCCCAGTAGCCATTGCTGGTAGTAGACAGGCGGCATCGCAGTCCAATCAGGGGGTTCGCGTCGAGGCGTTTTGCTGCATCCAGGATCAGGTCAAGTTCACTGAGTTTTTCAACAACGATGAAGACCTGTTTACCCATCTTGTTGCCCATCAGGGCAAGCTCGACAAATTCCATGTCCTTGTAGCCATTACAGATGATCAGGCCCTTAACATCTTCCAGCATCGGCAGGGTGGCATGCAGTTCTGGCTTGGAGCCAGCTTCAAGTCCCCAGTTGTACTGGGCGCCGAACTCGATAATTTCTTCCACAACGAGGCGTTGTTGATTGACCTTGATGGGATAGACGCCATAGTACTGGCCGTCATACTCGGCTTCTTCGCAGGCAATAGAAAAACGGCTGTGTATCTGTTCGATACGTTTTCTCAGGATGTCTGAAAAACGCAATAGCAGGGGAGGCCGCATCCCTCTGTTCGCAAGGTCGTCGCATAATGCCTTCAGGTCAATCTGATGCTCATCATCGATGAGCGCAACGACATTGCCATCCTGGTTAATATCAAAAAGGCCGCGTCCCCAGTGACCTATCTGATATAGATCACGGGCATCCTGAAGGCCCCAGGTTTTTTCGTTCTTATTTCTCATCATCGATCCTGGTTTGTGCGCCCAGTTTATGTCTTTTGTTGAAACCCATTGATTTACCCCAGAAGGAAATACATTTCTGGACCAGTTTTGCGGCCATCATGTCAGATACGTGGTTTTGTTCAGGTATCAGTTCCAGAATATCAATGCCTCGAATATCTGCCTGCTTGTTATTCATCAATGTCTCGATCAGGGAAATTCCCTGGTGCCAGTGTAGTCCGCCCGGCTGAGGCGTGCCGACACCAGCGATCAGGGCTGAATCGAAACCATCCATGTCTATCGTTAACCAGACGGGTCCTGATAGCGCTGCAATGGTTTCAAGTAGGCGCTCCCAGTTTTCCTGTTTCTGAAGATCGCGGTCAAAGAATGTTGTAATACGCGTGTTGGAATTAATAAGCTCGGCTTCCTGCTCATGCAATGAGCGTATAGACACCTGTATCAGGTCGTAGCCCTGTTCCTGAATACGGTACATAGGGCAGGCATGATTATAGATGGATCCATGGTATTGCTGTCGTAGATCAGCGTGCGCATCTATCTGGATTACGGTGCCACCTTCAGGCATACGTGCAAATAACATGTCCGGAGTGATGGAATGCTCACCGCCAAGACCGATGAACAGGTTGTTTTCAGGCATGACGCTGACCGACTGTTTCAGTCTCGCATGGAAGTCTGCCTGCGCTTCATCGGGCCGGCATCTGATTTCTTCGAGTACGGCAAGCGTCATGAACTCAAAGGGGCTCCAGCGTGCATCTTCTTCGTAAAACTCCAGCTGTTCGCTGGCATCCAGTATGGCTGTAGGTCCTCCCGCGGTTCCCTTGCGATAGGTGACGGTCGCATCATGGGGAACGGGCAATATCAGGACGTCGGCCTGATTGACCGGGCTGTTTGGCAGATCTAAAAAATGTTGTTCGCTCATAGCCGCGAAGTCTGCCATTATTTTCGGTGATGCGCAGTAGTTATCTTGTTTTTTTGAAACAGGAAATAGCCTGACCAAATCCGGTGCCTGACGGTTCAGTCTGCAGTTTTACTGGCAGCTGAAGATCTGTTGTGCTGGAACCAGGCCCATGGGTGACGGGCATTGTTATCGCGATCAGGCAGGTCACAAAGCTGACGCTAGCGGACAGGTCAACGACGCGAAATGAGAATTAATCGGACTCGTACACGGCAAGCTGGTTTCTGCCCGCATGCTTGGACTGATAACAGGCCTTATCTACATGGTTCAGAGCGGCATTTACATCATGGACAGACTGGTCCAGAGAAACCAGTCCCAGGCTGGCTGTTACATCAAAGTGATGATCACCACAGACAAATTCCATTTCACCAATGTTCTGGCGAATTCTTTCTGAAGCGGCAAGTGCTTCTTCTTTCCCGGAATAGCGCAGTATTACGGCGAACTCGTCTCCTCCCATGCGCGCCACATGGTCTGTCTCACGTACTGCGCCAGAAATGCGATTGGCCACCTGGACCAGGAACTGGTCGCCTGCAAGATGTCCGCAGGTATCGTTAACCTTCTTGAAGTGGTCGAGGTCGATATAGCATAGCCAGGTATTGGTATCTGTATATCGCTTTGCATCACTCAGTGTTTGTGCAAGTAGTTCCTCAAATTTTCTGCGGTTGATGATGCCGGTGAGTGAATCATGTGTCGCCTCGTAATCAAGTTTCTGGGCGAGAGCATGCATGGTGGTTATGTCGTGCATAACCAGGACGGCAGAGGAGACTTTATTATCAATAATAATAGGCGAAAAGCTATATTCAATAATGAGTCGGTCGTGATCATTTTTAATGAGTTCAACACCACCATCTGAAATCATAACTTCGGCATTGAGTACAGAGGCCAGATCTAAGGGGCTTGGAATTTCATCTTTATCTTGTTTGTGTACTTTGATGACTTTATCAAGATGTCTGTTCAGCACATCATCTTTACTCTGTCCAAGCATGTTCAGGGCTGCATCATTCAGTTCGATAATCACGCCCTGGTTATTAATAATAACAACCCCGTCAACGATGGAATGTAGCGTCACCTGGGCACGTTCTTTCTCTTTCAGTATGTGTTGTTCGTAACTATGTACACGCCTGAAAACGAACATGGCAACAAATAATGTGAGCATGAGGGCTAAAGCTGTGAAAAGTATAATTCTGCCCTTGGCCGTGTTAGCCCTCTGTAATGAATGCTGTATGGCCTCGGCATTATTTTCCTCAATGATCTCACCCATGCCATGAAAGTATTCCAGTACATTTTTTTGTAATGGGGAGGCTTCTGCGATGAGTAACTGTCTTGCCACTCTATCGTTACCGGCATGTAACTCGTCGGCAATATCCAGCTGAATCCTGCCTAGAGGCATCAGGATTTTATCCTGCTCTTGAAGCATCATGCGCAATGTTTCATCGATTTCCAGGCTGTAGAGTTCGTTACGGCTGGTGATGTAGCCTGTTCCACGCGCATTAAATTGCAGCCAGAGTGAGTCTCTATAGAAGGGGTCGTCAGCAATAGACATCTGGTAGAGGGTAATGATGCGATCACGCGCAGAGTTGTGCATGGTGTTAAGCAGGTTTTCCTGCCTTTCTGTTGCCTCGGTTACTTCCTGCAGATTTGAAACGCTAGCCTTGAGTGTATAAATGGACAGAAATGAGATGGCAAGTAACAGAATAACAATCGACGTAAAGCCGACAAGTAGTGCGCCTTTACTGGTCCTGGTGTTGTGATCATCCTGACTCATTAGTCTTATACACCTGTTAATGGAAGTGCTAGCTGCAAAGTCTTTGTATTAGAAGAGTGTCCATATGTGTCTTCATAATTATTGTGTTCTGAAAGAGGCTAAGCTTAAGCCATCAGGGGGAGCGGCTGGTTAAACAGAACTCCCAGATGGTGAAGTTCTGGCAACCCCGTGGTCATAGAACCCCTGTTTCTTAGACCGGTAGTTTTCGTCACCCATCTTTCAATAGGGTGGGATTGTAAAAGTTTTAAGATAGTCGAATAGCATGTGCTAATCAATGTGCGGTTTCGAATGCTAATCTTTATTTTGGGCAGCCAAACTGATCGGTCGCGATATCAGAAGGGGTCTCAGGGCAGCGATCCCGGTAGTCGGGGGTGCCGTCGGCATCACTCTGTAAAGGACAGCCATTTCTGGTAACACCAGAGGAAATCTCTATCGTCGTGTTGTCGGGGCAGTAGTCCTTACTGTCGCGGACACCATCATTATCAGAATCCCGTTCACAACCATGCTCATCAACCGGCCAGGCCTGAGGTTTTTTTTCAAGCCGTCTTGGATCCAGGCTGGCGCTGTATTTGAAATCTGAGCTAATACGGATGATCTGGGCAGTATTGGGGCATCGGTCATTGTTGTCTGCAACACCATCATGGTCGGTATCTGCCAGTTCAATACTGCAGGCAGTAGTCTGCAGTACAACGGTAAATAAGGTCATCAAGAGAAATCGTGGAGTTGATGGCGTAGTTAATATCATGAAGATTTACTGGACAGACCCTGTTCAATAAATGAAGCAGGGCTCTTCCTGAGCCCAGAGATCATATATCCGGTCTGTATCTTATCTGCCAAGAATGGCGTCTACTTCTTCCTGGGCCAGGTACTGCGCCACGTAGTTTCCTTCACCGATAACGGCTTCAATCTGGCCGACAAAGGCACGGAGGTGGTTTTCAGAGCCAGACATTAAATTGCTATAGACATTTTTACAGTCATCAGCTTCCGTATAATTCATGCCACATCCGCCTTCCTCAATACCGTTATCTATTTCAACGATTACCTTTGGGCATTCGGCTATATCGTACATGTCCAGTTCTTCGATTAATGCGCCGACATAAAGTGCCTGAAGTTCGCTCTGGGCACCAAGTTCGGTTAACTGGGTAAACTTTTCGGCGAAGTACCAACCGTACTCTGCGCCTGTAAACAGGCCAATACTTTCAGGCAGATTATTGGTTACAGGGTTTGGGTCAGGAATACCGTACTTTTTAAGTTTTTCGAGAACTGCCTCTGTATGTTCCTGCTCGGACAGCATGGCAATTTGATCAAATATTGCGTTTTCAGGGTACATTTCACCAAAAACCAGGTATACATCCCGCGCTAGTTTTTCCTCTTCGCGCATGAAGACAAGATGCGTAGCCTCTGCGGCATCCAGCCTGGGGGTGTCAGACATGGCTAATTGAGGCGTTATCTGGGTCGTGAGTGTAAGGACAAACATAAGCGACAAGTAGTTTAGATATTTCATTGTTCTGTCCTCTTTGTGTCTGATGTAATTCCTTTATATTTATGTGGACAGGAACAAACCTTGAAATTCCTCCAGAATAGGAGAAAAAGTCCCATTATTACTGTTCCGGATTGATAATTCGCAATGAATCATGAGGATGGCTAAGGCGCCTGTCTGAATATCAGCATTTAAAGAAATAGTAATATGTGGCTGATTTTGAAAATAATTTTGCTTTGCTATGGTACTTCTTGCCAATACTTGGTAACTTTCAGCATTCATTTGTATGGCTCAATAATGGGTATTACGGGGGGAAGTAATGGCCGAAATCTTTTCTGCTGATTGGCTGGCAGGTTTTCAGGAAAAATGGAATGCAGATCCGGAGTTAGGTGGAGAGCTCGAGAAGATTGGGTTCAGCTCGGTTATTTCTTATGGATATGATGACAAGGAAACCCCCGAAGCAGTCATCGTGGTCAATCATGGCAAGATTGTCGCAGCTGGCCCTTACAATGGTGAAGAGATTAACTGGGATCTGCGCGCTTCGCCTGAACAGTGGGGGACCTGGCTAAATAAGCCCCCTGGCCTCATGGCCATCGGGCTTGCCTATACCTCCAGAAAGCTGCGCTTCAAGGTTGGAGATTATGCAGCTATGGTTAAGGACCCGCGTATGGCGGGGCCATTTGTTCGCAGCTTTGCGTTGATGGGCCAGGTTTAAACAGGTCCTGTTTTTCTAGAAGCCATGCCCGTTGTCGGGCATGGCTTTTTTATGCCCGTTGTTTTTAGGTGATAAATGAAGCGATGCAAGGCTTTGGCCTATAATTTAGCGCTAAGTCACTAATTTCAGGTTTTAAGATCAATGAGTAACAACAAACCAGTCCGTGTTCTGTTTATCTGCATGGGCAATATCTGTCGCTCGCCTACAGCCCATGGTGTGTTCGAGGCACTGGTAAGTAGTGAGGGGCTTGGTCAGCATATAGAGGTCGATTCTGCAGGGACTCATGCCTACCATATCGGGGAACAGCCAGACAGGCGTTCACAAATGGCGGCCAGGGGCAGAGGGTATGATCTGAGTTATCAGACAGCCCGGAAGGTCGTTCAGGAAGATGTTGAATATTATGACTATCTGCTGGCTATGGATAAGTCCAACCTGTCAGACCTGCAGATTTTAATGCCTTCCCATCATCATGAGAAGATCACCTTATTTATGGAATTCGCACCTGGGTATGGGCAAAGAGAGGTGCCTGACCCCTATTACGGAGGTGAGCAGGGATTTGAGCGCGTGCTTGATATGGTCGAAGAGGCATCCAGGGGACTATTGCAGGCTATTCGGGAAAAGCACGGGATCTGAGATAAAAACTGAATGCTGGTGCAGGACAACCTGCACCAGCAGAAACAGTTAATTAGCGCCTGAGTCTGCGCTGTTCTGGTCTTTTGAACGAGTCTGGACCTGAACCATTGGCTCTGAGCCAGTAAGCGCTGCAGGCTTGCTTTCAACAGGCTTCACCACAGACTCTTTAACTTCCATAGGTGCGACACTTTTGGACTGTACAGGAGCTGCTTTAGATTCAACCTGCTGCAGACCGGCCGCTGCTGGCTGGTGTTTCCTGTCCTCTGAAGGTCTGGGGGCGGCCTCTGCCTTCTTCTGATCATTTTTCATCTCAGTTTTTTCAACAACGGGCTTTTCAGGAGGTGCGGCAGAGTTCTCTGCAGATTTAGGAGCAGGAGCCTGTTCAGACTTTGCTGGCTTCTGGCTCTGATTTTCTGTCTTACTCCCTTGATCAGAAGACTTTGCTTCTTTTTGAGGTGCAGATTGTTCCTTTCTGGGCTGCTCTTTCCTGTCAGCCGGGTTGCTCTTTTCTTTAGCTTCAACTAGAACAGGAGAGTCGTTCTGGGGAGCAGGTTTATTTGAAGCCTCTCCAGATTTGGGCTTGTCGGTCTGTTCGTTCTGTCGTGAATCCTGACGTGGCTTGCGGCCCTGGCTCTGACGAGATGACTTTTTGCGCTGCTGGCCCTTGCGTGTGTCCTGGTCATCACGACCGGACTTTTTATCAGTATTGCCGGTCTTGTCCTGGGGTGAAGTCTGCTGTTGTTTCTTCTGTTCAGCGCCATCCTGTTTTTTCTGTCCCTGCCTGGGCTTTCTCTGGCGCTGTTGCTGTTGACCGCGCCCCTTCGGGCCCTGGCCGCCAGAGCGACCACGACTGCTTTGTTTGCCTGAGTCTCTGCCGCCCTCCTGTCTGGATGCTGGCTTCTTCGCAGGTTCTTCCTCGGCTTCATGGTTGCCGCCGAAGAGGGCCCCTATCATTCGTACAAATAGGCCGGGTTGCTCTTCTTTTGCAGCCTGGCTTGGGCGTGGTGGAGGCGCTGTAGGCGCGACGGTCCTCACAGCTGCCTGTTCGACTGCTGGTGGAGGAGGGGCCGTCTTTTCTGCGATGGTAGGCTCTTCACGTGGAGCAAGTTCATAACTACTCTTACCCTGGATCTCGTCCGGGGCATCGTTTTCACGAATGCGTATAACCTCGAAATGAGGGGTTTCCAGATTCAGGTTAGGAACAATGGTGACCTCGATCCTGTTTCTGCCTTCAATACCGGTAATTTCTTCACGCTTTTCATTCAGCAGGAAGCTGGCTACTTCTACGGGAACCTGGGCAATAACGCGCCCGGTCTTTTCCTTAAGGGCCTCTTCCTCGATCAGGCGAAGAATCGCAAGTGCCAGAGATTCGATGCTACGGATGGTGCCGTGACCGGTACAGCGTGGGCAGACAATCTGGCTCGATTCGCCCAGAGATGGTCTCAGGCGCTGTCGAGACATCTCGAGTAGGCCAAAACGGGAGATGCGACCGAGCTGAACACGGGCGCGGTCGGCTTTAACCGCATCACGCAGGCGATTTTCAACTTCACGCTGATGTTTGCTGGGTTGCATGTCGATGAAATCGATAACAACCAGGCCGCCAAGGTCGCGCAGGCGTAACTGGCGAGCCACCTCATCAGCCGCTTCCAGGTTGGTATTCAGAGCCGTTTCTTCGATATCGCTGCCTTTGGTGGCACGGGCAGAGTTAATGTCGATAGAGATCAGCGCCTCGGTGTGATCAATGACGATTGACCCACCTGATGGCAGGGAAACCTCACGCTGGAAGGCCGATTCGATCTGGCTTTCAACCTGGTAACGGTTAAACAGGGGGACGCTGTCATTGTAGAGTTTCAGCTTCTGGATGTTATGCGGCATAACCTGCTGCATGAAGTCATGCGCCTGCTGGTATACGCTTTTATCATCGATGATGATCTCACCGATATCATTGCGGAAGTGGTCTCGCAGTGCACGAATAATGACGTTGCTTTCCTGGTAAATAAGGAATGGTGCAGGCCTGTCGGCAGCAGCCTTTTCAATCGCTGTCCAGAGGGTCTTCAGGTAATCGAGGTCCCACTGCAGTTCTTCAGCAGATTTGCCGACACCTGCGGTCCGGACGATGAGTCCCATGCCTTCCGGAGTTTCCAGGTGTTCCATGGCTTCACGCAGGAGCTGCCTGTCTTCACCTTCGATTCGGCGTGATACACCGCCGGCACGCGGGTTATTGGGCATCAGAACCATGTAACGGCCAGCCAGGCTTATGAAAGTAGTTAGCGCTGCGCCTTTGTTACCGCGTTCTTCTTTTTCAACCTGGACGACAATTTCCTGACCTTCCTTGAGGGCGTTCTTGATGATCGGGCGACCTTTGTCATCAACGGCCTTAGGGTCGAAATAGGTGCGTGAAATTTCCTTGAATGGCAGGAAGCCATGCCTTTCAGCACCATAATTTACGAACGCAGCCTCGAGACTGGGTTCGATACGGGTTATTACTGCTTTATAGACGTTAGCTTTTTTCTGTTCGCGGGAAGGGATCTCGATATCGAGGTTGTAGAGGCGCTGGCCATCTACCATCGCCACACGCAGCTCTTCTGGCTGTGTGGCGTTGATAAGTATGCGTTTCATAAAGGATTTCTCTATATTCTGGTTTTCTGGCCTGCTGTGGGATCACGGCTTTTACTGTGGTGTGACTCAGGCGACTTGAACGGTCAATCAGGCGAAACAGGGCATAGCATGCGATCAACGCATACAGCAGTTCCGTGCTTAACCAGTTACTTTCGAAGGCCTGTAAAAAGACGTGCAAGTTCAGTTCCACTAGCAGGTATTTGAAAAACTACTTTTAATCCAGATTAGCAGTTAGGTGTTTAGCGTAACTTGCTGATTCTGGGGAATTTGTGGCGGGCTGTTGTTACTAGTTCCTGGTTTTGTCATTCGGCCCCTTTGGGCTTGTACAAGTTTTTGAATCTTATGAGGATTTGATGTCTTGTATGAATGACCAGGGTTGTTCAGCCGTTAAGCCGTATCGAACTATATCAAATGTAACAGCTTCGCTTCAATTAGATTTCAAACTGGTATCATTGCCGCATGCCAGATACCACCAATCAGCCACGTACAGCCGTCTCCTTTGTTCGGGTATCCGCGGAGCAACAGGGGCAGCGAATTGATAACTTCCTGATGGCGCGTATGCGCCAGCTTCCCAAGGGTGCAATCTATAAGCTCCTGAGGACTGGTCAGGTGCGCGTGAACAAGAAGCGAGTTAAGGCTGTATACCGAATTCAGGAAGGAGATGAGATAAGAATTCCACCAGTCAGGCAGGAGCCCGAGAAAGGGGAAGCTTCTATACCTCAGGGGCTTCTTAACAAGCTCGATAGCTGGATACTGCTAGAGGATGAAGCCCTGATGGTGCTGAATAAACCGGCCGGTATTGCCGTACACGGTGGATCGGGGCTCGGATATGGTCTTATCGATATATTCAGGGCTGCACGGCCCAATGCACCTTTCTTGGAACTGGTTCATCGGCTCGATCGTGAAACCAGTGGCTGCCTTTTGATTGCTAAATCCCGAGATATTCTGACCCAGTTACATGAGCTGATTAGAAATAATGGTCTGACGAAACGCTATCTGGCGCTGGTCGATGGTGTCTGGGAAGGTAAGGAACGTGTTGTAGAGACCATGCTGCAGAGCGGCAAAAAGGGCGGGAAGCGGGCTATGAAGGTCGAAGATGATGGTCGTGCCGCTATCAGTCACTTCAGACCCTTGAAGCGATATGATTCAGCCACACTTATGCAGATTGATATAGAAACTGGAAGAACACACCAGATCAGGGTTCAGTCAGCCCATCTTGGCCACCCGATTATCGGTGACAGTAAGTATGGCAACCATGAGCTGAATCGGGCATGGAAAAAGAAGGGCCTGGGCAGAATGTTTCTGCATTCCAGTGAGCTGGCGTTTCAGTTACCCGTTTCTGGGCGAAAATATCACTGTAAGGCGCCTCTGGATGATGAATTAGAGGCTGCTTTGAAGCAATTGCGAAGAAAATGACTGGAAAATATGAAATTCTAATCTTTGACTGGGATGGCACTCTAATGGACTCCACGGCCTGGATCGTGGATTGTATGAAGCGAGCAATTCAGGACAACAGCATGCCAACCCGTTCTGATGACGCTATCCGTGGGATTATTGGCCTGGGTCTGCATGAAGCAGTGGCCGAATTGTTTCCTGAGGCAGAGAGTGCGCATATTGATGCTGTCTGCAATGCCTATCGTGATCACTACTTTGGTGCCGATGAGCAATGTTCCCTGTTTGATGGTGTCGAAGATGTACTGCATCAGCTGCGTGATCTTGGTTACTGGCTGGCGGTGGCAACAGGGAAGTCACGCAGAGGGCTGGACAAGGTGTTGTCTGAAACCGGTCTGGAGCCGATGTTCCCGATTACGCGTACCGCCGATGAAACCCAATCGAAACCTCATCCACTTATGCTTGAAGAGATCGTTACAGATTTTAACAGTGAGATGAGTCGTTGCCTGATGATCGGCGATTCGCTATTTGACCTGCAGATGGCGACCAATGCAGGCATGGATGGATTGGGGGTCTCCTGGGGGGTTCAGCAAAGTCATGCCCTGCAGGCCCTTGATCCAGTGGGGCTCATCCACGATATTCTGGAGTTGCCAACTTGGCTCGATAAACATGCGGCAGTCCATGTCGCCTGAACCCAAACGGAGTAGTACTCATGACTGATCAGGATCGTTCTCCTGACTGGGAGCGCAAGACCCTGGAAGATCTGGCCTTTGCCAGTCTCAAGGAAAGTCGTCGCCAGCGTCGCTGGGGCATTTTCTTCAAGCTACTGGGATTTGCCTATCTGTTTTTGCTGCTTGGCATGTTGTTCAGTGGTCAGGATGGGCTCAGCGACACGGTGGGTAAACATACCGCTCTGGTGGATCTGAAAGGTGTTATTGCAGACGATACCAAGGCTAGTGCAGATAACGTTGTGACGGGTCTCAGGAAGGCTTTTGAAGATAAAAATACGGTGGGCGTCATCCTGCGCATTAACAGTCCTGGCGGTAGTCCGGTGCAGTCGAGCTATATCAATCGTGAAATTAAACGGCTGCGCAAGGAATACCCTGATACTCCGTTATATGCAGTAATTACCGATATTGGTGCCTCCGGTGCCTATTATGTGGCCGCAGCTGCAGACAAGATTTATGCCGATGAGGGCAGCATAGTCGGTTCCATAGGTGTACGAATGGACGGGTTTGGTTTTGTAGATGCCATTGATAAACTTGGCGTCGATCGACGTCTCTATACGGCCGGCGATCGCAAGGGTATGCTGGACCCCTTCCTGCCGGAAGACCCCAGCGAGACGGCGCATATACAGGTACTGCTTGACCAGATTCATCAGCAGTTTATCGACACCGTTAAGGATGGGCGTGGTGATCGGCTTAAAGAGGATGAGACCATTTTCTCGGGTCTGGTATGGACCGGGGAAGAGGCCCTAAAGCTGGGTCTGATCGATGAGTTTGGCAGTGCAGGTTATGTGGCCCGCGAGGTCCTCAAGGAAGACAATATTGAGGACTTCACTAAAGAAGAAGATTTATTAAAACGCCTGAGCGATCGACTGGGGTCAAGCGTGGCAGAGGCCCTGATTATTGGTATTCAGGGTGATGCATACCAGGTGCAGTGATAACAAAAGAAAACAACAAGAGGGAATGATATATGTCCGAGGTTTTTATTGGACGCCAGCCTATCTTTAACAGGAAGCTGAAGCTACAGGCATATGAACTTCTTGCACGTTCCGATATGGAGAACGTAAGTTCGTCGACAGGTGATGCGGCCACCTCCCAGGTAATCATCAATGCCCTGATGGAAATCGGCCTGGAAAAGATTATTGGTAATCATCAGGCCTTCTTTAAGCTGACTCGTCATTTTATCCTGGAACAGGAGCTCAGTGTTTTTCCGATTGATAAGACTGTGTTCTCAATTCCCAATGATATCGAGGTCGATGACGATATTCTGAATGCTGTTAAGGGCATTAAGGATAAGGGTTACCAGATAGCACTGGATAACTTTGTATATCGAGAAGAATTGCTTCCTCTGATCAAGCTGGCCGATATCGTCAAGGTAGATACCAGTCGGCTGGATGAGGATGGCATTCGTAAACATGTTGGCATGCTGCAGAAGATAGGCACCAGGGTGCTGGCCCAGAAAGTTGAGACGCCACAACAGTTCAATCTCTATCAGGATCTGGGTATCGACTTCTTCCAGGGCTTTTTCTTCGCCAAGCCTTCGGTTATTAAGGCCAAGAAGATTCCACCAAATAAGATGACTGTGCTGCAGTTACTGGCTCAGGTTAATAATCCTGACGTGAAAATGGAGGATCTGGGTGATCTGATTCAGCAGGATGTTTCACTTAGCGTGAAGGTCCTCAAATACATCAATTCGCCTATGAGTGGTCTCTCCAGAGAGATCGACTCTATTAAGCAGGCCCTGGTTCTGCTAGGCCTGGATATGCTCAAGTACTGGGTTTCAATTATGGCAATGTCGGATCTCAACATGGAGGGTCAGGCCGACGAGCTGATCACTACATTGCTTTCACGTGGCAAGGCCTGCGAGTTGCTGGCCAGTAAAGCCGGTGAGCCAGATGTGCCAGCATTTTTTACTGTTGGCCTTCTGTCAGCCCTTGATGTTGTCATGGAGGTTAGCATGGAAGAGGTGCTGGAGCAGTTGCCACTGGCAGCGGACCTTAAAGAGGCGCTGTTACATCTGACCGGCGACAAAGGGGCGGCATTGCGCTGCGCGATGGCGATGGAGTCGGGCATGATTGAAGAAGCTACGTACAAGAATGTCTCGCATGCTGAAATGTCAGATATTTATGTAGAGTCTATCGAGTGGGCGGATGCTATCAGAGAACAGTCGGCAGCCTGATCCAGATTACATTGAGACAAAATCATGGCAGATCTTTATGTAGGAAGGCAGCCAATCTTCAACAGGAAGCTGAAGACACATGCCTATGAATTACTTTATCGGGACTCTGCTGGTGGCATTGTCGATCTCAGTGGAGAAGAGGCGACTACCCGTGTCATAAACGCCTTGTCTGAGATCGGTCTGGAACAACTGGTCGGTCAGCACGAGGCCTATATCAATGTGACGGAGCCTTTGCTGCATGAGGATGGGTTGCTGGGAATTCTGCCCAGGCAATGTGTTCTGGAAGTGAAGTCCTCTATTGAGGCCTCTCCTGAAATTGTCACCTTCCTGAAAAAGTTTTCTGAGTCGGGTTATCGCATTGCCCTGGATGATTTCGAATACCGCGATGCACTAAAACCTCTGCTGAGTATCACAGATATCGTCAAGATGGATGTGAAGGCGCTGGGGGAGGAAGGTGTCAAGGCTCAGCTGGAATTTCTGAAACCCTATGAGCTGACACTGGTGGCAGAGAAGGTTGAGTCTCCCGCCGAGTTCAATCTGTATCAGGATATGGGGTTTGACTCTTTCCAGGGGTTCTTCTTCGCGAAGCCCTCGGTACATACGGTGAAAACGATCCCTGCCAGTAAGCTAGCCATCATGGAGCTAATGGCAACCCTCAGTAATCCGGAAGTGTCTCTTCAGGAGCTGGGGGAAATCATAACCAGGGATGCCTCGCTATCCGTTAAGACGCTACGCTACGTCAATTCGCCGGCAACGGGTTTGTCCACAGAGGTGACATCGATTTCGCAGGCGCTGACCTTGCTCGGCCTGGATGTCATTCGTAAATGGTCGATGGTGTTGACCCTGACCGGTCTGGATCTTGAGGGCAAGTCCCCCGAGTTGTTTGTCATCATGCTGACGCGTGCCAGGCTATGTGAATTGATGGCTACTGGGGCGAGGCTGGAAAATCCCAGTGGTTACTTCACAATCGGGCTTCTGTCTGCAATTGATGTATTGCTTGATGCGCCCATGGATACCCTGGTCGAGCCCTTGCCGCTGACTACTGAAATGAAGCAGGCCATAACAGGTTTCACGGGTGAAGCAGGGAGTGTTTTAAAGACTGCGATTGCCCTGGAGCAGGGCATGTTTGACGAAATTACGTTTACTGCCTTGCCAGAAAACGAGCTCAGTGCGCTCTATCTCGAAGCCCTGGGTTGGGCAGACGAGGTAACTAGCGGTATCTAATTACTTATACGGGCAGGGGGAGTGTGATGCCTTCGTTTGCCAGTAGCGTTGTCAGCCGAATCAATGGCAGGCCAACCAGGGCTGTTGGATCTTCACCTTCCATGGACTCAAACAGGGTAATGCCCAGGGCCTCTGACTTGAAACTGCCCGCGCAGGACAGGGCGTCTTCTCTTCTCAGGTAGTTTTCTATCTGTTCGCCACTCAGGTCGCGGAACCTGACCTTGAATGTGACATCTTCCAGCTGGTAGTTTCTCGTAGCAGCATTGAACAGGCAGAGTCCTGTATGGAATATCACGCTTTTTCCAGATGATTCCTGTAACTGTTTGATAGCATTGTTAAAAGACCCTGGTTTTCCGAGTATCTTATCATCCAGAACAGCGCACTGGTCGGAGCCGATAACCAGTCCTCCATCATAATTTCCAGCCACGGCCTCGGCCTTTTCAAGGGCAAGGCGCTGCACCATATCGGTAGCAGATTCAGACTCAAAACGTTCCTCTGTGATCTCTGGATTACAGGTTTCAAAGGGAATCTGCAGGCGCCCGAGTAATTTTTTTCTAAATGGGGAGGTGGACGCAAGGACGAGTTTCAAGGCTTTTTCTCCGGCTCTGAGTCTGTTTGGGCACACAGTATAGGCATGTAAGACCCTAAATAACATGGAAATATTGGCGTTTTGTTTTTGACATTAAGGGTGTAAACCGCGTAGAATTCTCAGGTTATGTCGGATAGATTGCCTGAGCGGATAAATCCCTACCGTTCGGCTGGTCAGGCCAGGGTGCTGGAAGGAACGTATCCTCTGGAGCTAATGCCTAGACTAGCTGAAAGCGTTCTGGGGGCACCTGGTGAAGCCAGAGTTCGCCTTGCATTCTCGAAGATGGAAGGTGGTCCGGTACTGTTGGAAGGCAGTATTAAGGCAACACTGTCATTAACCTGTCAGCGTTGTCTGTCAGCGATGGATTACTCGGTGGATTCTGATTTGCGGCTTGTTGTTGTGCCAGATGATGCCAAGGCAGCTCAGATGCAGGAAGAGTATGACACGCTTGTGGTTGAGGAAGAGTTGTTCGTTCGTGATTTACTGGAAGACGAACTGATGCTAACCCTACCGCTGATACCCAGACACGAAACACCGGAAGAATGTGATGAGGTAGCCCGTAGCTACCTGCACAAAGAACATGAGCACGGTTCCGAACAGGAAGGTAAGAAAGATAATCCCTTCTCGGTGCTGGAGCAGTTGAAGACGAAACACTGAAATATTTTTTACGGAGTAAGAGATCATGGCCGTTCAGCAGAACAAGAAAACTCCCTCACGTCGAGGTATGCGCCGTTCACACGATGCGCTGACAACTTCTGCTCTTTCTGTAGAGCAGACTACTGGTGAGACTCATCGTCGCCACCACATCTCAGCAGATGGTTATTACCGCGGTCGTCAGGTAATCAAGCCTCGAGTTGAAGATGAAGAGTAAAGCTCTTTTTTCTTTAATTCAGTGAGTTAAGAAAATCGCGGGAATCATTCCCGCGATTTTGTTTGTAAAAAATAATAAGCACGTTAGCTCATGGCTAGCTGGGCAGAACAGGATAGATGTATGACCGATAACTACCGAATTGCACTTGATGCGATGGGTGGTGACCTGGGCCACGGAGAAGTCGTTGAGGCGGCTGTGAAATCCCTGACCAGGTTTGAGGACACCGAATTAATCCTTGTTGGTGATGAAGTACTCATCAAGGAAGAACTGAGCCGGCTAAAGCTGGATAATCATCCTCGCCTCAGTATTCATCACGCTACCCAGGTAGTGACCATGGATGACGATCCACGTAGTGCCCTGCGTAACAAAAAAGACTCTTCGATGCGTCTTGCCATCAATCTTGTCAAAGAAGGTAAGGCGAACGCCTGTGTTAGCGGTGGCAACACAGGTGCCCTGATGGCTACTGCCAAATTTGTTCTTAAAATGCTTCCCGGTATAGACCGCCCGGCAATTACCGCGACGATCCCATCTATCCATGGTCAGACGCATATGCTGGACCTGGGTGCTAATGTAGATGCCTCTCCTGATCAATTGTTTCAGTTTGCTGTGATGGGCGCAGAGCTGGTATCTGCCGTTGAAGGGAAGAGTCGCCCGAAAGTTGGTTTGCTGAATATGGGGCAGGAAGCCTTTAAGGGCAATGACAAGGTCAAGGAAGCCGGGCGTATGCTTGAGCAGAGTGATCTTAACTATCTGGGATTTGTGGAAGGTGATGACATCACAATGGGTGAGGTGGATGTCGTGGTCTGTGACGGTTTTGTGGGCAATGTATCACTGAAGTCCATGGAAGGAGTTGCTAAACTGGTTTCCACCTACATGAAAGAAGAGTTTACCCGCTCCATTCTGGCTAAAATTATTGCATTGCTTTCGTGGCCGCTGTTGAAGTCAATGAAACGCAAGATGGATCCCAGAAATTATAATGGCGCCAGTTTGCTCGGCCTGCAGGGCATCGTTATTAAGAGCCATGGCGGCTCCGATAGTGTTGCCTTTGCCAATGCCATCAAGATTGCGCGCCTGGAAGCGATGAATAACGTGCCTGCCAAAATTGATAAACATATTGAAGCTATGCTGCGTAGCCAGAAAGAGAAGTCATGACATATTCACGGATTACAGGCACGGGCGGCTATCTACCAGAGAAGGTTGTCAGCAATCATGACCTGGAAAAGATGGTAGATACCTCGGATGAGTGGATTACCGAGCGTACAGGTATTAAGAAAAGACATGTTGCCGGGGACGGAGAGACCACCTGCGATATAGCGGAAAAGGCAGCACGGCTGGCCATGGAGATGGCAGGAAAAACTGCCGATGATATTGACCTGATTATCGTTGCCACAACGACACCCGATAAGATTTTTCCAAGTACTGCCTGCCTGTTACAACAGCGCCTTGATGTGCATGGTTGTGCAGCTTTTGATGTGCAGGCTGTATGTACTGGCTTTGTTTATGCCCTGGGTATTGCGGATAAGTTTGTTAAGACAGGTGCTGCAAAGTGCGCGCTTGTTGTGGGCGCTGAGACCTTGTCGCGTATTGTTGACTGGACCGACAGGACGACCTGCATCCTGTTTGGAGATGGGGCTGGGGCAGTTGTTCTTGAAGCCTCACAAGAGCCTGGTATTCTTTCTACACACCTTCATGCGGATGGCAGCTATGAGAGCCTGCTGACTGTCCCATATGGCATATCCAATGGCCTGGATAAGGTCCTGAACAATGAAGCCTATATTACGATGAAAGGGAACGAGGTTTTCAAGATGGCCGTTAATACTCTGGGCAGGATTGTCGATGAAACACTCGATGCGAATGACATGGAGAAGACGGACGTCGACTGGCTGATCCCTCATCAGGCGAATATTCGAATTATTCAGGCAACAGCAAAGAAATTGCGCATGAATATGGACCATGTTGTGGTTACTGTGCATGAACATGGCAATACTTCTGCCGCTTCTATTCCGCTGGCACTCAACGAGGCCGTGCGTGATGATCGTATCAAAAAAGGTGAAACCCTGTTGATGGAAGCCTTTGGTGGCGGCTTTACCTGGGGCTCTGCATTACTCAAGTTCTAATCCATGCCTACCGAAATCGAGCATAAGTTTTTGCTGAAAGATGATAGCTGGCGTGAAGCGAACATCATCAAAAGTGTTCGGTATCGACAGGGCTACATGGGTAGTAACGAGGCTTCATCAATTCGTGTTCGTATTTCAGATCATGATGCCTACCTGAATATCAAGGGTGCAACGATCGGCGTCACAAGACCTGAATATGAGTACCCAATTCCTGAGCAGGACGCGCAGGAGTTACTCGATCAGCTTTGCAGCAAACCGCTGATTGAAAAAACACGTTTTTATATAGAGTATGAAGGGAACACCTGGGAGATAGATGTCTTTGAGGGTGATAATGAAGGTCTTGTTGTTGCAGAAATAGAAATCAGTGCAGAGGGACAGGAATTCCCGATGCCTGCATGGATTGGTAAGGAAGTCTCAGACGATCCTCGTTATTATAATTCCTGTCTTGTTGATCATCCTTATAAGGAATGGGGGCAGGCATCTTAGGTTCGATTAGTTAACAAACTAATTGAACATTTTCATCCCCGGCATTACTCAGGTAAAGTTTCCTGAGAATAAAAATAACTGCTGGAAAATGATCAGAATACTTATCGTAGATGACCATCAGATAATTCGTGATGGTCTGGCGCTATATTTACAAAACTGTGTTAACGACCTGGATATTCGTGTTGCCGATAGTTGCTCTACGGGGTGGCAGGCGCTGCAGGTTTTTCAACATAACCGTCCGGATGTAGTCCTGCTTGATTACTCCCTGCCTGATATGAACGGTGATGAGGTTATGCAGAAAATGCACGATCTAGAGCCTGATTTGCCTGTAATTTTTCTCACCGGGAATACTTCTACACAGATCGCAGAGGATCTTCTGAACAGCGGTGCGCGCGGTTTCGTCGGTAAAAGCCTTGGCGCCACTGATGTGGTCGATGCCATAACAACCGTTATACGCGGTGGTATTTATGTGGATGCCAGTTTCTCAAGCCTGAATATACGACCACTACTGAAGAAGCGATTCGGGCTATCTGAAAGGGAGTGTCAGATCCTGAAGCTTATTGCATCAGGTCGTGCGGGGTATGAGATTGCGGATCATCTCAATATCAGTCAAAAGACGGTCAGCACATACAAGAAGAGAATTCGTGAAAAGCTGGATGTTGAAAACAACATGGACCTGATGCGTCTTGCGGTACAATACGGGCAAGATGATATTGCCTGTGGCGAATGAATTAATCGTATGAGTTCAGAGATTTTTGATCCAGAGTGCAGGTCCTGTCCACGCCTTTCGGATTTTCTTGATGAAGTGAAGCTTGAGTACCCGGACTATTTCTGTCGTCCCGTCCCAGCGTTTGGCGACCCTAAGGCGAAATTGCTCATAGTGGGGCTGGCCCCGGGCAAACATGGCGCTAATGCCACCGGGCGTCCTTTCACTGGTGATTATGCCGGGATCCTTTTGTATCAGACGCTTTATGACTATGGATTCAGTACTGCTCCGGAATCCAATAGCGCTAGTGATGGGCTGGAATTGCTGAACTGTCGGATCAGTAATGCGGTTAAGTGTCTTCCTCCAGAGAACAAGCCAACAACAGCTGAAATCAATACCTGTAATTCATTTCTTTCAGAGGAACTGGATGATATGCCCGAAGGAGGTGTTCTGGTTGCACTGGGCTCAATTGCCCATAATGCGATACTCAAGGCACAGGGACTAAAGTTAAGTGCCTGTAAGTTTGGGCATGGAAACGAGCATTCGCTACCCTCTGGCCTTACACTGATCGACTCGTATCATTGCAGTCGATATAACACGCAGACACGCAGACTGACCGAAGACATGTTCAGGGCTATTTTTGCCAGGGCGCGCGCCTGCCTCGATTAGATTTTCGATGTCTAAAGAATCATCAGAACCCTTTGACAGTGATGAGTTTCTTAAAACACTCACCCAGCGCCCCGGTGTTTACCAGATGTTTGGTGAGGATGACCGGCTTCTTTATGTTGGTAAGGCCTCCAATCTTAAAAAACGGGTAAGTAGTTACTTTCAGCGTAATCAGCCCAATTCGCGTATTCGTTCCATGGTTTCCCAGATACGGGCCATTGAAACTACGGTAACGAATACCGAGGCGGAGGCCCTGATACTTGAAAATAACCTCATCAAACAGCATCGACCTCGTTACAACGTCTTGCTCAGAGATGATAAGAGTTATCCCTATATCTTTGTTTCTACCGGGGACAAGTACCCCAGGCTGGCCTACCATCGTGGCAGCAAACGTGAAAAGGGCCGTTATTTCGGGCCCTACCCAAGTTCCGGGGCGGTGCGTGAAACCCTGAATATGTTGCAAAAGCTGTTTCGTGTCCGACAATGCGAAGACAGTTTCTTCTCTAATCGTTCAAGACCCTGTCTTCAATACCAGATCAATCGTTGTACCGCGCCCTGTGTTGGCTATATCTCGGAGGAAGACTATGGACGTGATATGGCGCATGCCCTGCGTTTCCTGGAAGGCAAGAGTGAAGAGATTGTACGCGACCTCGTAGGGCTCATGGAAAAGAGCTCTGAGGCCCTGGAGTTTGAAAAGGCAGCAGAGTACCGAGACCAGATTCAGAAGCTTCGCAAAATCACAGACAGGCAGTATGTCAGTGGTTCTGAGCAGAATGTCGATCTGCTTGTCTGCGTGCAGGAATCCGGGATCAGTTGTGTCCAGGTTTTCACGATACGTACGGGAAATGTTCTGGGTAACAAGAACTTTTTCCCAGCCAACACCGAAGGTATGGAGTGTGAAGAGGTGCTGGATTCATTTGTAGGTCAGTATTACCAGCATCGTGAGCTTCCTGAGGAATTGATACTGAGCCACAGGATTGATTCTCTTGAACTGCTACAGGCTGCTTTCAGCGAGAAGAAGGGGCGTAAGGTTGGTATTACAAGCCAGGTGCGTGGAGAACGTGCTCGCTGGCTGGACCTCGCAAAGCGCAATGCCGAGCAGGCCATCACGACACGCTTGCACTCCCGTGCTGGAATGCAACAACGTTTTGAAGCGCTACAGGACGAACTCGGGCTGCAGGAGATTCCTGGGCGCATGGAATGCTTCGATATCAGCCATACTCAGGGAGAGGCTACTGTCGCTTCCTGTGTAGTGTTCAATGAGGAAGGGCCGCTCAAGTCTGATTATCGCCGCTTTAATATTGAAGGCATTGAACCAGGCGATGATTATGCGGCCATGAAGCAGGCCCTGACACGCAGATATACCCGGATAAAAAAAGGCGAGGGGAAATTACCCGATATCCTCTTTGTTGATGGCGGCAAGGGGCAGGTTCGCCAGGCAATCAATGTGCTTGAAGAGTTACAGATCGAGGGTGTTACCCTGATCGGGGTAGCCAAGGGGGAGGGCAGAAAGCCCGGGCTTGAGACACTTATATTGAGTGACTCGTCTGAGCCCACTATACTGCCTGCAGATTCACTGGCTCTGCACCTCATTCAGCATATTCGGGATGAGGCGCATAGATTTGCGATAACAGGTCATCGTCAGCGCCGCTCCAGGGCGCGCAAGAACTCTCCCCTGGAAGAGGTTGCAGGACTTGGTCCTAAACGTAGACAGGCACTGATTAAACACTTTGGTGGCCTGCAGGGCGTGACACAGGCAAGTTCAGAAGAACTCGCCAAGATACCGGGGATCAGCATCAGGCTGGCCCAGCTGATTTACGATAAATTTCATACTGACTAATCATGTTTAATAGCCTGCCCAACCTCCTGTCTCTGCTCCGTATATTTCTGATCCCCGTGCTGGTGGTCGTGTTTTATCTGCCTTATGAATGGGCGGGGCCTGCGGCTGCAGCCATATTTGGTATTGCGGGGCTGACTGACTGGTTGGATGGGTATCTGGCAAGGCGGATGGGTCTGCAGTCGCGCATGGGTGCCTTCCTGGACCCGGTCGCTGATAAGTTGCTGGTTGCTGCTGTGCTTGTGTTGCTGACAGGTGCTGCGAACAGTATCTGGGTCACTCTGCCAGCCCTGATTATTATCAGTCGTGAAATTACCATTTCTGCGCTCAGGGAGTGGATGGCCGAGGTAGGACAGCGCGGCAAGGTTGCGGTTTCTTATCTTGGCAAGGTCAAAACGACTACCCAGATTATCGCGCTACTACTGCTGTTGTTTGAACAGCCGCTGTTTGGTTTGCCTGTTTATGCCCTGGGTATGATCATGCTTTACGTAGCAGCAATTCTGACGCTCTGGTCGATGATTGATTACCTGCGTGTGGCCTTATCTGGCACCAATATCTCGGCCGAATAAAGCCTTGACATGACATAATAATTACATAGAATATGCGCCTCCTAAGCGGGAATAGCTCAGCTGGTAGAGCACAACCTTGCCAAGGTTGGGGTCGCGAGTTCGAATCTCGTTTCCCGCTCCAAATACAAAAAACCCGGTCATTGAGCCGGGTTTTTTATGCCTGATATTATCGTTCAGGATTAGCTTTTATCTTCTTCCGTTTCTACCGGTGAGACCTCGATCAGTATGCCAACCATGGGGTGATCCAGGTAATGCAGCTCGCGGCTACGCATGCGGCGGTGAGATTGCACCGGTATATCGAATAAGGCGCGGGTTTCAGTAATTTCCTGCGTTTCTTCATCCAGTTGTTCGACGATCACGGGTTTTCTGAATATCAGGTCAGTATAGATGTGCAGGTATCGGCCAAGCACCAGTGTCACGCTGCCATCGAGCTCATTCAGGTGATCCGGCCCAGGAATTTCAATCATCTCGCCCTGTTCGTTGGCTTCCCAGCGAGATTGCATACGCTTCGGGTATTCCTCGCGATAGTCACGGCCTCCTGCAATAGACATCTTCAGGGCCTTGCTTTCTTCGAGGCCAGGCTGTTCCCACATGATGTGTTTTAGCACGGTATATCGAGGAGATTTTGTCAGGGCCTCGGTGGCGCCAACCAGGGTGAACTCGGAGGATTCCAGTTCGGTGAATTCCCCGGCCTTATCTTCAGTTGTTTCGTCTTCCAGTCCATTCAGGCCGGTGTCCAGGGGCCAGTTCTCAGAAAAAAAGGCGTTATCGTCATCCTGGGCAAAAAAGATCATTTCGACTTTATACTGGGTGGCAGCATGTGCCTGGGTCACCAGGAGGATGGATAGGGCAAGAGTGTTCAGAATGATCTTCATGATTAATTGCTCACGCGGCTTTCTTTAGCCGTAAAGTTTCCAGTAAAAGCCTGATCTGTTCAACACGGGGACCGAGTCCTGTGTTCAGTTGGAGGACGTGCAGGCGCTGTTCGCTGTCCAGTTTATACTGAGCAGGGTGTCCTTGTATTAACTGAATGATTTTTGCCGGGTCGATATTGGGTTGCTCGAAGAAGGTGATTCGCCCCGCATCTGTACCGCATTCTAGCTTACGTATGCCCAGTTCCTGGGCGGTCAGTTTAATGGCCGTACCGGCAAACAGGGTCTTCGCAGGATCGGGCAGCAGGCCAAACCGGTCTATCAGCTCTACCTGCAGGTCATCGAGTTCTTCCTGATTCTTTGCATTGGCAATGCGCTTGTAGAGTATCAGGCGCGTGTGAATATCGGGTACATAGTCGTCGGGCAGCAGGCCCGGGATACCAAGATCAATCTCCGTACTATGTGCAGAGGCATCCAGCTGTTCATCTGGAACCTGGCCAGACTTGAGTGCCTTAACCGCGCGCTCCAGCAATTCGTTGTACATGCTGAAGCCGATCTCCTGGATCTGGCCACTCTGGCCTTCACCCAGGAGTTCACCCGCGCCACGAATTTCGAGGTCATGGCTGGCCAGGGTAAAGCCGACACCCAGGTCTTCCAGGGACTCGATGGCCTCCAGCCGTTTAATGGCATCGGCAGTCATGGTCTTCTGGGGCGGGGTGATCATGTAGGCATAGGCCCGGTGATGCGAGCGTCCCACGCGCCCACGCAGCTGATGCAACTGTGCCAGGCCCAGCTTGTCGGCACGGTTAATAATAATGGTGTTGGCGGTAGGGATGTCGATACCGCTTTCGATGATCGTGGTGGCCACCAGCACATTAAAGCGCTGGTGATAGAAGTCGACCATGATCTGTTCCAGTTCCTTCTCACGCATCTGACCATGGGCAAAATGGACCTTCGCATCGGGTAGCAGCTCCTGCAGCTCACGTGTCTGTTTCTCAATCGACTTCACATCGTTGTGCAGGAAGTAGACCTGGCCGCCACGACGCAGTTCACGCATGCAGGCCTCCTGGATCAGCTCCGCATTCCATTCGCTGACAAAGGTCTTGATTGCATGGCGCTGTACGGGTGGTGTCGCAATGATGGACAGGTCGCGCAGGCCAGACAGGGACATGTTTAGGGTTCTGGGGATCGGGGTGGCCGTCAGGGTCAGCATGTCGACCTCGCTGCGCATGGCCTTGAGGCGTTCCTTGTGACGCACACCAAAGCGATGTTCTTCATCGATAATGACCAGGCCCAGATCCTTGAAGCGGATGTCCTTCTGCAGGAGCTTGTGGGTACCAATAATGATATCGACCTGGCCCTCTGCAAGTTTCTTCAGGGTGGCATCCAGTTCCTTGCCCGTGCGGAAACGTGACAGGGACTCAATACGGATAGGCCAGTCGGCAAAGCGATCCTGGAAGTTGTTGGTGTGCTGGGTCGCCAGCAGGGTGGTGGGTACCAGCACGGCAACCTGCTTGCCGGTCAGAGCGACCGCCGCGGCAGCACGCATGGCAACCTCGGTCTTCCCAAAACCCACATCACCGCAGACGACGCGATCCATCGGGTTTTCGGTTTCCAGATCTTTAAGCACGGCATCAATGGCCGATTGCTGGTCTGCAGTCTCCTCGAAGGGGAAGGCCTCGGCAAAGGCGGCATATTCGTCCTTGGGAACCAGGTACTGGTGGCCCTTTCGCGCAGCACGTCGGGCATGGATATCAAGTAGTTCGACGGCAACATCGCGTGCCTTCTGAGCCGCCTTGCGCCGAGCCTTTTGCCACTGCTCAGTACCCAGTTTATGCAGCGGAGCGTTCTCGGTGCTGGCACCGGTATAACGGTTAATCAGGTGTAGTGATGAAACGGGCACATAGAGCTTGTCGTTCGCGGCATACTCGATGGTCAGAAACTCTGTTTCCTGGCCATTAACCTCGAGCTTGCTCAGGCCCAGATAGCGACCCACGCCATGATCCTCATGCACCACGGGAGAACCGATATGCAGATCAGTCAGATTGCGGACAACCGAATCGCTGTCACGGGTGGGTTTGCGCCGGCGACGAACCTGGCGAGTTCTTTCACCAAGCAGCTGGGCCTCTGTCAGTAGCGCAATATTATCCTGCTGGAGTATGAAGCCTTCTTCCATCGGCGCCACGGTTATGGAGAGCGGCAGGTCCGAATCGATGAACGAAGGCCAGTCTTCAACCACCTGTGGGTGAATGCCCATACCTCTGAGCATTTCCAGGATATGTTCACGCCTGCCCGTGGAGTCGCAGGTGATCAGGGTGCTGCCATTAAATCCACTGGTGAAGTCTCTGAGTAGTTGAGCGGGATGTTCGCTCCTGGGATTGATGCGCACGCTGGGTGTCTTAGATGTGCCGAAGTTTCTCTGCTCGAGGCTCGGCTCTACGAACTCAAAGCTCTGTAATTCAACTCTGGGGTATTCTTCGATATCTGTCAGTAGTTCCTGCTGTTCGATAAAGACCTCAGCAGGTGAAAGGATAGGGCGCTCAAGGTTATAGCTTAGCTGCTCGTAACGATGATTTACCTCGTCAAGATAGTGCTGCGCGGCATCTCGTACATTACCCATTTCTATGATCAGGGTTCTATCAGGTAAATAATCAAAGAGCGTGCTGGTCTGCTCGAAAAACAGGGGCAGGTAGTATTCGACGCCGGCAGGGGCAATTCCGCGTGATACCTCGCTATAGATTATGGACTGGCTGGGATCGCCCTGAAAACGGCTACGATAGCGCTGCCTGAAATCTTTAATACCCTGCTCATCCAGTGGATACTCGTGGGCCGGTAGTATGCGTATCGCATCAAGCTTGTCACGGGAACGTTGATCCTCAACCGAGAAATTTCGGATAGATTCGATCTCATCATCAAACAGATCAAGGCGATAAGGATGTTCGCTACCCATTGGGTAAAGGTCAATGATGGAGCCACGTATACAGTATTCACCATGCTCCATGACCTGTTGTACAAAGTGGTAGCCACTGGCCTCAAGATTCTGTCGCATGGCTTCGATGTCCAGGCGATTGCCGGTCTCTACCATGATGCTGTTCTGCTGGATAAAACTTCTTGGTGCCAGGCGCTGCATCAGTGTCTGAACAGGTACCAGCATGATGCCCTTACGGGTATCAGGTAGCTGGAAGAGCGTTTGTAATCGTTGAGAGATAATGTCTTCGTGTGGAGAGAAGACATCGTAGGGCAGGGTTTCCCAGTCGGGCAGGGTGCTGATTGGTAAAGAAGTGCCGGAACTGAAGAAGCGCAGGGCCTCTTCAATTTCACTGGCGGACTGGCTATCCGGCACCACAACCAGGGTTAGGCCATTAAATATCGAGGCGGCCCTGGCGATGGCCAGCTTCTGGCTGGCGCCATATAGCTGTCCCCAGCCAACCACGGGGGTTTTTCGGTCTGGAAGTATGGGGGAAAGAGGGCTGAGCGCCTGTTTAACCACGGTAAGGCCTGTCGAAAAAGCGCCAATTTTCGCACAGTGGCTTGACTCTGAACAGCAGAGGTTTAGAGTGATTGCTGACAAATATGACAGAAGCTGACAGGTGCTGACTTATGAGTGAATTACCCCTGCAGAGCATGTTGGATGGTGTGCCACATCCTTATGCCATCATAGGCAGTGATTACCGAATTCTGGCAGCCAACCAGCAATACTGTAAGCAGTTCGACTGTTCCCTGGATAGCATTGTTGGCAGAACTTGCCATTCTGTCGAACATCGTTCAGATGTTCCCTGTAGGCAGCATGGCCAGGAGTGCCCCCTGGATAGGGCCCTGGCGGATAATCAGCAATCCAGAATGATCAATATTCATCCCGATAAAGCCGGTAATGATGTGCATCTCCAGGTAACGGCTACCCCGCTTAAACATAATGGTGATATGCCCCGAATGGTCGGCATGTTGGTACAGCCAGTCGAATCAGAAGAAATGCAGAGTAAGGCGGAAACCCCGCGTGTACTGGTGGGGCAGTCCTCGGCACTTCTGCGGCTGACCAGTCTTCTTTACCGCGCAGCACCAACTTCTACCACCATTCTCATTGAAGGAGAGAGTGGCGTCGGCAAGGAATGTGCTGCCAGTTATGTCCATCACTACTCAAGCCGAAATAAAGGTCCATTTGTCGTCGTTGATTGTGGTGCCCTGGGCGAGAGCCTGATTGAAAGTGAACTATTTGGTTATGAAAAAGGGGCATTCACCGGTGCCCAGCAGCGGAAAAAGGGTCTTTTTGAAGCGGCTGAGGGCGGTACTTTATTCATTGATGAAATTGGTGAGATGCCACTGGAGTTGCAGACCAAGCTGCTACGCGTATTAGAGATGGGGACCGTGCGCAGGCTTGGTGGCACCGAATATAACAAGGTAGATGTGCGTGTTATCGCAGCAACCAACCGCAACCTGCTGGAAATGGTTCAGGAAGGCACCTTCCGACAGGATCTTTACTACCGCCTGGCGGCCTTCCCAGTTGAGATGCCCTCATTGCGTGAACGCAAGGAAGATATTCCCGCGCTGACAGAATACTTCCTGGGCATGATGGATGACGGCGATGCCCAGTTGCCACTGTCATCTGAGGTGATTGAAAGCCTGCTGAGTTATGACTACCCGGGTAATATCCGTGAGCTCAGGAATATTCTTGAGCGTGCCGTTATCCTGGCGGCAGGTGAACCAATGAGGCCCGAGCACCTCATCTTCCCCTCGCGTCTTGAAGTGCGTAAAACAAACGATTCTGTAACTGTTTTTGACGAGACATATAGTCAGGATATCCAGGCACCCAATCCTCTCCTCGTAAAACGTCAGCGTTTAACTGATGAACTCGTTGTTGCAGCCCTTGGTCGACACGAAGGACACCGAGGCAGGGCAGCCCAGGAATTAGGTGTTAGTGAGCGAACACTATATCGTTATATCAGGAAGATGCGGAACGTTTAGTTTTTTGGCGTTACTTGCACAATTTGGCCAGGCGAGAAAGCGGAATACCGTTCAAAATTAATGTTGTATAGTAGCGAGCGAATATTCTTTGAATAAATCGCAGGAAAAAAAAGCGGCTGATAAACAGCCGCAAAGTCACTGCCGGAAATTGTTATTAGGGTTATCTGGTCAGGTCTTACTTCGCAGTAGACAGACCCAGGATTTCCCAGTCCTGCATGCCGCCACGGTACCACTTGATCTTGTGCGCTGGGTAACCGAACTTCAGCAGGTTCTTGATGTTGTTAGGAGACTGGCCACACCACATACCGTTACAGAACATAACGAGGGTCTTGGCTTCGCTGAAGTCCCACAGGCCTTCGCTTTCCTTAACGCCGAACTGACTGCTCATGATCTCACCGATAGAGATAGGATCTGCGCCCTTGGCTGGGTTCAGCTTGGTCCATGGCAGGTTAACTGCGCCAGGAATGGTGCCTTTTCCGACCCAGTCAGGAGTACGTGAGTCAACAACCAGGATGCTGTCGTCGCCACCAGCCATTTTGGTGATGTAATCGATCATTTCAACTTCAGCGATGGTTTCTACACCAGGAGCCAGGGTGCTGGGCTGTATACAGAATGGTGGGCAGGGGCGTGAGGTCTTGGCAAACGCAGGATTAACGGTGTTAGCGTTGTCCTGGTTACGCTCAATGGTCATGGTCTTGCCATTATGCTTGAAAGTTGCCTTAGACATGTCGGGGGTAATGCCTACAGGCTTGCCAGCAATAGCGGCGCTACTAATGGCCAGGCTGGCCGCGATAAGTCCAGTTGAGATCAGACTAGTCAGTTTCATCCTCAATTCTCCAATATTATGGTTTGATTGTAATTAAGCGCGAAAAGTTATTCGCAATCTGGTTCTTCACCAGATTCTTTTTTCTTACCTTCTTCCGGCTTCTTCTCTTCATCTGCAGCAATGACCATGTTCTTGCCACTGCACAGTGATAGTCCGCTGTTGCTTGCTGCCCAGGCCTGAGTGCTCATCAGGGCAAAAACAATAACCAACAGTGAAATTGAGTTTTTAAGCATTTCTATTCTCTCTCGTCTTGGTTTGTCGATATATAGCAACGCCTGTGCCAAAAGTACTAAAAAAAGACTCTGGCGGAATTGTCAGGCGGGCTCATTCTTGCATTTACAATCATTAACCTAATGATTATAGGACAAAAGGACAATTATTTTTTGCCTGCCAGGGAAAAATATTCTGGAAATGGTATTGGCCTGGAAGTAGGGGGAAATCGAATAAATATGTCAGGAATGCTGACAGAATTATCACTTTTGGACAGAAATGACAGTTATGTCCCTGTCAGTATGGCATGCCATAACTGACAAGAGGGTGGTGCTGCCCTCGTGTCATGATTTTAACGCTCACTTTTTAGTACTGATGCCCAGTATTTTATAGGCTGGGCAGAAACCAATAAGACCGGTAGCCAGTGGTATCAGGCCAAACCAGCCCCATGGGGTCAGAGGGCCAGCGAAGACCAGGCTGATCAGGCCCAGGCCGACAATAATCCGTAATGCGCGATCGATCATTCCTTCATTCATGGTGATGCTCCAGGGTGGTTTAGTGTTTGGGGATGAGTAGCATAGTCAGAATAAAGAAATGGCTGTGTAATCTAGTCACAATCGGATAGCTGTTTAAGACCAGCTGGATCGATGATGCTAATCATGCCTCTGCCCAGGCGGATCCAGCCTTTGTGCTCAAATTCTTTTAACAGGCGGCTGATGACTTCTCGTGCACTGCCCAGCTCGATGGCGAGGGCCTGGTGGGTAATAGATATAGCCTGTTGATCTTCAGAAAGCTGAAGGAGTTTTTCTGCAAGCCGGCAGTCCATGCGCCGAAAAGCAATATTCTCGATGACGTTCATCAGGTCGGCCAGGCGTTGTCCATAACCATCCAGAACGAATGTTCTAAATCCGGGCGAGTGTTCCATTGCGCGGTGAAAGGTCTGCGCGGGGATCATCAGGGCCTTAACCTCTGTTTCGGTAATGCCTTCAGCCGGGTAACGGTTTTTTGCCATCAGGCAGGAGGTGGTCAGAACGCAGGATTCTCCCGGATTTACGCGATATAGAATGATTTCCCTGCCATTAGCCGCAGTCTGCTGTACGCGTACTATTCCCTGAATAACCAGCAGGTAATTTTCGCAGGCACCACCGAGTTCAAAGGCAGTGGCGTCTGCGGGTAGCCTGACGATACTGGCGCTATCGAGCACGGCCTTGCCGCTTTCATCCTCGAGTTGTGTGAGGTCGGGGAAAAGCTGGCTAATTTCTATCGATTCTACAGGCATGCAGCAATAGCCTTTATGTCGCCAGATGGACGGAAAATTTTAATCTTCCCAGATCTTGAACTGCCGGTGTATGACACTGGGGAGCGAGAATGCTGCTGCAAGGCCGAGGATGCCGCTGGCCGGAACATCGAGTTCCCTCTGCTTCGCAGCCGCGGAGAAGCGTTCAAGCATCTTTTCGGCCTTAATTTCGAGATCGGAGTCAGAAGCCAGGATGAAGCCCCAGAGATGATAGAAGCTGGGTATATTCATTCCATACGAGTAAACATGCTCGAAACAGCACTTTACCTTGTTGCGGATTTTCAGGTGGCCTTCCATGTCATTGGGTACCAGGGCTCCACCCTGTGTTGCGACTATTGCATTGGGATTCAGGTGATCCTTGAGGCGACTATAGAACTCTTTGCCATAAAGATTGGCGACGGGTTCATCCCAGTCGTGCACGTCGATCAGGTCGCCTATGACAATATCGAATCGAGTGTCATTGTCATTGAGATAGACATTAATATCCTGGCAAACAACTTCAAGTCTGGGATCGTTAAAGACACTCTCGCCCCAGGATGGTATCCATTTCCTGCATAGCTCAATCAGGTCCTGGTCGATTTCAATCATGACGACTTTTTCTACGCCGGGGTGACGCAGCACTTCTCTTGCGGTGGCCCCTTCGCTGCCGCCCATAATCAGAACAGTCTTCGGGTGCGGGTGCATCAGCATGGCCGGGTGGGCCAGTGCTTCATGATAAAGCGCCTCATCAGAGGTGCAGGACTGAATATCCCCATCCAGAGAAAGGCAAACCCCGTGAATGGGAGATTCGAAGAAAAAATACTCGTGAAAATGTGTTTCGCCATGGGCGAGTACCCTGGAGATTTCACGGGTGATATGGTCGCCTCGATTGGCTCGCTGACTGAATTTAAGCATGCTCTACCTCGCTTTGTTCAGGTTCTTGTCTGAGGCCATTCCATTGTGCGAGCGGTATCCGATCTATAAATCTATGGGTTCGAATCGATACCTGTTCCTAAGGACATCTTCGATGATTTTGCAGGGAATGTCACCAATGTAGGCGGTGCGAATGGATGTTTCATGACGCGCATCAGGTCAGAGCCTCAGGCGGGTTCTACTATCCTGTTTTATTATCCAGGGCGATGACTTCAAAGACTGCCTGGGTCAGCTGCGAAAGCTGTTCAGGTTCAATGATATATGGTGGCATCAGGTAAACCAGTCGTTTGAAAGGGCGTACCCACACGCCGCGCCTCACGAACTCTGTGGGCGTACGTGCCATATCAACCGGGTGCGTAAGCTCTACGACACCGATGGCCCCCTTGATGCGTACGTCAGCAACATTACTGAGTTCACGGCAGGGGGCAAGCTCAGATATTAACTGCTGCTCGATGGCAGAGACGCGCTGTTTCCAGGGTGACTCAATCAATAAATCAAGGCTGGCAATTGAGACTGCGCAGGCGAGGGGGTTGGCCATAAATGTCGGGCCGTGCATGAATACTCCAGGCTCGCCATGCGCGATAGTCTGTGCAATCTTGTCGGTTGCAAGCGTCGCTGCCATTGTCATATAGCCACCTGTCAGGGCCTTGCCCAGGCAGAGTATGTCCGGAACGACATTGGCCTGTTCGTAGGCAAAAAGGCTGCCGGTACGTCCAAAGCCAGTGGCGATCTCATCGAAGATCAGCAGAACACCATATTCATCACAGAGTCTGCGAGCCTGTACAAGGTATTCGGGATGGTAGAAGCGCATACCGCCGGCACCCTGAACCAGCGGCTCAAGTATGACTGCGGCCACTTTTTTATGATGCTGCTCAAGCAGATTCTCGAGTGTATGAATATCTTGTGTATCCCAGGGATCTTCGGGGCGGCATTGTGGAGCGTCGGCAAAGAATTGCTTTGGCAGGGAATGGGCAAATAACTGATGCATGCCATTTTCCGGGTCGCTGACTGACATGCCGCCGGTGGTATCGCCATGATAGCCATTACGCAGGGCAATAAAGCGTTGTCTTTCGGGTTTGTCTACTGCGGCCTGATATTGAATCGCCATTTTCAGGGCGACTTCTACGGCAACCGAACCTGAATCTGCAAAGAATACGGTTTGTAGTTGATCGTCAGTTAAATCCAGCAGTCGTCGGCCTAGCTCGATAGCGGGCTCATGTGTAAGGCCACCAAACATGACATGCGCCATGTCTGTGAGCTGTGTTTCTAGGGCCTGGTTTAGTTTTGGGTGGTTGTAGCCGTGTATAGCGGCCCACCAGGAAGACATGCCATCGACAAGTTTATGTCCATCCTCAAGATGCAGGTAAACGCCATGGGCGCTGGAGACAGTGAAAATTGGGCTGGATGGATTTATGCGAGAGTAGGGGTGCCAGATATGCTGGCGGTCAAAGCTTGCGCCATCCATTAAAGAGGAAAGAAAGGTATGAGGGGGGAGTGGAGAATCAGGGATTCTCCATGCCCTTTTCTGCATTGGTGTGATTCACGGTGTGAATCACATGCTGGTGTTCGAAGAATACGGTAAAGCCGGAGTAGTTCCAGCTCGAGATCGGTGGTTCGCCGACGGCAGCGGTACGCGCCATGGGTTCACCGTAGAGATCCATGACCTGTTCCTGGGTCATGCCGCGGGCCGGGCGGTTGTCCATTTCGACAACAGTAGGCTCGGTGTTTTCCAATTTCAGAATGTCGGCATAGCCAGTTCCAGCGATCAGGAAGAGGCCGATGAACATGATAGATAATGAGCGAATTACGGACATGCCGTGTCTCCTTTATAGGTATGCAACTGACTATAGCATCAGAAAACAGATCAGAAAAGCTGCGTACCTTTATGAGATTAGGCGGGTTTTTTTATGCTTCAGTTGCCAGGGGTATAGTTTACTTGGTTGGCTGCGTGAATTAGGAGGCTGTGTTTGTGACGGCTTAGGGGAAACCAGCGAAATTGTAGGCGCTTCATAGAGTTATTTTTGTTTTTTCATTTAACTGTCAAGATGAGTATGTTTTAATTCCGGCATGTATCATCCGCTCGAACTCTATATAGGTCTGCGTTACACGCGCTCAAAGCGTCGCAGCAATTTCATATCGTTTATTTCAGCGACATCCATGATGGGAATTTTCCTTGGGGTAACGGCGCTGATTACTGTTTTGTCAGTTATGAATGGTTTTGAAAAAGAGCTTCGCGAAAGAATTCTCGGCATGGCTTCTCATGCCACTGTATCCGAACTACATGGTCGTCTTTCCCAGTGGCCATTGCTTTCACATGAATTGTCTGGTCAGCCTCATGTACTGGGTGTGGCGCCTTACATCCAGGTCGAGGCCATGCTCACCAATGGTCGCCTGGTCAGCGGTGCTTTGACACGTGGCGTGCAGCCGGAGCTTGAATCATCGGTGTCTGATGTTGCAGAGCATATGAAAAAGGGTGATTTTGATGCCCTGAAATCAGGTGAGTACGGGATTATTGTAGGGGCAGAGCTCGCTCGTGCTCTGGGAGTCGGTATAAATGACAAGGTAACGGTGATTACTCCCCAGGCTGGCGTTACGCCTGCCGGTATCCTGCCTCGCCTGAGACGATTTACGGTCGTTGGCATCTTTGAAGTAGGCATGTATGAATATGATCGGGCAACTGCCTTCATGCATATCCAGGACGCGGCCAGACTCTATGATATGGGTGACGAAGTTACGGGTCTCAGACTCAAGCTGGATGATATGTTCAGGGCGCCGGAAATAGCCCATGAACTGGAAAGTAAGCTGGGACCTGAGTACTGGCTGAGCAACTGGACACGCCAGCATGCCAATTTCTTCAAGGCGGTTAAGACCGAGAAGCGCGTGATGTTTATTATCCTGCTGCTGATCGTTTCCGTTGCGGCATTCAATATCGTTGCAACCATGGTCATGGTTGTTAATGACAAGCAATCCGATATCGCCATACTACGTACCCTGGGGCTTTCTCCTGGTCGCATCATGGCTATCTTTATTATCCAGGGGTCAGTGATTGGTTTGCTCGGAACCATCTTCGGTGTTACCGGCGGGGTGCTGCTGGCCCTGAATGTTGAAACCATAGTTCCTGCTGTGGAATCGATGTTCCAGACCAAGTTCCTGCCACCTGATGTTTATTACATCAGTGACCTGCCTTCAGATCTTCATGTGGAGGATGTGATACGTATTGCCCTGGTCGCATTCCTGTTGTCAGTACTGGCGACTCTTTATCCTGCATGGCGTGCAGCAAGAACGCAGCCAGCAGAGGCCCTGAGGTACGAGTGATGAGTGCAGTGCCTGTCGAAGAGCCAGCCATCCGTAGTGTCTTCCTGAGTAAGACGTTTGAAGAGAATGGTCCAAGGGTTGAAGTGCTTAGCGGCGTAAACCTTGAAGTCTATCCAGGCGAGAAGCTGGCCATAGTCGGGTCTTCGGGTTCCGGTAAAAGTACGCTTTTACACCTGCTGGGTGGGCTCGACACACCGACCCAGGGTGAGGTCATGGTCAAAGGTAAGCGTCTGAGCAAGTTGACTGATGCGCAGCGTGGTGACCTTCGTAATGAAGCCATTGGTTTTATCTACCAGTTTCATCATCTGTTACCTGAATTCACAGCGATTGAAAATGTTGCCATGCCACTACTAATTCGTGGTGCACCGGTAGCGCAGGCACTGGATCGCGCGAGGAGTCTGCTGGAGCGTGTCGGTATGCTTGGCAGGCTGGATCATAAGCCCGCGGAGCTTTCCGGTGGTGAGCGCCAGCGTGCGGCTATAGCCAGGGCCGTCATTACTGAGCCCAGCGTGGTGCTGGCCGATGAGCCTACTGGCAACCTGGATCGTAAAACGGCAAGCCAGGTCTACCAGATGATGCTGCGTCTAAATGAAGAGCTTGATACGGCCTTTATTGTCGTCACACATGACATGGAACTGGCTTCAAAGATGGACCGGGTTCTGACTCTTCGTGACGGTGTCGTGGTATCTGGCGAAGACTAAAGGCTCTTCTCCATACGGAAGTGGTGAATGCTTCCGAATAGCGTATGTTCCCTGCCAGCAACCTGGTAACCCTGTTTCTGATAAAAGCCTACTGCCGATTCTCTGGCATTTAATAAAATCTTGTTAAGTCCTTCCTGCCTGGCCTGGGATTCCAGCGCCTTAAGTATCTGGCAACCGATACCCTGTGACTGGTATGTCTCACTAACGGCCATGTAACGGATCTGTCCGTCGGTTTTGTTTGTCTTGTGTAGGCGACCAGTTGCAATGAGTTTGTGGTTGTCGATAAAGGCGGCGAAATGCCAGGCAGATGTTTCCAGTTCATCTTTCTCGGAGCCTGGGGGCTGGTTCCATGGAGCGCGCAGGATTTGCCAGCGTAGTTTGAAATAGGCCTCCCACTCCTGCTCGCTTTCAGGAGGCCTGAGGTTCAGGGAATTTGAGGGCGCAGCCTTAACCAAAGACTACCCAGGTTGTGGCGATGTATTTTACGCCCTGCTGCAGGGTGACGCCGCGGTGCTCGTGGGTCCAGAAAGGAGGGAAGAGTACCAGCTTACCCTTTTCGGGTTTCACCTTGACGTCCTGGAACAGGAATTCGGTTTCTCCGCCAGGTCCGGGCACATCGTTCAGATACCAGACAGCTACCAGCTGTCGCTGGCTAAATTCGTGACTGCCGCCGTCAATATGCCAGTGATAATACTCCCCTGGATTGGTGCGTTGTATGGCGTAGCCCATGTCCTTGAACGGGCCTTTGAAGTAGGGGAAGGTCTCGCGGAATTCCTTCAGGGCCAGGCCCAGTGAATAGAACAGGTTGTGGTCGGCATCCTTCCAGTTTTCCTTGCCGCTAACGACCAGGTCGGTCGATTTCTTGATGCTCTGGTCTTCGGTCAGAACCTGGCCGATGCGTCCCGGATACTGTTCTTCAGTTGCGGCTTCAAAGCGTCGAACAAGGTCGTCACATATCTGATCTGGAAGCGCGTTTTTTTTCTCAAAGATAAAGGTATTGGGTTTTACTTCCTGAATCGTTTGCAGTGGCGGGGTGTTTTCCGAGTTCCAGACATACATATGAAATACCAGGGGGTAGGAGAAGGGTGCATAGTCTCTTACAGAGAGCGTTGTTCAATCAAGTCCCGGGTGTCATTGAATGATTCCTGGCCTCGGTCAAGATAGGCCTTCAGTGCCTGCTCGGAGAGTGTCTGCCAGTGATCAGCGCCTTTATTTGCTGCCTCACGAAGCGAATCTAGGTTGCCGGTTTCTTTCCATAAGTCGTAGGCGTTAATCAGAGCAGGAAATAGTTCCTTGCGCATACCATTCAAATTAGCCATGTAAAAGTGAATTTGCTGAGGTTCCGGGTTGTCATTGAGTATATGTGGCAGGGTTTCAATGCAATCGGCAAGATGATCGCGAATGGCCCGGAGCATAATTTCAATTTTTGACCTGGGTAGCTCAGCGAGCATGCTCTCCCACTCACCGCCAAGAATCTTCCCTGCCTTTACTTCGCCTATTTCATGACGAATCAGTTGCTCCGTCAGGTCATCAGTCATTTGCTCCAGGGCTTTCGTCAGTTGGCTTTTCAAAGGATAGAGGTCCATCAGGAGCTGCATGGGGGTTATGCCCTTGTTCCAGTGCGCTTCTTCCTTTTTTTCCCAGAGCATGCGCTTAAGAGATTCCCGGCGTACAAAAATCGTGTTACCCAGACTCATGGCCGGCGGAGAGGTTAGATCACGTGCATATTCCTTATTGGAGACCAGCAGGTGGTAATCAGCATGTTTCTCCTGTCTCTCGAGTTCACCCAGGAAAAAATGAGGGCGGCATTTACAGCCCAGACCTCCACTGTAAATCAGGCCCTGTGCATTGAGGTGCTCGTTGACGGTGTCCGTGTCAAAGGGGTCGAGATGCGTGGTGCCTGTACTGATATTGCCGTAATCCCTGTTCTCAAGGCTTTCCCACAAGGCCTCGCGTTCTTTAAGCCATTGCCCAACATCGGCGTGAGGCAGAGGGGCCTCATAATCCTGATTCATTTCCCAGCGATAGAACTCACGCATCTTCAGCAGGTACACGCAGAGCGTATAATCACCAGCAAACTGGGCATCGGCAATATGGCAGTTATGCTGGACGGATTCCTTAATAGCAGAGATATCAGCTGACATGAGATCCTCATTACAGGTTTAACTAAGCATAATTACCGAGTAAAATACTCTGAATTAATCATGCAAAACACCCACAAACAAGGGTGTTTTGATCGTTTAGATCTAGATGAAAGGATAATCGAGTGAGAGTAAAAAGTCGTTGGAATGCCAAGGGCAAAGAACGTAAGCCTGAGGAGATTACGAGTGCTTTAGCATTTACCGCCTGGCGAATTGCCCAGCAGGGTACCCTGAATCTGGAAAATGAAGGTTTTGAGACTGATACGCACGGCCAGCGTATCGATGTTATGGCAGAGTTTCTGGCTTTTTTGCTGCACTACCTGGACCGCCATCTTCTAAATGAAGGTATGAATGATGAAAAGCGCCAGGAAATGATCGTATTGTTTGCTGGTGACCTGGCGCGACACATCCAGGAAAATCGTAGTGATGTTCAGGGAAAAGGTGAGTATAAGCAGGCGTTTATTGATCTGATTAATGAGCGGCATGCAGACTATTCAGATTATGTATTTGATGGTGCTGATCCAGGATTTGCTCTCTGTAATCAGTTCGGCAACCTGGTTGCTGAAAAGATGGGTGAGCATATGAATCGGTGGATTCCGGATCAGGTTTCAGCTATCGAAGTACCTGAGGCGCTGACACCGTTTCGGCGAGCCCTTAGAAATCTGTTACCTAAGGAAGAGCCGGAGCAGGTTGAGGATGATACAAACGATGCCAAAAAGCCGGACGCCTTCTCTCTCCAGGCTAACAATGTAGATGAATAATCCGCTTTAACATAATGTATTTAAAACAAAAAGGCCGCTTAAAGCGGCCTTTTTTTATGCATATGGATATGGCTTAAATTACTTGCCAACCCACTCGCTGAAGTTATCTGCGTTCTGGTCTTTGCCATCTTCGTAGCCAGCAGAATAAGCTTCAGTTACACGCTGTTCTTCACGCTCAGGGCTGTTCAGGTAGCCCATCTGCCAGCCCAGGATGTACTCAGAGCTTACGCCTGCTTCTTCCATCTTAACGCTAGCTTCGCGGTATGCATTCATGTCCATGGTTGTCTCCTCAGTCTCAAGAGTTTTGCGGATTGTACATTAATTCGCCGTGTTGTCCACTGATTAAGCGGCGGCATGAAAATGTTTCAGGGCATCGCCGGAATCGATGGCCTTGCGAACCATGTCCGCAGCGTCGTTCATCGAGTCAGCTTTGCCTAGATGTGAAAGTACTATGGCGCCTGAATAAACCAGGCTGTCATAGGTAGTGCCTCGTTCGCCTTCCAGGGCAGCTAAACCTGCCTTGGCCGCGGCTTTGGCAATATCGTCGGGGTCGAACTCGGTCTGAATCTCGTCAGCCTTTTCAGTAACCTTGGCCAGTTCCTTAGGGATTGGTGTTGCACGGGTGGACTGCTCTATCCCCAGGTTCAGTGGATTCAGCTCAGTTTCTTTCTCCTCGCCCATATCGTGGTAGCTTGTCATTTTCGCTGGCTGCTGAAGTGATGGAACAACACCGCCTTCTACGCCACGCACAATCATTGCGGAATCAAAGCCTGCGAAGCGTGCAAGGTTCGCATAGATGGGCGGGTAGGCCTTATGAACATAACCGGTCAGCAGGTGGGTTTTGGTCTGGCCACGAATTGGGCCGGTCAGTACCTCAACAGTCGTAATCACGCTGCGCTTGATCATGCGTTTACGAAGATCAGCAAGGCGCCAGAGGTCAGGGCATACGACTGACTGGTCAACGTAGCTCCAGCCAATATCGGGGTTGCTAACCTGATCACGAGCCTCTTCTGGTGATAACAGTACGTTCTTGCCAGCAGCTTTAAGGACTTTGTGATGCGTGGCACCGTATTTTGGGCCAATAGTGTCCAGTCCATGAACCACGGCATGCATGCCACAGGCGGCAAGTACGGGAGCCAGAAACGTTGATGCGGGGAGGCCACGACTCTGACCATCATAGGGGTCGGCGATGTCTACAACTTCATTCACATCAGCAACTTGCTGATTGGTGACATCCATAATGGCCTGCAGCGTTCCTTTGTTCTCTTCATCGGTCTCACGCTTCATGCGCAATGCAATCAGGTATATGCCAGCACGAACAGGGTCTGCGCTCTCTTCAAGGATTTCCTGCATCGCCAGATGGGCTTCTTCAAAAGGCAGGTCCTTACTGTATTCAGGGCCGGTCGCAACCTTTTGAATGGCAGGGCGGAGAGAACTTGGCTTTTCGCTAATGCTCATAATTGAAGCTAACCTCTTGTTTGGCAGATAAAAAGCCTATACATACAGTTTTAGCAGGCGGCGAGTATACAGGAGATGGCGGTTGTGGGTGTATATCCCTATTGGAAGAGACTTTTTATCTTGTTCAGGGCAGGATAATCTACGCACCTCGCCGAATGGGGGGGGAAGCCCCTGAAATGACAGGCCCCGGGAATTGGCTCGGCCTGATTAAGCAGGAATTAAATTTATGAGTGACAACCAGAAAGATATCGATCTGGCCAGCGGAATTGCGGCCTTTGAAGCTAAAAACTTTTCACAGGCCATGAAGGAGCTACATCCCTATGCGGAGCAGGGTGATGCCGACTGCCAACATCGTGTGGCTATCATGTATCAGAATGGTCTGGGTATTACGCCCAGCGATGAACAGGCCTTTAAATGGATGAGTGCTGCCGCAGAGCAGGGTCATGCCATTGCTCAGCATGGTCTTGGCTTCATGTATATGGAAGGAGAATGTACCGAAAAGAATCCTGAGCTTGCTATTGAATGGTTCCAGAAAGCTGCTGATCAGGGCCTGGTAGGTTCTCTAACGACCCTGGCCATGATGTATGAGCAGGGTGATGGTGTTGAAAAAGACCCTGAAAAGGCCCGTGAGCTGTATAAAAAGGCTGGTTTCTAAATCTCCCTTATTGACTGGAATACTGAATGCGTCCTGCCTATTTAAAGACCGTACTCGACAGAGAATTCGATAGTACTGAAAGCGGCCACCATACCCCGGTTATGCTGTGGGGTCCTCCGGGTGTTGGAAAATCTCAGATGATTGCCCAGGTGGCTGAGCGCCATAATGTCCCTGTGATTGACATTCGTCTGTCCCAGATGGAACCCAGTGACCTGCGCGGCATACCTTTTCGCGTTGATGAGAGCGTGGAGTGGGCGCCTCCCGCCATGCTGCCCAATGCTGACCGTCATGGGGTATCCGGGATACTCTTCCTCGATGAGATTACCTCGGCACCACCAAGCGTATCGGCCGCGGCCTACCAGCTGATCCTGGATCGTAAGCTAGGTGCCTATGAAGTGCCAAAAGGCTGGGCCATATTTGCTGCGGGTAACCGCGAAGGCGACCGAGGTGTGACTTATGCCATGCCTGCACCACTGGCCAACCGTTTTACGCATTATGAAGTCGAAATTAATCTCGATGACTGGGTCTACTGGGCCTACAACCAGGGTATTGATGAGCGTCTGATCGGCTTCCTGCGTTTCAGGCCGGAATTGTTGTTTGATTTCGATTACACCAAAGACATTCGTGCCTTCCCATCGCCAAGATCATGGGAATTTGCCCACAATGCCCTGCATAAGTTTGAAGATCATCCTGAACTGTTTGTTGGTGCCCTGCAGGCCTGTGTAGGCCCGGCGGCCGGTGTCGAGCTCAAGGCCTTTATCGACAATATGGATAACATGCCGGATCTGGATGCCATTCTGCGTGGTGAATCGGTACCTACCCCCAAAGAAATTGATCTGCAGTACGCCGTGGCCACAGCCCTGGTAGGGCGGGCTATTAAGGCCAGAGATACTGCGGACGCGCTGACAGTGTACGGTCATATTCTCGATTACGCGGCCAGTTTCCGTCAGAAGGAGATGGGCGTCATGCTGGTGTCTGATATGCATCGTGCTATCGGTGAAGAGCTGTTCCAGGTGCCCCAGTTTGGCCGCTGGGCGGAGAATATCGCGGACGTCATGCTCTACAGCTAAGCCACGTCATGGATCTGGAAGCCGTACATACCAAACTGGTTGCAGCCCGAACCCGCCTTATTCTGGATAAGCCCTTCCTTGGGGCACTGGTACTGCGGCTGCCGATGGTGGTTGCCAGGCCTGACTGGTGTAAGACTACTGCCACGGACGCGCGGAAATTCTATTACAACCCAGAGTACATCGACGCGCTGGATATCGAGCAGACCCAGTTTGTTCTGGCACACGAGGCACTTCATTGCGCCCTGTCGCATTTTGCCCGGCGTGAACACCGGGTAAAAAAACGCTGGGATATTGCCTGCGATTACGCCATTAATCCTATCCTTCTCAAGGATGATCTTAAGCCACCACCCGGCATCCTCTACGAACGCACCTATGAGGATATGACCGCCGAGGAAATTTATCCCTTTATCCAGGACAACCCTCTTGAAGAAACTATGGACGAGCATGTCTATGATGAGGACGAGGGTGAAGAAGGCGGTGGTCAGGACAGGAGTCAGGATCAGAACGAGAATGATGAGCCAACACCTGATCGTGAGCCGGGTAAAGGCTCGCAACCAGAGCAGAATCCTGATGCGAATGAGAAGTCCGACCCTCAGCAGGGTGATGGTGGGCAGCCCCAGGAGCAGTCTGATCAGGAGGAGGGTGAAGGTGCTACCGAATCTCCAAAAACTGAGATGGACCCAGATGCTGCAGGCGTAAGCCGGCCGCCTCCATTATCAAAAAGTGAAACCGAAGAGCTCAGCGTGCAATGGCAGCAGCGCCTTGCGGGAGCGGCTCAGCAGGCTATGCAGGCCGGTAAAATGGGTGGCGATATGGCGCGCATGGTTGATTTCATGCTGCAGCCCAAACTGCCCTGGCGCATGTTGCTATCTCGCTATATGACGGCTACTGCAAGAGATGATTACAGTTACTCACGGCCTTCATCACGCCGTGGTGATCCCGTGATTTATCCAAGTCTGCGTAGTGCCCAGATAGAGGTTGTCGTGGTGCTCGATACCAGCGGCTCTGTTGCAGACCGTGAAATCAGTGAATTTGTTTCCGAAGTAAATGCGATCAAGAGCCTGATGCGTGCTCGTATTACCCTGCATGCCTGTGATACGGCGCTTGCCGAAGGCGGCCCCTGGGTATTTGAATCCTGGGACGAGATTCGAATGGATAAGAGTTACGAGGGCGACCCTGAGGCCAAAGGTAAGATTTCTATACCCGCTTCGTTTACTGGTGGCGGTGGAACCAGCTTCCTGCCAATCTTTGAATGGGCTGAAGAACAGGACAGGAAGCCGGATCTGCTCGTATACTTTACGGATGCAAAAGGACAGTTCCCCCAGTATCCCCCTTCATTCCCTGTCATCTGGCTGGTCAAGGGTAAGGCGACCGTACCCTGGGGGCAGCGCATCCAGCTCAATTGAGAACACTTAATGGCTTTAAGTAATGAAGATAATCTGCGCCTGAATGTCATGCTAGCTCAGAAGCCCCAGGCAATTCGAATCGATAACTCCAGGATGATTGTCTATGCCCTGACCGACAAGGGCGAGGCAAAGGTACAGCTAAATCCGAACTGTAATGAAGAGAAATATCTCAAGCAGGTACGTGAGTTGCTGTCCACCCACTTTCTAGGATCGCCCGGTGGCTATCCCATATATCTAAGACGTTGGACTCGAATGGGGCAAGAGCGCGACGATGAAAGTCTGGAACGGCTGTTGTTACTTGGCGAGCCAGAGGCAGTGGTGGCAGTGGTTCATGCAGCCCAGTTAAATGATGACATAGCAGCCAAGGCATGGTGGGCCATGCCAGCCTCAGACAACGCACGCCGTATGCTGTATCACGACGAGGTTGTAAAGGGCAATACAGGTCCGCAGCTGGCTGAATACCTTGTCGAGTTCCTGCCATTTGAAGAAGAGCAGTGGGCTATTGGCGAGTCAGTCAAGCTGGTTTTGCAGCCCGGACTGATTAATGAACAGACGCGTGAAAAACTCTGGGGGCAGGGGAAGCGCAAGAATACCTATCTACTTGGGTTTCTTGCGGCGGATCCGGATGATCTTCCCATAGAGGTAGCCCCCTCTGCTTCCTATTCAATAGCTGAAGAAAGGCTCAGTGGCCTGTCTGAAGCGGGGAATGCTTATGCTGCCCAGTTGCTTCGCCTGTTATCTGCAAAGGGGCAAGCCTTCCTTAAGACCCTGGACCAGGTGGTAAAAAAACCGATGAATCAGGATGTGGTCGTCGGATATCTACGTGTTATTCAGCATTATTTCCAGGATGTTGCGCCTGATTGCGCACCTCAGGAGGGTGTAAATAATACGCGTCTGTATGCCACTTCAGGATCTGCGGTAGATATGCAGAGCCTGATTACCCTGGCGGCAGCCTATATTAAGGAAGGTCAGGATCAGGATCTCATGGCCATTACCGAGCAGGTGCCCGAGCTGCGTCGGCAAATTGAGGCGATGCTCGCGTTGTCCATGGTGAGTGAACTGGTAGTGAACCCGATTTTCGCCCGGACCGATGCGATTGGTACCCTCATGCGTAAAAAACTTGAACCGGTTTCGGGGCCTTTGTTGGAGCTGACCGGCGTGTTTCAGTAGAGACTGAATCCCGTATATATACGGCTGTGAGAAACGTTTGATCTGGCTCTGTTGGCGTATACATGGCCATGAAAGGTCAGTATAGTGCACCCCGTTTAATCAATTGCTTAGTTTTCAAGGGGATGGAATGCAGTATTTCCCAATATTCCTGGATTTGAATGATCAGGATTGCCTGGTCATTGGTGGCGGCGTGATTGCTGCCAGAAAGGCTGCCTCACTAGTTAAGGCGGGTGCGCGCGTACTCACGGTATGCCCCGATGTCAGCCCGGAGATGCAGGAATTAATCGATGCAGGCACTGTTACGCATGCAAAGCGCCTGTTTCAGGATGAAGATGTTGAAGGCCGCATTCTGATTATTGCGGCTACCGATCGCCGTGAGGTCAATCAGCATGTCACTGAGCTGGCACATGCCCGCAGTATTCCCATCAATGTTGTGGATAAGCCCGAAGACTGCACATTTATAGTCCCATCAGTGATTGATCGTTCCCCTGTTCAGGTTGCTATCTCTACTGGTGGTGCTTCGCCCGTCCTTGCGCGCCTGCTTAAGGCTCAACTCGAGGCTTTTATTCCGGCAGCCTATGGTCGGCTTGCCAGTCTTGTAGAGAGCTACCGTGAGCGTGTGAAACAGCGCTTCGATTCTATTCGGAAGAAGCGCCTGTTCTGGGAAAGTGTCCTCGATGGACAGGTAGCTCAGTTGCTTTTCTCAGGTCGTGAGGTGGCTGCGAAAGAGGCCCTGGAACATGCCCTGGAAGAGGGTAAGGAGCTCGAGCACCATGGCGAAGTTTATCTGGTTGGTGCCGGTCCTGGTGATCCGGACCTGCTGACGTTCAAGGCCTTGCGCCTGATGCAGCAATGCGATGTGGTGGTTTACGATCGACTGGTCTCGCCAGCGATTCTGGAAATGGTCAGGAAAGATGCTGAGCGTATCTACGTGGGCAAGGCTCGTGCTAATCATGCCATGCAGCAGGAAAATATTAATGAGCTGCTGGTGCGCCTGGCCAAAGAGGGTAAACGCGTACTACGCCTGAAGGGTGGTGATTCCTTCATCTTCGGGCGAGGTGGAGAGGAGATCGATACCCTGACCCAGGAAGGTGTTTTGTTTCAGGTGGTACCAGGGATCACCGCAGCCTCTGGTTGCACAACCTATGCGGGTATTCCGCTGACACACCGGGATTATGCTCAGGCCTGTGTCATGGTTACCGGCCACCTGAAAAATAATACGGTTGATCTCAACTGGAACATGCTGGCACACGCTAACCAGACGGTGGTTTTCTACATGGGCCTGCATGGTATCGACGTGATTACCCGGGAAATGATTGGTCACGGACGTGCGCCTGATACCCCTGCAGCACTGATTCAACAGGGGACAACCGTCAACCAGAAGGTTTATACCGGCACACTGGAGTCCCTGCCTGAGATTGTGCAGAACAATGACATCAAGCCCCCAACCCTGATTGTGGTTGGTGAGGTTGTAGCACTGCAGGAAAAGCTGAAATGGTTTGATCCCATGATCGAGGATACACCTGCAACCTCCAGTTTTTTTGGTAACCGAAATACCATTTAAATGGCGTGTCTGGCAGGAGTCTCCCTACTGATCCTGTGATATAATGTGCGCCTTTATTCAGGTGCTGACTGCTTATTTGGCCGCCTGAACTGAACGAGATAGTAAAGATTCCCGAGGAATGCCCCGTAGTGACTAAAATTAAGAATGAACCACTAACCCAGAGCTCTTTCGAACGTGATGAACTGCTCGCATGTGGCCATGGAGAACTGTTTGGCCCGGGTAATGCGCAGCTACCCGTCGACAACATGCTGATGATGGACCGCATTACCCATATCTCGAACAAGGGTGGTCATTATGGCAAGGGTGAGATCATTGCCGAACTGGATATCAATCCGGACCTCTGGTTCTTTGATTGTCATTTTCCGGGCGATCCCGTAATGCCTGGCTGCCTGGGCCTTGATGCTATGTGGCAGATTGTTGGTTTCTTCCTTGGCTGGAGCGGCCATCCCGGTAAGGGCAGGGCACTGGGTGTTGGCGAGGTGAAATTTACCGGCCAGGTATTGCCCAAAGCAACCAAGGTTCGTTACCACATTCACATGAAACGCGTTATGGCCAGCAAACTGGTTCTGGGTATAGGTGATGGAACGGTCGAGGTTGATGGTCGTGAGATCTATTCCGCAAAAGGCCTGCGTGTTGGCCTGTTCACTTCTACTGATGACTTCTAAATCCTGAGATATGACGATGCGTAGAGTAGTAATTACCGGCTATGGAATTGTTTCCTGTCTGGGTAACGACAAAGCCACCGTTATTGATGCACTCCGCAATGGAAAGAGCGGTATTCGTTTTAAGGAAGAATATAAAGACATGGGAATGCGTAGCCATGTCGCCGGGTCGGTCGAGATTGACCTGGAAGCGCATATTGATCGCAAGTTCATGCGATTCATGGGTGATGCGGCAGCCTACAGCTACATTGCCATGCAGCAGGCTATCGAAGACTCTGGGCTTTCTGAACAGCAGGTTTCTAACGAACGTACCGGTATCATCATGGGATCGGGTGGGGCTTCTTCCTTCAACCAGGTCGAGGCGGCCGACATCCTGCGTGAAAAAGGTCTGAAGCGTGTTGGACCATTTCGTGTGCCCCGCGTTATGGCAAGTACCGTGTCAGCGTGCCTTGCTACGCCTTTCAAGATCCGTGGTCTGAACTACTCGATCAGTTCCGCCTGTGCAACCAGTACACATTGTATTGGTAATGCCTTCGAGCAGATTCAGTGGGGCAAGCAGGACGTGGTTTTTGCAGGTGGTGGTGAAGAAGAGCACTGGAGTCTGAGCATGCTTTTCGACGCTATGGGCGCCCTGTCTACCAAGTACAATGAAACGCCAGAAAGTGCTTCTCGACCTTATGATGCGACACGTGATGGTTTTGTTGCCGCAGGTGGTGGGGCAGTAGTGGTACTAGAAGAACTTGAGCATGCAGTAAAACGCGGTGCAAAGATTTATGCTGAACTTGTAGGTTATGGTGCAACTTCAGATGGCGTCGACATGGTAGCTCCTTCAGGCGAAGGTGCAGTGCGCTGTATGCAGCAGGCTCTGTCTACTGTTGATACTCCCATCGATTACATCAATACGCACGGCACCAGTACACCGGTTGGTGATACTAAGGAGCTTCAGGCTATTGGTGAAGTCTTCGGCGATAAGGTGCCTGCGATGAGTTCCAGTAAGTCTCTGACAGGACACTCGCTGGGTGCGGTGGGCGCACAGGAAGTTATCTACTCACTGATGATGATGGAAAATAATTTCATCCAGGCATCAGCCAATATTACTGAAATGGATGAGGCGGCTACTTCATTCCCCATCGTAACCGAACGTGTTGATAACGCTGATTTAAAAACAGTGATGTCGAATAACTTTGGTTTTGGCGGTACCAACGCGACACTGGTGTTCAGAAAGTACGATCAGTAAATCATTCCTGAGCAGGGTTTCGGTTACTCTGATAGCCGAAATCCTGTTCCAGTATCTTCAGTAGTTTCTCTTCTATAGCTAGGTCTTTATTGTTCAGCATGCTGATGACTTCAGGCAGTTGCTGACTCCTGTGGCTGTCGGACGCATCAAATAACGCATTCACCCTTTTGCTTATACCACTGAGTGCGCCGCAACGGTGAAGTATTCTGAAAAACTCGGCAGGTCGTTCTGCGGCCAGGGCCTGGGTCAGGGCAGAGCGCTTTTGTTCAATGGTGAGTTGTTCCTGTATGTCTTTACTGCACATCTTTTTTAACAAACCGTAGGTGCCATGGGCAATACGGAAGCCCCAGTGTGAAAGTTCTGCACCGGCGACGGCTATACTCAGAATATTTTCTGGATTAGAGGCAAAGTCTGGTGAGGTGTGTCTGAGCAGACCTTCTTCGAGATCCTGCTGCCCACCATAAGGATCGATAAGATTTCCCGCATCATCCATGGCCATGGCATGTATGCTCAGATCCCGATGTACCAGTTCGTCCTTAAGAATGGATGAGGCATCTTCTGAGTCTGTTGCGTTACAGCTTATCCATTCCTTGTCTTCTTCAGAGACAGGAAGATCCAGTAAGGTGTTGCGTATAGCCTTGCCTGTCAGGAAAGTATTCATCAATTGATCAACTACTGAGTCTGTTCTTCGATGGCCTGTTTATGTTCGGCTGTTGCATCCTGAATTATCTGGTTCACCTGCTGTGCTTTTTCCAGTGATTCAGTCTGTGTTTTCCAGACGTGATCACCAGTGCTGCCCGTATCTTCAGTTTTACCTGAGCATGCCTGTATCAGAAATACAGCAAGTACCAAGGCTGATAACTTCAATATCCTGAGAACAGGTTTCATGTTTAATCTATGTAAGAGCAACAGTAATCAGTCAGGCTGTTAACCTTTATCTGAAAAGAAGAGTTGGCTGGTACCTCGAAAGTTTGCTCTGCGCCGATATGTTGCCATTCATTTTGACCGGGCAGCAGTATGTCGACGTCGCCTGCCTGAATTTCCATGATCTCTTTTTTATCGGTACCAAAGGAATATTCGCCGGGCATCATGATTCCCAGGGTTTTGATTTCACCGTCTGGAAACTGAATGGTTCTGCTGGTCACGGCACCTTCAAAATAGATATTGGCTTTGCGGGTTATGCTGATGTTTTTAAATATACTCATGTCAGATTTCTCGAAGAGATTGAATAGGGTTATTCTATAAAACTACCCGTAGCATAGAGTCTCTTGCGCCAGTAGTCAGAATTCATGTTTTCAATTTTTACGCGCTTCCCGGCAGAGGGGGCATGAATAAATTGCTTATTGCCAATGTAGATGCCGACATGTCTGGGATTGCCCTTGATGTTGTAGAAGAGCAGATCACCGGGCTGCAGCTGGCTCTTCCGGATATCCTTCATCTGGGATATCTGCCCCCTGGTGTCACGCGGGACCTTTAATCCGACCTTTTTATGGCTGTAGTACACCAGGCCGCTACAGTCGAATCCCTGGGATGGTGAGCTACCACCATAATGGTAGGTGGTTCCCAGTTGGGCCTTTGCTGTTTTTACAAGTTTGTAGCGGAGTTCTGGGTTGTAGCTGCTGTGTGGCTTGCTGGCGCAGCCCTGCAAGACGAGGAGCGATAAAGCGGCGATGTAAATCCAGTTGCGCATGCTGGCAGAAAGGCGAGAGCCCCCGTTCGGGGGCTCGATGGTATTACTTACCAGGCGCCTGTTGCATGCCCTGCTGCATCATGGCAACCGGATCAACCTGTGTGAACCCCTGGGGTATGGCGAAGAGCTCAACGTTGATGCTGTCAGTTGAGATGCCTTCGAGGCGTGAGCTGGCGCCGGTTTGCAGATCACGCATCTCGACAGGCACGCCATCCATATCGGCCATCATTGCGCCGCTGTTCCCAGACATTGGTGAGGCCTTGGCGAAGGTCTCGGCCATTTCCTTCATATAACTAAACATCTTTTTCATGGTGGCGTAGTCAGTCTCTGGCATCTTCACAGCCGAAACGTCAGCAACACAGACTTCACGGGCCAGTGTTTCACCACGATAAACATTAAGCTGTTTGCAGTTGATGCCATTAACCTTAAGTTCGCGGCCTGTTTTTTCAAAGCGAAGTGCTGGAGGGGCGGGTGGGTTGAGCATGGCCTGCATGCGCTGCTCCATCATCGCGCGCTGTTCTTCTGGCATCTGCTCAAGCTGTGCTTTCATGCGCTGTTCCATCTGTTCGCGCATTTTATTCATGGCCTTGATCTGATTGTCGATCATGGCCTTGTCCATGATGTAATAACTGCGGTTGGTATAGTCGACGATAGTGAAATGATTTTTATTGCTGTCGTAGATAGATGCAAACTGACCGCCCTGTGGGTCCTGACCCTGCATAAGAATCTTTCCATCCTTAATCAGAAAGCTGCTGGGCTTGGCCTGACGTTCATCCTTGAAGCTCAGTGTAGTGTCTGCCTGGGCAATAGTGACGCCAGCAACAAGACTTAGTGCAATCAGAATGCGGGTAAAGCACATGAGGGACTCCTTGAATTAATATGTATCTAGTTATTGCTCGAAGAATACCATGCCTTTTCCGGTCTAGGCAGTCTGTAATCCGAGTTTCAGTCGCGTGGCCAGTTCCTGTAACGGGATCTCCGCGTTCCAGTTCATGCTGATAGTCGGTTCACTCTGATTCAGAGGCTCATGATTACTCATCTGATGTTCCATGACCCTGATAGTTGCATCAGAGGCGTCAGTACCGGCAGCTTCTCTGATGCCGATATTGTTTCTAAGCTCATCTTCGCTAGCCTGAACATCGAGGATCACACGGTTTTGCGTCAGTGGAGCAAACAGGTCCCGCTGGGCCCTGGTCAGGAAAGTGGCGTCGACGATAACGGCAAAGCCAGATTCCAGTAGTACCTGGCTGAGTTCATAGAGTTTCTTGTAAGTCTTTTCACTCATTTCATGGGTATAGATTCCTGAATCGATATCTTCGTCGGCATTGGTATCGACACTGATGCCGGCCAGACGTTTGCGTTCAACGTCAGAGCGCAGATGAATGGCGCCGGTGGCAGCCGCCAGTCTGTGACTGATATGGGTTTTGCCTGAGCCGGAGAAACCATGCATCAGGATCAGGGCGGCGTTGTTTGCAGAAGAGTAAGTAAGCGCCAGATTAATATAGCCCTGGTAATCATTGAGAATTTCCTGGCGATCCGTTTCGGATAATCCTTCCTGGGCGAGACGGAAGCTGGAAACCTTGGCGCGGACCATGGCGCGATAGACCTGGTAGAAGCGTAATAGCTGAACGCCCTCAAAATCGCCGGTTTGTGTCAGGTATTCGTTCAGGACAATGTTTGAAAGCTGGGAGGCACCGCGGTGATCGAGATCCATGGTCAGGAAGGCAATCTCACTCATGACATCTGTCCAGCGGAAGAAGTCGTTGAACTCAATGCCATCGAAAATGGCTACCTGATCATCAACCAGTGCGATATTACCCAGATGCATATCACCGTGACATTCGCGGATGTAACCCTCTTTCTTACGAGATTCGAGTAGAGGCTTGAGACGTTCGTAGCTGTCCTTTGTCCATTGCTCCAGGGTGTCAAGCTGGCCCAGTTTCTCCTCGACATCAATGAGCCCACGTAACTGGTCAAAGTTCTGTTGCATGGGATCGAGTACTGCCTCGGCAGTACCATAGGGTTTGTCATCCAGGGCGCGTTCAGCCCTGGCGTGGAAATTCGCAGTGATACGTGCGACTTCACGCATGATAGGGGCATCGAGTTTTTGTTCAGCAAGGAGCCGGTCAAAGAGCTTGTCCTGTTCAAACTGACGCATTTTGATCGCATATTCGATGGGGGTATCGCTACTGCCAATAATCGGTTGGTCTGCGTTGCCGCCGATGGCGACTACTTCGAGGTAAAGGTCAGGCGCAAGACGTCGGTTCAGGCGCAGTTCTTCTTCACAGAAATGTTTACGCTGTTCCAGGCTGGAAAAGTCGAGGAAGCCGAAGTTCACGGGTTTTTTAATCTTGTAGGCAAATGCACCGGTGAGGAAAACGGTCGATATATGGGTTTCGAGTACGTTGGGTTCGGAATCTGAGCCTGGGAATACGCCAGGATTTTTTAATGCAGTAATCAGTTTTCCCTGGATATCAGCATTATCTGACATGGATTTGACCTGTAGAATATGTTCGAAGCCGCACAGGATAATGAAAAGCCAGGCTGTGTGCCATGTGAAGCCCCTGAATGGATAGTCAATGCCGCGTAAATCAAGTCGTCGTAAGAGCCGAACAAAAGCCAGCAAGTCCCGAGGAAGTTTTCTGAAGCGCCTTTTCAGCCGGTTGCTGATTATCGGTACCGTGTTACTGGTCGTGTATGTCGCTTATCTGGATATGCGTATCACCACGGCATTTGAAGGCCAGCGCTGGGCCCTCCCGGCTCGTGTATTTGCGCGCCCCCTGGAACTGTATTCAGGCATGCGCTTATCTCGTGACCAGTTGCTAAAGGAGCTCAGGCTACTTCGATACCGCAAGGTCAGCAGCCCCTCAGAGCCGGGTACCTATGCCCTGGGTAATAGCAGTATTTCCCTGATGTCGCGCGGATTTGTTTTTCCTGACGGTGAACAGCTCAGGCAGAAGCTGGAAATTCGTTTTTCGGGTGATCGGGTTCGTTCTGTTGAGACGCGCGGAACGCGGGTTCCCGGGCTGGTGCGACTGGAGCCCCTGCTGATTGCCAATATCTATCCTACGCATCGTGAAGACCGTGTGCTGTTGTCCCTGGACCAGGTGCCGGACATGCTGGTCGATACCCTGATGGCCGTAGAAGACCGAAGCTTTTATGAGCACCATGGCATTCAGCCCCTGGCCATCGGGCGTGCCCTGCTAGCAAATATTCAGGCAGGCAGAGCGGTGCAGGGTGGTAGTACCCTGACCCAGCAGCTGGTGAAGAACTATTTTCTCACTCCTGAGCGTACCCTGACGCGCAAGGGTAATGAAGCCATCATGTCTTTGCTGCTGGAGTTTCATTACAGCAAGGATGAAATCCTCGAGTCTTATATTAATGAGATTTACCTTGGTCAGTCCGGGCAGCATGGTATTCATGGCTTTGGGCTGGCCAGTCAGTTCTATTTCAATCGGCAGCTGGGCGAGCTCGAGGCAGAGCAAATAGCGTTGCTTGTTGCCATGGTGAAAGGGCCTTCTTACTACAATCCTCGAAAGAACCCGGAGCGGGCAAAAAAGCGCAGAGACCTGGTGCTGGAAATCATGGCAAGCAGTGGACTGATTCCCCAGGATCATCTTGCCGGTTATCAGAATCGGCCCCTGGGCGTGACGAAGAACATCCCGCCAACCCGGTCACCATTCCCCGCATTTCTGGAGCTGGTGCGCGAGCAACTCAAGCGCGACTACCGGGAAGAAGACCTGCGTAGTGAAGGTCTTTTGATCTTTACCAGTATGGATCCGCTGGTTCAGCTCAGGAGCGAAGAGGCTATCAAGGGTGAGCTGGCTCGTCTTGATCCCAGGCCAGCAGAGGGCGGTGTGCAGGGTGCTGCCGTAGTTGTCCGTGTGGCTAATGGTGAGGTATTAGGGCTGGTAGGTGGCCGCGACCCCAGGTATTCCGGATTCAATCGGGCGCTGTATGCACGTCGTCCTGTGGGTTCTCTGATCAAGCCGGTCATCGTACTCAGCGCCCTGAAACAGTCAGATCAGTACACCCTGGCAAGCCTGCTACAGGATGAGCCGGTTAGTATCGATCAGCCAGATGGTAGTAAGTGGGTCCCCAGCAACTATGACAGGGAAACCCATGGTGATGTTGTCATGGCGGATGCCCTAATTCATTCCTATAACCTTGCCATGGCCCACCTTGGGCTGGATATTGGTGTTGCCAGGGTGCTTGAAAATTTGACTCTGCTTGGAGGGAATGGCGATGTCCCGGCCTATCCCTCTGTATTGCTTGGTGCTGTAGAAATGACACCTTTCCAGGTGGCGCGTGTGTACCAGAGCCTGGCGACTGAAGGCTATCGCATGCCGCTACGCGCGATTCGTGCCGTTATGGATCAGCAGGGCAACACCCTGCAGCAGTACGACCTGGATGTTCGTCAGGTGGCGGATCCACGTCATGTATTCATGGTAACGGCGGCTATGAATGCCGTTACTAAGGAAGGCACTGCGCGTACTTTACAGGGCCGCCTGCCATCAGGACTTGAGGTGGCGGGTAAGACCGGTACAACCAATGACCTGCGTGACAGCTGGTTTGCAGGGTATTCTGCCGATTACATGTCGGTCGTCTGGGTCGGGCGGGACGATAACCGGCCATCAGGGCTGACCGGTTCGACCGGGGCATTACCAGTATGGGCGCACATAATGTCTGGTCTGAATGGTGAATCGATTGCCCTGGATCCTCCACAGGGCGTGGAATGGTCATGGATAGACAGGCAAAATGGCCTGCGTGCAGACGCAAGCTGTTCAGGAGCCCTGAGATTACCTTTTATCGATGGAACAGCTCCCCGGGCAGCATCGGGCTGCGCGCCCTCGGTCGAAGGGACGGTTAAACGTTCCTGGGACTGGCTAAAAAACTGGCTGGATTCGGAGTAAGGCTTTTATGCGCCCCTTATTTGTAATTTTGATGCTGTTGTCACTGATTCTGACGGCCTGTTCAACCGGCATGGTGCAGCGCGAACCCATGACTTCAGGCACCTCAGAGGTTGATTACCTGCTGGAACAGGCAAGGCTTTACCGACAACAGTCCGACTATGCTCGTGCAGACATGCTACTCGAGCAGGCCTTAAGAATCGATGCCAGGGCTCCCCTGGTCTGGTATGAACTGGCTGGTCTGAAACTCGACCAGGGCCAGTTATCTGCGGCTGAATCCATGGCCATGAAGTCCTTACGCTATGCGGCACCAGAGTCACGTATGGCAGCCATTAACTGGCTATTGATATCAGAGGTAAGGAAACGTAAGGGTGATATTTCTGGCTCCAGTGAAGCCCTGAAGAAAGCGCAGTCGATTAGCGAGTCTCTGAAGTGAGCGAGTCTTCCTACGAGTTACTAGGCCCCGACGGGCCATTTTCCAGTGCAGTCACCGGTTTTCTAGCCCGGCCACAGCAACGAGAATTGTCTGCCGCGATAGAGCAGGCACTGACCGATTACACCACCCTGGTGGCTGAGGCAGAAACCGGGGTGGGTAAGACCTTTGCCTACCTGGTACCCGCTATGCTTTCTGGCGGTAAGGTGCTCATTTCTACGGGTACCAAGAACCTTCAGGATCAGTTATTCGAAAAGGACCTGCCACTGGTGCGCAGTGCCCTGGGTGTGAGTACGCGTGCTGCCCTGCTCAAGGGGCGTGCCAACTATTTATGTGTACATCGCCTGGGTCAGGCACGACATGAACATCGCTGGCGGACACGTGAAGCGGCGCATGACCTGGCCGAGGTTGCCAAATGGTCGCTGCAGACCGAGAGTGGCGATATTGCAGAATTGTCTACCGTGCCAGAGGATTCCGAGGTCTGGCCGCGTGTGACCTCGACGATAGAGAACTGCCTGGGTATGGAGTGTCCTGACTACAGCGACTGTCATGTCATCAAGGCACGTAAGACAGCACAGGAAGCGGATGTTGTTATCATCAATCATCACCTGTTCTGTGCAGACATGTCGCTTAAGGAAGAGGGCTTTGGTGAGCTCCTGCCTTCGGCTAATGCCGTTATTCTGGATGAGGCCCACCAGTTGCCGGAAGTTGCCAGTAATTTCTTTGGCCAGTCCCTGAGTAGTCGACAGATTCTTGAGCTCGCACGGGATACTATCGCAGAGCAGCTTAATGATGCCCCTGATATGCAAAGTCTGAAGGACACTGCGGGACAGCTGGACAAGGCCTCGCGTGATCTTCGGCTGGCTATGCAGGGCTGTGAGCAGAAAGGATCAATGAAGCAGCTGCTTACGAAGAAATCTGTCGATGAAGCCCTGGAAACACTGGCTGACAGGCTTGAGGAACTGAGGGGAATTCTGGATGTAGCCGCGGAGCGCGGTAAGGGACTGGAGAGTTGCCTGGGACGTACACAGATGATGATCAAGCGTCTTTCTGATCTGAGAAATCCTGATGAAGACAACATTGCCTGGTATGAACTGTATACACGTAGTTTCAGTCTCAACCTGACACCGATTGATGTAGGCAGTACCTTTGAACGTTACCGGGAGCGTTATCCCTGTGCCTGGGTTTTTGCGTCGGCAACCCTGGCGGTCGGAGAGGATTTTGGTCACTTCACGGCTCGCCTGGGGCTGGAACAGTTTGAGACTGCCCAGTTTGGTAGCCCCTTTGATTATCAGAAAAATGCACTGCTATACCTGCCGCAGAACATGCCAGAGCCTGCAGATCAGCGGTTTACCCAGTCAGTAACCGAAACAGCCAGGGCGTTGATCGAAGCGAATGAGGGCAGGGCCTTTCTGTTGTTTACAAGTTATCGCGCCTTAAACCAGGCGGCCGAGGCACTGCGTGACGAACTGGACTACCCGGTACTGGTTCAGGGCGACATGCCGCGCGGAGAACTTCTACGCCGTTTTCGTGATCAGGGGAATGCAGTGTTGCTCGGTACCAGTAGTTTCTGGGAGGGGGTAGACGTACGTGGCGATGCACTGAGCCTGGTCATTATCGACAAGCTTCCCTTTGCCTCGCCAGGCGACCCTGTAATGCAGGCCAGGCTGGATGCGATTAAAGACCGTGGCGGCAATCCTTTTAAAGACTACCAGTTGCCCCAGGCCGTTCTGACCCTGAAACAGGGGGCAGGTCGCCTTATTCGTGATGTCACTGATCGGGGCATGCTGGTGATCTGTGATCCGCGGATTACTTCCAAGTTCTATGGCAAAACCTTTCTACGTAGCCTGCCTGAAATGCCCGTTTGCAGGGACCAGGATCAGGCTTGCACATTCCTTTCAAATTTAAGAGAACAGAATGAAACTGCTTGCTCTTGATACGGCAACCGAGGCCTGCTCGGCTGCCTTGATAAATGATGGTGAGATGCTGTCCAGGTTTGAGGTGGCCCCCAGAGAGCATGCGCAGAAGATACTGCCCATGATGGACGAGTTGCTTAAGGAAGCTGGACTGACACTCAGTGATCTTGATGCACTGGCATTTGGTCGAGGTCCTGGCTCATTCACAGGTGTGCGCGTAGCTGCCAGTGTGGTTCAGGGCGTGGCCTTCGCTGCAGAGCTGCCTGTGGTGCCGGTTTCTACCCTGGCAACGCTTGCCATGAAGGGTATTGCGGACGGACATGACCATGTACTGGCAGCCATTGATGCCCGCATGCAGGAGGTCTACTGGGGTGAATACAGGGCTGATGAGGCTGGTTTGCCTGAACTTGTCGGTGAAGAGCAGGTAATTCCTCCGAGCAGCGTGTCCATTGCGCTGGATACACCGGCATATGGAATGGGTAGTGGCTGGGCCGCCTATAGGGATGCGCTGAGTCAACAGGTGGGCACTCAGTTGATTGCTACTGATGCTGGTGCACTACCCCGTGCAGAAGAGGTTGCCCGTCTTGGAGCGGCCTATTTTGGCCAGGGCATATCTGTCGATGCTGCCGAGGCATTGCCGGTGTATCTGAGGGATAACGTGGCTAAGAAAAAGGCGGAGCAGGGGTAGCCTCATTCTTTGGTAAAAAGCGCCATTTCCTGGTCTTCGGCTGCCATGGCAAGCCTGCTGGATGAGCAGTCACAGGACCAAGATCATCCTATCGATGGCCAGCACCAGGATGTCGAGCACATTCCAGATGATCCGGGTGTCGACACTGATCTCGATGATCCCAGTTTGCTCCATCAGGAAGAGCATCACAGCTAGTCTAAATCGCGAGAAAATTCGTAGCTGTGTGGGGCGGCCGCTTTTTGTATGGGGCGAAGGAGGGCATAGTTTGTTTAGCCGCCTTCAATGGCGGCTACAGGCACCTCATAGAGGTCTTTGCCATCGATAATTACTGTCCACGTATCACCCTTCAGGGTTGCTTCCACCTCACGATTAGTGGCATTGATGTAATCAGTGAGGAAGTTGATAGTAAATATATCTCCGTCCAGGCTCTTCACTACAATGGAAGCCTGGTTATTTTTCATGCGTAGTATGCCGGCCGGACAGTAGCTGATGCTGTTATCGCTAAGGGCACGACACCGCAGGCGCGTGGTTGCATCGTAGTTTTTAGTTGAGAAAGGTGCTGACCAGTTATTCTCTTCAGTAGTACCGCTGGAGTAGGGGCTATTCCAGTAGACAAATACACGCTCATTTTTAAGGCGAAAAATTAGTCCCTGGTCTCCCAGTCCTTTTTCTCGGTAAACCGGTTGCCCTCCCTGATTCTGAAACACCCCGGGGCGATTGTTGTCGGGGCTAAGGTCATATTTCACATTGTCCTCAAGAGTAATGGTTATATAACCCTGCCGTTGCGAGAATGTACAAGGAAGCACTTTGGCTGGGTGATCTTCACCTATGGGGTAGATTTCACAGTGTGCAGTAGTTGAGTCAGCGGCCGAACTACCTGTCCACAGTGAAGTGACGATGGTCATGGATAGGACAAATGATTTTGTTTTCATAGAAAAGAGTCCTTATTCTCAAACACATTTAATAAGCTGGAATGAAACTGAATGATCGTACCTGAAGATATCCTGAAATTCTGGTTTTCAGAGCCGATGAGTAAGCACTGGTTTTCGGCTACAGCGGAGATTGATCAGCACATTCGCGATCAATATGAAGACCTCTGGCAACAGGCTGCTGTTGGTGCCCTCGATGAATGGAAGTCGACGCCAGAGGGCTGTCTGGCCTTATGCATTGTGCTGGACCAGTTTCCCCTGAACATGTATCGCGAAGATGGACGCCGCTACTCAACCGAGCAAATGGCTGTCGAAGTCTGCCTGTATGCCGTGATGAAGAGCTTCGATCAGCAGCTGACTGATACTCAGAAGGCCTTTCTCTATATGCCCCTGATGCATAGTGAGTCTATCGAGCACCAGGATACCTCGGTGGCCCTGTTCGATGCGGCGGGCCTGGAGGAAAACCTTAAATTTGCCGAGCATCATCGTGAGATCGTGCAGCGCTTCGGTCGTTTTCCTCACCGGAATCAGGCGCTGGGACGTGAGAGTACGCAGGAAGAAATAGAATGGCTCGCCTCTGATGAAGGATATAGTGCCTGAATCAATTGTTTGCCGGTACCTACCCGGTGTAGGTTTCGCCGGATGCCGTGGCTTCCTCCAGCAGGATAAAATTTTCCAGTTTCACATTTGTCAGGTCGTTGCGGGTGAAGAAGGCGTTACAGGCCAGGGAAGAAACCAGTGTCCTGAGGTCGTTAGCCCACCAGGGAAGATAATACGGACCGGCAAGAAAGCCAGTTTCAAAATATGGTGCAAGCTCGATGGTGTCACCAATGGTCAGGCGTCCTGCAAAAAGCCAGTTTGCCAGTTCAGGCCGGTTCTCGTGTATCGCCGTGGCCAGGAAGGCATAAACCTCGAGTAGTCCTTTCAGGTACACGGTATCTTTGGTAAAGACCACGTTCCCTCGGACGTCACCACCGCGAAAACAACGCACCGTGGACTGGTAGCTTTCTTCCTCGCTTTGGCCAGCCTCCAGAAAAAACCGGAATATCTGGATAAAGTCAGCACCTTCCATCGCCATCGCAATGGCCTTGACGCGGAGGGCAATGCGCCTGAGGCGAACAATATCCATTGACAGGGTAATGAGTTCGGCCATGATGGCAATGCCTTCCTGGGTGCGCGTGGTTCGGGGTGCGCCCAGGGACAGCAGCCTGATGTTGGGTTGCCGGCGACCGTTGTGCATAGTTGCTGCGTGGATATGCGCTTCGTGTTCTAACAGCTGGGCAAGATCAAGTTCAGAAAACATCGCGCCGGCACGAACGCGAATGCGATCAGAGCTAGCAATCGCTCTCGACGAGAGTTCAGGGTCGACCTCGACATCGACCCTGTCATCGGTGAAAAAGGTGTCCACTTTCTGCTGCAGCATGGCAGCAAACTGTTCTGCTGGAATAGTGCATACGGTGGGCGGTACCACGTAACTGCCCATGAGCTCGTCGGTCTTGGCCAGGAAAAAGTCGGCAGCATCGATCGCAGTGAAATCCTGTGTCCGGTATCGATCATCTGGCTTGCCATAGAGCATGACTGAATACCTTGTGAAGTCGGGCGTGTTTATCGCTCCGAGCATCTTTGCAGCACTGGCATAGCTACGGGCAGTCCTGTATATCAGGTTATCCAGAGGGTGGCCGCGGTCACAGCTGGACTGAATAGATTCCAGGGCTTCGATTTGCGGCTCAAGATTCAGGGGTTCAAGTTTCACCTGGGGTAGTTCAGGGCGACCTGCATGCCAGGCATCAAGAAAGCGGGTTTCGGCCTCTTTGGGCCAGGTTAGTGATGAGAGGATTTTAATGTCGCTGACTGTGTCGGCAAGACGTGAATCGAGTTCAATGGTCTTGTCCAGTTGTAACTGTGTCATCTGCGATCAATCTCGTAGTATCGGTATCACACAGCGTATACTTCAGTTTTATAGCGGGCACAATCATTTTCTATCCATAGTGGAGTCGAATATCCGTGCGGAACCTCCCCAGGGCTTATGAGCCTCCTTTGCAGCAGGGCCTGATCAGGCAATCACCGGAAGATTTTCGTGTTGACGAGGAACTTGGTTACGACCTGGACGGTACGGGCGAGCATTTGTGGATCAGGGTATGCAAGACGAATGCAAATACAGCCTGGGTCACCAGGAAGCTCTCGGAGATAACAGGTGTTAAACAAAAGGATATTGGTTTTGCTGGCCTCAAGGACCGGCATGCCGTTACCAGCCAGTGGTTTAGCCTGCCTGATACCACACACAGCATTGACCTGAGCGTGGGCAGTTTGGCCCCCGATATCGAAATTCTTGAGATCACACGTCATGGCAGGAAGCTACGTCGGGGAGGGCTCAGGGGTAACCACTTTCGCATCCGCGTCAGAGAGGCTCAGGGCAGCGCTGCTGCTGTGGAGCAGGTTGTTGCACAAATTCGTGCCGATGGTGTGCCGAACTATTTTGGTGAGCAGCGATTTGGGCGTGATGGGCAAAATATCGAACAGGCCCTGGGGCTTTTCCAGGGTACTTATCGACCCAGGAATAAAAATGAAAAGGGGTTGCTGATATCTGCAGCCAGGTCGGAGCTTTTTAATCAGGTTTTAGTAGCACGGGTTGAGCAGGCAAGCTGGAATCTGCCACTTATGGGTGATGTTTTTCAGCTGGACGGTAGTAATAGCGTATTCGTCGCAGACGAGATCGATGAGGAGATTAAGGGCAGGGTAAGCAGGCATGATATCCATCCCACTGGGCCTTTGTGGGGCAGGGGGCGGCTGATGAGTCACTCAGGGGTGAGTGATCTGGAGCAGGGTGTCGCGGCTAGCATGCCAGAGCTGAGGGATGGTCTGGAGCATGCAGGTCTGAAACAGGAGCGACGCTCGCTGAGGTTGTTGGTGTCTGATTTGCAGGTGAAGCAGGAGGCGGCATCAAGCTGGGTGTTTACTTTCTTCCTCCCGTCTGGCTGTTATGCAACCAGCGTCATGCGTGAACTGGTTGATTACAAGCTGGCAGAACAGATCACTGGAGAGTAATTGACAAGACGGTGCAGCTTGGTATCCTGCACCACGCTACAGGAATGGATCCTGTAGAAGGAAAGTAACAAGCCAAGGAAATAAAGGAGAAGGCTTATGACACTGAAGTCACTGCTGGCGGCCGCCAGCGTTCTGTTCGTTCTTTCATCCCCTGTTATTGCTGATGTAGTAAACATCAATACCGCCGATGCAGAAACCATTGCTCGGAACCTGAAAGGTATTGGTGAAAGCAAGGCAAAGGCTATCGTGGCTTACCGCGAATCACATGGTGATTTTGCGACGCCTTACGAGCTCGCCAATGTGAAAGGAATTGGTGAAAAGACCATCGAGCGTAACTTCGATGACATCAGGGTTTCGGGTGAATAACAAATGTGACGGATACGTTACATTTGACTGATAATCTTATTGAGGTAGCCTATGGCTACCTCTTTTTTTTAATAACAGTCTGAGATATATGTCTAGCCAAAGAATTCGTAAGTGTGTTTTCCCCGTTGCCGGGATGGGTACCCGGTTTCTTCCTGCCACCAAGGCAAATCCAAAAGAGATGTTGCCAGTAGTTGATAAGCCGCTGATTCAATATGCTGCAGAAGAGGCTGAGGCAGCGGGTATCGATACCCTGATTTTTGTCACCGGTCGCAACAAACGTTCTATCCCCGATCATTTTGATAAAGCCTACGAGCTTGAAGCGGAACTGGCTGCAAGGGGTAAAGATGAACTATTGAAAAAGGTTCAGGACATCCTGCCCCCCAATATTACCTGCGTCTATCTACGCCAGTCTGAAGCCCTGGGCCTTGGACATGCCGTGAACTGTGCGCGCCCAGTAGTGGGTGATGAGCCCTTTGCCGTCATCCTTGCGGATGATCTTATACGCTGCCAGGAAGATGATTGTGGCGGCGCCAATAGCCTCAAGCAGATGATCGATATCTACGAACAGAATCAGGGTTCTGTGCTCGGGGTAGAGCAGGTGCCTATGGAGGAAACCTACAAGTATGGCGTTATCGGTGGTGAGCAGGTTTCGGATCGCCTGTGGAAGACGACAGAGATCGTAGAAAAGCCCGCTCCTGAAGATGCGCCATCAAATGTGTCTGTGGTGGGCCGTTATATTCTTACGCCAAAAATCTTTGACAAGATCGAGGAGGCGGGCCGCGGTGTGGGTGGTGAGTACCAGCTCACCGACGCGATCGCGCTACTGATGAAGGAAGAGCCGGTCTTTGCCTACGAATTCAAAGGCAAGCGCTACGATTGCGGTAGCAAACTGGGTTATCTCGAGGCCACCGTGGAATATGGCCTGGAACACGAGGAGCTCGGTGATGATTTCCGTAATTATCTCAAAGAGCTTGCAGGCAAACTCTAATTCGTAGCTTTAACCATTCGGTCTGCCGTGAAAGGCGTCAGTCCGGTTTCCAGGATCTCGACACGGATGTCCTCGACCTGGCTAATATTCTTAACCGTTTCCTCGCCAGCGGCTGAAAAGCCACCATCCAGAATGTCGCCCATATCCAGGTCATAATCACCCAGGACGCGCACCACGCAGAAGCCCTGGTCGGTCTGAACCGACATCATGCTGTGATCCGAATTGAGTTGTGTGATTACGGCTTTCATAGCAGGAGTCTCGCTGTCTGTAATCGTATTGGCGTAGTTAAACACAGAAAAGGCCAGCATAAAGCTGGCCTTTTTTAACTGGCTCCCCGGGACGGGCTCGAACCGCCGACCTAGTGATTAACAGTCACCCGCTCTACCGACTGAGCTACCGGGGAATTGAAGGTGCGAGATAGTACTTGCTGATTCGGCTTTGGTCAATAGTAAATGGCTATTTGTTGACCACAGCAGCGATTCGGTCCAGTGACTTCTCCAGATTTTCCATGCTGGTAGCAAAAGAAAGGCGTATATGACCGCTCAGGCCAAAGGCCGATCCGGGCACTACGGCTACGCCGGCCTCGTTTAGCAGGTACTCGCCCAGTGCAGTATCATCAGCCAGCCCCAGCTTTTCAACGACGCCTCTGACATCAGGGAAGCTGTAGAAGGTACCGTCCGAGGGCAGGCAGCTGATACCATCGATGCTATTCAGGCGTTCCACCACGAAGGCATGACGTTGTTCAAAGGCCTTGAGCATCTCTGCAATACAACTCTGGTCGCCATTCAGGGCAGCCACTGAGGCAGCCTGGGAGATTGATGTTGGATTCGAGGTGCTTTGTGACTGGATCTTCTTCATGGCCTTGATCAGGTCGGCAGGGCCGCCTGCATAACCGATGCGCCAGCCGGTCATTGAATAGGCCTTGGAGACGCCATTGAGCACAATGGTGCGCTCGTTCAGTTCCGGACAGGCATCGAGTATATTCACGAACTTGTTGTCTCCGAAGACAATATGTTCATACATGTCATCGGTGGCAATCAGGATGTCGGGGTGTTTTTTTAGTACCTCGCCCAGTGCACGCAGTTCTTCCAGGGAGTAGGCGACACCAGTGGGGTTTGACGGGCTATTAATAACAAATAGCCTGGTGCGGTCTGTAATGGCAGCCTCGAGCTGCTCAGGCAGTAACTTGAAGCCCTGTTCCTGGCTGGCCGCTACGATCACGGGCTTTCCATCCGCCAGTAGCACCATGTCGGGATAGGAGACCCAGTACGGCGCTGGGATGATGACCTCATCCTCCGGGTCGATCAGGGCCTGGCAGAGGTTATAAAAGCTCTGTTTACCCCCGCAGGAGACAAGAATCTGTTCAGGGTTGTAGTTCAGGCCATTGTCGCGCTGAAACTTGTCGATAATGGCCTGTTTTAATTCTGCTGTGCCATCGACAGCAGTATATCGAGTCTGGCCAGATCGTATGGCCTCGATACCCGCCTGCTTGATATGTTCCGGGGTGTCGAAGTCGGGTTCACCTGCACCGAGGCCGATAACATCTTTTCCTTCGCTACGCAGTTTGGCGGCGAGTGCGGTAACGGCCAGGGTAGGTGAGGGTTTGACGCGCTGGACTCTAGAAGACAGTTTGATTTTCACGTTAGGGCTATCCGTGTTGGCAAGTCGGTATCGAGTGTTGTCCGTTAGGGCGGGAAATCAACGCTGAGCTGTTAAACTGAACCCGTGTTGAACGTAACCAGCACCTTAAACAATCATACTGCAACTGAGCTGTGGAAATAAGCCTGTGAGCGATCAATTTGAACTGGTAACCCAATATACGCCGGCTGGAGACCAGCCCCAGGCGATTCATGATCTGGTGGAGGGGCTGGAAGATGGCCTGGCCTACCAGACCCTGCTGGGTGTTACTGGCTCTGGTAAGACCTTCACCATTGCGAATGTGATCGCCAATGTGCAACGACCGGCCATCATTCTGGCACCCAATAAGACCCTGGCAGCGCAGCTCTATGGCGAAATGAAGGAATTCTTCCCCAACAATGCGGTGGAGTATTTCGTCTCTTACTACGATTACTACCAGCCTGAGGCCTATGTACCGTCATCGGACACCTTTATCGACAAGGACTCTTCGGTTAATGAGCATATCGAGCAGATGCGCCTTTCTGCCACCAAGGCCCTGCTGGAGCGCCGCGATACCATTATTGTTGCCTCTGTATCATCTATCTATGGTCTCGGTGATCCCAGGGCCTATCTGCAGATGGTGTTACACCTGGATCGTGGTGATCGCATCGATCAGCGTCAGCTACTCAGACGGCTGGCTGAATTGCAGTACTCCCGAAACGACGTCGAACTGGCGCGTGGCAACTATCGCGTGCGAGGTGAGGTCATCGACATTTTCCCGGCCGATTCAGACCGGGAGGCAGTACGCGTGGAACTATTCGACGATGAGATCGAGCAGCTTAGCTATTTCGACCCTCTGACCGGCGAAGTACTGAAACGGGTTCCCAGGTTAACGATTTACCCCAAGACGCATTACGTTACCCCCCGTGAAACCTTGCTCAAGGCGATGGGTGCCATCAAGAATGATCTCCGGGAGCGCCTGGCCTTCTTTCGTGAAAATGACAAGCTGGTTGAGGCGCAGCGCCTGGAGCAAAGAACCATCTTTGATCTGGAGATGATCCAGGAGCTGGGTTATTGCTCGGGCATTGAAAACTATTCACGCTACCTTTCCGGGCGCGCCCCTGGTGAACCGCCACCCTGTTTCCTGGATTACCTGCCCAGAGATGCCCTGCTGATCATCGATGAAAGTCATGTCACGGTCCCACAGCTGGGGGCTATGTATAAAGGGGACTTCTCACGAAAGAGTACCCTGGTGGAATATGGCTTTCGCCTGCCGTCGGCCATGGATAACCGGCCCCTGCGTTTTGAAGAGTTTGAGCAAATAGCGCCGCAGACCATATTTGTCTCTGCGACACCGGGTCCTTACGAGGCCGAGCATGCGGACAAGGTTGCCGAACAGGTTGTGCGCCCGACCGGACTGGTTGACCCCGAGGTGGAAGTGCGCCCGGTGGCTACCCAGGTCGACGATGTGCTATCCGAGATCAATGTTCGTGCTGAAAAGAATGAACGCGTTCTGATTACTACGCTGACCAAGCGTATGGCCGAGGATCTGACGGATTACCTGCTTGAGCATGGTGTGCGCGTCCGTTATCTGCATTCGGATATCGATACGGTCGAGCGTGTTGAGATACTTCGTGATCTACGCCTCGGTGAATTCGATGTGCTGGTGGGGATCAACCTGTTACGAGAAGGCCTGGATATCCCCGAAGTTTCCCTGGTCGCTATCCTGGATGCTGATAAGGAAGGCTTCCTACGTTCAGAGCGTTCTTTGATACAGACAATTGGCCGAGCTGCACGAAATCTTCACGGTAAGGCCATACTTTATGCTGACAGGATAACCGGCTCCATGGAGAAGGCGATGGGGGAGACCAGTCGTCGTCGTGAAAAGCAGATCAAGTTTAATAAGGATCATGGCATCACCCCTAAGGGCGTAGAAAAGAAGGTTGCCGATATCATGGAAGGCGCCTTCGCCAGCAGCCCGGCAGCCTCTGCGGGCCGTTATGCAAAGGTGGCCGAGGAGCAAATAAAGTATGCAGCGATTACGCCAGCCGAAGCAGAAAAGAGAATCAGTGTGCTGGAGAAGGAAATGCACGCGCATGCCAGGAACCTGGAGTTTGAGGATGCTGCCAGGATCCGTGATGAAATACAGAAGCTGCGCGAACACGTGTTCGTGGAAACCGCCTAAGCTTAGGGGTAGTTGTGATGACTGAGAATCAGGGAATCGGAATGGGAAAGCGTGATGCGGCAACTTATGTACTGGCGGCGAGCTTATTTAGTCTTGCTGCTGCCCTGGTGTATTTTGCCTACCAGGCATCGATGATCAGTTCCCAGATTCCGGCAATACTGGGGAGCGTCGAGCAGGCCTCTGAAAAGGTCGGCCCGGTAGTTAACGAGGTGGCAAAAATTCGTGAACAGATTCCTGAAATTCTTGCCGAGGTTGAAGAGGTGAGAAAGCTGGTGCCGCCAATCCTTGAAGAAGTCGCCCAGACCCGGAATGCCATTCCCCCAATACTTAATGAGGTAGCGGCATCCCGGCAGACAATTCCTCCCATATTGAAGGAATCTGAGCAGCTCAGGAATGAACTACCTGGTGTGTTAAAGAGCGTTGATAACGTTAGCTGGGCGTTAGTACAGACTAATAAACAGCTTGAGTCTTATCGTCCGCTGGCGCCCGAGGCAATCAATGAAATTCAGCTTACCCGGGAGGCGATTGATCCCACCCTGGATCGCCTGGACAGTATGATAGAGCGTGCCCGCGCGGCTGGTCGTGAAGCCAGCGAAGGTGCAGTGACTGGTGTGTTCACGGGAATTCTGGCCGCTCCATTTCGTATTGTAGGTGATATTGGTTCTTCTTTTTCTGGCCTTTCTCAGAATGAGGCCAAGTATTTCAGCGAAAGTGAGCTGGCTGAATATGGAGAAAAAGTTGGCGAACTGCTAAAGATGGGCAAGGAGGGTGACACAACTAAATGGACAAGTAATTCAAGCGATGCCAGAGGGGAATTTACTATCAAAGAAGTTTACTCCAGGGATGGCAGGAAGTGTGAAATAGTTCTTGCCAGGGCATGGAAAGATGGTAAGCGTGTCGTCAACAAAACATATGATTTATGTCTTAACGATAATAATGAGTGGGAGCTTCAGAGTCCCAGCCTGGCAGATTAGCGTCTTATCGTAAGAGTGATTTGAAATTTAGAAAAATCTTGTCCTAATTCTGGGTTTCAATATACGGTAGCCATTCGCATAGCATTCTGTTGGTTTAGAGGTTGTTGCATCTCTGAAGCCAGAAGAAAGAATGTTGCCTAAACGCGGTTGCTTTCGTGTTATTGACAAAATTGGGTAAGGCGATACAATCACCGGCCTTTCAAACCGTCAGTGTTTGAAGACGATTTGCAGGACTATAGCTCAGTTGGTTAGAGCGCTACCTTGACATGGTAGAGGTCCCCAGTTCGAGTCTGGGTAGTCCTACCACATAAAAAAGCCCCGGCATTGCCGGGGCTTTTTGCTTTACTGAGTCTCTACGTATCTTAGGACTTGTAGAACTCGTCAAACTTTTTCATCAGGTCAGTTGGCTGCTTTTTCTTCTTTTCTTTGGTCAGAACGAAAACAACAGTCTCGCCTTCAGGGCCAGCACCGATCTGAGTAAAGCGATAAGGTGCTTCGCCTACCTGGCGGAAACCTTTCACTTCATTCCAGTCGTCAAATACGTAGATGCGACCTTCGTTACGGATTTCTGCGTAGAAGCCTTCAGAAGCCCCTTCCATGCGGCCTTCTACCATTTCGATTGAAGGAATCGGTGTCTTCATCTTTTTGTCAGCCTTGGTAAGACCGTACACGATGGTTTCACCGTTAGGACCAGCGCCGATGTAGGTTTTGCGATAAGAAGTCTCACCCAACTGCAGGAATTCCTTGTAAACACCTGCGTCGTAGAAGATGTTAATACGGCCATCATGGTGCACTTCGTAATACTCGTTATTGTTAAGTGCTGGAGCACTTTCAGAGGTCTTGGTTTCAGTTGATGCGCAGCCTGTGAACAGGGCGGCGATAGCAACAAGAGGTAACAGTTTCTTAAGCATTTTGTGCTCCATATCAGAAGAGGAAGAATCAGAAAGGCATCTTTAAATAAGTTCGTTACAATTCGATGAATAAAAGGTGACTGTTTTGTTGCATCGTGGCAGCGACGAAAATATCTGTACTAGCAATTGACTGGGCATATCCTGCCTTGTATGATCGCCAACCTTTCATGGTCTAACTGATTGATTTTCCGATGTTTGCCGTCGCTTTCTGACCGCGAATTCATGAATATCTGATAGGCTTTATTCTGATCTGGCACTGCTATCGGCTGTTAAGTTGCTGATATATAGAGCATTGTCAGACAAGTGCTGGCTGATTTTGATAAAATCGGCTTCAAATTACATGTGGCCTTGCGTATGGGTCACCACTGGAGATCGCTATGCCAACAATTACCCTCCCTGACGGCTCTCAACGTTCATTTGATAATCCGGTTACTGTGGCCGATGTCGCAGCAGATATCGGGCCAGGCCTTGCTAAGGCAACGCTGGCCGGTAAGGTGAACGGCAATATGGTAGATGCCTCGTTCACTATCACTGATGATGCTGAGCTCGCCATTGTTACCAGCCGTGATGAAGATGCCCTGGAACTGATGCGACACGATGCAGCGCATGTCATGGCGCAGGCCGTTCAGGAACTGTACCCCGGTACCCAGGTGACTATCGGCCCCGCCATTGAGAATGGTTTTTATTATGACTTTGCCCGCGATGAGCCTTTTACGCCTGAAGATCTGGAGAAGATTGAAGCGCGCATGCATGAGATTGTGAAGCGCGATCTGCCCATCGAGCGCGAAGTTCTGGATCGTGATGAGGCCATCAAGATCTTTGCCGATATGGGTGAAGACTACAAGGTTGAGATCATCAGGGAAATTATTCCTGAAGGTGAAGAGGTATCGATCTACCGCCAGGGTGAGTGGTTTGATGTCTGTCGTGGCCCTCATCTGCCCAGCACCGGCATGCTCGGAAAGGGCTTCAAGCTGATGAAGCTTGCCGGTGCTTACTGGCGTGGTGACTCCCAGAACGAGATGCTGCAGCGTGTTTACGGCACGGCCTGGCGTGATAAGAAAGAACTGAAGGCCTATCTGCATCGCCTGGAAGAGGCTGAAAAGCGTGATCATCGCCGCATCGGCAAGATTATGGACCTGTTTCATACTCAGGAAGAAGCACCTGGCATGGTCTTCTGGCATGACAAGGGCTGGACCATTTATCAGGTAATCGAGCAGTACATTCGTCGTGTCCTGCGTGAACATGATTACCAGGAGGTGCGTACGCCGCAGCTCGTAGACCGCAGCCTGTGGGAAAAGTCAGGTCACTGGGACAAGTTTGGTGACATGATTTTCAGTACACACTCCGAAAACAGGGACTATGCGGTTAAACCCATGAACTGCCCCTGTCATATCCAGATTTATAATCAGGGCCTGAAGAGTTACCGCGACCTGCCATTGCGAATGGCTGAATTTGGCTCCTGCCACCGTAACGAGCCATCAGGAACCTTGCACGGTTTGATGCGTGTGCGTAATTTCGTACAGGACGACGCGCACATCTTCTGTACCGAGGACCAGTTACAGTCAGAAGTCTCCGACTTCATAGACCTCGTCTTCCAGGTCTATAAGGACTTTGGCTTTACCGATGTTGAGGTAGCCCTGTCGACTCGCCCGGATAAGCGTGTTGGTGAAGATGCGCTCTGGGACAAGGCTGAAAACGCCCTGGAGGTTGCTCTAAATAACAAGGAACTCGACTGGAAGCTGCAGCCGGGTGAGGGTGCCTTCTATGGACCTAAGATTGAGTTTGCCCTCAGAGACTGCCTGGACCGTGTCTGGCAGTGCGGCACGATACAGGTCGATTTCTCCATGCCTGGGCGTCTTGATGCAGAGTTTGTTGGTGAGGATGGAGATCGCCATGTGCCTGTCATGCTGCACCGCGCCATACTGGGTTCTCTGGAGCGATTCATCGGTATTTTGATCGAGCATTACGAAGGAAAATTGCCTCTGTGGCTGGCCCCGACACAGGCTGTGATCATGACAATTACCGATCGACAGGACAAATTTGCCCAAAATCTCGAAGAAAGACTGAAAAAACATGGGTTAAGGGTCGTTTCTGACTTGAGAAATGAGAAGATAGGCTTTAAGATTCGCGAACATACGATTCACCGTGTTCCCTACATGCTTGTTATTGGGGATCGCGAAGCAGAAACGAATACCGTGGCCGTGAGAACGCGATCAGGTGATGATCTGGGTACTCTAACAGTAGATGAGTTAGTCCAGAGACTTACCGATGAAGTCGCCGAACACGGCCACTCTGTTTTGGAGGGTTAGCCCATTAGCGCAGCAAAAACGAATCGCCTGAACGAGGAAATCACCGAATCTAAGATTCGACTGATTGATAAGGATGGCGAAAACCGTGGAGTGGTTTCTATTGCAGAAGCCATGGCAAGTGCCGAAGAGGCCGGTCTGGACCTGGTAGAAATTGTACCTACCGCCAGTCCACCAGTCTGCCGAATTATGGACTACGGAAAGTTCAAGTTCGAAGAAAGTAAGAAGCAGCAGGCTGCGCGTAAAAAGCAGAAGCAGATTCAGATCAAGGAAGTGAAATTTCGCCCGGGCACGGAAGAGGGCGATTACCAGGTCAAGATGCGTAATTTGCGCAAATTCCTGGAGCAGGGCAACAAGGGTAAGGTCACGATTCGTTTCCGCGGACGTGAAATGGCGCACAGGGAGTTAGGTGCGGAGTTGCTCGGTCGAATTGAGGAAGAACTGGAAGATATCGCCTCAGTCGAACAGAGGGCAAAAATGGAAGGCCGTCAGATGGTAATGGTTCTGGGTCCTAATAAGAAATAGGCCCAGGTTTAATTCGCCTGACTCGGGGTCGCATTCTCCTGAGCAGGCTTGAAGATTGGAGAAAAGAAATGCCTAAGATTAAGACCCTGCGCGGCGCTTCCAAGCGTTTCCGCGTCAAGTCCTCTGGTGGTGTAAAACGTGGGCAGTCCCACCGTAGCCACATCCTGACCAAGAAAAGCACCAAGCGTAAGCGTCAGCTGCGCGCTGATGCCGAGGTTCACGCCAATGACGTGAAGCTCGTTCGTCAGATGATGCCATACAGCTAAGGAGGACTGATCAATGCCAAGAGTAAAACGTGGTGTAACCGCACATGCCCGTCACAAGAAAGTTCTGAAGAAGGCCAAGGGTTATTACGGCCGTCGTAAGAATGTTTTCCGCGTTGCCAAGCAGGCAGTCACCAAGGCAGGTCAATATGCCTATCGTGACCGCCGTCAACGCAAACGTCAGTTCCGCACCCTGTGGATTGCACGTATCAATGCAGCTGCTCGTGAGTTCGGTCTGTCTTACAGCCGTATGATCGATGGTATGAACAAAGCCTCTATCGAGGTGGATCGCAAGGTCCTGGCTGACCTGGCAGTTCACGATCTGGCCGCTTTTGGCAAGATCGCAGAGCAGGCCAAAGCCGCCCTTGCTAAGTAATACATGTTCGACGGGCAGTTAAGTCTGCCGTTTTAAACAGCATGTAAAAAAGGGGAAGGCTCTTGGCCTTCCCCTTTTGTTTTTTATCAATGCCGAGAATCTAAGATGCAGGATCTAGAACAACTGACTCGTGAGGCGGAATCTGCCATTGAAAGTGCCGACTCCTTATCCGATCTTGATCAATTGCGTGTTCAGTACCTTGGGAAAAAAGGTAAGTTAACCGAGTTGCTCAAGGGGCTGGGTAAGTTGCCAGCCGAAGAAAGGCCGCAGGCGGGGCAGGAGATCAATAAGTCTAAGCAGGCCCTGAATAAGCGTATCGATGAGCGTCGCCTGCAGTTGGAAAAAGAGCAGGTTGCAGCCAGGCTTGCTGCAGAAACCGTCGATGTTACGCTGCCTGGTCGTCGCCAGTCCCAGGGTGGCTTGCATCCTGTCACGCGTACCGTTCAGCGTATATCCGCGCTCTGGAATCAGCTAGGTTTTACAGTTGCTGAAGGCCCCGAGGTTGAAGATGATTATCACAATTTTGAGGCCCTTAATATTCCTGCCCATCATCCAGCAAGGGCGATGCATGATACATTTTATTTCGACGCGCATAACTTATTGAGGACGCATACTTCACCGGTCCAGATCCGCGTCATGGAAAACGAAGCGCCGCCTTTGCGTGTTATTGCGCCCGGCCGTGTTTATCGTTGCGACTCTGACCTGACGCATAGTCCTATGTTTCACCAGGTTGAAGGCCTGGTTGTTGATGAGCAGGTTACCTTTGCGGACCTTAAGGGTGCGCTCGATCAGTTTCTTCAGGCTTTCTTTGAACAGGAAGACCTGAAAACCCGTTTCCGTCCTTCGTATTTCCCATTTACTGAGCCCTCGGCTGAGGTTGATATCCAGTGTGTCATGTGTGGTGGCGAAGGCTGCCGCGTCTGTAGTCATACCGGATGGCTGGAAGTCATGGGTTGCGGCATGGTCCACCCAGAAGTATTTCGCCATGTCGGTATAGATACAGAAAAGTATGCCGGTTACGCCTTTGGTCTGGGCGTTGAGCGTCTGGCTATGCTTCGATATGGCGTAAACGATCTACGACTGTTCTTTGAAAATGATTTGAGATTTCTTCGTCAGTTCAGTGTTAGCTGAGCCGGCAACTATTTCTGCGAAACTGAATTATGAAATTAAGTGATCACTGGTTAAGAGAGTGGGTGAACCCTGAGCTGAGCCCTGCGGAACTAGGCCATGTGTTGACCATGGCTGGCCTGGAGCTCGACTCCCTGGAGCTGGCAGCCCCTGAGTATTCTGGTGTTGTTGTAGGACGTATTGCTTCAATTGAACAACATCCTGATGCTGATAAGTTGCGTGTATGCCAGGTTGAGTATGGGCAGGGTGAGACGATTCAGGTCGTCTGTGGCGCACCTAATGCGGCTGCAGGTATGAATGCGCCGTTTGCGATGGTCGGTGCTAATCTTCCTGGCGGTCTGAAAATCAAGAAGGCTAAGCTCAGAGGCGTTGAATCATTCGGCATGCTCTGTTCTGCGAAAGAGCTGGGACTGGCAGATTCTGCAGAAGGCCTTATGGTGCTTCCCGATGATGCGCCTATCGGTAAGGATTTCCGTGAATGGCTAGACCTGGATGATCATATCTATGACATTGATTTAACCCCTAACCGTGCCGACTGTCTGAGTGTGGCGGGTATAGCGCGTGAGACAGCTCTTCTGACCAGCGCGTCTTTGGCCGAGGTTGACGTGTCTCCGGTTGCACCAGTCTGTGATGATGTATTCGAAGTCCGGGTTGAAGATAAAGGGGCCTGCCCGCGGTATGCGGGTCGTGTGATTAAAAATATTAATGCTTCTGCATCGACACCCCTGTGGATGCAGGAGCGCCTGAGACGCAGTGGCATCCGCAGTATTAACGCTGTTGTCGATATTACGAACTACGTGATGATCGAGTTAGGCCAGCCTATGCATGCCTTCGACCTGGAGAAGGTTTCCGGTGGCATCGTGGTTCGCCAGGCCGTTGAAGGGGAAAAGCTGACCCTTCTGGATGGGCAGGAGATAGAGTCAAGGGCAGGCACCTTGCTGATCTGTGATCAGAGTAGCCCGCTTGCCCTGGCCGGTGTCATGGGTGGCGAGGGTTCAGGGGTTACACAAGAGACAAATAGTGTCTTCCTTGAAAGTGCCTTTTTCCGCCCCGAGACAATCGCCGGTAGAGCCAGGCAATATGGTCTGCATACCGATTCCTCGCATCGATTTGAGCGTGGTGTGGACCCCGAGCTACAGGCTGATGCCATTGAACGGGCAACTGCGCTGATCCTCGAGCTTTGTGGAGGAGAGGCTGGTCCTGTCACGGATATTCAGGCAGCAGGCCAGGGCAATCAGGTAGAGCCTGTTGAGTTCCGTTATAGCCAGATTGAGCGCCTGCTTGGTATTTCGATTGAACTTGATGAGGTCGAAGGTATTCTTGAACGCCTTGGCTGTCAGTTTGATAAGACGTCAGATGGGTGGAGTGTCCTCCCACCGAGCTTCCGCTTCGATATCCGTATTGAGGCAGACCTTATAGAAGAGGTGGCCAGGGTTTACGGCTACCATCGTATTGAGGGAAAGACACAGAGCTTTAATCGTAGAATTGAAGTTATGCCTGAGAACAGGCTTTCTGCAGATGTGCTGAAGCAGGTTCTGGTCAATCTGGGTTACTGGGAGGCGGTAACATTTACCTTTGTTGATCCCGAGATTGAAAAGATCCTGGCGCCCGCCTATAAGCCTGTGGCCATTGCAAATCCAATTTCCAGCGAAATGGCGGTAATGCGTACCACGCTCTGGTCTGGCATGGTGAAAGCGGTAAGGCACAACCTGAATCGGCAGCAGGGAAGGGTTAGGCTCTTTGAAACGGGCCTGAGTTTTGTTCCATCATCCGAGGGGCTGGTTCAAAGATCAAAGCTTGCAGGTATGGTCACCGGAAGCCTTATGCCTGAGTCATGGGGTGTCCAGGAACGTGATATCGATTTCCATGATGTTAAAGGCGAGGTAGAGGAAATTTTGCTTTCAGGGGTCGGAATTTCCAATATTTCCTTCGAGCCGCTGGCAGATCACCCAGCGCTCCATCCTGGTCAGTCAGCCCGCATTTTGCGTGCTGATCAGGAAATTGGTGTGATGGGAGCCTTGCATCCAGAGGTTGAAGGCAAGCTGGACCTTGATCAAAGGATTTATTGTTTTGAGCTCGATCTTGACTCTATCTTGCAGCGATCAGTGCCCAAATTCTCCGAAACGTCGAAGTTTCCAGCGATACGTCGTGATCTTGCCTTTACGGTTGCAGAGCAAACTACAGCTGCACAGATTTTGGGTGTGATTAAAGATCTGGGTAACGAGACAATAAAGGATTTCTATATTTTTGATGTATATACCGGCGAAGGTGTACCTTCTGGTCTAAAAAGTATCGCTTTAGGCTTGATTTTACAGGATTTATCGCGCACTCTTAATGACAAAGAAGTAGATGAGATCGTAAGTCAGGTAATTTCTCGTCTCGAAAAAGGCGTTGGTGCTTCTTTAAGGAAATAATAGTAATGGCTTTAACTAAGGCAGATATGGCCGAACGTTTGTTCGAAGAACTTGGACTCAACAAGCGCGAGGCTAAAGAATTTGTCGAGATGTTCTATGAAGAAGTTCGCACGGCCTTAGAAGGGGGGCGTCAGGTGAAATTATCTGGTTTCGGTAACTTTACCTTGCGCGATAAAAAGCAAAGGCCGGGGAGAAATCCCAAAACTGGTGAAGAGATACCCATCACGGCGCGCCGTGTGGTAACCTTCAGGCCTGGACAAAAACTAAAAGCTCGAGTAGAGAGATATGCTGGAAGCGGGGAATAACAACGAACTACCTGCAATACCTTCCAAGCGCTATTTCACCATAGGGGAAGTCAGCGAACTGTGTGGTGTAAAACCGCATGTGCTGCGCTATTGGGAGCAGGAATTTCCTACCCTGAAGCCTGTCAAAAGGCGCGGTAACAGACGTTACTATCAGCGCCAGGATGTCATATTGATTCGTCAGATCCGTACCCTGCTTTACGAACAGGGTTATACCATTGGTGGTGCCAGGCAAAAACTGGCCGGTAGTGACGAAGAAACAGAGACCATCAAGTACAAGGAAGTCCTGCGCGAAATGCGCAAAGAACTGGAAGAAGTTCTTGCTATCCTTAAAGGTTAATCGTATTCGTTTCCGCACATCATAAAGTTCTAATTTACATAATTAGAACATACTGATTTCCTTAATTATTTTTCCAGCAATTCATTTAATATCGCAGTGTTCTAGTGTGTTGAATTCTGCGTGTTATATTCCTATAGTCGTACTTAAGCCAAATATAAAAATACTGATTACAAAGTTGCTATCGGGAACATTTTCCTAATTTAAATGAAGGGCTGGAGGAGTCTAAATAATGATCACCTATGATGATCTGCACAAACAGAATCACAGAATTACCGAACTGACCAATGTCCTGCATGTACTGATGACAGACCGTACACTGCTGGATTCTGATATTACCTGCGAAATTTTCTTCCGTTATGTTGAGCAGGTTAAAGATCACCTGGATGTTACTGATCGTGACATGTATTCAACGCTGCTAAAGCATGGTGACAATGAAACAACTCAGCTTGCCAACATGTTTATGAGCGGTTCCCAGGAAATCAAAAAAATGTTCGACAGCTACCTCAAGAAGTGGTGCAAGTTGAACAAAAAGACGCTGGCTATCAAGAACCACAACGACTTTGTAAAAGAAACTGAAGAAATGTTTGGCATGATGTTGAATCGAATTCAGGATGAAACTGAAAAGCTTTATCCAGTGGTTCGTAAGGTAACTGGAGACGAAATTAAAGCAGCCTGATAGGTGATCTAAGCTATCTTGCTTTGACTGTGATTATCACGTAAGCTTCGCAACCTTAATCCGGGGCGTAGCGCAGCTTGGTAGCGCACCACAATGGGGTTGTGGGGGTCGTAGGTTCAAATCCTACCGTCCCGACCAGATCAAAGGCTTAGAGGAAACTCTAAGCCTTTTTTACTGCGTGTTTATAAGTTGATCGGGGCATTGCTCCCGGATTAAATCTGGGGTAGTTCTAGGACAAAGGCATTGTGGTGGGGTAGATAGTAAGGGCTTCCTTGCCCAGTGAAATATCGTTCAGGCAGCTTTGCGTGGTTTTTTCTCTTCAAAACTGCCGTATCTTTCATGGTGCTCAAGTTTTTCGCAGATCATGAGATAACCATTAGGGGAGTCAATAAACCGATAACCCTGGGTATGTAAATCCTCGAACATATCCAAAACCACGGCATGCTGGTTGTAACCGCCGTAGTATAAGGGGTTGTAAATCAGGGCAAAATGGTTGGTTTCTTTGGCAATTTTAAATTCAAAACCTGCCTTCCATGTGATCGAGCGCTTACGGCTTTTACTTTTTACTTCACCAAACAGCTTGTTATGTATGCCGAGGGCAAAATAAAGAACGGTAAGAATAGTTACAAAAATCAGTATCTTAATAAATGCTTCAGCGAACTGGTCCATAGACTTTTTCTCGAAATATTGATAACCGGGTGTTTTTATATGTATACCCGCACTGTTTAAGGCAGTTATAAACATCCACACCCTAGTGCATGCTTAAATTAACAATTAGCATTATAACGCCTAAATCCCCGGATACGCAGTGGGAATATATCAAAGTAATCGAAAGATAATCAGAATGAATATCACTGTATTGATACCTGATCTCGCTATTGGACAAGAGAACGTTCTGGATCAACTGGTTGATACCATATCCAGGCAATTAGGCCGACGGTTCAGAAAAAATACCAGGGATGTCAGCTTTTATTCCAGTTTGGTAAAGCTGTTTGGTTTAAGTGTGAAGGAGAGAGGGTTTCCAGCGGCTGCATTCATCAGTCTTGGCATTGGACGGCCTGAAGTAACTCATATGGTATGTGTTTCGCCGGTATTTCTTGAGGCTGGTATTGAAAAGGTCTATTTAAGACAGCTCTTCGAGCACGATCTGGATAACAGTAGTGCCCAGCTTTTGATCAGCAGCCTCAACGAATTTCTGCATGACGATGGGATCAAGATTGAACCAGTCAGCAATGCTTTATGGATGATGAGCCTGCCTGTGAATAAAGTAATAGATACTGTGCCACTTGGTTTTGCGGCAAACCAAAGTATCTATTCGCTACTGCCAAAAGGTAACGATGCCATTTACTGGCACAAGCTCATGAATGAAATACAGATGTTGCTTTTTGGTCATCAGGTTAATCATATTCGAGAAGAGGAGAATAGGCTTCCGGTTAATGGCATATGGTTCTGGGGCGAAGGAAGTCTGCCCAATGCAATAACAAATCAGCAATTTGACTGTGTGTTAACTAATTCCTTACTTGTTAAAGGAATAGCTCAGCATTGTGGAATTCCAGTATTTGAGCTCACAAACAAAGACTTTAAATCAGAACATTATAAAAACATTCTGATTGTCGATGAGGATATGGTTGATTATGCACCTGAGGAGGGTGTGAATAGTCCTTGCTTAGAGCCGAACAATATCTGTTCTCTATTAGGTAGTGGAGAGGGGCTTAAGTCTCTTAGAGTATTTGGCCGGTTTCATGAATATCGCTGGCAAACCTGGCCACGATGGAGGTTCTGGTAAATATGGTCAACCGCCAGGTTCTTATCAAGCAGCGTACTTCCGATAGTTCTGCAAAATTAAACAGTGTCTCGTCACTTATTCAGCGGCTGTATCAAAGTCGTGGTATTCAGCATGACGAAGAATGTCTTACGTCTATGCAGTATCTACTTCCACCCACCAGTCTAATGAATGCAGATAAGGCAGCAATGTTGCTGAGCGATGCTATTGTTGAACAGAAGAGAATGCTCATCGTTGGTGACTTTGATGCGGATGGTGCCACTGCAACTGCTGTGGCTATTCGGGGGCTTAAACTATTAGGGGCGACCTCCGTTGAATATCTTGTTCCTAATCGCTTTAAGTATGGTTATGGTCTGACACCTGAAATAGTGCGTGATGCGGTTGCATTTCAACCCGATATCCTAATCACTGTCGATAATGGTATTTCCAGTTTAGAAGGTGTAGCAGCAGCACGACAACATGGATGGGAGGTGTTAATAACGGATCATCATCTGCCTGGTGACGCGGTGCCCTCCGCAAATGTGATAGTGAACCCCAATCAGTTTGGCGACCTGTTTCCTAGTAAGGCTTTATCTGGTGTTGGCGTTATGTTCTATGTTCTTGCGGCAACAAGGCAGTTACTTGATCAGCGAGGCTGGTTTTCACAAAACAAGATAAATGTGCCGAATCTGGCTCAGCTTTTAGATCTTGTCGCACTGGGGACTGTGGCTGATGTGGTCCCCCTGGACTGGAATAACAGAATTCTTGTTGAGCAGGGATTGCGTAGAATTCGTGCTGGGAAATGTGCTCCGGGTATAACGGCCCTGATACAGGTTTCCGGACGTAACCAGGCAACACTTCAGGCTGGAGATCTTGGGTTTGCAGTTGCACCTCGTCTTAATGCTGCAGGACGTATTGAAGACATGTCGATCGGCATTGAATGCCTTTTGACTGATGACATGTCTTCGGCATCCCAATTCGCACAGAGGCTTGATTCAATCAATGTTGAAAGACGTACGATTGAGCAGGGCATGAAGGAAAGTGCACTAGAGCATGTTGGTGCCTTGTTAGAAGGTCTAGATCAGACGTCTTTACCCTATTCGTTATGCCTCTATGATGAAAGCTGGCACCAGGGGGTGATTGGAATCCTGGCTTCACGTATCAAAGAGTTGGTTCACAGGCCCGTAATAGCGTTTGCGCCTGATGATGAGAGACATCTCAAAGGTTCTGCCCGTTCAATAACTGGGCTGCATATAAGAGATGCCCTTGATCTTGTCGCGTCAAGAAACCCTGGTTTGTTATCAAAGTTTGGCGGTCATGCTATGGCGGCGGGATTAAGTATAGAGACACAAAGTCTTGACGATTTCTCAACGGCCTTTAATGAAGTGGTATGTGAATTGATTGATGAAGATGATCTGGCATCTGTGCTGTGGTCTGATGGGGAGCTGGAGGCCGCAGATATCAGCCTGGAGACAGCAAAAGAAATACAGCAGGCCGGGCCCTGGGGGCAGGCTTTTCCGGAGCCTGTTTTTGAGGGAGAGTTTGTTGTTATAGACAGGAGGGTGGTTGGTGAAAAACACCTGAAATTAAATCTCCTGTCTGGCGCAGCTGTGCAGCCAGTCAGTGCTATACAATTCTTTTATGATGAGCAGGACTGGCCAGAGTCATGTAATCATTTTTACCTGGCTTACAAACTTACAGTCAATGAATATCGTGGGCAGGAGTCTGTTCAGCTCAATATCGAGCATGCAAGAGCTATTAGCTAAATCTGCAGGTCTACCATTGGGGCTGCATCAATGTTGGCATCCAGTTTTGGCAGGCAGGTCTGCAGTCTGTGCTGAGGTATCTCGTGTTGTTCTATAAGTATATCTTTGATTGAGAACATTCTATCCTCGGCCAGGGTAAGCAGGATGTCATCCGCAACCACTTCACGTGCCTGCTCCAGGGTAGGTTCATCTTTCTTAAGATATCTCTTCTCATCAAGTATTCTTCTGGCCATTGCTTTACGGTCTGCTTCTGTTGCGCGGGCGCATATATTAAGTTCAACGCCCGGGCGTTCTTTCATAAGGCCACTTATCTTTTCGAGATAAAGCGCCATGTCACTTTTTAGTTCAATGGCACCTGGTTCATAGAAGATGGGATCAAGGTTGACTTGGGTAACCAACTTGCCGGCTACATCTTTAACGATCAGGGCAGCACCCCAGGGCTGAAGTGCATAGGCGGCGTAGGCGGTTGTTCCTTTAGTCAGAGCCTTACTTAATACAACAGTAATAGCATGGCTGAAGTCAAAATTAGGGTCGGTCAGGTCGCCGGTGATCGGCAGGTTGAGCTTAATGTCATCTTTAGAATCCTTTAGCAGGCTTAATGCCGCAGGTAGACCTATGGCGAGTTTTGCATCAGTGGCTGAAGCCTTCTCCTGGTCACCGACCTCAAGTTCCAGATTGTGTAACTTTAACCTGATGGTTTCATCAATAATGTTGTTTTCAATCTTCAGGTCTGACTCAAGGTTCATGCTGCCGTTGTTGATCAGGTAGCCGGACCAATCAACGGCATAAGCGCTGATGCGTGTAAGGTTGACGCCTGATATCTTAGTCTTAAGGCTCGCGTCTGGGATTTCCATAAAGGGCTTTATGTATCCATTCGTTGAAACTTCAGCATAACGATTAATTACGGCACTGATATCAATGGCGGTGGCCTGGTTGATATTGCTGGTATTAATATTTTTGACTGAAAAGTTCTTAAGTTTCACTTTTGCAGAATAGGCAGGTTTAACCGAGCTATCTGCAAAATCGATCTGGCTGTCCCTTGAAATATTTAGCTGATCAATGCGAATTCCCATTGTCTTACTATTCTCAGCAGATGCTTCATCAGGCCTTGAAGCTACTTCAGCCTCATTACTTTGAGATTTGGATTTTGGCAGGGGTAAATATAGTGATCCATCTTTACGACGTTGCAATGTGACACCCAACGAATTGACAGCCACTGATTCTAAATGCGTCAGTTCGGGTGTTGTCCTGGCATTGTTGATTTCAATAGCACCCCAGGTAACAACGGGCGTGTTGTCTGATTCAGCCTTAAGAAGCCTGGCATCATTCAGGGATATCTGTGATGCGGATATGTCGATTGGTAAAGTAAAGTTAATATCCTGAATGGATGCTGAGCCTAACTGAGCCAGTGTGATGGCTTCAGGGCTTGTTAAATGAAGGCTCGATGCGCGGATATTGCCCGTTGCGCTGATATCTGGAGAGGTTTCAGCTATATCAATAGCAATGTTAACTCTGCCTGAGAAATTAATAGCCTCAGAGTCGAGGTTAAAGCCCTGAGTGGACACATAGAGTTTGTTGAGTTGCAGGTCAGGATCAAGGTTGATTAACCATTTTGTTTCAGATTGCCGTTCAATATTTATTTTGCTGTCAAGGCTGACCAGGCCTCCCAGGCCCTCTAAATACTCCTGAATCCAGGGGTGGATATCGGCAAGATTGATTGCATCCAGTTTGAGGTCGCCAGTGACTCTGGGTAAGGCGGCTAGTGGCGAGAGCCTGGTGTTGAGTGTAAACCGGCCTTCATTGAATCTTCCTTGTGCCTGGAGTTCAGAAATTCCATCCTTGTCCCAAGTGTAAACCTTGTTCAGTACTAATTTGTCAGCCTGGATGATGGTGCTGGTTTTTATGGCGTCAAGGCGCACGGCAACAGACTCAATATCAATTTCGTGAAGGCCAAAAGTCCATTCTGACGGCGTCGATGGGGTTTGCTCAGTTTCAGCAGTTGTCTCGGAAGAAAATTCGATTCCCCTCAGGCCAAATTTACCTTCTTCAGACTCCAGGATTGCTGCATATCCATTTTTGAGAACGATCTGGTCTATTTCAATCTGTTTTTTGAACAGTGAAGTGATCCGCAGGTTGATAAATCCATGCCCAAGGCTGATAACACGTTTGCCATCTTTACGTACAACGAGTTGGTGAATTCTGGCGGTGCCTACCAGTGGGTTGAAGTCGATATCGCCTATGGTGACCTCGTCAGCCCCTGCATCATGAAGAGTGCTTGATATAAGCATGGAGGTTATAGGCGGCGCTAGTATGATAAAGAGCAGCAGGAGGCCGGCGATACTGGCGAAAACGATGAGGAGTTTGTTTTTCGTTTTCATACATAATCCCAGTGCATGAAAGGCATGAGTTTGATAGGCATCCAACCCCATGATGTTGTATTATTACCGGCTTTTCAAGCGACCAGATCAGATCGATGGAACTTAACCCAATTTACAGTCAAATCAATGATATGCAGGGGCGATTAGAGGCCCTTAGGGGGTATCTTTGACTTTGATAGCAAGAAAGAGCGTCTAGAAGAAGTCAGCCGGGAACTCGAAGACCCCGATATCTGGAATAATCCCGAAAATGCGCAGGCCCTTGGCAAAGAACGCGCCCAGCTCGAAGGGGTCGTGGTCAAGATGGAAGCCCTTTTCGCCGGGCTGAGTGATGCCAGGGATCTACTCGAGATGGCCGAGGAAGAGGGAGACAAGGACACAGTTGCCTCCGTCACAGAAGATCTGGGGCAGTACGAATCCGATATTGGCGGCCTGGAATTCAGACGCATGTTCTCCGGTGAAATGGATCCACAGAATGCATTTGTCGATATTCAGGCAGGTTCCGGCGGTACCGAGGCGCAGGACTGGGCAGAAATGCTGCTTCGCATGTACCTACGCTGGGGCGAGCGTAAGGGGTTCAAGACAGAGCTGATTGAGGCTTCTCCCGGCGAGGTGGCTGGTATCAAGAGTGCTACTATCCGCTTTGAAGGAGATTTCGCTTTTGGCTGGCTTCGTACAGAAACCGGTGTACACCGTCTGGTCCGTAAGTCGCCATTTGACTCAGGCAATCGTCGCCATACCTCTTTTGTTGCCGTATTTGTTTCGCCGGAAATTGATGATGACATTGAGGTCGATATTAATCCTGCAGACCTGAGGATAGATGTCTATCGTGCGAGCGGGGCGGGTGGTCAGCACGTTAACCGTACCGAATCGGCTGTACGTATTACGCATAATCCGAGCGGTGTTGTGGTTCAGTGTCAGAATGATCGCTCGCAGCATAAGAATAAGGCCACGGCAATGAAGCAGCTTAAGGCCAAGCTTTATGAGCTGGAAATTCAGAAGCGTAATGCTGATCAGCAAGTCGTCGAAGACAACAAATCAGATATCGGTTGGGGCAGTCAGATACGTTCTTATGTCCTGGATTCCTCACGAATCAAAGATCTTCGTACCGGGGTTGAAACGGGTAATACCCAGGCCGTACTGGATGGTGATCTGGATCAATTTATTGAAGCGAGTCTCAAAAGTGGCCTCTAGGCCCTGAATGACTTGCCAACTACTAACGGTAGGCTTCCTAAATGAACGAAAACGAAATTGATGAGAATAAGCTGATTGCCCAGCGTCGAGACAAGCTGAATCAGCTGAGATCCGAGGGTAATGCATTTCCTAACGACTTTCGCCGCGATGTGCTTGCCGGTGAGCTACAGGCTGAGTATGGGGAAAAGGATAATGAATTCTTTGAGCAGGAGTCCAGGCGCGTCGTAGTTGCAGGTCGGATGATGGCCAAGCGTGTTATGGGTAAGGCCAGTTTTGCCCAGATCCAGGATATGTCTGGTCGCATCCAGATTTTCGTACAAAGGGATGCGCTGGCTGAAGGTGAGTATCAGAAGTTTAAGACCTGGGATGTCGGTGACATCATTGGTGCAGAAGGTGAACTGTTTAAGACGCGTACTGGTGAGCTGACAGTTAAGGTTGATTGTATTCGTCTGCTGACAAAGTCCCTGCGTCCATTACCAGAGAAGTTCCATGGACTGACAGATCAGGAAATTCGCTACCGCCAGCGTTATGTTGACCTGATCATGAACGAGCCAGTTCGCGAAACCTTCCGTATCCGCAGCAACATCATTAATTACATCCGAAATTACCTCAATGGCCTGGACTTTCTTGAGGTGGAAACACCCATGATGCAGGCAATCCCTGGAGGTGCTGCGGCGCGTCCATTCTCAACACATCACAATGCCCTGGATATGCCGCTTTTCCTGCGTATCGCTCCTGAGCTGTATCTTAAGCGGCTGGTTGTTGGTGGTTTTGAGCGCGTCTATGAAATTAACCGTAACTTCCGCAATGAAGGCCTGTCGACACGCCATAATCCAGAATTCACTATGCTGGAGTTCTATGAGGCCTATGCAACCTATCATGAGCTGATGGACCAGACCGAGGCCATGTTACGTGGTATGGCCGAGTACATACTTGGCACTACCACTATTACATACCAGGGTGATGAATATGACTTCGGAAAGCCCTTTGCGCGAATGAGCGTTAAGGAATCCATACTGCATTTCAACGACGATATTACTGAGGCTCAGCTTGATGACCTTGAGGCAGCCAGGGAGATAGCTAAAGGCCTGGGTATTCCACTTAAGGATAGTTATGGTCTGGGCAAGGTTCAGATCGAAATCTTTGAAAAGACTGTCGAGCATCGCCTGATGGATCCAACCTTTATCACGGCTTATCCCACTGAGGTTTCTCCTCTGGCGCGTCGAAACGATGAAGACCCATTTGTAACCGATCGTTTCGAGTTTTTTGTTGGTGGGCGAGAGATTGCCAATGGATTCTCAGAGCTTAATGACTACGAAGATCAGGCCGAGCGATTCCGTGAACAGGTTGCAGAGAAAGAGGCGGGTGACCTGGAGGCCATGCACTTTGATGCAGATTATATTCGCGCCCTGGAGCATGGTATGCCGCCAACTGCAGGAGAGGGTATTGGTATAGATCGCCTGGTCATGCTGTTTACTGACTCTCCTTCAATCCGTGACGTGCTCCTGTTCCCGCACATGCGTCCGGAGTCAGTTGCTGAATAGCTTGGAACGAGCCGATAGATCGACTACCCTTCTGAAAGGGTAGTCATTTATCAGAGGTTGTTTATGCCCACTACAGACGATCGTCGTCATTTTCACCGCATCCTGTTTGATGCTAACGCAGAGCTGAGCTTTGATGCTCAGCGTTGCGCAGTGCAGGTTCTCGATATTTCATTACAGGGGGCACTGGTTGGATGTGCCGAGGCCGGCAAGGGGGTGGTCGAAAAAGGGCAGGAGTTAACCCTGGATATCCGGCTGGACGATGAGGTGCATATCGTTATGCAGGGCACCGCATCGCACATAGAGGAAGACAGGCTAGGCGTTGCCTGCACCTCAATTGATATCGACAGTATTACCCATCTCAGGCGTTTGCTCGAACTCAACCTTGGTGATCCCGAGCTGCTGGATCGTGAGCTGGTGGCTCTTTACCACGATTAGCTTTGCATGGGACGCGGGGCGTTCCTTATTTTCCTTCTTCAAATCGATAGGGCAGAACCCTGACAGATACAGAGGCGCTTTGGTCGCCAGCTGTAGCCAGGTTGTCGCTATCCACATGTGCAACCTGGATAACGCCTAGAGCGCTAATGCTGCCATCCCCATTGCGTCGAGCATCAACGATTTCTCCGGCTGCTTTGGGTTCATCGCCATCCATGATGTCGGTACCGGGTGCAGGGGCTTCGGTGCCCGGTATATCCAGCAGGTACATCCGTCGCTTAAGTTTGCCCAGGTATTGCATGCGGGCAACAACCTCCTGTCCCGGAAAACAGCCCTTCTTGAAGCTGACCCCATTGATCAGGTGCATATTGGCCATTTGTGGCACGAAGGATTCTGAAGTGTCCGCGTAGATATTAGGAAGACCGGCCATAATATCCTGTAGCGGCCAGGCATCGGAGCCAACAGGCACGGCTCTGACGTTGAGGTGATTCCACAGGGCCTGCATGTCTTCTAGTTCACCATAGAGTTCAAAACGACTATGCACACCCGGAACCCTGACTACGGTAATACCCTTGCTCTCAATAACATCATCATCTTCCGCAGGAATGCTGCTCAGGTAGGCTTCCAGTGTCTCAGCTGCCTCTGGGCCGGCATAGCCGAAACGTACCAGGGCATTACTGGCATCTTCCAGCGTGATCTTGGTCATCAGGACGAACATCTGCAACCGCTTTAACGTGGGCTCAAGCATCTCCTGTGGTAGTCGAAGATAGTAAGTGTCATTTCGCTTGAAAACGCGGAAACTGGAAAGCATTCGTCCTTTCTGTGTGCAAAGCGCGCTTAACTGGCTACGTGACGCACTAACTTCGTTAATATTATTAGTGAGCATGTTTTGAAGAAATTCTTCGGCCTGGTCCCCATAAGCGGATATGAGTCCGAAGGGTGAAAGGTCGCAAAGTGTTTCACCGGTGGTGATAACGCGGCGCTCACGTTCATCATTGCCAAACGAGGCTATGTTGTCACCTGCAAACTCAGCACCAAAAGTTTCCAGGAAGGTTTTCCATTCTGGCTTCATGGTAATACTCCAGTTTCTATTCGCTACATCTTAGTCAATGTGCCTTGGCATGTCAGCAGGACGAAGTGTATGGTTATTCGGGTAAACAGAAAAACCTGCACTATAATCTTCCATGAGTAATAAAGGTATCTGTCTCAGGTGGCCGCCAGCGCCATGTAAGGAGTACGGAATGAGCCGTGATCATCGGCCGGTGTTTCTCAATCTCTTCCAGATCAGGTTGCCGGTACAGGGCGTAGCCTCTATTGCGCACCGCATTTCCGGTATTTTTCTATTTCTGTTCATCCCATTTGTTCTATCGTTACTGATGTATGCCAGTACGAGTCAAGAAGGTTACGCGTGGGTACTTAGCGTGATCAACATGGCTGTTCTAATGCCCGTTTTTTTCCTGATTGCCTGGGCATTCTGGCACCATCTATTTGCCGGGATTCGTCACCTGCTGCTGGACCTGGAGCTGGGCGTTGAAAAGCAGCCCTCCCGAATTTCTGCGCTACTGGTTATAAGCCTGGGACTGGGTGCAGCGCTTGCTTCTACACTAAGCTGGTATCTGCTGTGAATACTGCGCTGAGCGGTTTTAAGGCATGGTTGATACAACGCCTTACAGCGGTTCTGCTGGTGCTTGGCTCTTTAATGTTGTTAGGACTATTTGCCTTTCCTCCTGCCCAGGGATTTGATGCCTGGCAGGCCTGGATTCATGAGCCCTGGCCGGTTGTCTCTATTTTATTGTTTAGCCTGGCTTTAGTCCTGCATGCCTGGGTCGGCGTGCGTGACGTGATTATGGATTATGTGCATTCAGTTGCATTGCGTCTAATGGCCCTGACAGTGCTCGCGGGATATCTGCTGGGGAGTTTCTTCTGGTTATTATGGATACTGGTTCAATAAGGCCTATGGAAGTTAAACGCCGTCGTTTTGATGCCCTGATTATTGGTGCTGGTGGCGCAGGCTTGCGTGCGGCGCTGCAATTATCCCTCGCTGATGCCAATGTCGCGGTTGTTTCCAAGGTCTTTCCCACCCGTTCGCACACGGTCGCTGCCCAGGGTGGGATTAATGCTGCCCTGGCCAATGTACTGCCGGATAACTGGCACTGGCATATGTTCGATACGGTAAAGGGTAGTGATTATCTGGGCGATCAGGACGCCATTGAATATATGTGCCGCGCTGCACCGAAGGTTGTGTATGAACTGGAGCACTTCGGTGTGCCATTTTCACGGCTGGATAATGGCTCTATCTATCAGCGTGCTTTTGGTGGCATGAGTCAGAATTTCGGTCAGGAGCAGGCAGCTCGTACCTGCGCAGCAGCAGACAGAACCGGGCATGCCATTCTGCATAGTCTTTACCAGCAGAATATACGGGCCAGGACCCACTTTTTTGACGAATATTTCGCAATTGACCTGCTTAGAGGTGATGACGGTTTTGTGCTTGGGGCCGTAGCCTTCAACATCATGACCGGTGAGCCAATTATTATCGAGTCGAAAGTCACACTACTGGCCACTGGTGGGGTCGGTCAGTTATTCCGCACCTCGACAAATGCCCTGATTAATACGGGCGATGGCATGGGTATGGCACTTCGTGCCGGTATTCCCCTGCAGGACATGGAATTCTTCCAGTTTCACCCGACCGGTATTGCCGGCCGCGGTATGCTGATTACTGAGGGTGCGCGAGGGGAGGGCGGTTACCTGATAAATGGCGAGGGTGAGCGTTTTATGGAGCGATACGCCCCCAATGCCAAAGACCTTGCCAGCCGGGATGTGGTCAGTCGTTCCATCATGACCGAGCTTCGGGAGGGACGTGGTTGTGGCCCTGAAAAAGACCATTGCCTGCTAAGACTGGATCATCTTGGTGATGAGGTAGTGAAGAAACGCCTCCCGGGTATTCGCGACATGTGCATGACCTTTCTGCATATTGATCCGGCAAAAGAGCCTATTCCCATTCACCCGACGGCGCATTACACCATGGGCGGTATACCGACGAATCGGAACGGTCAGGTGGTTGTTCCGGAAAAGACGGCACCTGAAGAGCCCGTTCCTGGTTTATATGCCGCTGGTGAATGTGCCTGTGTATCCGTGCATGGGGCGAATCGGCTGGGTGGAAATTCTCTGCTGGATATCCTGGTCTTTGGTCGCGCAGCAGCGAACCACATCATCGAATACCTGAAAGAGAACCCGCTACACCGGCAGTATGATGATGCCTATGCAGCGCCCGCATTAACTCGTCTGGAACGATGGAACTCAGGCAAGGGTGAAGAATCTGTAGATGGACTCCGTCGGGAACTGAGGCAGGTGATGGAGACACATATCGGCGTATTCCGTACTGAAGAAGTGATGCGTGAAGGACTAGAGCAGGTTAAGGCTATTGCGCGGCGCCTCGAAAACGCTTCTCTTAAAGACCATAGCCAGGTATTCAATACAGCAAGAGTAGAGGCCATAGAACTGGAGAACCTCGTAGGCTGCGCCCTGGCCACGGCTACAGCTGCTCTGGCGCGTAAGGAAAGTCGCGGCGCGCATTCCCGAATAGATTACCCGGACCGTGATGATGGTTCATGGATGCGGCATAGCCTGTATAGCCTCGAATCCGATACGCTGGATTACAAGCCAGTGCGCACCAAGCCACTGACCGTTGAGCCTTTCCCACCTAAGGAAAGGGTGTATTAAGGAGCGGTGATGAAGTTTTCAATATTTCGTTTCCAGCCTGAGAAAGAGCCCAAACCTTATATGCAGGAGTATGAGTTGCCTGATAACGAGGTAACTCCGGGAATGATGCTTCTGGCTGCCCTGCTACGGCTGAAAGAAAAAGACGAAACACTAAGTTTCAGACGTTCCTGCCAGGAAGGTGTTTGCGGATCTGATTCTATGAATATTAATGGGACAAATGGGCTCGCCTGTGTCACACCATTGTCAGAACTCAAGCAGCCAATCGTAATCAGGCCCTTGCCCGGGATGCCTGTAGTCAGAGACCTGGTGGTGGATATGGAGAATTTCTATCGCCAGTATCGGGAGGTTAAGCCCTATCTGATTAACGAAGAGCCCGAGCCAGAGGTGGAGAGAAAGCAAACCCCAGAGCAAAGGGAGAAGCTGGATGGGCTTTACGAGTGCATACTTTGCGGTTGCTGTTCGGCATCCTGTCCTTCGTACTGGTGGAACCCGGATAAATACCTGGGCCCCGCAGCCTTACTGCAGGCGGCACGCTTTATTCAGGATAGCAGGGACGAGGCAACAAACCAGCGACTTCATCAACTGGACGATGCCTACAAGCTATTCCGGTGTCACGGCATCATGAACTGTGTTCAGGTCTGTCCAAAAGGGCTAAATCCCACCCGGGCCATTGGTGAGATCAAAAAGCAGATGCTGAAGAAGGGGGTCTGATGCCAGTCCCTGATCAGGTACGCTGGCGTTGTCGCAGGGGCATGCTGGAACTGGACCTGTTGCTCAATAACTTTGTCACTAAGCGATATGAAAAACTGGATGAGTCAGAGCAGTCGACTTTCCTGAGGCTACTCGATTATCCTGATCAAACCCTGCTTGAATTACTGATGGGGCGTATGAAACCCTCCGACAAGGATGTCGTACATGTTATCAAAGCGATCCGCTCTGCATCTCAGTCTGGAGCTTCCTGACAGAGATTGCCTGCTCCATATTCAGTTGTTTTTACACCTGTTCGTGCTTGAGATGCTCATAATGGTTGACTGGGATCTGCCTGGTTTTGAGTATCTGCTTATCACTCTCGTGATAGTACATTTTCTTGAATACATGAAGCTGCGTGAACAGCCGTTTCAGACCCTGATCTATCGTGATGCTGATGGGTGGGTGCTTATAGATCATAAAGGTGTGGATTCAGTATTTACGCTTAACTCAATGCACTGGAATGCGTTTCGCTGGATAATGCTTAATTTCAGACACCAGGTAGATCATAAGAGCCAGGTCACCCTTGTATTTTGCCCTGGCAATCTGAGTGCTAAGAACTACCGACAAATAAAAAAGGTCTATTTGTTGAGTCGTAATCATTCAACTTAAGCTTCGGAATGCCTCACAGATAAGTGCAACTATGGCTATAGAGAACATTGAGCTGGATATTGATGGAATGACCTGCGCCTCCTGCTCGGGCAGGGTGGAACGCAAACTGCAAAGCCTGGAAGGCACAGGGCAGGTTAGCGTCAATCTTGCGTCTGAACAGGCTTCCTTTTCTTATGATACCGACCGTATCTCTCTGGATGAGATCATTAACGGAGTCGAGTCACTAGGTTATACGCCAATGGTGTCCGAGATAGATATCGGTGTCAGCGGGATGACCTGTGCGGCCTGTTCAGGTCGAGTAGAACGAATGCTTAACAAGCAGCCTGGCGTACTCAGTGCTGAGGTCAATCTTGCTACTGAACAGGCCCATGTCCGATATCTTCCTGCGACCATAGGGCCGGATGCGATGATGAGTATCATCACCGGGCTTGGATACGAGCCCAGGCCTCTGGAAGACTGGAAGGAACAGGAGGATAAGCAGAGACAGGGGCGCTTTGATCTGATGAGGCGAGATGTTGTTTTTTCATTTGCCTTAACGCTTCCCGTGGTTTTTCTGGCAATGGGTGTTAAATGGCTTCCAGGATTCTCAGCTCAGTTAGACGACATTGCGCCCTTTGCGCATTTCTGGGAATGGGTTCAGTTCCTGTTTACCACAATCGTAATTGTGGTTCCGGGGCGGCGTTTTTTCAGGACGGGGCTGCTTGCCTACAGGCATCTGTCGCCTGATATGAACTCTCTGGTGATGACAGGGACGGGGGCGGCCTGGCTTTATAGTAGTGCCGTGCTTGTTTTTCCAGCCTTATTTCCTGAGGCCGCCAGGCATGTGTTCTTCGAGTCGGCTGCAGTGGTTATCAGTGTAGTGCTGCTAGGTAAGTACCTGGAAGAGCGAGCCAAGGGAAATGCATCTCAGGCAATCAGGCAATTAGTGGGGTTGCAGCCTAGAACGGCAACGGTTATCAGGGATGATAAAGAGATCGAGCTGGATGTCAGCCGAATCGTCAGGGGCGATAAGGTACTCTGTAAGCCTGGTAGCAACATACCTGTTGATGGGCTGGTGCTTGATGGTGAGAGCTATGTTGATGAGTCCATGATCTCTGGCGAGCCTGTGCCTGTGCTTAAGCAGCTTAAGGATGAGGTGGTTGGGGGTACGCTGAACCAGGATGGCATGCTGCTCATTGAGGCCACGCGTGTCGGTCGTGAGACTGTACTGGCACAGATCATTAACATGGTTGAGCAGGCTCAGGCAGGAAAGTTGCCTCTACAGACACTCGCAGACAGGGTAATCCTGGTGTTTACGCCGACGGTCCTGCTGATTGCGCTTATTACCTTTCTTGTCTGGTTCTTTGTTGGTCCTGAACCAGCAATAACGCATGCTCTCATTGTATCGGTTGCCGTTCTGGTTGTTGCCTGTCCCTGCGCCATGGGGCTGGCGACACCTGCGGCTATTATGGTGGGAACAGGGCGTGGGGCGGAGCTGGGTGTTCTGTTCAGAAAGGGGGAAGCCCTGGAGCGTATGAGCAGGGTGGATCATTTAGTTTTTGATAAAACCGGAACACTGACAGTTGGCCGGCCCAGCCTGGTCTCAATTGTCGGAAATCAGCCAGAAGAGCTGCTGATGCTGGCAGCCTCCGTTGAAAAGGGTAGCGAACATCCGCTAGGCAGGGCCATTATTGAAGCTGCTCTGAAAAAAGGTGTCACATCCGAGCCCATAGAGCAGTTTCGCGCATGGCCAGGGATGGGAGTCAGCGCATTAGTAAGCGGGGTGGAAGTTAAGGTAGGAACTCATGAGTTTGTAGACGAGTGCTGCGAAAGGAATGATGGGCTCGAAGAAAAAGCCAGTGAATTTTCTGCTCAGGGAGAAACCCCGATATTCGTTAGCAGGGGTGGGGAGCTGATAGGAGTGCTGGGTGTTTCTGATCCGGTCAGGCCTGAAAGCCTTTCGGTAATCCGGGAAATCAGGAATCAAGGTCTGGCCGTTTCACTACTGACTGGTGATCATGCAGGCCCTGCAAAGATTCTTGGTGATCACCTGGGCATCGAACATGTAGAGTCAGGGTTGCTACCCGCACAGAAGGCAGAGATTGTGAGGGGATTGCGAGCGCAGGGGGCACAAGTGGCCTTTGTAGGTGATGGCATCAATGATGCGCCCGCGCTGGTTGAGGCAGATGTGGGTATAGCTATGGGCTCTGGTACTGATATCGCCATTGAGTCAGCCGATGTTATTCTTATGGGGGCCAACCTTGGTCACGTTCTGAGCACGCTTCGTATTAGTAAATCTACAGTCCGCACCATCAAGGGCAATCTCTTCTGGGCATTTATTTACAATATCCTGTTGATTCCCGTCGCTGCAGGCCTTTTATATCCTGCATTTCATATTTTGCTGAATCCCATGCTGGCAGGTGCTGCGATGGGCTTTTCCAGTATATTTGTTGTACTGAACAGTCTCAGGCTTCGTCATCTGAAACCCTGGACATTCAGTGATAACTAACTAGATTTAAAAGGAGATTGAATGAGTAAGGTACAGCTGAAGATCGATGGAATGAGCTGTGGGCATTGTGTTGCTGCAGTTGAGGATAGTTTGAAGGCCATTTCAGGGGTGGAAAGTGTCATAGTTGACCTGGATAGCGGCTCTGCTATTGTTGAGGGCTCTGTTGATATACAGATTCTGATATTAGCCGTTGAGCAAGAGGGATATGAGGCCAGGGTTGTAGATTGATTTTTGCTAATGATTAGCATTTAAAAGCTTCCCTAAGCGTATGATTCTGCTAAAATCTCCTTCATAGAAAAATGTATAAGCTGAGATAAGCGCATGCAATATGATGAAAGCTCGGAACGTTCGGGTGAAATAACCAGGATGGTTCTACCCGCACTGGCAAAAATGAAGTTGCCCGTGAATCCTATCAATTACGCTTTGCTATACGAATATTATCTTGGCAACAATGAGCCGCTGCAGAATATCCTTGAGCCTTTTGTCGAGCAGAAAGAAGAGCTTGAGCCGAAACAGGCTAAGCGTATCTTTGAAGACCATATTGTCCACGGTCAGAGTGACCAGATAAAAAAACTGACCGATGAAATCCGTGAGCTGATCTCTACTGTTCTGAACCTCATTTCTCATGCTGGCGGAGAAGGCGCAAGGTTCAATGGCTCGCTGGAAAATTATAAAGATAAGCTTGAGCACGTAGAGTCAGTTGAAGAAGCGGCCCAGCTGAAGAGTCTGGTTCATTCGATGATTGATGAAGCCCGGGAAATGATGGATAGTAACAAGCGCTTTTCACAGCAGCTTGATACCACGTCCCGTGAAATCGGCCTGCTGCGTGCTGAAATGCAGGATTTACGCCTTCAGGCTAGCCTGGATTCCCTGACCGGACTGGGTAACCGCAAAACCTTTGATGAGTCACTGTCTAATGCACTCGAAACAGCATCAGGTGACATGAGTTCGGTTTGTCTGATGATGGTAGACATTGATAATTTCAAAAGAATCAATGATGAATATGGCCACCTGATCGGCGATAAGATTCTTCGCTTTGTCGCAGATATCCTCAAACGTTCTGTGAAGGGCAGGGATACTGTATCCCGTTTTGGGGGTGATGAGTTCGGGGTCATTCTTGAAGAAACACCGCCCAGTGGTGCCTATCGTCTCGCAGAAAGTATTCGTCAGACAGTAGCCAAAAGTTCGCTCAAGCGTACAGACACGGGTGAGGCGATCGGTAATGTTACGGTATCTATAGGCGTCGACTGCAACCAGCAGGATGATGGCAATGAGGATCTGCTACATCGCGCTGACAAGGCTTTGTATGAGTCGAAGCAGAAGGGACGTAACCGCGTTACCTGCACGATGAAACGCCCCAGCTTCAGTTAATACTCCATCAGGTAATAACCGTAGGTTCTTCCCGGCCAGTCCTCTGACTGATCTGCGCAATGCTGCGTGCAATCCCGATCAGGTCCTTTAGCGCGACCTGGGTATCCTGGTGATGTTTTTCTGGATCAGGCTCAAATCGCTCAATATAAACCCTCAGGGTTGCACCCGAAGTTCCCGTGCCAGACAGTCGAAATATTATGCGTGAGCCATCGGTCATGCCAATTCGTAGCCCCTGATGCTTACTGATGCTGCCATCTACCGGGTCTGTATATGAGAAATCATCTGCATAATCGACCTCGTAGTCTCCCAGTTTGCTACCAGGCAGTGAACCAAATTGAGACTCTACGTGCTGCATCAGTTCAGAGGCAGCATCAGAATCAATACCCTCATAGTCATGGCGGGTATAGTAGTTCCTGCCATAGGTGCGCCAGTGATCACGGACAATATCTTCAACGGATCGGCGTTTGATGGCGAGTATGTTTAGCCAGAATAATACGGCCCAGAGTCCGTCTTTTTCACGAATATGATCTGATCCTGTACCAAAACTCTCTTCTCCGCACAGTGTTACTTTGCGCGCATCGAGTAAGTTTCCAAAAAACTTCCAGCCAGTTGGGGTTTCGTAGCACTCAATGCCCAGGCGCTCAGCAACACGGTCAGGCGCCTGACTGGTTGGCATGGAACGAGCGATACCTGCAATACCCTGGCTGTACCCGGGCACTAGGTGAGCATTCGCAGCAATCAGTGCCAGGCTGTCACTGGGTGTAACAAAGAACTGTCTGCCCAGTATCATGTTTCTGTCGCCATCACCATCCGATGCGGCGCCGAATGAAGGGCCGTGTCGATCAAACAGGATATTGACGAGTTTTTCTGCATAAGTCAGGTTCGGATCCGGATGACCACCGCCAAAATCAGGCAGGGGCTCAGCATTCATCACGGTACCGGGTTCGGCGCCGAGTATTTCCTCAAGTATGTGTTTTGCATATGGGCCAGTAACCGCATGCATGGCATCAAAGCGCATGGAGAAGGTGTCTGAATTAAACAGGTTGTGAATCTGGTTAAAATCAAATAACTGGGACATTAATTCGGCATAGTCTGCAATGGAATCCAGTATCTCGACCCGCATATTGCCAATCTGGTAATGCCCCACATGGTCTATATCAGGTTGCTCGATCTCGGCGATTCTATATTCCGAGATGTTTAATGTGTGTTCATAGACCTTGTCAGTGAAAGACTCGGGTGCAGGGCCGCCGTTGGCAATATTGAATTTAATGCCGAAGTCATCTTCCGGGCCACCCGGGTTATGGCTGGCAGAAAGCACTATGCCTCCGTCTAGTTTGTATTTTCGGATTACGTGGGAGGCGGCTGGTGTCGACAGGATGCCGCTTTTTCCAATAATGAGTTCTGCAACGCCGTTAGCGGCAGCCATTTTCAGAATGATATGAATGGCCTCACGGTTGAAGTAACGGCCATCACCACCCACAGCAAGGCGTGAACCCTCAACCTTGTCCATACTGTTGAATATGGACTGAACGAAGTTCTCAAGGTAATTAGGGCGTTTAAAGTGTGCGACCTTTTTTCTCAGGCCTGAAGTGCCGGGCTTCTGATCTGTAAAAGGATGTGTAGAAATTGTTTCGATGCTCATGGGAGTAGGCCAGCTGTGAAGTTTGATGAAGCTAATTATGGCGAATCCAGCCGCTTTTGTCTTATGTGCTAGGATGAATTTATGCATGTAACTGACATATGTCCCGCCTGTCATCAGCCTGAGCCACAAAGCTTTGCTGCGCTGATGGAAATGTACGAGGCGAACTATATCCGACTCAGACAGTTGATCCCCGACCTGATCAGCTGGTCGGATAAGGAGATTCGTATCTCTGAAGTGGATGGTGCTCTGAGTCTTTACGCCAGGCTGGAAGAAATTACGCAATATACCGTAACGCTCTGGCTTTCCTATGATTTTGGTGAGTCCTGTCCAAAAGCACGATTTAAACCGGACCTGTTGGTCAGGGTTTACCTGGATGCTCGCCAGGCTGAAGTGCTAAGCAGGACCTGTCGGTTTGATGTTGTGGATATGCGTAGGCAGAAGGGTGATGTTGACACGCTGCTGGCATGTAAATGGCGTCTAAATCGTTTTCTGTATAAATGGCTTGGCTATTGTCTACGCCAGGAACATAAAATCTCGATCCGATCAGGATCTCATCAGCTTGCAGCAGGCTAACCCTGGCCCCGTTTCCAGTGGCCATATTCAGCCAATAATATTGGCCCTGATATTTTTGTAGAAAAAAGCTTGATCACTTTACTAGGTTATTATAGAGTTAATAACACAGTGAGACGCTTGGTTATTTAGCCATACTTTTTATACGTATTATTTGAGGTGCTTAACATGAGACTTTCTACAAAAGGCCGTTATGCTGTTACAGCAATGATGGATCTGGCGATTTACGGTAGTGCTGGTCCGGTAACGTTGGCAGATATATCACAGTGTCAGGATATTTCACTGTCTTACCTGGAGCAGTTGTTCGCCAAATTGCGTAAAGCGAAGCTGGTTGAAGGTGTGCGTGGTCCTGGTGGCGGTTATCGTCTAGGTCGTCCAGCCAGTAAGATCAGTGTGGCAGAGATTATCACAGCCGTTGATGAAAAGCTGGACATGACCCAGTGCCATGGTGAAGGTAATTGCATGGACGGCGAGAAATGCCTGACCCATGAACTCTGGAGAGATCTTAGCGACAGACTGTATGAATTCCTGGATGGCATCACGCTTTCAGACTTCGTTGAGCGTCCTGAGGTACAGGAAGTTGCTCGTCGACAGTCGCGCGAGTCTCTGAGGCATCACCTGCTATTCGGTCGTTTTGCAGCCTAAATAGCGATAACTAAGAAGTGTTCATGAAAAGCCCCGTATTACGGGGCTTTTATTTTATCTTTTTTGCATCGAACGCTTTTACCAGCCTGCTGAAGTGATTTGTCACCTTTTCATCAGGAAGGGACTGGTACCTCGCACGGATGTATTGCGTAATGATGGCTTCGGAGGCCGTGACGAGTTCTGGCTGTTCTAGCTGTAGCCGGGTAAGTAGATCCATAGGGCCTTCGTTATCGGGGGCATCAATACCGGCTTTCTGTAGTTTTCTCCGGAAACTGTGGTAGGCCTGTGATAAGGGGTCCCGAGGTGATTGTCTGTTTTTCAATATGAATAACAGGATATATGCGAGTGATATGAGACCTATTGAAGAAACCAGCAGTATGATCAATCCTCGCCAATCCATATCTTCCAGGCCCATCTTTGAAAGCAATTCCTGCTGACGTTCAGGGCCGAAGGAGACGACCCAGTAATTCCAGTAATAATCGGCGCTATCCAGCATAAGTCGAAACCGGTTAATGAGTGAGTCACCATATCGATTACGTAGTAATAGCGGCAGTTCGTCGTTTGCAGACAGGGATGAACTAATACCTTCTTCTATTCTTTCCGGGGAAACAGCCGCGGTTGGATCTATTCGAACCCAGCCTCTATCTTCTATCCATACCTCGGCCCAGGCGTGGGCATCAGACTGCCTGATAGTCATGTAGCCGACCCGGTTGTTGTATTCACCCCCCAGATAGCCCGTAACGACACGTGCAGGAATGCCTGCGGCGCGCATCAGGAACACAAAGCTGCCGGCATAGTGTTCGCAGAAACCTCTTCGCGTTTCAAACAGGAACTGGTCTACTGGGTCCCGGGAAAGTTGTCCCGGGCTGAGGGTATAAACAAATGGCTGATTCCGATAATACTGCAGGGCAGCATTTACTATGAGCTCGGGCTCGCCAAGCTGGGTCTGCCATTGCTGCGCCAGTTCCATTGCCCTTGGGGAGAAGCCATCCGGGAGTCTAAGCCCGAGGCGTTTCTCGAGTGAACTGGGTCTGGTGCCTATGCGATATTCGGGATGTGCCTGGAGAGAGATTTCCTTCAATTCCCTGATAGGGTCTTTTGAGTAAACCTGGAGATCGCCACTGATTGAGACGTCTGGTGGTGTGCTGGTGGTTACATCTAGTGCCATGACCCAGTTTTTCTGGGTGGGTTCGATCATAAGACGGTAATTAATCGGATCGCCTTTGAACTGGATATCGCTACCAGGGAGTAGAAAGGGTGGGTTGTAACCACGTGTCCATTTGAGGCCATCGAAACGCCACAATACGGGGCCTCTCCAGTAGCGCTGGGACACAGCCGGAATGCTGTCTTCAAAAACGGCGCGAAAGGCGAGTTCATCAGAGCGAATGAGCTCTGAAAACTGACCGGGTGACATCTCGTCGCTCAGTCCTGTCTTTGCACGATCATCGCCTTGCTGTATGCCCCAGAGTGGGCCACTAATTCTGGGGAATAATACAAACAATAACAGCATCATGGGGATGGAAAGTACGAGCATTCTGGATGACAGCTGCAGGCGCTTTTTTAGCGGAACACAATCAGAAGGATCAGAAAGGCCAGTCAATACGATGGTTAGTAATAAAGTGGTAGCCAGTAAATACAGGATCAGAACCATTTCCTGGGCAAATAAAAACTGGGTAATGATGAGAAAGTAGCCAAGAAATATCGTGATATAGGCATCACGCTGACTTTTCATCTCATGCAGTTTAAGTGCAGTCATCAGGCTTAGTAATGTGACGCCCGGGTCGCGTCCATTGAGGTTGCCGAAATAGATGAAACAGGCGGCAAACCCAATGGCACCTATGGTCCATAACAGTATCTTTGGTATTGGCGGCCAGTTTTTTATGGTAATTAGGAAGACATAACCCAGCAGGCCCAGGGTGCCTAGAAAGGCCCAGGTTGGGAGGTGGGCTGCATGGGGTATCATGATTAGGGCAATAGCGAACATCAGCCACAGTTTCTGACTTCTGTTGGGGTCAAATGACTCTAATGACGTGCTGGTCTTCATCATTGATGTAAAGCCAGGGCCCTGAGGCAATTGTGTTTATGCTGTTCACCAAGGCCGGGGGGGATATTGTTGCCTGGAAGACGTAATCCGTATTCCAGGTTGAGTCGGTCAGCTTCCAGAACCTGGTAGGTGAGCATGGAGAGTCGCAGTTCCGTATTGGCTTCATCAAGTCTTGACCAGTCTAGCCAGAGTTCATCGATACTTGAGGTCGAGAATTGTTTCGTCATTGGATGGTCAGTATGTGCCATGGTTTTCCAGGCAATATGCCTGGAAGAGTCGCCAGCCCTGTATTCGCGTAATCCCGAAAAGTCTTCGGTACCTACGCTTTCAAGACCGCTACTTCCTCCTTCAGAGCCTCTGAGGTTAAGCGGTAATAGGCATTCAACAGGTCGGGGATAAGCCAGCGCCAACCACTTAAATTCCAGCCAGGACCATGCCTGGAACAGGCCCAGGGGAAATCGAGTGTAGATTCTGAATCGCCCGGGTTCTATCCAGCCTCGTTTGGTTGCCGGAACCAGGAGGTAGGCGAGGGCTTCATCATGTGCATGTGTTCTGTGGAGCGTGAGTGGGGCATTCCCATGCTGTAAGACAAGTGCATAGCGGTCTTCGCCAGAATCGTTTGAAATGATTAGCGGGAACCGAAGATTTTCACCAACGAAGGTTGCGGTAGCTGGTTTTTTCTCAATGCTTAGCCCAAGCAGGTTTCGATGGGTTTGCCACATCGCAATGCTACCAAGCCCGGCCAGAAGAAAAGTCAGTAGAAAGGCCATGTTGTTGCTGTAATGAATCGCTCCCATCAGCATGACGAACAGCATGACGCCATAGAACAGGCCATAGCGTGTTGGCAGGATGAAGATCCTTTTTCGATTAAGCGTGATGCGGGACCTTGCAGGCTGCTGTTTTCGCGTTGCCCATTTTATGAATGACTCTTTGACCGGTAATGAAAACATCAGGGAATCGGGACTGATTCGATGATTTCCCGGGCCAGTTCTTCGGTTGTTTGCATAGAGTCGCCTGTGCGCACTAGTCGGTGGGCGACTATACCGGGCAGTACCGCCTGAACGTCCTCTGGAAGAACGAAATCTCTGGCGTCGAGCATAGCCCATGCACGGCTGGCGCGTACCAGAGACAATGCGGCGCGTGGAGACAGGCCGAGGCGGTAGTGACCACTGCGCGACCATTTCACCAGGGCCTGAATGTAATCTATCAGGGCATCAGTGCAGCGTATGTTTTCAGCTGCTTTTTGTAGCTCAGTTATCCTGGATGGCGTCGTAACAGGCTGCAATTGCATCAGTAAGTCTCTGCGATCCTCTCCAGTCAGGATCGTACGTTCGGCCTTAGGATCGGGATAGCCCAGACTTATTCGCAGTATGAATCGATCGAGCTGAGATTCAGGAAGGGCAAACGTGCCGGCCTGCTCCAGAGGGTTTTGTGTAGCGACGACGAAGAAAGTCTCCGGCAGGCGATGCGTTGTACCTTCGATTGTGACCTGTTGCTCTTCCATCGCCTCAAGGAGGGCGCTCTGGGTTTTTGGTGTGGCTCGGTTGATTTCGTCAGCCAGAATAAGCTGGCTGAATATGGGGCCAGGATGGAACTGAAAACGACTGTTTTCACGGTCGTAAACATTGACGCCAAGTATGTCTGCCGGAAGCAGGTCGCTGGTGAACTGGATTCTCTGATATTCCAGCCCCAGAACTTTAGCCAGGGTATGGGCCAGAGTGGTTTTACCGACACCAGGGACATCTTCGATAAGCAGGTGCCCGCGTGCCAGAAGGCAGGTCAGGGCGTGTTTAATGGCCTCATGCTTGCCAATGACAATTCTGGAGATCCCTTGTTGTAACTCCTTGAGTTCTGAAGAATATTCCTCAATCTGGGGCATGCCGGTGGTTCTCATGAATGATTTCTATCATGCTGACAGTATCCTGCCGCGTCTTCAAGATGATGATTGACTGTTCCTGGCGAAAGACTGATATTTAGGCGCGTACATTAATTATTTCCCCTCATGTGCCGATAAACAAAAAAACAGGCATTTCTCCAGGTATTCCAAACTCCTGGTGCGCCCCGAGTGAGTTAAAGGTGACTTAATGAAGAAAAACTATCCAGTTACCGGTCGAGAAGTGGTGATGCAGGATAACTCCACGCTGGTATCCACTACTGACCTGAAGGGACAAATTACCTATGTAAATCCTGCCTTTGTGGCAATAAGTGGCTTTGACGAAAGTGAGCTGATCGGGGCAAGTCATAATATTGTGCGCCACCCTGATATGCCGCCTGCTGCCTTTGAAGATCTATGGAATACGGTTAAGGCAGGTGACCCCTGGCGTGGGTTCGTCAAGAATCGTTGCAAGAATGGTGATCATTACTGGGTTGATGCTTTTGTTACGCCAATTTTCCAGGGGGGGCAGATCACCGGCTATCAGTCAGTTCGCAGTAAGCCGAGTAGCGAGGATGTCCGGGCTGCAGAGAAGGTCTATAACAAGTTAAACAGCGGCAAGCTTCAGAAAATTCCCAGTAGGAAGGGTATTTTCGATATCAGCCTTAAGGCTCGCATCATTGGCGCATTTAGCATGATGATGCTGATCTTGGCTGGCATGATGGGGTATATCTATTTCAATACTGAAACCGGTCTACAGATGCTCAACCAGGTTGATCCCTCGGCTCTTGGACCTGATGGTGCCCAAATGCTGAAACTGGCTAGTGAGCACGCAGTCAATATCAGCAACTTTACGATCGGGATTGGGGTTTCACTTCTGGTCATGACAGTGGTGACCATCTATTTGTTAATCCGCACCATAATTACACCCATGTTGATCCTCAAGGATGTGGCCATGGGGATTGCCAGCGGAGATTTACGGACGCTGGTGAAAGTAAAAACCTCGGATGAAATTGGCGATATCTTCCTTTCTATGAAACTGATGCAGGCTCGTTTGCAGACGGTCATCGAGCGTATGTCGAATACATCGAGCCGCGTTACAAGCCTGGCAGACCAGTTCTCCGAATCGGCCTCTCATACTTCTCAGGCCATGCTCGAGCAGCAAAATGAAACCGAACAGGTGGCTACGGCCATGAACGAGATGTCGGCCACGGTTGCCGAGGTGGCCAGGAATACTGAGGAAGCTTCACTTGCTGCGCAACAGGCAAACGATGAGGCAGAGAGAGGACGTCATATTGTTCAGTCTGTCCGCTCTACGATTGACGCCCTGGCAACAGAGGTAGAACACTCCTCTGATGCAATTCAGGAGCTAGAGGAAAAAAGTAGAAATATCAGTAATATAATGGAAGTTATTCGAGGGATTGCTGAACAAACAAACCTGCTGGCGCTGAATGCCGCGATTGAAGCGGCGCGTGCCGGTGAGCAGGGTCGAGGTTTTGCGGTTGTTGCCGACGAGGTGCGTAGCCTTGCTCAGAGGACCCAGGAAGCCACGCTAGAGATTAAAGATGTAATCGAAGAGCTGCAGCAGGGTATTGGCTCTACCGTCACTATCATGGGGCGGGGTAGAGAGCAGGCTGCGAACGCGGTTGAAGAGGCGGTGAATGCCGATACGTCTCTTGGTGCAATCAGTCAGGCGGTTAATGTTATTTTCGAGATGAATGCACAGATTGCGACAGCCGCAACGGAGCAGGAAGCCGTTGCCGAAGAAATGAATCGGAATGTAATCTCGATTAATCAGATGACGAACCAGACGGCCGAAGAGGCGGCGCTGAACTCAGAAAATGGTCATGATCTGGTTCGCAATGTTGAAGAGCTTCAGCAGTTGTTCAGCCTGTTCCAGGTGCCAAAATCGGCGGCCAGTTTTAACTTCGAGAAGGCTAAGGATGCGCATCTGGCCTGGAAAGGGAGAATCAGACAATTTCTTGATGGTGACAAATCGGCCCTGACGCGTGCGCAGGCTGTTTCGCACCGACATTGCGTATTGGGCAAATGGTATTACTCAGAAGGTAAGCGCGATTGTGCAGATATCCAGGCCTTTCAGGATATCGAGCCTCCTCATGAGGAGCTCCATATCATTATCAAGGAAATCCTGGAACTCAAGGAGCAGGGAAAGGATGAAGAGGCTGAAGCCCTGTATGAACGAATCGAGCCGCTTTCCCGTGAAATTGTTGGCTTAATCGATAAGGTTCAGTTGAGCAAAGAGCAATGCCACTAATGCGGTTTGAGCGTGAATTTGCTCTCGCCAGAAGGGCGCTAATCAAGTAGAATCTAGGCCCAGAAAATGTACTTCGAGCAAAGCGGGACGGGTTCTAGCGAGGTCGTCCCGTTTCTCTGTCCAGCATTGGGAGGCCAACTTGAGAAAACCCGCTCTATTAGCCCTGGAAGACGGCAGCCTTTTCAGAGGTGAATCGATCGGTTCAATCGGTCAAACTACGGGTGAAGTCGTGTTCAATACCGCATTGACCGGCTATCAAGAAATTCTGACTGATCCTTCATACGCCAGACAGATAGTCACCCTGACTTATCCCCATATTGGTAATGTTGGCGTTAATGCTGAAGATGAAGAGTCTTCAGGAATTCATGCAGCAGGTCTCGTGATCCGGGATCTTCCCCCATTATTCAGTAACTGGCGTTCTGAAGAGTCTCTTGAGGACTATCTGGTTCGGCACAATATTGTTGCGATCAGTGGTATTGATACGCGTCGCCTGACACGCATACTGCGAGAGAAAGGTGCACAGAGCGGTTGTATTGTCGCTGGTAACGATATCGATGAGCAGGCCGCTATTGACGCAGCCAGGCGCTTCCCCGGTCTTAAGGGGATGGATCTGGCCAAAGAAGTCACTACCGGCAACCCTTACGAGTGGGCCCAGGGTAGCTGGTCGCTTAAGGGCGGTTTGCCAGAAGCGCCACATCCCATTGAAGAAAACCTGCCTTACCACGTGGTTGCCTATGACTACGGGGTAAAACGAAACATCCTCCGCATGCTGGTAGACCGCGGCTGTCGTCTGACAGTTGTGCCTGCAAAGACACCGGCCAGTAAAGTTCTGGCAATGAACCCTGACGGTGTTTTCCTTTCGAATGGCCCTGGCGATCCGGAGCCCTGTGATTATGCGCAGGATGCTATCAGGGAGTTGCTGGAAAAGGAGGTTCCGATGTTCGGTATCTGTCTGGGGCACCAGCTATTGAGTCTTGCCAGTGGCGCTAAAACCATCAAGATGAAATTTGGTCATCACGGCGCTAACCATCCAGTTCAGGATCTCGAAACTGGCAAGGTGATGATCAGCAGCCAGAACCATGGTTTTGCGGTAGAAGATGAGAGTCTGCCTTCTCACCTGCGTGCGACACACCGTTCACTGTTTGATCAGAGCCTGCAGGGTGTTGAGCATACAGACAAGCCTGCTTTTGGTTTCCAGGGGCATCCAGAGGCCAGCCCGGGACCTCATGATGTGGCCCCCCTGTTTGATCACTTTATTGAATTGATGGAAAAGAAACGCGCTTAACCCATCTGCACCACGCTTATTAGAGAAGCCATGCCAAAACGTACAGACATTGAAAGTATCTTAATCATCGGGGCCGGCCCAATTGTTATCGGCCAGGCCTGTGAATTTGATTATTCTGGTGCTCAGGCCTGTAAGGCCCTCAGGGAAGAAGGTTATCGGGTAATTCTGGTCAACTCTAACCCTGCAACTATCATGACCGATCCTGAAATGGCCGATGCCATTTATATCGAGCCGATCGAGTGGAAAACAGTAGAAAAAATCATTGAGCAGGAAAAGCCCGACGTTATTCTACCTACTATGGGTGGTCAGACAGCCCTGAACTGTGCCCTGGACCTGGCCCGGGAAGGCGTACTGGAGAAACATGGCGTTGAAATGATAGGTGCCAGCATCGATGCAATCGATATGGCAGAGGATCGTGAGCGATTTCGAAAGGCCATGGATGAGATTGGGCTTGAATCTGCGCGTTCTGCTGTCGCTCATAGTATGGAAGAGGCCTATCAGGTTCAGGCCAGTATTGGTTACCCCATAATTATTCGTCCTTCGTTCACTATGGGGGGTGCCGGTGGTGGTATTGCCTATAACAACGAAGAATTTGAAGAGATTGTTAAGCATGGGCTGGACATGTCACCCACGACAGAAGTGTTGTTGGAAGAGTCTCTGCTTGGATGGAAAGAATATGAGATGGAAGTCGTTCGTGATCATGCGGACAACTGCATCATCATCTGTTCCATTGAGAACCTGGATCCAATGGGCGTACATACCGGTGATTCCATTACGGTTGCGCCAGCACAGACCCTGACGGATAAGGAATACCAGATTATGCGTGATGCCTCGCTGGCGGTATTGCGCAAGATTGGTGTTGATACCGGTGGTTCGAATGTTCAGTTTTCTCTGAATCCCAAAGACGGGCGTCTCATCGTCATCGAGATGAATCCGCGTGTTTCACGTTCATCAGCGCTTGCCTCCAAGGCTACTGGCTTCCCGATAGCTAAGGTGGCAGCAAAGCTTGCAGTGGGTTATACACTTGACGAACTAAGTAACGATATTACGGGTGGTGCTACTCCGGCATCTTTCGAGCCCAGTATCGATTATGTGGTCACCAAGGTGCCACGTTTTACATTCGAAAAATTCCCGCAGGCTAATGCCATGCTCACGACCCAGATGAAATCTGTCGGTGAGGTTATGGCCATCGGTCGCACCTTCCAGGAGTCGTTGCAAAAAGCATTGCGTGGTCTTGAGATTGGCTCTGACGGTCTTGATGACATGGTTCATAGCTCAGACCCGCAGGCTGCAGAGATCGTGAATCGAGAAATGGTCGAGGTGGGTGCGCGCAGGCTTTGGTATGTGGCAGATGCCTTCAGGCTTGGCATGAGTATCGATGAGGTCTATGAGCGTTCAGCCATTGACCCCTGGTTCCTGGCCCAGATCAAGGAACTGGTTGATGTTGAAAGCGACCTGAAGCAGCGTAACCTCACTGACCTGAGCGCTAATGAAATGTTTGCGATTAAACGCAAAGGTTTTTCTGACCGTCGTCTTGCCAGGTTGTTGAACGAGACAGAAAAAACGGTCAGGCAGCATCGTTATAGCCTGGGTGTGCGCCCTGTCTTCAAGCGTGTAGATACCTGTGCCGCTGAGTTCGCATCCTCAACTGCCTATATGTATTCCTCCTATGAAGAGGAATGTGAGTCTGAACCGAGTGATAATAAGAAGATCATGATTCTCGGTGGTGGGCCTAACCGCATTGGACAAGGCATCGAGTTCGATTATTGTTGTGTGCATGCGGCACTCGCGCTTCATGATGATGGTTATGAAACCATTATGGTGAATTGCAACCCGGAAACTGTTTCTACGGATTACGATACTTCTGATCGTCTGTATTTTGAACCGTTGACCCTGGAAGATGTGCTTGAGATCGTCAATGTAGAAAAGCCAGCTGGCGTTATTGTTCAGTATGGCGGTCAGACACCTTTGAAGCTTGCTCGTGATCTTGAGGCCTGTGAAGTGCCAATTATCGGAACGTCTCCCGATTCCATTGACCTTGCTGAAGATCGTGAACGCTTCCAGCATTTGATTAATGAGCTTGAACTGGCTCAGCCACCAAATAGAACTGCGCGCGACCCTAATGAGGCGGTCCGACTTGCTGAGGATATTGGTTATCCCGTAGTCGTGCGTCCTTCATATGTGCTGGGTGGCCGTGCCATGGAAATCGTGCATGACGAGGAAGATCTGCGCCGCTATATGCGTGAAGCTGTACAGGTCTCGAATGATGCGCCGGTTCTTCTGGATCGTTTCCTGGATGACGCTATCGAAGTAGATGTCGATGCCATCTGTGATGGTAAAGATGTTCTTATTGGCGGTGTTATGCAGCATATTGAACAGGCAGGTGTGCATTCAGGAGATTCTGCCTGTTCACTGCCACCTTATTCTCTGAATGAGGAGACTCAGGATCGTATCCGACAACAGGTATGTAAGCTGGCTATGTCCCTGAAGGTAGTCGGCCTCATGAATACCCAGTTTGCGGTACAGGGTGATAATATTTATCTGCTCGAAGTGAATCCGCGCGCTTCCAGGACAGTGCCCTATGTGTCGAAAGCAATTGGTAAACCCCTGGCTAAGGTTGCGGCACTTTGTATGGCGGGCAAGTCACTGGAAGAGCAGGGTATGACAAAAGAAATTATTCCCTCGTACTACTCGGTTAAAGAAGCCGTATTCCCATTTATTAAGTTTCCTGGTGTTGACCCCATCCTGGGGCCAGAGATGAAGTCTACTGGTGAGGTCATGGGTGTGGGAACAAGTTTCGCGGAAGCTTATGCAAAGGCCCAGGTGGGTGCTGGTGTTGTTATTCCTCAGAAGGGTACGGCATTTATTAGTGTTCGTGATAATGACAAGAATGATGTTATTCAGATTGGTAAGGATCTGATCGCCCATGGTTTCAATCTGGTGGCGACACGGGGAACAGCAAAAGCACTTACAGAGGCTGGTATCGAATGCGATCAGGTCAACAAGGTGCTGGAAGGGCGTCCGCATATTGTAGACATGATCAAGAATGATCAGATAACTATGATCGTGAATACTACGGAAGGTAAGGGAGCAATTGCGGATTCCTTTACTATTCGTAGAGAGGCGTTACAGCATAAGGTTACTTATGCGACAACCATTTCCGGAGCGCATGCCATGATTCTGGCTATGGCTTATCCTGAAACAAAACATGTGTATCGTCTGCAGGAATTGCATAAGGAGACCTTGAAGTCATGAATAAGATTCCATTGACCGTTCATGGCGCTGAAAAGCTCAAGGAAGAACTGCAGCGTCTTAAGACTCAAGACAGGCCCCGTGTTGTTGCGGCAATCGCAGAGGCTCGTGAGCATGGCGATCTCAAGGAAAATGCCGAATATCATGCTGCCAGGGAGCAGCAGGGATTCATTGAAGGACGTATTAAAGATATCGAGGCAAAGTTGTCACATGCGCAGATCATCGATGTCACCAAGCTGAACCATGAAGGTAAAGTGGTTTTTGGTACTACAGTCATTCTTGAAGAAATCGAGAGTGGTGATGAGGTTAAGTATCAGATTGTAGGTGATGACGAGGCGGACATTAAGGCAGGAAAAATTTCTGTGAGTTCACCAATAGCTCGCGCCCTGATTGGCAAGGAAGAGGGGGATGTCGCTGTAGTGCAGGCGCCCGGTGGTGAGCGCGAATACGAAATCGTTGAGGTTCAATATATCTAAGCCTATTTTTTCAGGCTTAGTACGATCTTAGGTTTTTTGGGATTGCGGCGGAAAAGAGTCGCTATATTGCCAACTCGCTGGATCAGCGTGGCTCGACTGTCTTCGAGTATGGCTTCAATAATTTCATCGCGCATATCACGATCACCAACAGAGATTTTCACTTTAATCAGTTCGTGAAATTCCAGGGCATTATTTATCTCCTCAAGTATGGTTTCCTTGAGCCCGTGCTGGCCAACCATGACGACAGGCTTTAGTTTATGAGCCAGTCCTCGGAGATGTTTTAGTTGTTGCTCTGTGAGTTTCATATAATCTGTCGAGTTAAAAGTTGAGCGATTCTAGCATGAATGCTGGTATCACAGGTGCTGTTAAAGAAGAGAGCGATGGCCAAGGGTTCTAAAAAGAAGCGGACTCCAAGTAGCCGCAAATGGCTGGATGAGCATTTTTCCGATCAGTATGTGCAACGAGCACAGCAGGAAGGGTATCGATCGCGTGCAGTGTATAAGCTGCAGGAGATTCAGAAACGCGACAGGTTGATTAAGCCAGGTATGACGGTTGTTGACCTTGGTGCTGCTCCGGGTGGTTGGAGTGAGATGGCCCGTGAATGGGTGGGTTCTAAAGGCAGGGTCATTGCAACAGATATATTGCCTATGGATCCCATAGAGGGTGTCGATTTCATTGAGGGGGACTTTCGTGAAGACGATGTTCTTGAGGCATTACTGGAATTAATTGGTGATCAGCCTGTGGACCTTGTAATGTCGGATATGGCACCCAACTTAAGCGGAATGGATGCTGTTGATCAGCCGCGGTCTATATACCTGGTTGAACTGGCGCTAGACATGGCCAGACAAGTTTTGAAACCCGGTGGCGATATGTTGGTCAAAGTGTTTCAGGGTGAAGGCTCTGAACAGTATTTGAAAGAATTGAAAAACACTTTTGAGCGTGTGGTCATAAGAAAACCAGAGGCTTCTAGGGCAAGATCACGTGAGGTTTATGCGTTGGCTCGTGGCATGAAAGTGTTATAAGGTAACCAAAGCAGGCAAGTATGAGGATTTCACGTTGAATGACCTGGTAAAGAATCTGGTTTTGTGGGTGGTTATTGCAGTAGTTCTGATGTCAGTATTTCAGAACTTTACCCCGCAGAGCACACCATCAACCGCGCTGGCATATTCTGAATTCATACAGGAAGTTAAGGCTGGTCGCGTTAAGAGTGTTTATATTAAAGGCGATGAGATTGAAGGTATCTCTCTGAGCGGTAATAAGTTCAAGACCTTTAGCCCACCCAATGATCCCAAGCTGGTCGACGATCTGCTTGCTAATAATGTAGAAATTCGAGCTGCGGAGCCTCAGCAGCGCTCACTGCTTCTGGAAATCCTGATTAGCTGGTTCCCCATGCTATTACTCATTGGAGTATGGATTTTCTTCCTGCGCCAGATGCAGGGCGGTGGCGGAAAGGGTGCTATGAGCTTTGGTAAGAGCAAGGCCAAGCTCATGGGTGAAGACCAGATCAAGGTCACCTTTTCTGATGTCGCTGGTTGTGAAGAAGCCAAGGATGATGTGGTAGAGCTGGTCGATTTCCTTCGTGATCCAAGCAAATTCCAGAAACTCGGCGGCAAGATTCCTCGTGGCGTGATGATGGTAGGTCCTCCGGGTACTGGTAAAACCCTGCTTGCCAAGGCCATTGCGGGTGAGGCCAAGGTGCCTTTCTTCAGCATCTCCGGTTCTGATTTTGTTGAAATGTTCGTCGGTGTTGGTGCTTCACGTGTTCGCGACATGTTCGATCAGGCCAAGAAGCATGCCCCATGTATTATCTTTATTGATGAAATTGACGCTGTGGGCCGCCAACGTGGTGCAGGCCTGGGTGGCGGTCATGATGAGCGTGAGCAAACCCTGAACCAGCTTCTGGTGGAAATGGATGGTTTCGAGGGTAGCGAGGGAATTATCGTTATCGCTGCAACAAACCGCCCGGATGTACTCGACCCCGCTCTCCTGCGTCCTGGTCGCTTTGATCGCCAGGTAGTTGTGGGTCTGCCTGATGTTCGTGGCCGTGAACAAATCCTCAAGGTGCATATGCGCAAGGTTGCCTTGGGAGACAATGTTGACGCGGCGATCATTGCGCGCGGTACCCCGGGATTCTCGGGTGCTGATCTTGCTAACCTAGTTAACGAAGCAGCCCTGTTTGCTGCGCGTGGTAATAAGCGCACGGTGGATATGGATGATTTCGAACGGGCCAAAGATAAAATCATGATGGGCGCAGAGCGCAAGTCCATGGTGATGAGTGAGGATGAGAAGAAGCTCACGGCCTATCATGAAGCAGGTCATGCCATTGTTGGCCTGACTGTTCCAGAACATGATCCCGTATATAAAGTCAGTATTATCCCCCGTGGTCGTGCCCTGGGGGTAACCATGTTTCTGCCGGAAGACGACCGTTATAGTTTCAGCAAACGTCGCCTTCAGAGCCAGATATGTAGTCTCTTTGGTGGTCGTATTGCCGAAGAACTGATCTTTGGTGCAGAGGCCGTAACTACGGGTGCCTCGAATGATATTGAACGTGCCACGGATATTGCCCGAAACATGGTGACTAAGTGGGGTCTTTCAGACAAGCTTGGGCCCCTGGCCTACAGTGAAGATGAAGGCGAGGTATTCCTCGGTCGTAGTGTCACCAAGCACAAGAATATGTCGGATGAAACCGCCCATGCGATCGATGAAGAGATTCGTCATTACATCGAATCCAACTATGAGCGTGCAGAAACAATCCTTAAAGAGAATATGGATAAGCTCCATAGCATGGCCGATGCTCTGATGAAATATGAAACCATCGATCAGCACCAGATTAAGGCCATTATGGAAGGTGATGAGCCGCCTCCACCCGCAGACTGGGGTGATTCAGAGCCTCCGGCGAATGAGTCAGGCTCCGAAGAGCCAAAGTCTGCAGACTCTGGCGCAAGCGATGACTCCATTGGCGGACCTGCCAGTCAGCATTAATCACTAAACAACGCCCGGCCTTGTCCGGGCGTTATTTTTCAGTCATGACCAGCAATTTACTTTTTGCAGATCAGTCCATCTATCTGGATCGTCCCCTGGTAATGGGGATTCTGAACGTTACGCCGGATTCTTTTTCTGATGGGGCCCGCTTTCATCATCAAGATGCTGCAATTCGCCAGGCCAGTAAGCTGATAAATGAGGGTGCTCATATTTTGGATGTGGGGGGTGAATCGACGCGCCCGGGCGCTGCAGCTGTTAGTGTGCAGGAAGAACTGGACAGGGTGGTTCCAGTTGTAGAAGCCATAATTTCTGAAACCGATGTCCCCATTTCTGTTGATACTTCCAAGCCAGAGGTCATGGATGAGGTGGTACGCAAGGGTGTCGGCATGATTAATGATGTCCGGGCCCTGCGCGAACCGGGCGCTATTGATGTCATGGCCGGGTATCCGAATGTGGTCATATGCCTGATGCATATGCAGGGTCAGCCACGGACGATGCAGACAAACCCTGAGTACAACGATGTAGTCTCAGATGTTAAAGATTTTTTATCAGATCGGATTGAGGCCTGTGTGACTGCAGGAATCGATAAAACAAGACTGGTTCTGGATCCGGGTTTTGGCTTTGGAAAAACGTTGGATCACAATTTGCGGCTACTCAATCGGATGGAAGAATTTCAGGTGCTGGGCTGCCCGGTTCTGGCAGGTATCTCTCGTAAAAGCATGATTGGTGCTGTATTGAATGATGCCCCTGTAGATCAGCGTCTGTATGGCAGCCTGGCAGCTGCCGTCATTGCGGCGATGAAAGGTGCTGATATTATTCGCGTACACGATGTTAAACCGACAGCCGATGCCCTGAAGCTCGTCGCTGCTATTCAAAGAAGTTAGACTGGGTTTTATGGAAAAACGTTATTTTGGTACCGATGGGATCCGTGGGCGGGTTGGCTCACGCATGATGACGCCTGAATTTGTCATGAAGCTCGGCTGGGCAGCGGGTCGTGTGCTCGTTGGTGAGGGGCATCCAACCGTTCTGATAGGAAAAGATACACGTATCTCTGGTTATATGCTGGAATCCGCTCTGCAGGCGGGGCTTTCAGCTGCCGGAATTGATATTCGTCTTCTGGGGCCGATGCCCACGCCGGGTATTGCTTATCTCACGCGTACGCTCAGGGCCTCTGCAGGAATAGTTATCAGTGCCTCACATAACCCCTTCTACGATAACGGCATCAAGTTTTTCTCCAGTGACGGCACCAAGCTTCCTGATGAGGTTGAGCTGGCTATTGAGGCCGAGCTGGACAAGCCTATGGAAACCGTTGATTCCGTGGACCTGGGTAAGGCCGAGCGGGTGAATGATGCTGCTGGTCGGTATATTGAGTTCTGTAAAAGCGCTATCCCTGAGCGGACAGTCCTGCATGGTCTTAAGATTGTCGTCGACTGTGCTAACGGAGCCACCTACCATATTGCACCTCATGTTTTTGAAGAGCTGGGTGCCAAAGTCATCAAAATTGCAGTGCAGCCTAATGGTCTCAATATCAATGAGGCCTGTGGGGCCACTGAGCCTCAGGAGCTTAGCAGGGCCGTACTGGCCAATCAGGCGCATATTGGTATTGCGCTGGATGGTGATGGCGATCGGCTGATCCTGGTCGATCACAAGGGTGAGGTCGTGGATGGTGATGAAGCCCTCTTTATTATTGCCAGCTCTATGAAGGAAGAAGATGCCGAGTGTGCCAGTGGTGTGGTCGGCACACTGATGTCTAACCTGGGGATGGAGCTAGCGCTCAGGGATCTGGGAATACCCTTTGCCAGGGCTGCGGTAGGTGACCGCTATGTGATGGAATTGCTGAAGGAAAAAGGCTGGAAACTGGGTGGAGAGTCCTCTGGGCATATTATCTGCCTGGATCGTACCTCTACCGGAGATGGCATAATAGCTGCCCTGCAGATTCTTTATGTCATGAGTAAGACAGGCAAAAGCCTGCACGAACTCAAGCAGGGCATGACCAAGTTTCCCCAAACCCTCCTCAATGTCCCAATGACTGGAAATCGTGATGTTCTTGATTCCCCTCAGGTTCAGATGGCGGTTAAGGTGGCCGAACAGGTGCTGGGAGACGAGGGCAGGGTGCTGCTCAGGCCTTCTGGAACCGAGCCCCTGGTGCGCGTTATGGTCGAAGGCCGGGAAGGGCGTCAGGTTGAGCAACTGGCCCGTCAAATCGCCGATGCTGTTAGTGAGGCATCGGAGGCAGGCTAGTGGCCTGATTTTTGTTTGATTTCTGGCAGTTATACCGCTAAGATTGCGCGCTTTCCTGAAGTGCGGAGTTAGACATGCGGACACCTCTGGTAGCCGGAAACTGGAAGCTAAATGGTTCTCGTTCGAGTATTAAATCCCTGGTAGATGGTCTTTTGTCAGGTATTTCTGAGGTAGGTCAGACAGAAGTCGCTGTATGTCCTCCTTTCGTCTATCTCAACGAAGTTAATCAGATGCTTGCGGATTCTGCGATTGCCATGGGCAGTCAGGATGTCTGCGCTGAAGACTCTGGAGCTTTCACGGGCGAAGTTGCAGGCCCTATGATTTCAGAAATGGGGGCGGTATTCGCCATTATTGGACACTCCGAGCGCCGTAGCATTTACGGTGAGAGTGATGAACTGGTTGCCCGTAAATTTGCAGCAGCGCAGCGTCATGGCCTTAAGCCAATTCTCTGTGTTGGCGAAACACTGGAAGAGCGTGAAAAGGGTGTGACTGAAGATGTGGTTGCACGTCAGATCGATGCAGTTATTAACCTGATGGGTGTCGATGCACTGGAAAATGCGGTCATCGCTTACGAGCCCGTATGGGCGATTGGTACTGGTATGACAGCGACGCCTGAACAGGCTCAGGATGTCCATGCCTTCATCCGCAACCGTATTGCGGAAAAAAGCGGCAATGTCGCTGAAAAGATTCAGATCCTCTATGGCGGTAGTGTGAAAGGTGCAAATGCAGCTGAGCTCTTCGCTAAGCCCGATATTGATGGCGGCCTTATTGGTGGCGCTTCGCTGGATGCAGACGAGTTTCTGACGATCTGCAAGGCCGGCGGTTAAGAGATAAAACGGAATTAATTATGCTTTATAGTGTATTGCTGATTTTTCAGGTCATTATCAGTGTGTCACTGGTAACATTTATCCTGCTTCAGCATGGTAAAGGTGCTGATGCCGGTGCTGCCTTTGGTAGCGGCGCATCTACAACTGTATTTGGTTCTCAGGGGTCAGCCAACTTCCTCAGCCGTACGACGGCTATTCTGGCTACCCTGTTCTTCCTTAATTCACTCGGCATGGCTTATTTGATTAGAAGTACTGCGACAACCGAGAGTGTTGTTGAGCAGGCCGTGATTGAGGAGGCAATTACACAGGAACAGACTCCTGTGGCTGATGTGCCAGTAGAGGCGGCAACTCCTGGTGATATTCCAGTTGATGCGCCTGCTGACGTACCAGCAAATTAATAGATTTAGCCGATGTGGTGGAATTGGTAGACACGCTATCTTGAGGGGGTAGTGGCGTAAGCCGTGCCGGTTCGACTCCGGCCATCGGCACCATCTTAAATCATTGATATTTGATAAATATCAATGTACAAAACAACAACCCGGAAAGGGATTTTTCACTGCCTTGATTGTGTGCATTGCCTCGCATAGACTGCGGGGATGATGATTCGAAGCCTCGGCCTTAATAGGGTACGAGGACAATACATTTGGCAGCTGCCAGACTGGCAACATTCCTGGTCTGGCGAGGAAACAGAATGTTAGAAGGGTATCTCCCGATCCTGATATTCATAGCAGTAGCTCTGGTTATGGGAACCGTACTACTTGCTATCGGACTCATTCTTGGTCCGCATCGTCCTGATCCCGAAAAAGGCTCTCCATACGAGTGTGGCTTCGAAGCCTTCGAAGACTCGCGGATGAAGTTCGATGTTCGCTATTACCTTGTAGCCATTCTTTTTATTATCTTCGATCTTGAAATTGCTTTTCTTTTCCCCTGGGCGGTAGCCCTGGAGACTATTGGCCTGTTCGGGCTTGTGGCCATGGCGGTCTTCCTGGGTGTGCTGGTTATCGGTTTCATTTATGAATGGAAGAAAGGGGCGCTGGAATGGGAATAGAAGGCGTTCTGGAAAAGGGGTTTGTTACAACCTCAGCAGATAAACTCATCAACTGGGCGCGTACAGGCTCTATGTGGCCCATGACTTTTGGTCTTGCCTGTTGTGCCGTTGAAATGATGCATGCAGGTGCATCACGCTATGACCTGGATCGTTTTGGTGTCATGTTCAGACCAAGCCCCAGGCAGTCAGATGTCATGATTGTTGCTGGCACCCTGGTAAATAAAATGGCTCCGGCATTACGCAAAGTCTATGACCAGATGGCAGAGCCGCGCTGGGTGATTTCCATGGGCTCCTGTGCAAATGGTGGTGGCTATTATCATTATTCGTATTCTGTTGTCAGGGGCTGTGATCGCATCGTTCCTGTTGATATCTACGTACCTGGCTGTCCTCCTACAGCCGAGGCATTGATCTACGGCATATTGCAGCTGCAGGATAAAATTCGCCGAACAGAGACTATTGCGCGTTAATTCTCATGAGTAAAAAAATTACTAAATTAATGTCGCGAATAAAGGCTGATGCAGATCTTCAGGTTGAGGACTGCAATGTCGGGTTTAATGAGCTCAACCTGGAAATTGCTCCTTCCAACTGGCTGGCTGTTTGCTACCGTCTTCGTGATGAATATGGTTTTGAAGAGTTAATAGACCTGGCCGGTGTGGATTATTCCGATTACGGAGTAGGTGAGTGGTCTACGGACCAGGCGAGTAGCAGTGGTTTTAGCCGCGGTGTAGAACCCAAGGCTGCGGCACGTTTTAGTTTTGATAATCCTGTTCCTGAAAAGAAGACTGACGGCAAGCGCTTTGCTGTTGTCATTCACCTGCTTTCTGTGTCTCAGAATTATAGGTTACGGCTCAAGGCATATTGTGCGGAAGATGAGCTTCCACGCATGGATTCCGTCGTTGATGTCTGGAAGAGCGCAGACTGGTTCGAGCGCGAGGCCTTTGACCTGTTTGGAATCCTTTTTGATGGGCACCCTGATCTGCGCCGCATTCTGACAGACTATGGTTTCGTTGGTCATCCACTGAGAAAAGACTTTCCTCTGGTGGGCCATGTGGAAATGCGTTATGACCCTAATCTTGCGCGTGTCATTTATGAGCCGGTTAGTATTGAGCCCAGGGTGAATATTCCCAGGGTGGTCCGAGACGATAGTCGTTACACCTCTGATAGCGTAGAGGGTAACGATGCCTGAAATACGTAATTACACGCTGAACTTCGGTCCCCAGCATCCAGCTGCGCATGGTGTGTTGCGTCTGGTGCTGGAAATGGATGGCGAGGTGATTCAGCGTGCAGACCCGCACATTGGCCTGCTTCACAGAGGTACAGAAAAGCTCGCTGAAAGTAAGCCCTATAACCAGAGTATTGGTTATATGGATCGGCTCGACTATGTGTCGATGATGTGTAATGAACACGGCTATGTGCTTGCGATTGAAAAGCTGCTGGGTATTGAGGCACCAGTTCGGGCTCAGTACATCCGCACCATGTTCGATGAAATTACCCGAATCCTGAATCACCTGATGTGGATTGGCACGCACGGTCTGGATGTGGGTGCTATGACCATGTTCCTCTATGCCTTCCGTGAGCGCGAAGACCTGATGGATTGTTACGAGGCAGTTTCAGGCGCACGTCTGCATGCAACCTATTATCGCCCTGGTGGGGTATATCGCGACCTACCTGACAGCATGCCTAAATATCAGGCTTCGAAGTGGCATTCTCAGAAAGAAGTTGATGCCTTAAATGAAACTCGTGAGGGGAGCCTGCTTGATTTCATTGAGGCATTCACAGAAAGCTTTCCTCAGCGTGTCGATGAATATGAAACCCTGTTAACTGATAACCGTATCTGGAAGCAGCGTCTTGTGGGTATTGGCACCGTTTCCCCCGAACGGGCCTTCCAGCTTGGTTTTACAGGTCCAATGCTGCGTGGTTCAGGTGTTGAATGGGATATACGTAAGAAGCAGCCATATGCCGCCTATGACAAGGTGGATTTTGATATACCGGTAGGTACAAACGGTGACAGTTACGACCGCTACCTGGTACGTATGGAAGAGATGCGTCAGTCCAATCGTATTATCAAACAGTGTGTAGACTGGCTAAGAACCAACCCAGGGCCGGTCATGCTTGATGACCATAAGGTGACACCACCAAATCGTGAAGCAATGAAAGATGATATGGAGTCACTGATTCATCATTTCAAACTTTTCACCGAAGGCTACACGCTCCCACCCGGTGAAGTGTATTCCGCTGTAGAGCATCCTAAGGGTGAGTTTGGTGTTTATCTGGTTTCTGATGGATCGAATAAACCTTATCGTCTGAAAATCAGGGCACCTGGTTTTGCCCACCTTGCGGCTATGGATGAAATGTCTCGCGGTCATATGCTGGCGGATGTTGTTGCCATCATTGGTACCCAGGATATCGTATTTGGAGAGATAGACCGCTGATGTCACAGTCTTCGACTAACAAGAGCGATCTGTTATCCACGCATGTGCGTGAAGAGATCGATCACTGGCTGAGCAAATACCCGAAAGAGCAAAAGCGCTCAGCTGTACTTGCAGCATTGCGTGCAGTACAGCATGAAGAACTCTATCTCTCGGTAGAGCAGATGGACGCTGTAGCAGATTATCTGGACCTGCCAGCGATTGCTGTTTACGAAGTGGCCAGTTTCTATTCCATGTATGAGCTGAAGCCAGTCGGTCGTCATACCATTGCGGTCTGCGACAATATCTCCTGTCTGCTGCGTGGTGGTGAAGAGATCGTGCATCACATTGAGAATAAACTGGGTATTAAAAGGGGAGAGTCGACTCCAGACGGCAAGTTCTACTTGAAGCAGGAAGAGGAATGCCTGGCAGCCTGTTGTGGTGCACCCATGATGCAGGTTGACCATGTTTATTACGAGAATCTCACGCCAGAAAAGGTGGATGAGATTCTGGATGGTCTCGAGTAAGCAGATGACAAATCAGGTTTGTTTTACAACGCTGCAGTTCGAGACCGATCCCTGGTCGTTGGAGAATTATATTAAGACAGGTGGATACCAAGCCTGGAAAAAGATTCTGCGTGAAAAGACGCAACCAGATGACATCATCGAGAATGTAAAGACCTCAAATCTTCGTGGCCGCGGTGGAGCTGGTTTCCCGACCGGTCTGAAATGGAGTTTCATGCCGCGCCATACACCGGGTGAGAAATACCTGGTCTGTAATTCAGATGAATCAGAGCCGGGCACCTGTAAAGATAGGGATATCCTGCGCTTTAATCCGCATGCCCTGATCGAAGGCATGGCGATCGGCGCCTACGCCATAGGTGCTGAGCGCGCATATAACTATATGCGCGGCGAATTCATGGATGAGCCTTTTATCCGTTTTGAACATGCACTCAAGGAGGCCTATGAAGCAGGACTCCTGGGTAAAAACATCATGGATAGCGGCATCAGTGTGGATGTTTACGGGTCTCTGGGTGCGGGCGCCTATATCTGTGGAGAAGAAACGGCGTTGCTTGAGTCACTAGAAGGTAAGAAAGGGCAGCCGCGTTACAAGCCACCATTTCCTGCTAACTACGGCCTGTATGGACGGCCCACAACAATTAACAATACCGAGTCTCTTGCCTCTATTCCGGCCATTATGCGCGAGGGTGGCGAGTGGTTTCTGGAGCTGGGTATTCCCAGTGCAGGTGGTGAGAAGCTGTTCTCGGTTTCAGGGCATGTGAATAAGCCTGGCAATTATGAAATTCCGATGGGTACACCATTCCCCGAACTCCTTGAGCTTGCTGGCGGTGTGCTTAATGGTAGAAAACTCAAGGCCGTTATCCCTGGTGGGTCTTCCGTACCGGTAGTACCTGGCGAACAGATGATGCAGGCCAACATGGATTACGACTCGATAAGCCATGTTGGGTCAATGCTGGGTTCAGGCGCCGTGATAGTCATGGACGAAACTACTGATATGGTAAAGGCCCTGCGCCGTATATCCCGTTTTTATTTCTCTGAGTCCTGTGGCCAGTGTACGCCCTGCCGGGAAGGTACAGGCTGGCTCTATCGCATGCTGACCCGCATCGTCGAGGGGAAAGGATTGCCAGAAGACCTGGAGCGACTGGATGACGTGGCCGCAAAGATTGAGGGCAGAACAATCTGTGCACTGGGTGATGCTGCAGCTATGCCCGTGCGAAGTTTCATTCAGCACTTCAGGGAAGAGTTTGAGTACTACATTGAACATGGTCGTAGCATGGTAGAAGGAAGCTAAAACAGACATGTTTGAGAATCGCGTAACAATCGAGATCGATGGTAAGAAGGTCGAAGCGGAGAACGGTGCCATGCTGATTGATGCTGCGGACCAGGCCGGCATCCATATACCGCGTTTCTGTTATCACCGTAAGTTATCTGTTGCTGCCAACTGTCGCATGTGCCTGGTTGAAATAGAAAATGCCAGAAAGCCTATGCCTGCCTGTGCTACTCCGATCGGGGCCGGTATGAAAGTATTCACAAAATCTCCGGCAGCACTGGCAGCCCAGAAGGGCACCATGGAGTTTTTGCTGATTAACCATCCCCTGGACTGCCCAATCTGTGACCAGGGTGGTGAGTGTGAGCTGCAGGATGTCGCCATGGGGTATGGTGAAGACGTGTCTCGCTATGTCGAAAACAAACGTGTAGTTAAGGACAAGGATATCGGTCCCTTAATCGCAACGGAAATGACGCGTTGCATTCACTGCACACGCTGTGTTCGTTTTGGCGAAGAGATTGCCGGGCTTCGTGAAATGGGTGCTACCGGCCGTGGCGAATATATGGAAATCGGCACTTATGTGGAACATAGCATTGCCTCCGAGTTATCGGGCAATGTGATTGACCTGTGCCCTGTAGGGGCGCTGACTGCCAAGCCTTCCCGTTATGCCGCCCGTGCCTGGGAAATGGTACAGCATGCCTCAGTAGCACCGCATGACTGTATTGGCTCTAATGTTTATGTACATACCCGAAACAACGAAATGGTACGTGTTGTACCCCGGCAAAATGAAGGTGTGAATGAATGCTGGCTTTCTGATCGCGATCGTTTCAGTTATGAAGCGATGAATTCAGAGCAACGCCTCAAGTCACCGATGATCAAGGTCAAAGGCAAGTGGCAGGAAACAGACTGGGATACCGCATTGAATATGACGGTAGAGGCCCTGCTTGCTGCAGTGCCTGATCATACCGCAGGCCTGGTTTCACCAACCGCCACGCTGGAGGAGATGTATCTTTTTCAGAAACTGATGCGGGACCTGGGTGTTGCAAACCTGGATCACCGTCTTGGGCAGAGTGATTTCTCTGACCAGGATCAGATGCCGATATTCCCCTGGCTTGGTGACTCCTTTGAAGAGGTCAGGGAAAGTCCTATGTGTTTCCTGATCGGTGCCAATATCCGCAAGGAACAGCCTTTGCTAGGCCACATGGTACGTCAGTCAGTGCTGTTTGGCGGTATTGCGCTGGCCCTGAATCCCATGGATTACCAGTACAACTTCGATTTAGGCGCTCAGCACATCGATACCCCGGAAGGTATGGTTGCCTTCCTTGCCTCTGTGGCACGCCGTGTATGTGAAATCAAGGGCTATGCCCCGTCATCGGAAGTTACGCCTATGCTCGAGGCGGCAGAGGATTATGAAAGAATTGACAGTTTTGCTTCAGTCCTGACCATGAGGAACGATGGCAATATCCTGCTGGGTAGCTGGGCGTTGAATAGCCCTTATGCCCCGCAGCTGCGTGCGCTGGCCCATACCATTTCGAAAGCCTGTGGTCATCGCTTTGGCTATCTGCCTGAGGGGGGTAACGCAGTAGGCGGCTGGCTATCCGGCATGGTGCCGCATCGTGGTGTGGCCGCAGAAAGGCTTGAAAAGCAGGGGATGCATACTGCCGAGATGCTGGACAAGCCACTAAATAACTATGTGCTGTTTAATGTCGAACCTGAGCATGATGTGCTCAATGGCGCAAAACTGGTAAACCATCTCAAGTCTGCAGACTTCGTTGTCAATATCTCGCCTTTCGTTAGCGATAAAATGCGTGATTATGCAGATGTGCTTCTGCCGCTGGCGACATATGCGGAGTCTTCAGGCACCTATGTGAATGCCGAGGGTCGCTGGCAGAGCTTTAATGGTTGCACCAGGCCTGAGGGTAATGCCCGTCCTGGCTGGAAGATATTGCGTGTGCTGGGCAACCTGACGGGTAAGGACGGATTCGAGCAGATGAGCTCAGAGGAAGTCCGGGAAGAAATTAAATCTCGTTTCTCTCCTGACTACGTCTTCGACAACACCTATATCCCAGATGCCGTTATGTCTACCCCAGCCATGTTAGACGGAGTACGTTCTCTGCCTCATGCCGCGATCTATGCCGCGGACTCGATGACCCGCCGAGCCGAGTCCTTACAGAAGACACCTGATGCCCAATCGGTTTGCGTAATTGGTAGCGAACTGGCTGAGGCCCTGGGTGTAGGTAATGAAGATCGTGTTTTACTGCGTCAGTCTGATGCTTCTACCAGTCTTGCCGTACGTGTCGATGACAGCGTACCTGCTGGTTGCGTGTTTGTACCCAGGGGGATTAACGAGACCGTTGATCTGGCAGATTATTATGGCCCGATTGATGTGAGCAAGGTATAGCGATGATCGACTGGTTCATATCATTGTGGAATATGTTGCCTGAAGGGCTCCAGACAGTCATCTGGATCCTTGTACGTATCGTTGCGATTATCCTGCCACTGGTGCTTGCCGTTGCCTATCTGACCTACGCAGAACGTAAGATCATTGGTTACATGCAGATTCGTATCGGCCCCAACCGGGTTGGCTGGCGTGGTTGGCTGCAACCTATCGCCGATACGGTTAAGGCCATGTTCAAGGAAGTGGTGGTGCCTACGCACTCCAACCGCTACCTTTTCCTGATTGCACCAATCCTGAGTTTTGCACCAGCCTTTGCTGCCTGGGCAGTCATTCCCTTTGACAAAGGCGTGGTGCTTGCTGATGTGAATGCCGGCCTGCTTTATCTGCTGGCTATGACATCAGTTGGTGTGTATGGGGTTCTGATTGCAGGCTGGGCATCTAACTCGAAATACGCCATCTTGAGTGCCATGCGTATCGCTGCACAGGTAGTGGCCTATGAAATCGCCATGGGTTTTGCCCTGGTCGGTGTGTTGATGGCTTCCGGTAGCATGAACCTGAGTCAGATCGTACTGGCTCAATCTGGCGGCATTACGAACTGGTTCTTCCTGCCACTGATTGGTCTGTTCGCTGTTTATTTCATCTCGGGTGTTGCTGAGACCAACCGTGCGCCGTTTGATGTGGCCGAGGGTGAGTCCGAGATTGTTGCCGGATTTCATGTTGAATACTCCGGCATGGCTTTTGCGCTATTTTTCCTTGCCGAATACGCCAACATGATCCTGATCTCGGTGCTGACAGTAATTATGTTCCTGGGTGGCTGGTTGTCTCCCTTTGAAGGCACCTTTATGGAGTCCTGGTTTGCCTGGGTCCCCGGGTTTGCCTGGCTTGCGGTAAAAACAGCATTCTTCCTTTTGTTATATCTGTGGTTCAGGGCGACATTCCCACGTTATCGCTATGACCAGATTATGCGCCTGGGCTGGAAGGTACTGATTCCAGTCACTATCGTCTGGATCTTTGGCGAAGGTATAGCCATTGCCCTGGGCTGGCAGCCATGGTTGGTTTAGGGAGGCAAAGATAATGAAAGTAAATATATATCATTACCTGAAAAGCTTCCTGTTCATGGAGCTGCTCAAGGGCATGCGTGTGACGGGTCATTATCTGTTTGGCAGGAAAATAACGATTCAGTACCCGGAAGAGAAAACGCCACAATCACCTCGCTTTCGCGGACTGCATGCACAGAGACGTTATGCCAATAACGAAGAACGTTGTATTGCCTGTAAATTATGCGAGGCTGTCTGTCCGGCTAACGCGATTACTATTGAGTCAGAAGAACGAGCAGACGGTACTCGACGAACTACCCGTTACGATATCGATACCTTTAAATGCATCTTCTGCGGCTTCTGTGAAGAAGCCTGCCCAGTCGATGCGATTGTGGAAACCCGTGTATACGAATATCACTTTGAGAATCGTGAAGACGCCATCATGACCAAGGAAAAGTTACTGGCCATGGGTGACAAGCACGAAGAACAGATTGCTGCTGACCGAGCGGCGGATGCACCTTATCGGTAATGGCCATGATTACTGCAGACCAGTTCATATTCTATCTATTCAGCACCATTATGGTGCTTTCGGCCCTGCGCATGATCACGGTTCGTAACCCGGTTCTTGCTGCGCTGCACCTGGTTCTGGTGTTCTTTACCACCGCAATGCTCTGGGTAAGCCTGGAGGCAGAGTTCCTGGGTCTCGTGCTTGTGCTGGTTTATGTTGGTGCCGTGATGGTCCTGTTTATATTCGTCATCATGATGCTCGATATTAATCTCGTGAAATTGCGTGAAGGCTTCATACGCTTTATGCCAGCCGCGGTGCTTGTTGCCTCGGTGATGCTGGCCGAACTGATTATCGTGGTGGGAGCCAGTGTCTTTAGAGTAGGGCGGCCAGCAGCTGCACCCGCTGATTATGACAACACCCGTGCGCTGGGTGAGGTTTTGTACACCGAATATGTTTATCCCTTCGAGATTGCCTCACTGATACTCCTGGTGGCGATTATCGCGGCGATTACCCTGACGCTAAGGCGCAGGCCAGATACGCATCACCAGAATCCTTCAGAGCAGATCAAGGTGAAGGCCGGTGATCGAGTCAGGGTTGTAAAGATGGAGGCAGAGAAAGACTCATGATAGGCCTCAATCATTATCTTATTCTTGCCGCGATTCTGTTCTCGCTCAGTGTTGCGGGTATCTTCATGAACCGCAAAAACCTGATTGTTATTCTGATGTCGATCGAGTTGATGTTGCTTGCTGTGAATATCAACTTTGTTGCCTTTTCGTATTTCCTTCAGGACCTTGCCGGCCAGGTGTTCGTGTTCTTTATCCTCACCGTTGCAGCGGCTGAAGCAGCAATCGGGCTGGCAATCCTGGTTGTCCTGTTCAGAAATCGTCGCACGATCAATGTGCGCGACCTCGATGAGCTGAAGGGGTAGGGCATGGAAACCATTTATCTCCTGATCCCACTTGCTTCGCTCTTTGGTGCCATTGTTGCTGGGTTGTTTGGCCGTTTCATAGGCAGGACCGGAGCGCATACCATCACCATACTGGGTGTGGCCACTTCCTTTGTATTGTCACTTATTGTTGCCAAAGCCCTGTTCCTCGATGGCATGGAGCCTTATAACGGCACGGTTTACACCTGGCTGGTCAGTGACGGGATTAATTTTGAAGTAGGTTTCCTGATCGACAACCTGACAGCCCTGATGATGGTTGTCGTGACCTTCGTCTCTCTGATGGTGCATATCTACACCATTGGCTATATGCATGATGATGATGGCTATATCCGTTTCTTCAGCTACATCTCGCTGTTTACGTTCTCGATGCTCATGCTGGTCATGTCGAACAACTTCATGCAGTTGTTCTTTGGCTGGGAGGCTGTGGGCCTGGTTTCCTATCTCCTGATCGGTTTCTATTACAAAAAAGAAACGGCCATCTTTGCCAATATGAAGGCATTCCTGGTTAACCGCGTGGGCGATTTCGGTTTTGTACTCGGCATTGCCGCGATCCTGATGTACATGGGTAGCCTGGATTATGCAGAGGTTTTTGCAGCAGCACCTTCTGTAGCTGGTCAGACCATGCAGGTCATCCCGGGCACGGACTGGTCCGTGATGACAGTGATCTGTATCCTGTTGTTTATCGGTGCCATGGGTAAGTCGGCCCAGGTGCCATTACATGTCTGGCTGCCTGATTCCATGGAAGGCCCAACACCTATCTCGGCACTGATTCATGCGGCCACCATGGTCACTGCAGGCATCTTCATGGTCAGTCGCATGTCACCTCTGTATGAGCTGTCTACTACGGCCCTGTCGTTTGTCCTGATCATTGGTGCGATCACGGCCTTCTTCATGGGGCTGATCGGTATCGTACAAAATGACATCAAGCGGGTGGTGGCCTATTCGACATTGTCTCAGCTGGGCTATATGACCGTCGCCCTGGGGGCATCTGCGTACTCGGCAGCCATTTTCCACCTGATGACTCACGCCTTCTTTAAAGCACTGTTGTTCCTGGCGGCTGGTTCTGTGATTATTGCCATGCATCATGAACAGGACATCCGCAAAATGGGTGGCCTGAAGAAGTACATGCCCATTACTTACTGGACGAGCCTGATAGGCAGTCTTGCCCTGATTGGTTTTCCAGGTTTCTCCGGGTTCTTTTCTAAAGACTCGATTATTGAAGCAGTGCACTTTGCCAATGTACCTGGTGCTGGTTTCGCCTACTGGCTGGTTCTTGCTGGTGTCTTTGTTACGGCGCTGTATAGCTTCCGGATGTTCTTCCTGGTTTTCCACACGGATGAGCGTTTCCGCGAACATGAGCACCATGATCATCATGGGCATGGTAGTCATGGTGGGGATCCGAAGGAATCGCCCTGGGTTGTCACATTGCCACTAGTGTTGCTGGCTATTCCTTCAGTAATCGCCGGTGTTCTGATTGATCCTGTTGTGATGGGTGATTTCTTTGATGGCGTGATTTATGTGTCTCCTGAACATGTTGCGATCGCGCATCTGCAGGAAATCTATCATGGCATTGGTGGATTCATAGCGCACGGATTCAAGGGGCCTGCCGTGTATCTGGCGTTTGCGGGCCTGGCAACAGCCTGGTTTATCTATATGAAACGGCCTGAGATTGCTGAAAATATCAGGGCACGTTTCAACTGGCTTTATGTCCTGCTCGACCGCAAGTACTTTGCAGATGAGTTTAACCAGTTGGTGTTTGCACGCGGCAGTGTCGGGCTGGGCCGACTGTTCTGGAAAGTAGGGGATGCATTCCTGATTGACCGCCTCATCGTCAATGGGGCAGCCAGAGTCGTTGAGTTTTTCTCGGTGGAAATTCGTCACGTCCAGACGGGTTACCTGTACCACTACACCTTTGCAATGATCCTCGGCCTTGTCGGGCTGCTGGGCTGGTATGTGATTTTATGAACTATGGTGAACTGAAAGGGTTGCTGCATGTTTGCTGACCTGCCATTACTTAGCCTGGTGATCTGGCTGCCAATTATTGGCGGCATCATAGTACTCCTGGCTGGTGATAAGTCTCCTGATGGTGCGCGTCGCCTGGCCCTGGGTGTCTCTATCCTGACTTTCCTGGCTAGCATCCCACTGTGGACCGGTTTTGATTCCAGTACGCACCTGATGCAGTTCGAGGAATATATCCCCTGGTACGAGGCATACAACGTTAACTACCATCTGGGCGTCGATGGTTTCTCCATGCCGCTCATTGTGCTCACGACCTTTATTACCATTCTGGTCGTGATCGCAGCCTGGGAAGTTATTCAGTATCGCGTTGCCCAGTACATGGCGGCCTTCCTGATCATGGAAGGCATTATGGTCGGTGTTTTTGCTGCCCTGGACGCAATTCTGTTTTACATATTCTTTGAGGCCATGCTGATACCCATGTACCTGGTGATCGGTATCTGGGGTGGCCCCAGAAGGGTCTATGCCAGTATCAAGTTCTTTCTTTATACCTTCCTGGGTTCGGTGTTCATGCTGATCTCCCTGATCTACATGTACACACTTTCAGGTAGTTTCGAAATACTGGACCTGCAGCGG
>CAZXNH010000001.1:0-2499 GCA_964641615.1 uncultured Ectothiorhodospiraceae bacterium | reverse complement strand
ATGAAGAAGCTGATTGCCTATTCATCCATTGCTCATATGGGCTTTGTTACGCTGGGCTTCTTTATTGCGTACATGATACTCGAAAGTACCGGCGATACAGCCGGTATTGCCATGGGCATCGAGGGCGGGATGGTGCAAATGGTCTCACATGGCTTCATCTCTGCAGCCATGTTCCTGGGCGTCGGCGTTCTCTACGACCGTGTCCATAGCCGCGAAATTTCAGATTATGGTGGTGTGGTGAATACCATGCCGACTTTCGCTGCATTCTATGTTCTGTTTGCCATGGCCAATGCAGGACTGCCAGGCACTTCAGGTTTTGTTGGCGAATTCATGGTCATTCTTGCAAGCTTCAAGGCTAATTTCTGGATAGCCTTCCTCGCTGCGACCACCCTGATTGTTGGTGCCGCTTACACCCTGTGGCTGGTTAAACGCGTTATTTTTGGTGAAGTGGCGAATGAGAATGTGGCGAAACTGAAGGACATCAATAAGCGCGAATTCCTCGTGCTTTCCTTGTTGGCGATTGCTGTGCTGGGACTTGGTTTGTGGCCAGCGCCTCTGCTGGACGTGATGCATGCTTCTGTTGATCATCTGATACAGCAGATGATGGCGTCGAAGTTATAGGTGAACATGTTTAATGAACTTTATTGTTCCTGATTTGATCGCGGTACTACCCGAACTTTTCGTTGCGGGTATGGCCTGTCTGATCCTTGTTGTAGACCTCTTCCTGAAACAGGAACAGAGAGGCTGGACGTATTTTCTGACGCAGCTAACCCTGGTCGGTGCCCTGGTAATTACCCTTGTTGGGGCACATGACTCGGTGCGCGTTAGCTTTAATGGAACTTATGTATCTGATTCGCTGAGTATCCTGCTCAAGAGTGTTGTTTATATCGTTACGGCTGTGGTGTTCCTGTATTCGAGGCCTTACCTGGCTGAGCGGGGCATGTATCGAGGTGAGTACTTCGTGCTAGGTCTGTTTGGCATGCTGGGTATGATGATCCTGATATCGGCGGGTAGCATGATCACACTCTATCTGGGCCTGGAGCTGATGTCGCTGTCCCTGTATGCCATGGTGGCTTTTAATCGTGACTCCAGTCAGGCCTCCGAGGCAGCTATGAAATACTTCGTGCTTGGTGCGATTGCCTCCGGCATGCTGCTATATGGCATGTCGATGCTGTATGGACTGACCGGCACACTCGAGATTCACGAGATAAATAATCGGCTCATGGTGGGTGGAGATATGCTCAATCTGCCTATGTTGTTTGGCCTGGCCTTTATCATGGCTGGTGTTGCCTTCAAGCTCGGAGCTGTGCCATTCCATATGTGGGTTCCCGATGTTTATCATGGCGCCCCGACCTCAGTAACCTTGTATCTGGGGACAGCGCCAAAACTGGCGGCTTTTGCCATGATTGTCCGGCTGCTGGTTGAAGGTCTGGATGTCGCCCAGGGCAGCTGGCGGGATATGTTTTTTATCCTGGTCGTATTGTCGCTAGTGGCCGGTAACGTCATAGCTATCGCACAGACCAATATCAAGCGTATGCTGGCCTATTCAACCATTTCACATGTGGCCTTCCTGATGATGGGTTTCCTGTCAGGGGTAAGCTCAGGATATGCCGCCTCGTTGTTCTACACCATCGTCTATGCGCTGACTGCTCTCGGCGGTTTCGGTATGATCATGGTGCTGAGTCGTAAAGGCTTTGAGTCCGATCAGATCGATGATTTCAGAGGGCTTAATGACAGAAGTCCATGGCTCGCCTTCCTGATGTTGCTCATTATGTTTTCAATGGCAGGTGTGCCGCTAACAGCGGGTTTTTATGCCAAGCTGGTTGTGCTGCAGTCAGTCGTGGAGGCCGATATGATTGGCCTGGCTATTTTTGCCGTCATTATGTCGGTGATTGGTGCCTTCTATTATCTACGTATTGTCAAAATCATGTACTTTGATAAGCCGATAGAAGAGCCCGTTCCTGCAAAGTCACTGGACGTCAGTCTTGTGCTCGGCGCCAATGGCTTGATGGTGCTGGTATTTGGCATCATGCCAGGTGTTCTGATGACACTTTGTATACAGGCCCTTTCATGAGTGCTTCCGGCTTCATCTGGGCATACCTCATTATCGCCCTCATCACGGCAAATCTTCCCTGGCTGACAGAGCGACGTTTCCTTTTGTTACCGGCATTGCCTTCTGGGATTAAACCCATCTGGATGAGGCTCATTGAATGGTTCCTGCTTTACCTCCTTATTGGTCTTGTTGGTCTGGGGCTTGAGCAGAGGCTAAACGGGGAGATACATGCGCAGGACTGGGAGTTCTATGTGGTTACACTTTCTTTGTTCTTTGTTTTCGCACTACCAGGCTTTATCTGGCGCCACGACTGGAATCATCACGGATAGATGCCAATAAGGCGCTTCCTGGTCTTGCAATGTTCGGACCACATCCCTATAATTCGCTCCTCCTGATGCGGGGTGGAGCAGTCAGGCAGCTCGTCGGGCTCATAACCCGAAGGTCGT